>CAIJFI010000018.1 GCA_903819975.1 uncultured Bacteroidota bacterium | reverse complement strand
GTTTATACTTTATATTTTATTTTATGTATAAAAATTTATACGTATTTTGTTGTCCCCTATGTTGTCCCCCGTATCTTTACACAAATAAAGATTTATGGGATATTCATTAAAAAATAACATTAGAGAAGACAAAATCAAGACAAACGGAGAATGTCCTGTTGTTATTAGAGTGACGATTGATAGAAAATCATACCGACATCCAATAGGTGAAAATGTAAAACCGAAAGATTGGAATAAAAAAGAAGACATACCCCGAAAGAGTTGTTCTAATAGAGATGTGATTATATCAAAATTAGAAACGGAAAAGAACAAAATCAGGGACTTATTAAACCAATACTACTTTAATAATAATAAGAAATACCCTTCCATTCAAGAATTAAAAAATACACTTAACTCTCAAAAAGGTATAAATGGTGTTTCCAAATCCATCAGTGTATATTATGATGATTTTGTTGAAGAGTATGTAAAAAAGAAGAACTTGTCACACGGAACAAAACGAGTATATCTTAATACAGGTTATAGGTTAAAAGAGTTTTTCACAACAAATAAAATCACCCCAACTTGGGATGTATTTAATGAAGATTTCTATAATGATTTTGTAGATTATTATTTAGATAGTGGTAGAAATACAGAAGGAACTATTGGAAAATACATCAAGAACTTAAAAACATTCTTGAAAGATACTCACAAGAGATATAAACTCGTTAGACCCGAACAATACGAGACATTTGTTGTAATGAAAGAGAAACCCGACTTTGTCGTTTTTACAAAGATTGAACTACTAATGATAAAATATTATATTGGACTTATTGATATTAAACAAGAAGATTGGTTTGATAAAACAGAGGTCCAATTAAACAATAGAGAATTACTAATTTTAAGAATAATGTTATTTTTATCACTTACAGGTATGTCTTATGTGGATTTTGACAAACTAACATATCAAGATTTAGAAAATAACGAGGATTTGGAGAATGACACTACCCTATCTTTTATTTACATAAGACAGAAGACGAATATGATAAATAAAGTTGTAGTCACTTTAACAGAAGATATAGTTGAACTACTAATAAAAGAGTTTAGTATCTATATACCTCAATTAGACTTATCCTCTAAACATTTTCACATATCCTTAAGAACATTAGAACAAAAAGTCAAAATCTTATGGGGTTATATAGACCAATTAAAATCCAACAATCTTAAAAAAGTTAATTTAAGTGGGAAGAAATATCCTGATATGGTTCATTATCCAAGACTATTTCCAAAAGTTCCAAACCAAACCTTCAACGAAGAGGTTAAATTAGTTCTTGACAAAATTGGTATAAACCAAAATGTATTCCTTATAGAAAAGAGAAATAGGAAATCCAATAAAGTTGAATATAAAAAATGTGATATTATATCAAGTGTATCGGGGAGAAGAACATTTATCACACATTCACTTCAAGACGGAATTAGTATGGAGGTATTGATGAAATCTACAGGACATACTGATATCCGTTCCCTATTAAGATATAACAAAGTAGATGTTGAAGATGTAAATAAACAATTTTTAGACAAAAAGAAACGAATATCTCCAACAGACATTTGGGTTGATAGAAAGACTAAAGAAACCAAAAAGAAGGTAATAAATAAGAACACAAAAAAATAATTACACTCAAACCAAACTTTCCTAATACTTACTAATATTTATTACTTGACGGGGTTGAATAACCCAATGTGTCATCAATAATTATTAACCCATTAAGTAATGAGAAAAGTTGGACGACCACCATTATACCTATATGAAGAAGATAGGATAAACATAAGACGAGAACAGAACAGGACTAATCAAAGGAATTGTAGATTAAAGAAGAAACTACACAAAGAGGTAAAGAACTTATCTAAACCAATCAATTTCAATAAGAAATACCAAGACGATATCGTCCATTCGTTTATGAACTATGGTTTCAATACCCTATTTACAGGAACTATTGACTTAAACCATTTAGAACAGGATGAATTGGATGTTATGAATAAAGAGATAGATAAGATTAACCAAGAATTTGAAATTCAACTTACTCATTTTACCGAAAGAAGAACTACAATCCAATCATTGAAGGATTATACAGAACGATACATTCAATTTCTTTATAGTAGAAATGTAATAGACAGGTCATTGGTATTCTTTGAGATTGGAGACAATCTTAACATCCACACCCACATCATTTTGAATTCAAAAACAAATTACCAAGACCTGAAATTGATATTGGAAAGTGGTTGGTTGATTGGTGTATCAAAGACATCAAAACCAATCAGGGACAATGAAGAGAAAGAGAAGGTAATTAGATATGGTGTAAAAGAACTGAAACCCACCTCGTCCAATTCAAACGAACAGAAGAAAATTGATAATTGGTTCTTTATAGGTGAATTTAATTGATATGGGGGTAGTCCCCGAAGGGAGGTCCTGTTGTATCCTGTCTTATATATGGGTCCCTCCCTACCTGACGGAGTAGAACCCTACTAAAAATGAACTTCTTTTGTTTTTTAATATTCATACACTCACCTAAATTCAATTCACCTCTCATAAATACTAATTACCAAAACCATCCCGTATTTGTCCTGAAATTGACTTTTACAATGTTTTTATTGAAAAGACACCCTCCCTTGAATGAAATAAGGAAGTAGGAATTATATAAACTTACTCACTCAATTACTCTTTTCAGGTTTTTCGTAATATTTATTATTATGGAAACATTAGAAAAATTAGAGGTGTATTATTCATTAGGAAATGAAACCACCGAATACGACTTGGTTGATAAGAACCATATTAGAGAGTTGATTGTGGATAGATTTGAGAAACAAAAATCCACCATTGAAGGTAAATACCTATACTCACTTACTCTTAAAATACTCCCGACAAGAGAAAACTACCATACATTCAGTATGGAGAAACTACAAGAAATATCAAGAAGATTAACCAATGGGATGAGTTCATTGGGTAGTATATCTAATAGGAAGTTTTGGAATGATAATTTTACAGGTGGGGTAAGGACTATAAGTGTGGTTGAGGAAGAATTTAATGAATACCCCACCTTTTCGTTAAACTATTTGGTTTATAGTCATATAGACAATTTAGACATAAGGTTATTGAAACCACTAACATTCCGTATTAAGATGATTGACCCGAAAATCACCTTTTCAATCAACTATATAGGAAAATACACACCCGAACTATTAAATTCCAATATAGATTACAGAACAGAGGTGGATTATAACAATCCTGTATTGAAGAAACTTGGAGAAGAGACCATAGATGAGATTTTTAATAACCAATTCCAAAGACCCCGATTTATTGGAGGACTTTATAAACTTAAACCATAGATTATGAAAGTAATATTAAGAGAGGAACAATTTATCCGTCTTATTGAGAAATTAAGAGAACTGATACAGGACAAGAAAATAAACCCAAAGGATTATGTCCTCATAAATAAGAATAGAAATGGAATTAAATAGTCATTATATAGACCTGAAAGAGGTGTTTAAGGAACACGACCATAAACTATGTGTAAGTCCTAAAATAATTAGACAAGTTCTAATTGACCTAAATATGGATGAAGAGGAGGAAATAACAATCACAGGGACTTATGGAGAATGGGGTTGGTTCTTCAACCTAATTCTATCCCAAGTATTAGAAAGTAAGGAGTAATTACTTTATTATCAATATTCGTTTATATTATTATTGAATGTAGTATTGAAAATCAATTAGTTATGATTTTTTTATAAAAAAAATATTCGTTTATGAGAAATATAATATAAAAATGAATATATTTGTATCGTTAAAACCGATACAAAATGACTACAACAACTTTCAAGACAAGTGATTATTTAACCACAGATGAGATACTCCGTCTAACAAGGTATTTTAGAAAAGAAGAAAATTATAGAATGTGTCTTCTTATTGAGTTCGGTGTAAAGACCCTTTTAAGGTATAGTGATTTGAGTAGAATTAAATGGGTGGATGTTCTTGGTAAAGACACCCTCGTATTAAACGAAAAGAAGACAGGGAAACGAAGAGAGATTACAATAGGTAAAACCCTTCGTGAGAGTATTGAAACCACCTATAATGAACTTAAAACACCCTATAAAGAGGAATTAGTATTTCAATACACTTTACAACACACAAACCTGTTATTGAAGGAAGGTGGTAAAATTGAGAAAATCAAGAACAAGAACATTTCAACCCATAGTTTAAGAAAATCAGGTTCAAGATTTATTTGGGAGAATAACGGACATAGTGATGAATACCTCATCAAATTGTCCTCAATCTTAAATCATAGTTCAACATCAATCACCCGTAGATATTTGGGTATCAGTAGAGAAGAAATTAAGGATATATACCAAAGTTTTGATGAGTTGATGTAAATTGAATTAAAAAAATTTAACTAATCTTTATACTAACCTTATTCTAAATTAATATAAATTCAATATCAAAATATAAAAAATATGAGATTATTATTCTTATCTACTTTCTTGTTATTTAGTCTTTACTCTTTTTCACAAAACAAAAATTTAGGTATTGGTCTCCAATCAACTTTCCCCACAAAAGGATTTAGTTTAAGATATGATTTAGATAGTGTAAATCAATACCAATTCAGTTATACTATATTTAAAGATTATTCATTAAATAGAACTTTATATGGTGGGAAATATTCAAGAATAATAAATAGGTTTGAATATTTTCAATCTTATACTTATGTTGGATTTATGATTATGAATTATAGTCAATTAGGATTACCAATAGAATATGGGAATGAAAAAAGTGGAACTACTTTCTCATATGGGTTAGGTATGGGAATTCAAAATACTTTATTCCATAGATTAAATCTTTCCCTTGAAGGTGGTGTAGGAAAATATAACTTTAATAAAACAAACGAAGATTTTAGTTTTGTGGGTGGATTTGGATTACATTACTTTTTTAAAAGAAAAGATTAAATAAAATAATACAAACCAAATGTTGGATTTGTATAAGTTAAAAAAATAAGTTTATAACTACTATAAACACCTATTATAAAAAAAAAATCAACTCTCACAATTGAGGTTTGGGATTTCTTAAAAAGAATTTCACACCTATTATTACAGTCAAAAGTATCACCAATTCCGAAGTTGTGTGTTCTGATTTGTGGTAAATGTTAATTTATTTATATTTTCATAACAATTAGTTTTTAATGTTTCATATTTGAATAATTTTAATACAAATTATGAAACAACTATTAACAATACTTTCCCTATTACTATTACAATTTAGTTATTCCCAAACAAAGGTTGTAATAGTGGATGGGATAACCAAAGACCCACTTCCTTATACTACTATTCAATCTATCAATACAATAGAGGGTTTTATTACTGATGAAAATGGGTTTATTTTACTAAACCTATCTCCAACAGACACAATACATATTTCTTATGTTGGGTATAAATCAATCAACTATGTAGTTGGTAAGATTACAAATGATAAAATTGAATTATTTAAGGAAACAGGTTCAACATTACCTGATGTAATAGTTAAGAAATATAAACCTATTGAGAAACCTATTAAAGTTGGATTACATAAGTATAAAGAAGGTTTTAGATATAAAGGAGGTGGTAATAGAAATCAAAAGTTTTCAGGACACGAGATTACTACTTTAGTTGAATTTCCAAATGAAAATGAAAAGTATAAGATTTTGAAAGTTATTTTACCAACCAATAAGATAGAAAAGAATGACCCATTGAGATTACATATCTATTCTTTGAGTGATAATGGAGAACCCTATGAAGAATTACTAATTAATGATATTGTAATTGATAAAGGGTATAATCTATTTGGTAATATTGAAATTGATATAAGTAATCAAAATATAATCTTGAATTCAAAAGGTGTATTTGTAGGTATTCAATGGGTAGGGATTTGGAAAGAAGGAAATACAAACACAACAGATGTTTCTTTTACAAAAGATTATGAAAAGTATGTCACATATAATACAAACATAAGATTTGTAAATAAGAAATGGGGACAACAATGGAAGAATGGAGAAGGGAAGTTTCTACCTAACCTCAAAGTGGGTTTGGTAGTTCAGAGAATGAAATAGTTCTTAAAAATATTTTAGGTGTTACTTTTTCTCAATTGTTTCCTTTTCAATATTGATACTCCAATAACAGAAATCCCTAATATTATATATCCAAATGATTTCAAATGTTTATTTATATCATCACTTAAAATAATATAAACAGATGTAGTAGTAGTTACCGTTAAAAGGATATTGATTAGAATATTACTATACTTTTTCATTTAGTTGGTTTTAATATTATTTTCTTACACTATTATATCCATCGTTAAATCCTTTCACCACATCATTATGATTTATTATTAGTCCCACTATAACAAAAACGATTATTAACTTACCCCAATGTTTTACAATTAGGTTTTGAATATCATTTACAAACTCTTTCATATTGAATATATTATTCACCTAAATTATGAATAATACAAGATAAAATAAAAAAAATAACTACCATTTTGTTGTCCCCTATGTTGTCCCCTTAAAAACAAAACCCCTGATACTATTATGTTTCAGGGGTTTAAGAGAGGTCCCGAGCGGATTCGAACCGCTGTGGAAGCTTTTGCAGAGCTCTGCCTAGCCACTCGGCCACAGGACCCTTTTGGGACGCGAAAATAACACAAAGAAGTTAATTATAAAAGAATTTTCCAACTAATACGATTTAAACGACATTTGTAACCTAAATAACTAAGATATGTCGGCAATTGGAGCTTCTGAGCTAATCATAAACGATCGTGGGGCGGTTTACCATTTAAATGTGAGACCTGAGGAAATAGCAAATACCATTATTACTGTTGGCGACCCTGAAAGAGTTGCTTCGGTTAGTAAATACTTTGATCGCATCGAACATAAATGCGAGCATAGAGAATTCATTACCCATACCGGTTATATTGGAAATAAAAGAATCTCTGTTTTAAGTACAGGTATTGGGCCTGACAATATTGACATTGCTTTAAATGAAGTAGACGCATTGGTAAATATCAATTTTGATACAAGAACTATTAATGAAAACCATAAATCTGTTTCTATTATCAGAATGGGTACTTGTGGTTCTTTGCAAGGCGAAGTTGGAGTTGACCAATTAGTTGCTGGAACACACGGTTTAGGAATAGATAATTTATTGCATTTTTATAAACTTGAAAATAATTCCGAAGAGCAAGCAATTCTTTCTGCATTTGAACAACATACTCAAATAACAGATTTTAAAATCCAACCTTATATTGCGAGTGCAAGTGCAGGACTAATTAAACATTTTACCGAAGGATACAGCCACGGAATTACAGTAACCTGCCCAGGCTTTTATGGGCCTCAAGGTAGAATTTTGCGCCTGCCTTTAAGCATGCCAAATTTAGTAGATCAAATGACAAGTTTTAGGTATGGCAATCATCATATTGCTAACTTCGAAATGGAAACTAGTGCGATATATGGTTTATGTAATTTATTAAGACACCAATGTTTAAGTGTTAATGTAATTATTGCGAACCGAGTTAAAAAAGAATATAGCAAGGATATGGCAAGTGCAGTTGATAATATGATACAGAAAACATTAGGCATTATAGCATCAATCTAATAACAATAATTTAGCATCATGAATATTCAATTTTCAAAGTACCAAGGCACCGGAAACGATTTTGTAATTATTGATAATAGAGACGGAAGTATTTCTTTATCTAATCAGCAAATTGCATTTTTATGCGATCGCAGATTTGGTGTGGGTGGAGATGGATTGATGTTATTGGGAACTGCAACTGGATATGATTTTTCTATGACTTACTATAATGCAGATGGAACTGAAGGAACCATGTGTGGCAATGGAGGTAGATGTTTGGTGCAATTTGCACATGACAATGGCATCGTGAAAGATCATTACAAATTTATAGCCATCGACGGTCCACACGAGGCTACTATTCATAATAATGGATGGGTGCATTTAAAAATGAGTGATGTAAAATCGGTAGAAACAGGAGAAGGCTTTTTTGTAACCAATACCGGATCGCCTCATTTCATAAAAATAGTGCACGGCGTAGAACAATTAGATGTTTTTACAGAAGGCAAAGCCATTCGATATAACGACCGCTTTACCAAGGAAGGCATCAATGTAAATTTCGTTGAACATCAACAAGATCATTTATTTGTGCGTACCTATGAAAGAGGGGTAGAAAATGAAACCTATAGTTGTGGCACCGGCGTAACAGCCGCTGCAATTACATCTTGTTTACAAAAGCAAGGTGAACATGAAATACAAATTCAAACTCTTGGCGGTAAATTAGCAGTTAGTTTTAAAAATTTAGGTGGCGGACACTTTAATCAAATTTGGTTAAAAGGCCCAGGCACGTTTGTTTACAAAGCAAGCATTCACGTAAAATAAAATCATTTCAAATTATTAGTATGGCATTATTTAATGTTAGAGTGTACGGACTTTTGATTGACGACCAAGAAAGACTATTGGTAAGTGATGAATTTATTAGAGGGAGTTATATTACTAAACTTCCGGGTGGCGGTCTTGAAATTGGCGAAGGCACAAGAGACGGCCTTGCCAGAGAATTTATGGAAGAAGCAAACTTAGAAGTTAAAGTGGGCGAACATTTTTACACCACCGACTTTTTTCAAATTTCAGCTTTCAATAATACCGATCAAATTATTTCTATTTATTATTATGTCCATGCTAGCAATACCAATGCAGTTTTGACCAAGGAAAAAGCTTTTGATTTTTTACCAGAGCAGGTTGCTGATATTAAAGGGACGGCCGAACATTTAAGATGGGTATCACTAAGTGAATTGTCAGAAGATAAAATGACTTTGCCAATAGACAAAGTGGCTATTAAAATGTTATTAAACAAAAAGCGATTCTGATACGGCACCCTAGGTAATGAACTAATTAAATTTCGTTCTCTATTCCCATCGCAGCTAATTTCATTTTTTTAGCAGTCTCATGTCCTAGGTATTTTTCAATTCTAGATTCTATAAAACTAATTGCTGGCGTTAAAATAATAGCCATTGTAAATTTATACATGTAGTTAACTATACATACTGCAATTACAAAACTCCAGGTCCAATTATTGCCAAGTTTAAAAGCTATTACTAATACAACAAAGCTATCTACTAACTGAGAAACAACTGTAGAGCCCGTAGCCCTTAACCATGGCATCTTCTCCCCTGTTATTTTTTTGATTTTATGGAAAACAATAACATCAATAAACTGACTCACTAAAAAAGCCACTAAACTTCCTAAAATAATCCACATGCCTTGTCCAAAAATTGCTTCAAATGCACCTTGCATACTTGGCACCCCACTATCCACTTTTGATCCTACCCAAAATGTGGCTGGTGCAATACGCATAGCTAAATAAAACATTAAAAAAGCATAGGCAATTAAACTTACGGCAGTAATACTAATTCTTCGTACTGCTTTTGGGCCGTAATATTCATTTACAATATCCGTAATCACAAATTCCAAAGGCCATAACAAAACCCCACAAGTTAAATTAAAGGAAAGCCCTGACTCTCCAAAAATGGTAAAATTGGCAGGCTTAATTCCAAACACCCCTTCTAAAGAAAATATCTTTCCTCCAATACATTCTGCAATTAGTGCATTAGCTACAAAAAATGCAGTGATGCCTAAGAATAATTTTGTAGGCTTGTCTTTAAGAATAGATTGTATCATTTAATAAGGTTGTATTTAATTTATATAATTGCGGCAGCAATTTGAACCAATAACATAAAAACAATTGCAATTGTTTGCCATTTTGGTATCTCAATTTGGTTTTTTGTAATTTTTATTCCAATCAGCCAAATCAGAAAGCAGATATTGGCAACTGGTGCCATTTCCAACCCTAACACAGCTATAAAATTGGCTAAAAAATCGGGCAATTTGAACCATTTTAGGAGCATTATCATTAAAGAAAGTATGAAAAATACGTTGCAGATAATGGCAAGTCTAGCTATAAAAGCAAAAAAGGTTTTGTTGAATATGTTGTTCATAAGATTGAATAAGATACAAGATAAGAAAATTACGCAAAAAGCCTTTTTAGTCGTAGGTTTGTCACTATAATTTATAAGCATGTTGAAGACCTATTTTAAGTCGGCGCTACCACATTTAATCGCCGTTGCCATTTTCGCAATTGTTGCAATTGTTTATTGTAAACCTGCATTAGAAGGAAAAGTGTTACAGCAGTCAGATGTAACTCAGTGGAAAGGAATGGCACAGGATGCCTTGCAGTACCGTGAAAAATATGGTCACACCCCATTATGGACAAATAGTATGTTTGGTGGCATGCCTACCTATCAAATTACAGGTATTCCAGCTAACCCTTTTTCAATAGGTGCACTTGACGGCTTATTTACTTTGCATTTACCTGAACCAATTGGTTTATTCTTTTTAGCTAGTATTTGTTTTTATTTCCTTGCTCAAGTACTTGGTTTTAATACCATCCTTAGTGTTATTGGAGGACTTGCTTATAGTTACGCAACATACAACCCTATTATTGTAACGGTGGGTCATATTACTAAAATGCATGCTATTGCTTACATGCCTTTTTTTGTAGGTGCCCTATTATTATTATTTAAACAAAAATATCTAGCAGGTACCATTTTAACTACAATTGCAACAGCATTATTTGTGCAGGCCAATCACTTGCAAATAACATACTACGGCATTATAATTGTATTTTTTATGTCTATCTATTATTTGATTACATGGATCAAAGCAAAAGAATACAATCAAATTTTAAAAACAATCGGGCTTGCGATAATTGCTGGAATAATGGGATTAGCAGTAAATGCCCCTTTATTAATAAGCACTTATGAATACGGGAAGGAATCAATCCGAGGAGGCAGTGTATTAGAGACTAAAGGAAGTAAAACAACTGCAACAGGTTTAAATCAGGATTATGCATTTAGTTATAGTATGTATAAATCAGAGCCTTTAGTAATGATGTTCCCTAACTTATATGGTGGATCAAGTGATCCAAATATAATTGATCCGGCTAACTCAAAAGCAATTGAAACTTTACAACAAATGCCGCAACAAGTTGGACAACAACTACAATCTTTCTTACAATTTTATTGGGGAGGCATTGGTTTTACAGCAGGCCCTCCTTATGTAGGTTTGATTGTATGTTTCTTTGCTATTATAGGATTAAGTGTAAAATCTAACCAACATCGCCTGTGGATTAGCGCGGTAATTATTTTCTCTTTTATGCTAGCAGCAGGATCTTTTTTTATCTCATTTAACAGCTTTATGTTAGATCATTTGCCATTCTATAATAAGTTCAGAGCACCAAGCATGATTATAGTTGTGCCAACTTTATTATTGGGAGTAATGTCATTGTATGGCATGGATGCTTTAACAAAGGAAACTAATTGGAAGGAAGTATTTGCAAAATATAAACTTAGTTTAATTGTATTGGGAGCTGTATTTGCATCAGTTTTATACATATACATGTCTAGTGATTTTAAAGGTGTAGATGATGCACAAAGATTAAATCAATGGAGCAATATTGTAAATGCACAAATCAAAGACCCTAAGGAGGCAGCTCAATATATTAATCCAGCGAATGATATTGTAAATGCAATTGCTTCAGACCGTAAAGGATTAATTGAAAGCGATATATATAAAGCCTTTCTTTATATATTAATTATTGGCGTATTACTTTTCTTGGCATTTAAAAAAATAATCAACCAGACGGTTACTATTGCAGCAATCGGATTCATCTCATTATTTGATTTATTTCAACTAAATATCAAATATTTAAAACCAGATCATTTTGTTGAAGCCACAGAAAACGAGAACGCATTTACTTTAACCCCCCTAGACTTTGCACTTAACAAGGATACATGTAATTATCGTGTATTAGATTTAAGAGCTGGCATACAAAATTCATTTAACGGTGGGGCTATTATTGCATACCATCATAAAACAGTTGGAGGGTACAATCCTGCAAAATTGAGTATTTATCAAGACCTGATTGAAAATCAATGGTATAAGTTTCCCAACTGCATGCCAACTGCTAATATGATGAATACGAAATACTTTATTACAGGCGATATTAAAAGAGACACTATTGCAAATCCAAATACTTGTGGAAGTGCCTGGTTTGTAAAGGGTGTAGAATTTAAAAAAGGGCCTGCAGAAGTGATGAATCAGCTTACTAATTTCAATCCTAAGGATACTGCTATAATAGAAGAAAAAGATAAAATAGAAGATTTAAATGGATTGCAGTTTGATAGCCTTGCAAGTGTTAAACTAGTCAACAATGATAATGATTTAGTAAACTATACAAGTAGCTCAACTAAAAAGTCATTGGCTGTATTTAGTGAGATTTATTATAAGCAAGGATGGAAAGCATATATTGACAATAAAGAAACTTCGATTGTAAAAGTGAACTATGTTTTAAGAGGCTTGGTAATTCCTGCCGGCGACCATCAAATTCGCTTTGAATTCAAACCAAGTTCGGTTGAAAACGGAATTTTGGCAAGCAAAACAGTATCATGGTTAATATGGGGTCTCCTACTAGGTTTACTTGGTCGTACCTTTATAGCTAAAAAGAAGCAAGCCTAATGCAATTAAGTATTGTCATATGTAGTTATAACCGCGCTTCCTATATTGGTGATGCACTAACAAGCTTATATGAACAAACTAGTGGGCTTGAGTGTTTCGAGGCAATTGTTGTAGATAATAATTCAAGTGACAACACCCCAGCGGTATTTAAAGCATGGCGTGAAAGTCATCCAAATGGCAACTTCACTTACACTACAGAAACGCAACAAGGCGCTTCCTATGCTCGTAATACAGGCGCTAAATTAAGCAAGGGCGCATGGCTATGTTTTATGGATGATGATGCGGTTGCTACAAAGGATTATGTTTCAAATATTATAAGACATATACAAGATCAACCATTTATTGTTGGATTTGGAGGAAGAATTATTCCAAAATATATTCCAGAACAACCTAAATGGATGAGTTATTATGTATCCTCTTTAGTTGGTAATTTTGATTATGCTCCTTCCGCATGTGCTTTTGAAAATGGGAAGTATCCTCTAGAGTCTAATATGATTGTAAGCAAAGCAATTTATGAACAGATAGGCGGATTTAATACTGCATTACCTGGTGTTGTTGGTACATTAAGAATTGGCGGAGAAGGCAAGGAATTGTTTTTTAAAATACTGGCACTGGGACATACTATTTATTACGATCCAAGTATTTGTGTACATCATGTTGTAGAAGTTAAAAAGCTGACAAGTGAATATATGTATCGTGTAGCAAGTGGTATTGGACGCGGAGAAAGAACAAGAACAAAACAAATTTCTAATAAAGCATATTTATTAAAAATTACGGAATACCTATTTAAGCTTGGTGCATCTGTAATACTAGGTCTTAAATATGCATTACAAGGAACACCTGCAAAATCATGGCCTGTGATTCAGTTTAGAATCGACGCTTTAAAAGGCTTGTTGAATTACTAAGGATTGATAAGATAAATCACAAAAGCATTAAACTGTTTAAATGCATTTATAAAAATGCGGCTTACCTGTAATTATAGTAGGCGCTAATTTCCAAACCCCTATTACATTCTTTGCCAACTTAAGAATATTGGTAAGTTCCCCCATGGGTGATTTTAATTTAAATAAACTGTTAACAATACTTGCAATAAAAGCAAAAGGTATTGCCCAGGTATAATTCAACAACTGAAAGAGAAACCAAAATATTCCATATTGCTTCCTAATGCGTAAATGATTTGACACCATTAATTGCAACCCTTTTTTATCATATAATGTTTCGTAACTATTGTCCTGCGCATTGGTTGCATCTTGAATAGTTGCACCTATTAAATGTATAATTTGCAAGTCACCATAAATACATATATGCCCAACTTTGTTTAAACGACTACACCATTCTACTTCTTCTCCATATAAAAAAAATTCCTCGTCCATCATGCCTACTTTATTAATAGCCGTTTTCTTAACCATTAAGAAAGCGCCACTTACCCAATCTATAACTTGTTCTTTATCTGCTGTTAAAACCGAAGGCTTATTGGTTTTTAACAACCCAGCAATTTGCTTTAAAAAATATCCCCAATATGGCAGTGGCAACAAATGATTAATTCCTCCCTTCATAAAATTACTACCCGAAAATTGAGGAGTTCTATCCTTATGTACAAGTTGAACACCTGCAGCAGCAAAATTAGAATTCACTAATCTACTCAAACAAGTTTGTATAGTGCCGTCAATTAATAAAGTATCCGGATTTAGCAACAAAATCACATCTCCTTTTGAGGCCTTAATTCCTGCATTATTGGCCCTAGCAAATCCAGCATTATAGTCCATGGAAATCCATTTAACAAATGGAAACTGGCTGGTTATATCTTCCTTGCTATTGTCTTTAGAATCATTATCAACAACAATCCACTCTATTTGATTATTAGCCAAGATAGCAGCATCGGCTGACGCTAAACTGTCGCAGATATATGCACTTGATTTATAATTAACAATGATAATAGAAAGTTGCATGAGCCGTATTCTTTGAAACATAAAGATACGCCGAAATCCATTTATATTTGCCTATACACATTTAAGATGTCCGACAAGCAAAACATACAATTACACCCTGCCCGAGCTGCCAATAACTTTGACATCATACGTATCTTATTTGCATGGCTGGTTATAATATCACATGCATATATCTTATCTGGAAGTAAGCAATGTGATTGGGTATGCGAGGCCACTAACCACTATATCAATTTCTCCTATTTTGGAGTTAAGGGATTTATAACAATTAGTGGTTTTTTGATATTTAAAAGCTTAGAACGTTCTCCTAATCCTTTGGACTATTTATGGAAACGCGTTATCCGTATTTATCCAGGTTTAATTATTGTACTAGGGCTGTCCATTGTAATGGCCTATTTAATTTACAAGCCTGAAAATAATTATTTTAATTTTAAATCAGAAGCGATAGATTATTTCTTAAATAACCTTACCCTTTATCATAACCAATGGCGTATACATGGCGTATTTGATAATAATGCAAATACCGCAATTAACGGATCCCTGTGGACCATGGGATTTGAATTTTTCTTTTACCTAGTTTTATTATTGCTATTCCCTATTAGGCATTTAAAAAAAATACTAATGCCTACCCTTTTAATTGGTATTGTTATTTTAATGTACGGCAACCTTTTTCATATTAATGATTTAAGAACGGTAGATTTTAAATTAAGAGTGGATTTAATTTTCGAGTTAGGCGCCTTCTTTTTAGCGGGATCTTTTTGGGGAATGCTAGATTGGAGTAAAATGAAATACGAAAACCATATTTTTATAGCAACCTGTATAAGCATGGGCGCGGTTATTGCATTTAAACTAAACCCAATATGGCTTTGCCTTTCATGGCCTTATATTGTATTATACATTGGACAAAAAACATCCAAATTGGCGGGATGGATACATGAAAATATCGAAGACCCTTCTTTTGGAATTTACTTATATGCATTCCCGGTACAACAGCTGATTATCTATTTTTTCAAGCCCAGTGTATTTGTCTTGTTATGGACAAGCACTATTGTGTCATTTGCCCTAGGCATTATATCTTGGAAATGGATAGAAAAGAAAATTTTGAAATGGAAAAACTTATTCGCCTTTGGGTCTAAGTAAATATTGAATAGTCATTAAGAATTTAGAGATAACTCCAATCTTCAAAATTGACAAAGGAATATTTTGTTGAAGAGATAACATTTTTAACAATACAGGCAATATGCGTTCGCGAGCCACTCCAGTATTAACAATATCTTGTACAGACCTTATTTTATAATTACGTAGCAATCTCCAATAATAATCAAAAATAAGAATATCAGAAAATGCCTTGTTGCCTAGCTTTTCTGCGAACCAAATATTCTCTTTTACAATCACGTCTTCGTTATTTCTGCAAAACACGGTAGTTTGATCCTCATGCAATCCAATACTTACTAAGTGCTGATCCAAATAAACGTATTCATAACCTTTCTTCAATAAGCCAACATAATAATCAACATCTACTAACCAAATATAATCCTCGTCATATGCTACTTTAACACCCCTTCTTAACATGGTATTACTTGGTGGACCAATTACATTCGCTCTTAAAATATGATTCGGCTTTTGACCCATTTCACTTAATAAGGATTTAATATGTTGCAGGTTTAATACAGTGCCGTCGGGCTGGATAGCTGTATTCTTACAAAATACAAATTGAGCATTTGAATGAGACTTAAATGCAGCCATATAAGTAGCCAAACATTCCTCTGACTCCAACCAATCGTCCTGATGCAATAACATGAAAAATTCACCAGTGGCAAGCTTAATAGCATTATTCCAGTTTTTAGGACTTTTTAAAGCAGGCTGGTTATGATAATATTTAATGTTGAGTTCAGAAATATAAGATTGTATCGCTATTTTTATGTCCTCATTGGGAGAGTCGTCCGAAATGATAATTTCTACATTTTTATGCGACTGCTTTTGAACCGACTGAATAGCTCTAAGGACATATTCAGGCTTTTTATAAGCAGGGATACAAATTGAAATTAAAGGTTCAGACATTTAATAAACGAATTAATGATTATTACAAATATACTAAACGGAATTGGAAAAAGGCTTCGCAAAAAGGAGCAAGCATCCAACTTTAATAAAATAAGCTGGGCAGCCGAAAAGCTAATAAAGCACCAGGATGACCAAGTAGTTAAACAACGTGACTTTGGGCACTTTGTGTTAAACTATATCCGTCCATACGAAGTAATCAAAACCTATAAAGAAATTTTCACACAAGAGATTTATAAGTTCAATAATAGTAGTTCCAATCCTGTTATAATAGACTGTGGGGCTAATATTGGATTAAGTACATTGTATTTTGCAATCGCCTACCCTAACAGCAAAGTATTTGCATTTGAACCTGATAAGGCCATCTTTAATTTGCTTCAACAAAACATCAATGATAACAAGCTGTCACATGTTTCATTATACAACGAAGCTGTATGGACGCAGGATACAGAATTATCATTTAGCAATAAAGGGTCAGAAGCTAGTCAGATAGACGCCACGGGGCAAAGTGCAACTAAAGTGAAAGCAATTCACTTAGCAAAGTTTTTGGCTCAGTTTGAAAAGATAGATTTCTTAAAAATGGATATTGAAGGAGCTGAATTTGATGTTGTAAAAGATTGCACAACTGAATTACAAAAAGTGCAAAATTTCTTTTTAGAATACCATGGCACTAGTAATGAAACAGAAAAACTTATTACACTATTAGACATTGTAAAGCAAGCAGGCTTTATGGTTTATATTAAAATAGCAGCAGATACTTTAGATAACCCATTTGTTCAACAGACAACTGGCACACCATTTGATGTACAATTAAACATATTCTGTTACAAGTAAATTACAACTCTATGAACCCATTAATTAGCGTGGTAATTCCTTGTTTTAACGACGGTGTATATCTCCCTGAAACTATTTCAAAGCTTACCTTACAAACCGAACAATCTTTTGAGATTATCATTGTAAACGATGGTTCAACTGACACGCATACTTTAGAAGTTTTAAATCAATTGGCTACACAAGAAAATATAACCGTATTACATAAAGAAAATGGCAGAATGTCTTCTGCAAGAAACCACGGCGTTAAATATGCAAAAGGGAAATTTATTGCAGCGCTAGACGCAGATGATTATTTTGATCCTAGTTTTTTTAAGAAAGCAGTTGACATTTTAAATATTGAACCAACCACTGCTGTCGTGACTAGCTATATAAAGTATTTTGGAAACAAAACAGGCACTTCTAAACCAAGAGGTGGCAATGCTTTCAATTTTTTATTTTCTAACCAATGCCCTGCATGCGCTATGGTGCGAAAGGAAGTATGGGATCAAGTTGGGGGATATGATGAAAGCATGAAATTAGGTTACGAAGACTGGGAGTTTTACATCAGAATCACGAAGCTTAATCTAGTAGTGCACTTGATTCCTGAATACTTACTATACTATCGCCAAACCAATAAGTCTACCCTTAAAAACGACACCCACCCCAATAGAGCACAACTTATTGAATACATTGTTGAGAAGCACAAAGACTGGTATGCAACTTGCTTAACAAAGCTTATAAACGACAAGCAAGTAATCTATACCGAAAGCCGTATAGCCTTCGCGACCATTTGGAAGCTATTAAAGAATAGACTTACTGGTAAGTATAAATAATAATATATTTGTACAATGGGGATCATTCAAAAACAAGGCATAAAGTCATCCTATTTTATATTTTTAGGATTCTTGATTGGAGCAATCAATTTGCTTGTTTTATTTCCTATGTTTTTCTCAAAAAATGATCAGGGTTTAGTAAGAGCCATGATTGATATTGGCGCTACCCTTTCCGTTTTCTGTACATTGGGCACTTTACCGGTAGTTTATAAGTTTTACCCTTTTTATAATCATTATTTAGGTACTAATAAAAACGAGCTTCCATTTATAACCCTAATGATTAATTTATTGGGATTTGGCATCCTTTTATTAATTGGCTGGAACAATAAAGATTTTATTATCCGTAAATTAGGAAAGTCGCCAAGTCTTGGTTATTATTTTAGTTATATCTATCCCTACACTTTCTTCTTATTAATTTTTTATTGGCTAGAAGCATTTGCGTGGGGACTTCACAAAGGCGTTACAACTAATTTTTTAAGGGAGACTGTTATACGCCTACTTACAACTATTTTAATTATTCTTTTTGGAGTACACTGGATTGATTTAACACAATTTATTGGTTTATTTAGTTGCATTTATTTACTTCCTATGTTGTACTTGCTTTATAATCTAATACAATCTGGAGAATGGTCTATTAGTAATATCAAAATGAGTGGCGTTACCAAAAGACTTAAAGGCAGAATGGTGAGTTTTGCGCTTTTTGTTTTTGCTGGGCAGTTTTTTAATTTATTAGCACGCACCAACGATACCTTTATGATTGTTGGATTAAAAGGCCTAAGTGACGCCAGTATCTTTGCTATTGCCACTTATGTTTCAGCGATTTTAGAAATACCACAACGTAGTCTTACTTCCATTAGCATTCCTATACTTGCAAAATCATGGAAAGAAAAAGACTTTGCAAACATTAAACACATTTACCATAAAAGTGTTTCTAATTTACTGACAGTAGGGCTTTTATTATTTGGACTTATTTGGTTAAATATTCAAAACCTGGTCGCATTTTTAAACTGGATAAGTCATAAGCAAGGGGGCGGCTATGATGCATTAGTGAACCTTGCCTTTATAATGGGGCTTGCAAAATTGATAGACTTAGCTACTGGAGTGAATGCTCAAATTATTGGTACATCTAATTATTGGAAATTTGATTTTTTCACCAACGTGATGTTTGTGATTGTATCCATTCCATTAAATTTTTATTTAATTAAGCATTACGATTTAACAGGACTAGCCTACTCTAATCTAATTGCTTACACACTTTACAATTCTGTAAGATTTGGGTTTTTATATAAGAAATTTAATCTACAGCCTTACAGTTGGAAGCACGGTTTATTCCTTATAATATCTATTGGTTTGATGTTATTGGTGCACCAAATCCCTGCACCTGAAAGTTTTGTATTAAATATTGCAATTCAATCTACAGCATATGGAATAGGATTTTATTTCCTAACTGCATGGATTAATCCTGCTCCTGAAATTTTAAATTACTTTAAGGAATTTGTTGCCAAGCAATCTGCAAGACTATTTAAGAAAGGATAAAAAAAGATCTAACCCTTTTCTTTTTTCTGCTGTAAAATCGTAACTGATATTATGCGTATAATATTTATGCAAATCATACACCTGCTCAGATAAAGGTATGCCTGCAATCACTTCATCTAAATATTTTAAACCATATGCATTAGCCATATCAAAAGCATCCATAAAATCTGCAGGAATGGGTTTATTTGAAATCCAAGTGGCAAATACAAAAGGAAGTCCTGTGTGGTCAATCCATGCCTCAGCTAGGTCGTATACATATTTAAACTGCCCTCTAGCAGCTAAGGCTCTATCCCCAATAATAACAGCGGCAGTTGTTCCTGTTATATTTTGAATATACCCTTCTTCGGCTTTAATAAATTCCACCTCCTTTTTCCAAAATTGTTCTAATAAAATACGAGCTAACTGAACCGAGGTTCTGCTTTGATAATCCAGATAAACTTTCTCAATCTGGCCCATTGGAACCTGACTAAAAATACACACGCTAGCAACAGGTCCTTCGGCACCAATACAATATTTAGATACTAAATGAGCCTCCTTTAACAATGGCGTAATTGCAACAGGAACCAAACCCATATCTATAGTGCCCTCAATTAAATCCTGTGCAATTTTAGATGGGTAAGCCTTAACCAATTCAATCTTTGGCATTAAGCCCGACTGCTCTATTCCTAATAATAACGGGCGTGTGTTTAAATAACTTACCGCCCCAATGCGCCACTTTCTCTCCAATTGAATTAACTTTGCGCAAAGATATCAAAAACCAATTGTTTAAAGCAATCAATATGTCACAACTTAGTTCCATATCCCCAATTGATGGTCGTTACCATAAGCAAACTGCTAATTTAAGTGCCTACTTCTCGGAATTTGGCTTAATAAAGTATCGTGTTTTAGTGGAAGTACACTACTTTTTATTTTTAGCAGATAAAAAGTTTTTTAAAGTAACTCCAGCATTAAGAAAAACATTATTGGCAGTTGTCGAGAATTTTTCGGAGGAAGATGCTCAAAAAATTAAAACTATTGAGGCCACAACTAACCACGATGTAAAAGCAGTTGAATATTTTTTAAAGGAAATTTTGGATGCCCATAAGGCAAGTGAATTAAAGGAATGGATACATTTTGGATTAACTTCTCAGGATATCAATAACACTGCTATCCCATTAAGTTGGAAAGACGCAATGGAAAATAACACATTGCCTGCATTAGTTAATTTACAAAATAAATTATACCAGTTTGCAAAACAATGGAAGAAAGTTCCTTTATTAGCCAGGACACATGGACAGCCAGCTTCTCCAACTACTTTAGGAAAAGAAATTATGGTATTTGTAGAGCGCTTGCACAATCAAATTGAATTGTTTAGCGCTATACCTTATGCTGCTAAATTTGGAGGTGCAACTGGGAACTTTAACGCACACCATATTGCTTATCCAAAAAAGAATTGGGTGTCATTAGGAAATGAATTTGTAGAAGACATATTGGGATTACAAAGAATGCAGTTTACAACACAAATTGAACACTACGATAACTTTGCGGCACATTGCGATAACCTCAAACGTATCAACAATATTTTAATTGATTTATCTCGTGACGTTTGGACCTATATTTCAATGGACTACTTTAAGCAACAAACAAAAAAAGGTGAAGTGGGCTCAAGTGCAATGCCGCATAAAGTAAATCCAATCGATTTTGAAAATGCAGAGGGCAACTTAGGTATCGCAAATGCTTTATTAGAGCATCTTGCAGCAAAATTGCCAATAAGCCGTTTACAAAGAGACTTAACCGACTCAACTGTATTAAGAAATATTGGAGTGCCTGTTGGTCATATTGCCATTGCCATTAATTCATTAGAAAAAGGCTTGGGTAAATTAATCTTAAACGAAGCTAAAATACAAGAAGACTTAGAAAATAACTGGGCAGTTGTAGCCGAGGCGATTCAAACTATTTTGCGTAGAGAAAAATATCCAAATCCTTACGAAGCTTTAAAAGATTTAACAAGAGGCAATAGCAAGATTGATAAAAAATCTATGCATAAATTTATTGATGGATTAAAAGTAACTGCTGCCTTAAAGAAAGAATTAAAAGCAATCACACCTCAAAATTATACAGGCATTACAGCGGAATATTAATTTTGCTTGTACAAAAGCAAATAAAATTGCAGGAAATAAATAGTTTGTAAAATACTAGATAGCGTCCCCTTCTGAACTTGGTGGCGCTATTTTTTTGCGCGGTTCTTTCTTATTCAATAAAGTATGAATAGGATCCATCCCCTCTTTTTCTATGGCCATAGTTAGCACTTGAGCTGTTGCCGCTGCATCGCCCCATGCACGGTGACGACCTTCGATTCTTATACCCAAATCACGGGTTAAAGACCCAAGTCCGTATTTTGCTAAGCCAGGAAATACTTTTTTGCTTAAACGTATCGTACATAATTTAGGAGCAGACCAGTCGAATCCAGATTGTCCTAATAAATAATGTACAAATCCATAATCAAAACTTACATTATGTGCCACGAAAATTCTTCCTTTTAATAAATTGTATATCTGAGGTGCTACTTCCTCAAAAAGTGGTGCAGTAGCTACCATTTCGTCGCTAATGCCGGTCATGTTTACAATAAAGGGAGGGATTTTTTGCCTTGGATTGATAAGTGTAACGTATTTGCCCGTCACTTCCACCCCATTGTGTATAACAATAGCAATTTCTGTAATGCCATGCGATTGTGGCATTCCTCCGGTGGTTTCAATATCTACGACTGCAAATTCCATTAGGGGCCAAGTTCGGATATTTTTGTCAAAATAAGCTTGTGGCTTTTCCTTATTTTTGTGGCTCAATTTAGGTAAAGAAAAATAGCATGGAACTGAGTAAAAATTTTATACCAGGTGAAGTAGAAACCAAATGGTACAAACATTGGATCGAAAAAGGATATTTCCACAGTGAGCCAAATAATAAACCGGCTTACACCGTGGTCATACCGCCTCCTAATGTGACGGGTGTGTTGCACATGGGCCATTGCTTAAACAATACTATTCAGGATATTTTGGTACGTCGCGCGCGTATGCAAGGAATGAATCCTTGTTGGGTACCAGGAACTGACCATGCGTCTATCGCTACAGAAGCAAAAGTGGTTGCTATGTTAAGAGAAAGAGGTATTGCAAAATCTTCTTTATCTAGAGACGAATTTTTAGAATATGCATGGGAGTGGAAAGAAAAATATGGTGGTATTATTTTACAGCAGTTGAGAAAGATGGGTTGTAGTTTGGACTGGGATCGTACTTCATTTACCATGGATCCGGATTATTATGAGACAGTAATAAAGGTTTTCGTTGACTTATATGGTAAAGGAAAAATTTATCGCGGCAAGCGAATGATTAACTGGGATGTGCGTGCAAAAACTGCTTTGAGTGACGAAGAAGTAATTCATAAAGAAGTAAATGGCAAAATGTATCACATTAGATACAGACTAGACATGCCAGGTGAAGCATATATAACCATTGCAACAGTTCGTCCTGAGACCATATTTGGTGACACTGCAATATGTGTGCACCCAAAGGATGACAGATATAAACATTTAGTGGGTCAATTTGCATTTGTACCAATGATAAATCGTCGTATACCAATTATTGCAGATGATTATATTGAAATGGATTTTGGAACAGGTGCTTTAAAAGTAACACCAGCGCATGATGTGAATGACTTTAACTTAGGCCAAAAGCATGGCTTGGAAGTTATTGAAACATTGAATGAGGATGGCACAATGAACGAAGCTGCGCCAATGTATATTGGAAAAGATCGCATTGAGGTGAGAAAAATAATTGCTGCCGATTTAGAAGCAAGTGGCAATTTAGTGAAGATAGAAGACTACGTGAATCAGGTTGGATTTAGTGAAAGAACAGACGCGATTGTAGAGCCAAGATTAAGTTTACAATGGTGGGTGGATATGAAAAAGCTAGCCGCTCCTGCATTAGAAGCAGTAATGAGCGACGAGATACATTTTCATCCAGCTAAATTTAAAAATGTTTACCGTCATTGGATGGACAATATAAAGGACTGGTGTATAAGCCGTCAATTATGGTGGGGGCATCGTATCCCAGCATGGTATGACGTAGACGGGAATGTATATGTAGAAACTTCATTGGAAAAAGTGTATGAAAAATATCCTGAAACCAAGGGCAAAGAATTGCACCAGGATTCAGATTGTTTAGATACTTGGTTTAGTAGTTGGTTATGGCCTATCGAAGTATTTAAAGGAATGTCTAACCCAGGCAATGACGAAATTAATTACTACTACCCTACCAGCACATTGGTTACTGCACCTGAAATTATTTTCTTTTGGGTAGCGCGTATGATTATGGCAGGCGAAGAATACATGGGCAAAATACCATTTAAGGATGTATACTTTACAGGTATTGTGCGTGATAAGCAAGGTAGAAAAATGAGTAAGAGTTTGGGTAACTCTCCAGACTTATTGGGATTGATTGATCAATACGGAGCCGATGCAGTGCGCTTTGGTATTATGATTGCCTCTCCTGCTGGAAATGATTTATTATTTGATGAATCTACTTTAGAACAAGGAAGAAACTTTAATAGCAAATTATGGAACGCGGCTAAATTGTTAAAGATGTGGGAACCACGTCAAACAAAAGAAGGCACTATTCCAGAAGATGCAGCATTTGCAATGGATTGGTTTCAAGCAAAATTAAGTGCAACTCAATTGGAGGTAGATAGCATGTTAAAGGAGTTCCGATTAAGCGAAGCATTAAAAGTGGTTTACAGTTTAATATGGGATGATTATTGTAGTTGGTATTTAGAGTGGGTAAAACCAGGATTTGAACAAGCAATACACGAAGGTGTTTATAATAAGAGCATTGAATTTTATGATTCTTTATTACAATTATTACATCCATTCATGCCATTCATTACCGAGGAAATTCACCATGCTTTAAAAACACAAACCGAGGACTTATGTGTTAAAGAATATGAAACCATTGGCAAAGTAGATGAAGCAGTATTAAACGCAGGTGCTTTATTAAAGAATGTGATTTCAACTTTGCGTGATGCAAGAAATAAAAATCAGATTAAGCCAAAAGACAGCATTGAATTACATATTCAATCCGAGAACAATACAGCCTACAAGACCATACAAAATATTCTTGCAAAACAAGTGAATGCGAAAAGCATTGCTTATACCAATGCTTCAATAGGATCAAGCATTGTGGTTGCGTTGGAAAAAGATAAATTTTATTTAGTAGCAGATCAAGCTATTGATACTGCAAGTTTAAAAGAAAATTTATTAAAAGACCTAGCGCATCAACAAGGTTTCTTGGTTTCCGTTGACAAAAAATTAAGTAACGAGAAGTTTGTACAAAACGCAAAGCCAGAAGTACTTGCCATTGAGCAAAAGAAAAAAGCAGATGCATTAGCGAGAATTCAAACTATTGAAGAAAGTTTAGCGCAATTATAAATTAATGAACGAGTCTCTTTATTAGGAGGCTAGTTTACTTTATACACTCGTCATGAGGGATATTACAATAAGACCAGCCACATTAGAAGATCGAGCCTTTATACGTTCTGTTTCAGAGCGCACTTGGCCAAGTACTTATGGGCATATTATTTCACAGGAACAGATCAATTTTATGTTGGATTGGATGTATAGTGATGCATCTCTAGCAGAACAATTTACAAAAGGACATGCGTTTTATATTGCAAGTTTAAATGGCGAAGACGTAGGGTTTTGTTCCGTAAGTAATGAAGGAGTTGAAAACGCGGAAAACAATAATGAAGTTTCAAATTTCACATCGCACAAACTAAATAAGCTATATGTGTTGCCAAGTGCTCACGGAACTGGAAGCGGAAAAGCCTTACTAAACAAAGCTGTTGAAGTCGCAAAATCCCAAGGCTCCACTTCCCTATTTTTACAAGTAAACAAGCACAATAACGCTTATACTTTCTACCTAAAAAATGGTTTTACAAAAGAGAAAGAATTTAAGTTTGATATTGGCAATGGCTTTTACATGGACGACTATGTGATGCGATTGAACTTTTAATACACTTTGGAATCTGAATTGGCTAAACCATCACATGGGTCTGCTTTACTACTCCCATAATAAATACACTCTGGACCTGTCCAATATTTTCGGCCTGACTTAATTTGTTCACATGGAAATTGTAATAGCTATTCATATCCTCGGTTACAATCTTTAACATAAAGTCAAATTCCCCTGAGATACTATAACACTCAACAACTTCGGGTAATTCATTAATTAATTTAATAAACTGTGTGCCCGATTTTTTACTGTGCTGATTCAATGAGACATAACAAATAACCATTAAGCCTTTGCGCACTTTTGCACCATCAATTAAAGTTGCGTATTGTTTTATCACTCCACTCGCTTCTAGTCGCTTAATACGCTCATGCACAGGCGTTGTACTTAACTGCACAGCATCCGCGATATCCTTAACCGACATTCTCGCATTGTCCTGTAAAAGTCTTAGAATGGATAAATCTTTAACATCCAAAGGCACGGTATTTTGGGACGTATTTTGCATACCATTCATATTTGAATTTTGATGACTAGCCGATTCCTCTATTTGTGTCTTATTTTTCATAGCTAAACAGCGTTTATTGCATTAAAATTAACTTATTATAGCGTATTTCACTATTTTTTAGATATATTTTATTATTATCTCCTACCAAATTACCTTTGAGCCTTAAATAAATACTATTATGGGCTTAACAAACATCGATTTTAGCTTACCATATAAGGTAGCAGATATCACCCTAGCTGATTGGGGTCGTAAAGAAATTCGTTTAGCTGAAGCAGAAATGCCAGGTTTAATGAGCATCCGTGCCGAATACGGACCTAGCCAACCATTAAAAGGTGCTAGAATTGCAGGTTGTTTACACATGACAATTCAAACAGCAGTGTTAATTGAAACATTAACTGCTTTAGGTGCTGAAGTTAAGTGGAGCTCTTGTAACATATTCTCTACACAAGACCAAGCTGCTGCTGCAATTGCTGCAACAGGTGTTGGCGTTTTTGCTTGGAAAGGTCAAAGCGTTGAAGAAGGTGATTGGTGTATTGAACAAACATTATTCTTTGGTGGTGAAGACCGTCCTTTGAATATGATCTTAGATGATGGCGGTGACTTAACTAATATGGTGTTTGATAAATACCCTCAGTTTGTTGCAGGCATTAAAGGATTGAGTGAAGAAACAACAACTGGTGTACACCGTTTATATGAGCGTATGGCTAAAGGTACTTTACCTATTCCTGCAATCAACGTAAACGATTCAGTTACTAAATCTAAATTTGATAACAAATATGGTTGTCAAGAATCATTAGTAGATGCGATTCGTCGTGCAACTGATGTTATGATGGCTGGAAAGGTTGCTGTAGTTGGTTCTTACGGTGACGTAGGTAAAGGTTCGGCAGGTTCATTACGTGGTGCTGGTTGCCGTGTAATTGTAACCGAAATTGATCCTATCTGTGCTTTACAAGCAGCAATGGACGGTTTTGAAGTTAAGAAAATGGAGAACGCAGTGAAAGAAGCAGACATTATTGTTACTGCATCTGGTTGTCGCGACTTGATTACTGAAAAACATTTCAGAAACATGAAAGACAAGGCGATTGTTTGTAATATTGGTCACTTTGATATCGAAATAGATATGGCTTGGTTAAATAAAAACTACGGTCATACAAAAGATACAATCAAACCACAAGTTGATTTATACAATATCGAAGGCAAAGATGTTATCGTATTAGCAGAAGGTCGTTTAGTAAACTTAGGTTGTGCAACTGGTCACCCAAGTTTTGTAATGAGTAACTCTTTCTCTAACCAAACTTTAGCTCAAATTGAGTTATGGACAAACAGCAAAAACTACGAAAACAAAGTGTACGTTTTACCTAAGCATTTAGATGAGAAGGTAGCGCGTTTACACTTAGCTAAAGTAGGTGCTGAATTAGATGAATTAACTACTGAACAAGCAGAATACTTAGGCATACCTAAGGCTGGTCCGTTCAAGTCAGACATGTACAGATACTAATCCTATCCTAGCGTTAGAATTAGTTCAAAATATAGAAAGCCCGACTCCAGAAATGGTGGTCGGGTTTTTTATTTTCAGTACCTTTAGAATGCTCATTTATAGAGCAAGCTTTAAATTAAAACGATTCTGTATGAAACTAACCAAGATGATTGTAATAACATTCTCATTATGTATTACAACTTTGTTAAATGCACAAAGTCTAAACATTATTCCTGAACCCTTACAAGTTGTAAAAGGTGCGGGTAATTTCCAATTGCCAAAATCTATTGCAATTAATGCCCCAAGTTCTGCAAACGAAGTAACAGATCAAATTGCCATGCAATTAAGAAATGCCACAGGCAAAACTGTTTATTTTAGTAAAAATCATGCAAGTTTAACTTTATCAATAATTAAGGATGAGTCATTAGGATTGGAGGGTTACACATTAAATGTAAATACAAACGGAATTACAATTAGTGCAAATACCAATGCTGGGTTATTTTATGGATGGCAAACAACCTTACAAATATTACCTGCCGCTATATATGCAAAAACAACACAAGCAAACACACAATGGCAATTGCCTTATGTTTCTATTACAGACAAACCAAGATTTGTGTGGAGAGGTTTAATGTTAGATGTTGCTCGTCATTTTTTTAGCAAAGCAGATATAAAGATTTTTATTGACGATATGGCGCGTTATAAATACAATCGTTTTCACTGGCATTTAACCGACGACCAAGGGTGGAGAATAGAAATTAAATCATTGCCAAAATTAACGGAGGTTGGCGCATGGAGACCTGAACGTAAAGGCAAATGGATGAATACTTCGGCGCCAGCTATTAACGAACCTAAAACCTACGGAGGTTTTTATACTCAGGAAGATATTAAAGAAGTGGTAGCATATGCAAAATCAAAATTCATTGAAGTAATTCCTGAGATAGATGTACCTGGTCATAGTATGGCAATCAACACAGCTTATCCGCAATTAAGCACAACACCAAACTATCCATATCAAATAAATGTTGGTGAAGAATTTATGGATTGGGAAGGATTCAATGGACATGTTGCTGCTAGAATTGACAACTCACTAGATCCATCAAACGAGTTGGTGTATAATTATCTTGATAAAATATTTGGCGAGATTGCTCCCCTATTCCCTTTTGAATACATTCATATGGGCGGTGACGAGAACGCAAAAAACAATTGGGAAAAATCAGCGAACGTTCAAGCCTTGATGAAAAAAGAAGGGCTAAAAAATCAAAACGAAGTTCAAAGTTATTTTGTTCGTAGAGTACAAAAAATAATTAATAGCAAAGGAAAGAAAATGATGGGTTGGGATGAAATATTAGAAGGCGGATTAAGTGGTGACGCAGCTGTAATGAGCTGGAGAGGTGTTACTGGTGGAATTCAAGCAGCTAAACAAGGGCATAAAGTAGTTATGTCTCCAAATGCATATAACTATATTGATTTTTACCAAGGAGAATTGACTGCCGAAGGAAAAATGTACGCAGGCCTGAGAATGAAAAAAACATACAGCTATGAACCTATTCCAGAAGGGATAGATTCTAATTTGGTTATAGGAAACCAAGGCAATCAATGGACTGAGCAGTTACAAAATATGCGCAATGTACAGTATATGACTTGGCCAAGAGCTTTAGCTATTGCAGAAACAAGCTGGTCTCCAAAAGCAAGTAAAAACTGGAACAGTTTTACAAAGAAAGTAGAAGCTCATTTTGAAAAACTAGATGCAGCTAATGTTAAATATGCAAAAAGTATGTTTGATCCAATTGTTACAACTCAAATAAATACTAAAGGTGAAATGTTTGTAAATATGGAAGGTGAAATAGAGGGTCTTAAAATATATTATAGCATTGATGACTCAATGCCTGATAATTTTAGCAATGAATTTACAAAACCTTTTATTGTTCCAGAAGATGTGGCTTTATTAAGAGTAATAAGTTATAGAGATGGCAAACAATTAGGCAAAATGTTGAACATTCCAATTGAATCATTAAAGAAGAGAGCAACCAAAATATTATAATCCCTAATGCTAAATAGAGCTGTAATTACCCTTTTATTGTTAACAATATTCTTTTCTTCTTTTGCGCAAAATAAAAGATATGAGAAAAATATTGTAAACTCAAAAGACAGTTCACTGTTTATAAGCTTCATTAGATTGTTTAAGGGAAAGCCTAACCCATTAATTGATTCCACTAGCATAACTATCAATAAATCTATCAAATCCATTGCTAGTCAGGAAGGAAAAAGAATCAATGAAATACATATTGAGCATAGGCATTTTGGAAATTATGGATTTAATGATACCCTATTTAAAACAAATTTATTAAGTAAAGCGGCAACTAAATTACACGGCTATACCCAAGATGCGACTATTAGGAAGAATCTATTTTTTCATGCTGACGAATACATGAACCCGCTAATAATTGCATACAATGAAAAATGGCTGAGAGATCTTCCCTTTATTCAGGATGCTCGAATAGTTGCTTTTCCTTTACTTCATGACAGTAATAGTGTGGACTTATATGTTGTAACAAAGGACGTCTTTCCTTTTGGGGCTAGCTTGCAATTAAAAAGCTCCAACGCCTATGATGCCAGTGCAACATTAGAAAATATAAAAGACCAGGGTAATGCATTTACCTTAAACCATAATTTTGATATTGATAGAAAGCAAAAAACCGGCTGGGGTGTAAACTATATTGCTAGAAATATAATGGGCAGTTTTTTAGATGTGAATATTGGTGCCAATTCACTAGAAAATAATTATGCCAACAATATGAGTTCGGCAACAAGTGTGTATATAAAAGGAGTCAGACCTTTGCTTAATCCATTAACTAAATGGACTGGTGGATTTGAATGGTCTATATCAAAAAATAATAACCAATTCCCGAAAACATGGAGCGACTCATTATATGATGCTAGTCTAAAATACAATCTCAACCATTTTGATGGCTGGATAGGTTACCAACTATTTAACAAGTCATGGCAATTTAATAACGATCATTTTAGACATTTTATTCAAATAAGGTATTTGAATAACAAATTTGGAGAACGTCCCGATAATTATCTAGCTCAAATTGATAAAAACTACCAAAACATTGAAGCTCGATTGGCATCTTATACTGTTTTTAAACAGAAAATTATCAGAACACAATATTTATATGGCTTTGGTAGAAACGAGGATTTGCCAACTGGTAAATCATTAACAATCACTTCAGGTCAATATTATCGAGAAAATGCTAGCCTTCCGTATTTAGGTGCACAATTAGAAAGTTACACGATGCAAGCAAATGAAAACTTCAGACATTTACTTTTGAGTGCAGGAACTAGTTATGCAGAAAAACAAATAACGGATTTTAAAATTTTAGCTACTTGGGAGCAAATATCAAGATTACATTATTTAGAAAGTGGCTACAAGTATAGAAGCATTTTAAATGTAAGTGTAGCCGAAACGCTAAAGAATAAATTTAACGAGGCACTCCTTATTAATAGCATTTATGGTATCCCTCAATTAACTAAGGAACGCATTAAAGGAGGTACCCGCATTAGTGCTAACTGGGAATCAATTTGGTATAATTCAAGGTCTTTTTATGGCTTCAGGCAATCCCCTTTTGCCTTTGCCAATATCACTTATATTAGAACCGTTGGCGATCCAGTTGGAAGTGGCGACATATATTCTTCCATTGGAGGAGGCACTCGGATTAGAAACGAAAACTTAATTTTTGGAACAGTAGAGATTAAAGGCTTCTATTTCCCTAGAACAAATTTACAATTGAGCCCTTGGAATGTGAGTGTCACAACCAATCTTAAATTTAAGTACAATTCAAACTTAATTTCGAAGCCAGATTTTGTACAAGTCAACTAAATTTGCTCAACTTTTTATAGCTTTCATTGTTATACTGATATGGTCCAAGCATATAATTTTTTAGCCAGTTGGCAGTTATTTCCCGAGAAATGTGATTTTGAATTCCAGATAGTCCCAAAGTCTGGTAATTACAAGATTGAGTCGGTACATGCCGGTCATTTATTAAGCTTTAGCCATAATTGGGTAAGCATAGAAAATGAAGCTTTTTATGCGCAGTATCAAGTGAACCCTAATGGAGAATTACACGATTTCGAAAATAAGGATTTAGCCGATGCTGTTGCCGCTGAAATCAATAATGCATCCTGCCTAACTGTTCAATTTTATAAGGGCGAGCAATTGGTTTTAAAAGTTGTACACGAAATACTCGCTAATGGATTTTTGAAAGTAACCCATTATGGAAATAAGGAAGATGGCAATCCGTTTTTAAATACCGAAGTTTATCATAAGCAATTAAGTGTTCTTCCTTATGCATCTTCTGCAGGTAGCGTCGCAATACGACCTACTAAAGAAGGGGTCATCAAGCACAAAGCATTGTCTGCAATGGAGGATCAAACCAATATGCAGTTAAATCAAATTAAGGAACAGATTGAGTTACTGGCAAGACAAGCGCAAGAAATAAGAAAGCGTAAAGAATTAAGCTTAATGATATATGAAGCTAAAATTACTTTTAAACCTCAAATAGGACAGGTTTATCATGTGTATGAAAAAGCAGACGGATCACATGTATTGTCCTTAGTCGCTCCATCTGAATGGGGCGGCGGCTCGGGACCTTTTGCTCAATTTATTGCAACGGTAAAATTATTGGCGGATCACACTTGGGTGGAGTCTTAACTAGGATGCACCCATTATATTAATACCCATACTTCTCTAAAATAGCATCTACCCTTTTTTCTACTTCAGCATCTTTTACGACTGGTGGTGCATGGTGTTTTTTAATTGTCGCATCTAAAATTAATGGCCCCTTGCAACCCCAGTGTTTATTTACTACAAATGCATCTACTCCATCAATATCATGTGACGGATTTGTTCTTGTAAACGTAGCCCATAAAAAGTTTTGCATATTACTTGCCATCCATGTAGGATCCTCTGTTAAAACCAACATTGCAACACCAAGGCGCTCAAGTAATTCAGCACCCAATCCATTTAATATAGTTTGAATTAAATGCGTATTCATTTTAGCAGCATCCAATGCAATCACACCAGGCATAATCAAATGTGCATCTGCATTTAAATTTTGAATGGGCTCCGGAATAGCTGTTGCCAAATTTCTAATTAGATCTCCATAAGCCGCTAAAACTAATTTAGATCCGCTATTTAAATTTTCGCCAGAATAATCTAAAGTATCAATAGTCGTATTGGTGTAAAAATGAAGGTCTCTAGTAAAATCCATGCGCTCTAACATGTATTTAAAAAACTCCAATTCATTATGTGTATCCAAAACAGTATTAGATTTTGAATCAGGAGCCGTGATCCATAAAAATTTAGCCAAACTTAATTGTCCTGTTCCTAAAATATGATTGGCAATGGTTAAAATTTCAGCAGGACGTTTAACTTTTAAATATGGCGTATATCTTTCGCTACCAATAGCCAACAATAAAGGATGTACTCCTGCCGCATCCACAGCATGTACTTCTTTTAAACCTGGTATTTCATTGGAAATAGCAGATCCTGTCATTGAATGTATTAACTGACCAAAACTAGTATCCTCTTGCGGAGGACGACCTACAACCGTGAAAGCCCAAATTGCATCTTTTCTTGCAAAAACTTTATGCACTTTCATTACAGGGAAATCATGTTGTAAACTATAATATCCTAAGTGATCACCAAAAGGACCCTCGGGTTTATTTTCACCAGGGAATACCTCGCCAGTAATTACAAAATCGGCGTCGGTACTCAAGCAATATCCATCTACATATGTATAATTAAAACGCTTGCCTGCTAACACACCTGCAAAATTCATCTCACTCATTCCTTCCGGCAAAGGCATCACCGCTGCTACACTATGCGCTGGAGGTCCTCCCACAAATACACTCACTTTTAAGGGCATGCCTTTATTGTTCGCTTTGGTTTGATGCACACCAATTCCACGATGTAATTGATAGTGTAATCCAATTTCTTTATTTAGTTCGTAATCATTGCCATCTAACTGAATACGATACATGCCTAAATTTGAATTTGCAATTCCAGGCTTATCCGCATCCTCGGTATACACTTGTGGAAGTGTAACAAACGCACCGCCATCCATTGGCCAATGTTTTATCAATGGCAAATCACTAATATTAATTTCTTCAAATAAAACAGGCTTACTTAATGGCAGCCCATTTGGCAATGCATTCACTGCTGCTGGCAAAGCAGTTAAAGTTTTAAAAGGATTCTTAATTGCTTCTAAAGGATTGATTTTTACATCAATTAATTGCTTCACTTGTGGTAATGTATCTCTAAAAATAAACTGACTGCGCTCAAGTGTTCCAAATATATTTGAGGCTGCACGAAACTTACTTCCTTTTACTTTTTCAAATAAAATTGCAGGTCCATTTTGTTCAAAAACACGCAAATGAATAGCGGCCATTTCCAAATTCGGATCTACCTCCTCTTTAATGCGTAAAAGCTGTCCGTTACGCTCTAAATCCAATAAACAAGCTTCTAAATTAGAATATGCCATTCTCTTATATTTGAGTTACAAAAATAACTTAAATTCGCCTATGACTCGTTTAAGTGTAAACATAAATAAGATAGCCACCCTAAGAAATAGCCGTGGCGGAGACAACCCTAATTTAGTGCAGGTAGCCAAGGACTGTGAACGTTTTGGAGCAGAGGGCATCACTGTACATCCAAGGCCTGATGAACGTCATATTCGTTACCAAGATGTTTATGATTTAACAAAGATTGTAACCACAGAGTTCAACATAGAGGGCAATCCTAAGGAAGATAAATTCGTAGCACTAGTTTTAGCTATCAAACCTCATCAAGTTACTTTGGTCCCTGATGCATTGAATCAATTAACAAGTGACCATGGCTGGGATACAATTGCAGAACAGGATTACTTAAAAGATATTATTGCAAAATTTAAAGCAGCAGGTATTCGTGTTTCTATTTTTGTAGATCCTGTTGAAAGCATGGTTCGTGCTGCGGTGACCACAGGTACAGATCGTATTGAATTATATACCGAAGCTTATGCAAGACAATTTGCAGAAGGAAATAAAGAAGATGCAGTTGCTCCCTATATTAAAGCAGCAAATGTTGCACAAGAATTGGGATTAGGAATAAATGCAGGACATGATTTGGATAGATTTAATCTTGCCTATTTAGCTAAAGCAATTCCATTTATGGACGAAGTAAGTATTGGTCATGCATTAATTGCTGATGCACTTTATTTGGGATTAGAGAATACGATTCAATTATACAAACGTGCACTTAAGGTTTAAGAAACAAGATTAACAAATTATTCAAAACAATAAAATAGCAGAATGAAAAACAATAAAATTATTTCTATAATTATTGTCATTTGCATTTATTGTTTACCCGTATACAGCCAAACAAATTTTGGCCCTACTCCTACTAAAGAGCAGCTAGCATGGCACGATAAAGAGTTTTATTTATTTATGCACTTTGGCCCCAATACCTTTACCGATTTAGAATGGGGACATGGAAGTGAAGACCCAAATGTATTTAATCCAACTGCTATAGATTGTAATCAATGGGCAAGAATTGCAAAAGCATCAGGTGCAAAGGGTATTATCATCACCGCAAAACATCATGATGGATTTTGTTTATGGCCAAGTAAATACAGCAAGCATACGGTTAGAGAAAGTAAGTGGATGAATGGAAAAGGAGATGTATTAAAAATGTTATCTGAAGCTTGCAAAAAAGAAGGTATTGAAATGGGTGTATATATTTCACCATGGGATCGCAATCATCCTGATTACGGAACGCCTAAATACAACGAAGTATATATCAATACCATAAAAGAACTTTTAACAGGATATGGAAAGTTTTTCGAACTATGGTGGGATGGCGCAAACGGCGAAGGCCCAAACGGAAAAAAACAAGTATACGATTTTACACGCTTTAAGGACAGCGCTTTAAAACAACAACCTCAGCTGGTGATATTCAGTGATATTGGTCCGCATGTAAGATGGATAGGCAATGAAAATGGAATTATTAATGAAACCAATTGGAATTTATTAGATACTGTTGGATTTAAAAGAGGCGAAGGAGCCCCAGCAAATGACACTTTAAATAGGGGTAATTATAATGGTAAAAATTGGATAGGCGCCGAAGCAGATGTATCTATTCGCAAGGGATGGTTTTATCATCCTGGTGAAGACAATACCGTAAAGTCTGGTACTACCCTATTTGACTTGTATTTAAAATCGGTGGGTCGTGGAGGAAATATGTTATTGAATGTACCACCTAATAGAATGGGATTAATTTCACCAACAGACTCAGTTGCTTTAATGCAATTTAAAAATATACGTGATAAAGCATTTGCAAATAATGTATTTAAGGCAGCGAAAATATTTCGTACAAAAAATAGTATAGAAGCCCATTTAAGTAAGGAAGTTCAATTAAATACAATTGTATTGAAAGAAGGTATTAATAAAGGACAAAGGGTGGTGAAATTTGAAGTGTCTGGTGGTAATAATTTGGAATACTTTACCAAAATAACCGAGGGAACTACCATTGGGCATAAGCGCATTTTAACCTTCCCTACCCAAAAGCTAAAATACATTCGCATAAAAGTGGTTGAATCTAAAGCTGACCCTATTATTACAGCCCTAGAAGGCTATAATGTAAGCGGGCTATAGATTTATGCTACTGAACTATGCTTATAAAGGCCATTTAGTATAGATTAATTACCTTTGTATTCATAACCACAAACAATCTCATTTATGGCAAGTCCAGCAATTGTAGGAATCATCATGGGAAGCGACTCAGATTTAACTGTAATGCAAGCAGCTGCAGATGCATTAAACACCTTTCATATCCCTTTTGAATTAACAGTTGTGTCTGCGCATCGTACGCCAGAAAGAATGATGGAATATGCAAAGACTGCTCGAAGCAGAGGATTAAAAGTAATTATTGCAGGTGCTGGCGGAGCCGCACATTTACCTGGCATGGTTGCTGCTATTACAAGCTTACCTGTTATTGGTGTTCCAATTAAATCTAGTAATTCAATTGATGGTTGGGATTCTGTATTGTCTATTTTACAAATGCCAAATGGGGTACCAGTTGCAACTGTAGCTTTAAATGCCGCAAAGAATGCAGGCTTATTGGCTGCACAAATTATTGGAAGTTCGGATGCTGCTATTGGTAACGCAATGGACGCTTATAAAGTAAATATGAACGCCGAAGTACTTGGTAAAGTAGATAAGTTAAAAGGTCAGTTTAATAACGAGTTTGACAAGTAAGCCCTATTAAATATTTTTCGTTTACAGTATTAACTTTCAGAAGTAAGGATCGTGAATCCTTGTTCCATGGAATTGGAATGTTTTAAAACTGCCTCCACCCAAGCCCAGCCATATTCCCCTACCCATTCTGCAAAATTATCAACACGTTCTTGTAAACTATTCTCAGGGAATAATTCATTCTTAATATGTTGTATGCGTTCTAATGCAATAGTTTGTTTCTTTTTTTCTGCCTTTAATATTTTCTTCTCTAACTCTACTAATTTCTTAACGGACTGAACCGATAAGTTCATGGTGTGGTCACCCAAAGTAGCATCAACCTCAACGGCTTGTTTTTGGATGGTAGTATACAATGTATTCAATGCATCAATCGAAGCTGCTAAAGATAAATTATGTTGGGTATGCGTTTTTACATAATCTACTTCCAATTGTTGTACTGGGGTGAACAAAGCATTTAAGTCAAACCCTAAGTCATGCCACTGCTTTGAAATTTTCTCTTTAATAAACAAGAAGGAGTTTCTTAATTGCAATACCGGATAGTGCACACCTGCTTCATTAAACACATTTTTTAATTCCATCCAATAAGCTAACTCTCCACCACCACCTATAAATACAATACCAGGTAAAATAGTTTCTTGATACAATCCTCTTAAAATTACATTAGGACTAAAGCGTTCGGGATGTGCATGTAATTCAGCAATAATTTCAGCTTGCGTAAATGTTATATCTGTGTCAACTATTGAATAGACTCCTTCATTTAGTTCAATACGAGCGCGTGTATTCTCTTTTAAGTAAAATAAATTTATTAAACGTCCCTCCGTTTGCACATGGTATTGCGCACGTAATTTTACTAATGTAGGTTGTAATGCATGATGTGAAAACTGAGTAGTTAATTCTTTCTCCATTACCGAGATAAAACAAGATTTTAGTTTTGCATCATCTGGCTGAATCACCACTAAGCCATATTGCCCAAAATAACTATGTATTAAACTAAGTGTAGCTTCGTTAATAGTCTCTCCTTTTTTATAAGCATCGCTTAAAGCACCCATAACCTCTTTACCTTGGTGCTTCACCGACCAATACCCTTCGATATTTTTTAGCAAGTTCACTAGTGCGTCATCCACTTTCATTCTACCAATGGCACCTGTTTGTTTGGTCTCCCATTGTAATTTATCGCCCCCTAAATAAAAACTTCCTACTTCATCAATATCTGCATCCTCCGAACCCATATAATAAACAGGCACATAATTGTTTTCGGGAAATTGCTTTTGTAAATCGGCAGCAATTTGAATGGCATGAATAATTTTATAAAAAAAATACAAAGGCCCCGTAAAGATATTAGGTTGATGCGCCGTTGTAATAACGTATGTGTTATCCTTTAATAATAAATCTAAGTTATTATTAACAGATGCACTCACTGGCAAGCGCTCATATTGCGCCTTTAAAACTTCTACCAATAATGGGCGATTGGTTTTAAAATTCGCCCTAGCTCCAATGGCTTTTTGTACTCCCTCAAAATTAGGAGCATAGCTTACAAAATCCATGGCCGTTCCCTTAGCATCCACATAGTCTCGAACCAACTGGGAGAAAAGCCCGGTTGCATGATAAGGTATTTGAGTGGCGTTAAATTTCATATATGTTACAAACTAAGGACGACCTTTAGATTAGGGTGCAAATTAAGATAAAAATGATACATTTGGTAGTAGATTGCTTATTGCTTGACCAAAATATGATATATGGAAACCTACGGTAAAATACTCATCATTGCCATGCCTCTTTTCTTGCTTTTAATACTATTTGAAAAATGGTATGGCTGGAGAAAAGGTAATGACACAGTACATACACTGGACATGGTTTCAAGCCTAAGTTCTGGTATCACCAATTCTACTAAAGATGTACTTGGTTTAAGTATTGCTATTATTAGTTATGGATGGTTGGTGAATCACTTAGCAATTATACATCTGCAGTCTAGCTGGGTGCTTTATTTGATTGCGTTTATAGCTTTAGACTTTGCAGGATATTGGACCCATCGCTTAGCACATACCTATAATTTTTTCTGGAATAACCATATTGTACACCATAGCAGTGAGGAATACAATTTGGCTTGTGCGTTAAGACAAAGCATTTCGGTTTTTGTTAGAATTTATGCCCTTTTATTAATTCCTGCAGCAATTTTAGGTGTGCCCGAAAAAGTGATCGCAGTGGTAGCCCCTTTGCATTTGTTTGCACAGTTCTGGTACCATACAAGACATATTGATAGAATGGGTTGGTTGGAGTATATTATTGTAACACCTTCGCATCACCGTGTACACCATGCTATTAATCCTGAATATTTAGATAAGAATTATGGTCAGATATTTATTTTCTGGGATAGAATGTTTGGGACTTATCAGGAAGAAACTACAGCTATTCCAGCTGTATATGGAGTAACCCGTCCTGTGAGCACTTGGAACCCTATTAAAATAAACTTTATGCATATGTGGTTGCTTATAAAAGACGCATGGCATACTAAAAGCTGGAAGGATAAATTTCGTATTTGGCTAATGCCATTAGGTTGGAGACCGGCAGATGTGATTGAAAAATATCCTGTATATAAAATAGAAGATGTTTATCATTTTGAGAAATACAATACACCAGCGTCAAAAGGCATGCAGGCTTATTTGTGGGCACAGTTGGTTTGCATCTTGCTATTAGTAAGTTACATGTTTGCTAATGTTGCCATGATTAAACAGCTTGGCATTAGTAACCTATTTATATATGGAGGATTTGTCTTTATTCAAATATATGCACTTACCGAATTTATGGACCGAGGTAAATATGCTTGGATATTGGAAGGTGTAAAGAATGTAGTTTGCATTTACATTATTATACAAAAAGGAGAATGGTTTGGATCGCATACTATTTCCAACCTTATTGCACCAGTATTAATTGGCTATTTTGTATTGAGTAGTATAGCAGTTTATTATTTTTCTAAAACACCACAAAACGCTGACTCAAATATGAGCATCGCGTAATTGAAATTGGATTAATAGTAATTATATACTAAACCAACTCTCCTTCTAAGTCGTAGTCATATGCATTGGTGATTTTAACCATCACCATATCGCCTGACTTTAAACGCTTAGTGGTATTAATTACAACTTCGTTGTCAACTTCTACGCTGTCAAACTCGGTACGTCCTAACCAACGTCCGGCTTCTTTTTTATCAATGATTACTTTAACTATTTGACCTTCCTTGGCTTGGTTAATAGCAAGACTAATTTCTTGTTGCACTTCCATAATTTCTTCGGCACGACGTTGCTTTTCTTCGGCTGGCACATCGTCCACTAAATCATAAGCACTTGTATTTTCCTCGTGGCTATATGTGAATATACCTACACGATCAAACTTATGCAATTGTAAGAATTCTTTTAACTCTTCAATGTCTTCTAAGGTCTCCCCTGGGAAACCAGCAATTAAAGTAGTCCTAATAGCAATACCTGGAACACGCTTACGAATTTCAGTAATCAACGCTCCCATTTCCTCACGAGTAATATTACGACGCATGGCTTTCAACATATTATTACTAGCATGTTGTAAAGGGATATCAATGTATTTACAAATATTATCGCGTTCACGCATTACATCCAACACTTCTAAAGGAAACTTACTTGGATAAGCATAATGCAGTCTGATCCACTCTAGTCCTTCCACATCGGCTAAGGCGTTTAACAATTGAGGCAATGCACGCTCTTTATAAATATCCAAACCGTAATAAGTTAACTCTTGTGCAATTAACATTACTTCCTTCACTCCTTTCTTAACCAAACCTTTAGCTTCATCCACTAATTGCTCAATGGTTTTACTTACGTGTTGACCACGCATTAACGGAATTGCACAAAACGCACAGGTACGATTACAACCCTCACTTATTTTTAAATACGCGTAGTGTTGTGGTGTACTTAATAAACGTTCTCCTAAAAGTTCGGCCTTATAATCTGCATTTAATTGATTCAACATTAAAGGCAGTTCCATAGTACCAAACCAAGCGTCCACCTCTGGAATTTCAGCCGCTAGGTCGCCACGATATCTTTCACTCAAACAACCTGTAACGTATACCTTGTCTAACTTTCCTTTATTCTTTAAAGCTACCTGATCCAAAATAGTATTTACACTTTCTTCTTTTGCTTTATCAATAAACCCACAGGTATTCACCACTACAATATTGTGATCCAACTTCTTGTTCTCGTGCACCACGTCAATATCATTGGCTGCCAATTGACCACTTAACATTTCACTATCCACTAAGTTTTTACTACAACCTAATGTGATGATATTTACTTTGTTCTGCTTTAAAGTTTTTGACTTCATACTATTAATTTAAAACGATTTAACTCGCTTTGTGATTGCTATTTATTTACCTCGTTGGTAAAATGGAAAGTAATTTCTGGATTATTTGTTATTTCGGTATTTAAGAACCATTCGCTTTGTGCTAAATACACTGGTGAACCATCCTTATCTTCTGCAGCATTTTGTTGCTTGAATCTTAAGAAATCATGCAATTTATTTTTATCTGTTGATGTTAACCAACATGCTTTGTAAAAAGGCAAGGTTCTAAATTCACAAGCCGCGCCATACTCTTGCAATAAACGATATTGAATTACCTCAAATTGTAAGTCACCTACGCAACCAATAATTTTTTTATTGCCACCAAATTGCGTAAACAACTGTGCAACTCCTTCGTCTGTTAACTGCTGAATACCTTTTTCCAATTGCTTTGTTTTCATTGGATCCTTATTCACCAATTCCTTAAATATTTCTGGAGAGAAAGTTGGGATACCTGTAAAGTAAAACTTTTCTCCCTCAGTTAATGTATCTCCTATTTTAAAGTTACCTGTATCAAACAAACCCACCACGTCACCAGGATAAGCATCCTCTACAATATCCTTACTACGTGCTAAAAAAGTATATGGATTTGTAAAACGTACATCCTTTTCTAAACGCACATGTTTGTAATATTTATTGCGCTCAAACCTACCACTACACACACGCATAAACGCAATACGGTCACGGTGCTTAGGATCTAAGTTGGCATGAATCTTAAAAATAAATCCGCTGAACTTATCTTCACCCGCTTGTACTTTACGCACACTCGTTTCTCTATCACGAGGTGTTGGTGCAATTTGAATAAAAGTGTCTAGCATTTCTTGCACACCAAAGTTATTTACAGCAGATCCAAAAAATACAGGGGCAATTTTACCTTCCAAATAATCGGCAGGATTAAGCGCGCCATATACCCCATCAATTAATTCAACATCTTCTCTTAATAAATCGGCATCACGATCTCCTACTTTTTGTTGTAATACTGGACTAGATAAATCCTCAATGGCAACCACATCCTCGTCGTCGGCCTTTGTGCTTGCAGTAAATAAACGAAGACTCTTGTCGTGTAAATTATATACGCCTTTAAATTCCTTACCGCTATTAATTGGCCAGGTCATTGGGTGTAAAGAAATTTTTAATTCAGCCTCTATCTCTTCTAATAAATCAAATCTGTTTTTACCATCACGGTCCATCTTGTTAATGAAAACAATAACAGGTGTTGCACGCATGCTACACACTTCCATTAAACGACGCGTTTGTGGCTCCACACCATTCACGCTATCAATGACTAATATAACACTGTCCACTGCTGTTAGCGTACGATAAGTATCCTCAGCAAAATCCTTGTGACCAGGTGTATCTAATAAATTAATCAAATTGCCTTTGTACTCAAAAGACATTACCGATGTTGCCACCGAAATACCTCTTTGACGTTCAATCTCCATAAAATCCGAAGTCGCATGCTTTTTAATCTTATTGCTTTTAACAGCGCCTGCAGTTTGAATGGCACCACCAAACAACAAGAGTTTCTCGGTTAATGTAGTCTTACCAGCATCCGGGTGAGAGATGATGGCAAAGGTTTTACGTCGGTTAATTTCTTTTTCGTACTTCATGCTTAGTTAATCTTACACTTGGCTTATTAGGCCTCAATTCTTTTATTCGTCATTATTAAAAATGGCCCGCATTCAAAATGAATTGAATTACGAGCCATCGTATATTTTAGTAAGCTAGTTAGATATCAATTGCTTCGCCATAAGCTGCAGCAACTGCTTCTTTTAAGCCTTCGCTCATTGTTGGATGCGGATGAATCGCATTTAAGATTTCATGCGCAGTAGTTTCTAATTTACGTGCAACAACTGCTTCAGCAATCATTTCGGTAACATTCATACCAATCATATGACATCCTAAAAACTCACCATACTTTGCATCAAAGATTACTTTTACAAAACCTTCAGTAGCGCCTGCAGCAGATGCTTTACCACTTGCTACAAATGGGAACTTACCTACTTTAATTTCGTATCCAGCTTCTTTAGCAGCTTTCTCAGTATATCCTACACTTGAAATTTCTGGAGTGCAATAAGTACAACCAGGAATGTTGTTATAGTCAATCCCTTCTGGTAAATGTGCATTCTTCTTTTCTAAATAAGCCATATGCTCTGCAGCATTGATACCTTCCTTAGCAGCAACGTGTGCTAATGCCTGACCAGGAGAACAGTCACCAATTGCATAAATACCTGCAATGCTAGTTTGTTGGAATTTATCTACAGTGATTCTTCCTTTATCTGCCTTAATACCATTTTGCTCTAAGCCAATATTTTCAATATTTGAAACCACACCCACAGCACTTAATACCACATCAGCTTCTAATGTTACATAAGAACCATCTTGTAATTTAACTTTTGCTTTCACGCCAGCACCAGTTGTATCAACTGATTCAACCGAAGCATTGGTCATGATATCAATACCTTGTTTCTTATATTGTTTTTCTAATTCCTTAGAAATATCTTCATCTTCAACAGGAACAATTCTTGGTAAAAATTCTACGATTGTCACTTTCGTTCCCATGCTATTGTATACATAAGCAAATTCAACACCTATCGCACCACTACCAACAATAATCATGCTCTTTGGTTGTTCTTGCATTACCATTGCCTCGCGGTATCCGATTACTTTTTTACCATCTTGCTTTAAGTTTGGTAATTCTCTACTACGACCACCAGTTGCAATTACAATATATTTTGTATCTACTACTTGCGTTGCGCCATCAGCAGCTTTTACTTCTACTTTACCTCTTGATAAAACTTTACCATAACCCATGATCACGTCAATCTTATTTTTCTTCATTAAGAATTGAACGCCCTTGCTCATTTTGTCGGCAACGCCACGGCTACGTGAAATTACTTTGCCAAAATCGTGTGCTACCCCTGTAGCAGTTACGCCATAATCAGCGCTATGTTTTAAGTACTCATAAACCTGCGCACTTTTTAATAAAGCTTTAGTTGGGATACAACCCCAGTTTAAACAAACTCCACCTAAACTTTCCTTTTCTACAATTGCTACTTTTAAGCCTAATTGAGAAGCTCGGATTGCTGCAGGATATCCACCAGGACCACTACCTATTACGATAACGTCGTATGCCATTTTGTGTGTATTTTAAGTAATTGAATGAGGGGGCAAAAATACCCCGAAAAAGTGACTATTCAAAGAAAACTCGGACCATCTGGAAAAACCACTTATTGTCGTTAGGACGCTGCTTATTCATTTGATTTTCATCGTATTTGCTCAATCCAAAGAGTCCAGCCATATTGCCACCACGTACCGAAATTTCCAAATATCCAGCTGAATTAAACCAAGCAAGCTTATCAGATATAGTAACAGCACCATAATTACGGCTCAAAACCTCGATGGTTTCATTGCGGGTAAAGACAATTTTAAACGGTCTACCCTTGGCATGTGCTTCAAATTCTTCCTGACGAATATTGACCACCACATTTTCAAATTGGTCGATAAATATAATTTGACCCTCCATCCAACTTGGGTCTAACTTAGCTTGTGTTGGATATATTTCAAGTATTTCGGTCGCCGGCTCACCCGCATCGGCTAAATTACCCGAAGCAAAAAAGTAAGCCACCGATTCCACAATACGCTCTGTGATTTGTATAAATGTATGCGCACCTTTAATATCAATCTTTACAATATCCTTTGGCTTTAAACCCAACATCATAGTTAAGAATCCATTGTCAGGCACTACAAATAAGTGACCATTGTAATGTGCAAACAATACATGCTCCTGAGGATATTGAAAGAAATTTACCATCACAATATGCACCGTACCAGATGGATAATGCTTTGCAGCGTTATTGAAAATATAAGCGCCCTGTAAATAGTTTTTGCTAGAAAGTTGATGCGTGATGTCGGCTATTGAACAACCAGGAATGATTGACAAAATCTGCCCTTTGACAGCGCCAATAATAAAATCCTCTTGGCCAATATCTGATGTTAATGTAATAACGGGCATATCTTATTAGTAACGAATAAAATGCGTTTTTATTTTACCAATTTGCCGTTCTTGAAAAAGAAATGATACGCTAATTTATCCGCCCATGCTGGAAAGAATTTATTCATAAAAACAGTACGCTTCCCGGTAAAGGTCAAAACCAATGTACGCTTACGTTTCACGATGGCATTAATAATGTGATTTGAGCATTCTTCGGAACTCATCATTGCCCCTTCATCCATAGGAGATTCCCCCTGCGCTTTAGCATCTTTATTTAATGCTGCATTGCGAATATTAGAACTTGTGAAACCTGGACAAACCCACATCACATGTGTCCCTGAGCCATACAATTCAGTTCTCAAAGCTTCTAGCCAACCATTTAATGCATATTTGGAAGCAGAATAACCGCTACGACCCGGCAATCCTCTGTAACCTGCAATACTAGACACCCCAACAATTACACCATTTGCTTTTTGAATATAAGGAAGTGCAGCTTTGGTAGTATACACTGTGCCCCAAAAATTAATATCCATCACATTTTTAAGCGTCTCAATAGAAACCTCACTCACCAAAGCACGCATTGAAATTCCAGCATTATTTATGAGGATGTCTAAACCACCCCATTTATCAGTCACTGCTTTGATAAATGCCTCCGTTTGCGCCTGATTCGCTACATCCACTTGCATTGTAAACAAGTCCTGGCTTGGATTATCGCTTGATAACTGAGCTAATTTATCGGCATTGCGTCCACAAGTGGCCACTTTAGCTCCTAATGTTAAAAACTGTTGAACCAAGGACTTTCCAATACCATCGGAACCACCTGTAATTACTACTATTTTATTGCTGAAATTGGCCATGTGATTGAGTTTACACAAATGTAGTTCTAAATTGAAGATGAACAAGTTAGGAACATTTTAAGATGTTGAAAATAAAAGTACCTATTTATTTGGATAGTTTTATTTTATGCTTATTTTTGCACTCCTCAAAAGGGAAAACGGTCAGATTCCGTAGCTCAGTTGGTAGAGCAATACACTTTTAATGTATGGGCCCTGGGTTCGAGTCCCAGCGGGATCACAAAGCTCCGACGCAAGTCGGGGCTTTTTTGTTTTAAGGCTGCGTCGGGAGCTTGCTCACGTAAGCAGATGAGAAACAAAAAAGCAAACGCAACACGAAGTGATGCGTTTAGGGGCTTTGGGTTAGATCAGTTCGTGGGGAAGTCGGCGAAGTGAAGTGGAGCCGACAATCCCATATTCAAGTACAAATACTCTAATTCCCCATTCTAATACCACTTAAAATTGCAAAAATAGTAAATTCTAATATCAGAATTATAATCTATTATTCAGAATATTATTCTAATTTTGTAAATAGTTCAAAATGGTCATCATATCTAAATCCACTCTCAATAAGTTTGGAGAAACCCATCCTGAAAGCAAGAACGCTTTATTAAACTGGTATCAAATAACTAAAAGTGCTGAATGGAGAAATTACCATGAATTAAAAAGCAGTTTTAATTCAATAGATGCAGTTGGGAACAATAGGTACGTGTTTAATATCAAAGGAAATCAATATCGATTAATTACTTTGATCATTTTTGAAACTAGAACACTGTTTATATTATTTGTTGGAACACATGAAGATTACAATAAAATAATAGCAGCTAAAATTGAATATAAAAAATAGTAAAATGAAAATAGCAATTAAATCAAAAAAAGAATACCACGAAATGATGGTAGAAATTTACAACTTGATGAATAAGGGAGAAGGCAAACTTACAAAGTTAGAAACAACTAAATTATCCCAAATGGCTATTGCTGCAGAATCTTATGAAGAGAATGTATTAGGACTTAAGCCATTTAAAGAACCAGCAACCATCCCCGAATTGGTTGAACTTAAACTATTTGAGCAAAAAATGACTCAGGCAAGATTAGCCGACGAGATGGGCTTAGCGAAATCCAAAGTATCAGAAATACTAAATGGGAAACGAAAGGCAGATATTCCCTTTTTAAAAGGGATACATAAGGTATTAAAAATTGATGCTAGATTATTATTAGAAATAGTATAAATAATCCAATCCCACACCCTCCTATTTAATATGATTATGCTTAAAATAAATTGCTAAACCAAAAATTAAAATGAAATACAAATAGGTCATTCTATTTGCAAAGTTCAAAGTATATCCAAAACCAGCTCTCTTAGGCAGGAACAACCTTTTATCTGCTTTGTTATAATAAACAAAACCAAGCTTCCAATTATTTGAATCATCATGCCAAATTTGATGTTGTAAATCTTTATCCATAATTGAAGTTAACTTAAATAATCTTTTATACACTCACAGGAAAGCAATAGGCATAAAGTAGTAAAAACGTAATCCCTAAACCAACGCCTCAAACAAAACCTCAACAGTATGCAAGGCTTTGGCACCTGTACCATCTTTAATTTGATGCCTACAACTAGTGCCTGGAGCGGCAATGGTACAGTTATCTTTATTAGCTCTTACTTTAGGAAATAAAACCAACTCCCCAATATTCATAGACACTACATAATGCTCTTCTTCATATCCAAAGGATCCAGCCATTCCACAACATCCAGAAGCAATGGTTTCTACTTTATAATTTTCTGGAAATGAAAGCACTTTAACTGAATCCGCTAAAGAGCCTACTGCTTTTTGCTGACAATGACCATGCAACAAAACAGATTTGTCTTGATTTGTGAATTTATCTTTTGAAATGACTCCAGCATCAATCTCCTTGGCCAAGAACTCATCAATAAAAAAGCTATTTATTGCCAATGCCTTTGCAGCTTCTAAATTTTCGTCTGTTGCTAAATCCGGGTACTCATCTCTAAATGTTAAGATAGCTGATGGCTCTAAACCAATAATTGGATGTTGAGCAGTTACCACTTTACTTAAGAGTTGAATATTTTTATTAGCAATCACTTTTGCCTTTCTTACTAATCCTTTTGACAACCAAGTTCTACCACTTTCCCCATGCTCAGGAATAACTACTTCGTAACCAAGCGCAGTTAATAATTTTATGGCCTTAACCCCTATTTCTGCATCGTTGTAATTTGTGAACTCATCACAGAATAAATAAATTGTTTTGATCGGATTAACTGGTGGCGTATAATTTTTTTGATACCAATTGTGCAAGGTTTGCTTTGACAATTTTGGCATAGATCTTTTTATCGCAAAGCCAGACAATGCTTTAATCAAAGATCCTGTAACCACATTCCCCATTACAAAATTATAAATGGACGGAGCTAAGGATCCTAGTTTAGCAGTTGCCGTAAAATTGGCAATAAGCTTAGATCTTAATGGTACTCCATTGGCATCATAATAATGTTGCAAGAATTCTGCTTTTAATTTAGCCATGTCCACATTGGATGGACACTCACTCTTACATGCTTTACAACTTAAACACAAACTCATCACATCATAAATTTCTTTATGATTGTATCTATTTTCTTTACTTGAATGGGTCAAAAATTCACGTAAAATATTAGCTCTTGCTCTTGTAGTATCTTTTTCATCTCGGGTTGCCATATAAGAAGGACACATGGTTCCTCCTGACAGATGCGTTTTTCTGCAATCGCCCGATCCATTACATTGTTCCGCATGCTGTAAAATATCTTGCTTATGAAAACGGAAAATAGTTTCAAATCTAGGCGTTACCTGTCCTGGCTCATAACGCAACATGCTATTCATAGAAGGCGTGTCTACAATCTTATTTGGATTAAAGATATTATTCGGATCCCAGGTTGTTTTAACTTGTTTTAATAAAGCATAATTCTTTTCCCCTACCATTTGTTTAATAAACTCCCCACGTAATCTACCATCCCCATGTTCACCACTTAAAGAACCATCATACTTTTTAACTAGCGTAGCTACTTCTTCGGCGATGGTTCTAAACAATTGATTTCCTTCGACCGTTTTTAAATTAATAATTGGACGCAAATGTATTTCCCCCGATCCTGCATGCGCATAATGCACCGAATACAAACCATGCTTTTTTAAAATCTCATTAAAGTCTCTTATATAGTTTGGTAAATCCACCACATCCACTGCTGTATCTTCAATTACAGGCACTGCTTTTTCGTCTCCTGGCAAATTACTCAACAGGCCAAGACCCGCTTTTCTTAAAGCCCATATCTTTTTAGTATCTGCACCAAATAAAACCGGGAAATGATACCCCAGTCCTGCTGCGCGCATATCTGCTTCCACTGCATTGGTTAATGCTAGAATTTCTTCCTTAGTTTCCTTTACAAATTCTATTACAAGAATCGCACCTGGATCACCCTGTACAAAAAAACGATTCTTACTTTGTTCTCTATTCTCTTTAGTACATTCTAAAATATAATGATCTATTAATTCACTTGCACTTGGCTTATATTTTAATCCAATCAAGTTTGCGTGAAGTGACTCATCTATTGTATTAAAATGAACACATAATAAACCAGTTTCTTTAGGTGGGGCCGGCACCACATTTAATTTAATCTCTGTAATTAATGCCAATGTCCCCTCGGATCCGGCAATTAAACTGCAAAAATTAAACGGCTCACCACCTGCAGTGAAGGGATCCATTTCCACTAATAAATCTACTGCATAGCCTGTGTTTCTTCTTACCACCGACTTCTTAGGAAATTCTTTTTTAATTTCTACTTGATTATCATAATTACTTAAAAGGGATCTAACCGATTTATAAATATTCCCTTCTAAAGTTGGCAGTTCACATTTTGCATGAAAATCATCTGTTGAAATACTTGAAAAAACTACTTCACTTCCATCACTCAACAAAGCCTTCACTTCAATTAAATGCTCTCTTGTACTTCTATAAACAACCGAATTTGATCCACATGAATTATTACCTACCATTCCTCCAATCATAGCTCTATTAGCAGTTGAAGTTTCGGGGCCAAAAAATAAATCATATGGCTTTAAGAACAAATTAAGTTCGTCTCTAATAACACCAGGTTGAACACGTACCCATCCTTGTTCCTTATTTAGCTCTAAAATTTTATTAAAATGTTTTGAAACATCTACAATAATCCCATTCCCAACTACCTGACCTGCTAAAGAAGTACCTGCAGTTCTTGGAATTAAAGATGTATTGTTTTCATTAGCAAATTGAATTAAAATAGATAAATCCTCATGGGTTTTGGGAATAGCAACAGCCAATGGCAACTCTCTATAACTTGAAGCATCTGTTGCATACAAAGTACGCATCATTTTGTCAAAATAAAGATCGCCTTGTAATGCCCTGGAAAGCTTTTGTAACTGCTGCTTCATAGTTCTTAATTCAAGTTGCAAAATTACCTAAAATATGATTATAAACATCCCCTTTTACTTATCCTAAAGGACAATTTTACCCTAACTTTACCAAAATTTATTTAGATGAAATTCGTGAAATACCTAACTATCCTATTAATATCAATCATCTCTATTAAAGGAGCTGCTCAAAAAACAGAGCGAAAAGGAGAATTCTACTTCTCTTGGGGTTACAATAAAGAATATTACACGCAAACAAACGTAAGTATTAGTCAACCTGCTTTGAACAATAATTTTACATTTAAAAATACACAATTGGTGGATCATCCAGGTTGGGATGAAGCACTTTTAACGAAAGCAATTAGCATCCCTCAATACAACTATCGTATTGGATATTTTTTAGACAAGGACAAGGGCATTGCTATTGAAATTAATTTTGACCATACCAAAGCATTGTTCAAAGACAATCAAACTGTTCATATGGTGGGGACTTATAATGGTCGTCCAGTAGATTCTAGTTTCGTTTTTTCTAAAACAGGTACTGGCACCTCTCAAAATTATTATTACTTAAACAACGGCGCTAACTTTCTTTTATTCAATATTGTGAAAAGAAAGAAATTTGAAAATATCTCTAATAGTTTTATTGATATTGATGGATTAGCGAAAGTAGGAATTGGCCCATTGATCCCCCACGTTGAAAACTGTTTATTTGGCCAAAAGAACAATCAATTGTTTCAATTTGGAGGATGGAATACGGGTGTTGAATATGCTTTAAGAAGTACATTTAAGAAAAGCCTTTATTTAGAGTTTGCTGGGAAATTAGACTACGCCTATTATTATAACCTAGATGTTTATCAAGGTAAAGCCAAGCAAGGATTTGGAACCTTAGAGTTTATCCTTAACTTAGGATATACTTTACCAATGGGACCTAAGAGAGAAATCAAGAAATAAAAATTCTTTAAAATAATTTTATGCATTCAATTTGTATTCGCATTGTTATGTCCATTACTATCCTTTGCTTTTTTGCAAATGTAAACGGGCAAACTAGTTCAACAGAAATTACATACACAAACTGCAACAATTGCTGGAATCAAGATTCTTTGGGAAATCATAGAGCAGTGATTAAAGTGAATGATAATGCTTCATGGACTAAAGTGATTGTGCCATGGCGTCGACGTGATGCAAATCCTCAAAACAAACGAATCATAATTCAGGATGCACAAACAAATAATATCGTAACTGATTATAAAGTACTACAGTCTAATAGGGAATTTGGTGAAATTCATTTTAAACCTGCATCTGGCAAAGGCAATTATTATGTTTATTATTTACCATACAAGAACGAAGGCCGTTCCAACTATCCAAAAGGCACTTATTTAAAGCCAATAGAAAACAACAACCCCGATTTGCCAATAAATGGCGAAGCAACAGTAACAGCATTTCAATCCATTGACGCTTTAAATAGCTTCTTTCCAATGGAAGTTATTGCTTCAGAATCAGAAACAAAAGATTTTATACAAAGAAATAATGCCCCTTTTATTCTTATTCCAGAACAAAGAGAATTCCCTATTAAAATGACAAAGGACTTGCCTTACAGATGGATACATAAGGATTTAGACAATATTGATGGCAGTGCAGATAAAGGAGAATGGTTTGCTTTTCAAATAGGAATATTTGCAATTGAAAACATCCATAATATTTCGGTGAAATTTTCAGATTTAACTTCTAGTAATGGAAGTAAAATTAATGCCAACCAAATTACTTGTATTAATTTAGAGGGGACTACCTATGATCAAAAGCCATTAAAGAAGATTGTTAATGTTGATGCTAAAAATATTCAGGCTTTATGGTGCGGAATTGATGTGCCAACAAATGCAAGTGCAGGAATTTATCATGGTAAAGTATATGTAAAAAGCAATGAGCATACTGCAAAGGCTATTGATATTACTTTAACAATCACAAATCAAGTTGCAATAAATAGTGGTGCTAATGAACCTTGGAAACAAACACGTTTAAAATGGTTAAACTCCACCCTAGCACAACAAAATGAAGTAATTGCGCCATATACCCCACTAATTGTTAAGAACAAAGAAATCAGTTTATTAGGAAGAAAAATTGTATTAAACGAAGACGGTTTACCTCAACAAATTCAAACTTTCTTTACGCCCGAAATGACTGAATATGCAACTACAGCAAAAAATATATTAAAACAAGGAATGCAGTTTACTGCAAATGGATTGCCAATCAAAAATTCAAATGGCACAAATCATTTTGCTTTTACAAATAAGCAAAAAGGTATTGTTGAATGGACATCTAAAACTGTTTCCAATAATCTACAAATGGAAGTAAATGGATCTATTGAGTTTGATGGATTTATGGTGTACAACGTTAAAATAACTGCATTACAAGACCTGGATTTAAACGATATTCAATTACAAATGCCTTTGGACAAGAAGTCTGCTAAGTATATGATGGGGCTTGGTCAAAAAGGCGGATTCCGTCCAGAAAAATTTGATTGGGTTTGGGATGTTGCCACAAAAAATCAAGATGGCGCTTGGATAGGAGATGTTAATGCAGGCCTTCAATTTTCTTTACGTGACCAAAACTATGTACGCCCTTTAAATACCAACTTCTATTTACAAAAACCTTTATTACTTCCTACTTCATGGGGCAATAATAACCTAGGTGGAATTCATATTACAGAAAATAAAGACACCGTTTTGGTGAACAATTATAGTGGCAAACGCCATTTAAATAAAGGACAATCTGTTTACTATAATTTCACCCTACTTATAACGCCTTTCCATACTTTAAATACTAATTTCCAATGGGATGCGAAATTCTTTCACGCTTATAAACCTATTGATACAATCAAGGCAACAACAAGTGCAACAATTGTAAACATACACCATGCTAATAAAATTAATCCTTGGATTAATTACCCATTTATTGAGCATGCAAAAATGAAATCTTATATAGATGAAGCTCACAGCAAAGGATTGAAAGTTAAAATATACAACACTGTTAGAGAACTTTCCAACCATGCATATGAAACTTTCCCATTGCGTAGTCTTGGTCATGAAATATATTCTCCAGGGAAAGGTGGCGGCTATAGTTGGCTTCAAGAACACATTGGAGAGGATTATATTGCAGCTTGGTTTGTGCCTGAAATTAAAGACGCAGCTATTGTTAATAGTGGCATGAGTCGTTGGCACAATTACTACATTGAAGGAATGAATTGGTTGGTTCAAAATGTTGGCATTGACGGCATTTATTTGGATGACGTAGCATTTGATAGAATTACCATGAAACGTGTTAAACGTGTACTTACAAAGGACAATCATCCTGGCATCATAGACTTGCACTCAGCAAATCAATTTAATAAAAATGATGGATTTAATAATAGTGCTAATCTTTATATGGAGCACTTCCCTTACATTAATAAACTTTGGTTTGGCGAATATTTTGACTACCAAAAAGGAAGTCCTGATTTTTATTTAACCGAAGTAAGTGGCATCCCCTTTGGACTAATGGGTGAAATGTTACAAGACGGAGGTAACCCCTACCGTGGCATGGTTTATGGAATGACCAACAGAATGCCTTGGGATGACAATGCGGACCCAAGAGCCATTTGGAAACTTTGGGATGAGTTTGGTATTAAAGATTCTAAAATGATTGGTTATTGGAGTGGCAAATGTCCTGTAACAACTAACAACGAAAAAGTATTAGCAACTATTTACAAGAAGCCTAAATCAATTTTAATTGCCATAGCGAGTTGGGCAGATAACAACACTAAAATAGATGTAAACATTGATTGGAAGCAAATTGGATTAGATCCTAATAAATGTACCATTGATTTTCCTGAAGTAAAAAACTTTCAACAAAAGTCAACAGCTAAAATTGAAGGCAACCAAATTAAGGGAGTCAATATAGAAAAAGCAAAAGGATGTAGTATTATTATTAGAGAAAAGTAAGTTTAAATCTATAAATACCTAAAGCGTATTAATCATTTCTACTTCCTCTTCTTCCACTAACTCAACACTAGCCTGCTGTACTATTATTTTTTTGCCAAGGGCATAAATAAGCGAAGCAGTTAAAGTACAAAAAGCCATTACACCAGTCATTGGCAAAGTAGATTCATTATGTAATATGCTTACCATGGCAGACATAAAGGCCCCCACACTCATTTGTATGAAACCCATCAAAGCTGAGGCATTCCCTGCATTATGCCCAAATGGAGCCATTGATAAAGCAGATGCATTGGGAAATAAGAAACCTTGACAACATAAAAATAAAAATACAAGTACAATAGTTGAATACAATTCACTAAATCCAAATATAGAAGTGGACACAAGTACAATACCAATTACCCCTTGCACAGTCAACACCACTTTTATGATTTGCTCTGACGTATGCTTTTTTAGAAAAACACTATTAAGCTGACTAGCGCCTATTAAACCTGCAGCAATTATGGCAAAAATCCATCCATAATGTTGTTCCGTCACTTTAAAAACTTCCATAAATACATAAGGCGATCCACTTATATAGGCATACAAACCTGCATAAGCAACTGCACCAGTAAAAGTATACACCCTGAATTGAGGATGTTTAATAATAGCAGCGAAGCCGCTTATTATTGATTTTGGTTTTAAGGAAAAATTAGGATCCGGCTTTTTACTTTCTGGCAACAATAAATAAATGCCCAATATAATTAAAGCAATCACTATAATTAACATTACAAATATGATTCTCCATCCTAAATAAGTTGTTATAAATCCACCTAATGTAGGTGCAATAATTGGGGAAACAGCAACCACTAACATTAAAGTTGAAAACACTTTTGCATTATCTTTTACCTCAAATAAATCTCTTACCATTGCTCTTGATGCCACCATGCCTACACACCCTCCTAGGGCTTGGAAAAATCTAAAAATAATTAAAGTTTCTACTGACATTGCAGTAGCACACGCTAATGATGAAATGGCATAAAGTGCTAATCCAAAATACAAGGGATTTTTACGTCCAAATCTTTCTAGTAAAGGACCATATAATAATTGTCCAACAGATATTCCTATAAAAAATGAAGATAAAGAAAGCATCACCGAAGAAACTGATGTATGTAAACCCTTAGCAATACTTGGAAATGCAGGCAAATACATATCTATAGACAAGGGGCCTATCGCTGAAAGAAGTCCTAGAATAAGAATAAGGTAAAACCGAGGGTAATTAGATTTTTGCGTCATTCGGCAAAGATATCTAAGATTACTTTATATGCGCAGTAATTTAAACAAGCTACTACTTTGCTGCTAACTTAAACGAAGAAGTTTTAGTGTTTGTTAAGGTAGATTTAGAAGTAACAACAACAGTAGCTGTACAAAGTACACCTGGAGTTAATCCTGTAATGGTAAGGCTATTATCAGCTGCAACGCTAGAAATTGAATTTGTAAATACCGAAGAATTATCAACATCTTTTGTAACTGTAACTGCAACTGTTACACCTGCAGATGGTAAAGCAGAGCTTACTTTAACATTAATTGCTTGTGAAGTTCCTACTACACCTAAAATATTTCCTGAACCTGGATCCTGAGTTACAGAAAATGCAACAGCTGCCTCGGTTGGAGTTGGAGTTGGTGTAGGCGTAGGTGTCGGAGTTGGCGTACTACTGTCCCCCCCTTTGCTACAAGCAAAAAGGAAAAAAGAAATAACTATTAAAAGGTACTTTGCTGTTTTCATAATTGATACTAAAGATAAGAATTCTTTTAAAATATTAAAACCAAATTATATAAGATAATTTACCAGGTCATTTTCTGCTTGTTTCTCCTAGTCCGTTAGTCTAATTTGACCCAAATATTGTATGATATCAGATGCAACCAAACTAGCTTTAGAAATATCCTTTACTGCTAAATCACCAGCCAATCCATGCATAAAAACGCCAATAGCTGCTGCATTATAGGGCTCATAACCTTGTGCACAAAGAGCAACAATTATCCCCGTTAATACATCCCCAGTTCCCGCAGTTGCCATGCCATCATTCCCAGTGGAATTTCCCATCATGCCTTGACTAGCCGATGCCACCAAAGTTTGAGCTCCCTTTAATACAAGTACCGATGGATATTGATTGATAAAATCTAAAGCCTGCCCTTCCCTATTACGCTCATCGTATTCAAAACCTTGCAAACGACTAAACTCACCTGGATGTGGTGTTACAATATGATTGATTTTTAATAAAGTCATTTCATCTGCAACCAGCGTTAACGCATCTGCGTCAATAACGACAGGACCATTAAAATGACTAAGAATTAAAGCAAGATTCAATTTAGCATTATCGGAAAAACCTAAACCTGGGCCAATTGCAATTGCATCGTATTTAACCAAATCCTCAACAGTTAATAATGTAGGACTTAAATACATAAGCTCTGGACTTTGCTCTAATAAAACTTGAACAGCCTCTTTTGGAATCATAGCAGTAACCATTCCACATCCACTATGCAAAGCGGCTTTAGCGCAAAGTATAGATGCCCCAGCCTTACCCTCACTTCCCGCAATAACTAATACATGACCAAATGATTTTTTATGCCCATTAGCAGAACGATGTTTTACATGTTGCTTAACCCATTGTTCATTAATTGGTATCATATCATTTGATTCATTTTGCAATTAAAACTATCGTCCTACTGCAGGTATCACAGGTAAACTTTCATTGCCTGATTCACTTACACTTTGAACGCCAAAGAAATAATTATCCTTGCTATATGGCAATCGAATCTCTAAGTCCTGAGTATAAATTTTCTTTTGCCAAACTGGACTAGTAGTTTCACGCATTAAAATATAATAACCTTTAACAACTCCAGATTTTGGAGCCTTCCAATATAAATAGGTAGTGTTACTTAATTTTTTAACGTCCACCTTCACTTCTTCGGGAACAGCTGGAGCTTTAGCTAAATTGGAAAGATTAGCCAAGTTCACACCACTATTTTTTCTTAAATATTCAAAATCGATATGCTCTGGCAAATCTCCATATTCAATTCCATTTTCATTTCTTACATTTTGATGTTGTCTTGTATAGTTCTCATTCATCTCAGTAAATCTAACTGCCGCAAATCCATTTTCAACATATGGTGTATGGTCTCCACCTCTTAAAAAACGGTCATTACGATAAACCATAACAACCTGCATGTTGTCTATATATCTTTCTGCAACTTCTTTAATATATCTAGCTAACTGTCTTGAACGACCATCATTTTCTAAACCTAAGCTTCTGATTTGCATAGCCGCTTTTCCAGTATCTGTTACCGAAAGGCCTTCACTAAACACCCTAAGCTTTGTATTTTCAATGATATTAGTTTCATTGCTATTATTACTACCCATAATATCATTATTCAACACCGCTTCAATGGCCCAATTCTCTTTCTTCGCTTTCTTAGCCATATAATAAGCACCAATTAGTCCTTGTTCCTCACCTGCAACAGTTACAAAAATTATAGTTGCCGGAAATGAATGTTTACTCATTACTCTAGCACATTCCATAACAGCCACTGTACCACTACCATCATCATCAGCACCAGGTGCATCGCCAACACTATCCATTACATTTGTTCGCATATTATCCATATGACCGCTCATAATAAAAATTCTATGATCATTTGGATCTGTACCTTTTAAAGTAGCAACAACATTACCTAAAATGATGGGTCTATCTACTCTTTTCCCGTCAGGCAAATAAGTTACTGTATCAATAAAGGCAGACAATCTTCCATTAGACTGCTTTGCGTATTCATTAAATTTACCTAGTATCCATTGCCTTGCTGCTCCAACACCTCTACTAGCATTGCCCTGTGTACTTAAAGTATTCCTAGTTCCAAAAGAAACTAATTTGTACATATTTACTTTTAGAGAATCTGCATTTATTTCTTTTACCATTGATTCAATCTCAGCATCTCTTTTTACAATTACTTGTGCAAAAGAATATTGTACCAACAAGACACTCAATAAACTTAATAACCACTTTTTCATCACTTTAAATTTTTATCTTATTAATTGGATTTGCTATCTAAAATAATTGGCGTTTTACCACCACCCATAATAATTACTTTAGCATTAGGAGATGTCATCAAACCTTTCATTGCTTGAATTTGCTCATACTGCAATTGCTTATCACCTAAGCCCATGCTAATAATTTTTTGATAATCTGCAATACCCTGTGCTTCTACTCTTTTACGTTCAGCTTCTTGTTTTTCTTTCTGCAATACATACTGCATTTTTTGTGCATCCTGTTCTGCTTTAATTTTTTCTTCAATCGAACCTTTTACAGAAGCAGGTAATGAAATATTTCTTACCAACAATTGCTCCAATACCAAACCTCTTGCTTTTAAATTTTCTTCGATAGTCTTGAATATTCTAGTTTGAAATTCGTCTCTTTTAACAGAATATAAATCCACTGCTGTATAATAAACAGCGTTGTCTCTAATTTTAGTTCTTGTAATAGGTCGTACTACTACATTTTTAAAATCGTATCCGATTTCACGTACAATTTTTGGGGCCTGCGTTGCTTGTACACGGTATAAAACAGTTAAATCAATTACTACCTCAAGTCCATCCGCAGTTAATACTCTAATTGCATCGTCTCCGGCAACATCTCCCTCATTATGTACTCCACTCATTGTATAGTTTTGAGTTCGAACATCAATTGGCTTAATGTCCATTAATGGATTCACAAAGTTTAGTCCACTTGGCAAAATCTCGTCCTGAACTTTTCCAAATAATGACTGAACACCTATTTGACCAGCGTCAATTTGTTTGATACTAGATGTTAATAATCCCAATACTACTATCACAATCCCAACAGTACGGATAGCTCCTATATGTTGAGAAATGGGAAGATTTAAGTTTTGCACTGCCTTGGCAGCGAAAAATATAATGATACCTAAAATGATTGCAAACATGATGTTATAATTTATCTTTAAAATTACAACTAAATATTCCATAAATTAGCCTTTAAAGCATCCCACACATGAAAAAAATACTAGCGTTATCCGGAATTTTATCCCTTTTATTTAAGAATGATTTAAATGCACAAGCCAAGCCTGAATGGCCTTCGATTTTTGCTAAAATCAATAAAGAAGTGCTAGCGCATTCAAATGCATACACCTCACTTAAAATAGCATCTGAAACTATTGGGCATCGTTTAACAGGTTCGGAAAATGGAAAAAAGGCGGAGCAATTTGCTTTTGACTTATTAAAATCTTACGGGTTTACTAATGTCAAGTTCCAGCCATTCGAAGTTGAAAGTTGGAGTCGTGGCACTTTATCTGTTAGCATTGGCAACAATGTAAACAACCTACAAGCTGTAAAGTCGGTTTCTCTTGCACACTCTCCAGTTAGTTCCGATGTTACTTTAGAATTAGTGGATATGGGCAATGGCGTAGAAGATGATTATCTAGCCCATCCCGAAAAAGTGAAAGGCAAAATTGCTTTAGTTTACTTAGGCATATTACCTGGCTCAAAAGCTGGAACACCAGGCTTACATCGTTCTGAAAAAACTGCAATTGCAACAAAGTATGGCGCAAAGGGAATTATTGTAATAAATACTGCAGACAAAGGCGTTTTACTTACTGGCACTGCCTCTGTAACAGGAAAATTAATTCCAATTCCAGCAGTATGTGTTGGCAAGGAAGACGGATTAGCACTAAAAGAACAATTAAAATCAGGTATATTATTTAGTCATATTAACATGACCAATCATTCTGGTTTAATTAAAGCACGTAACGTAGTTGCTACTATTAAAGGCGCAAGTATTCCAAATGAAAAAATTGTTGTAGGTGGCCACTTAGATAGTTGGGATTTAGCAACTGGCGCTATGGACAATGGCATTGGTTCTTTTTCAGTTTTAGATATGGCACGAACTTTTAAAGCATTAAAACTACAACCAGCACGCACCATTGACTTTGTAATGTTTATGGGCGAGGAAGAAGGTTTATTAGGATCAAGAGCATATGTAGATGCTTCTATTAAAGATAAAAGCGTTGACAATATTAGATACATGTTAAACTACGACATGACCAATGATCCAAAAGGTTTTGCAACAAGTTCACAAGAGAGTAAAGCATTATTTGAATCTATCGGCACTATCGCAAACAAATTAGATACTAATTTTAAAAATACTTTTTCTGTAGGTGCAGGCTTACATAGCGATCATCAACCCTTCATGTTAAATGGAATTCCAACAGGCGGTGGCGCAGGCGGATCTTTACCAAAAGGCGCTGGCCCATGCTACCATGCGGATTGCGATGTATTTAGTTTAGTAGAAGATAATGGCATGCGCAATACAGTAAGATTCAATACTATGTTATTATTTGGCATTGCTGATGCTAAAAAGATTGAAGCAAAACATTTTACTGACGAAGAAACAAGATTATTTCTAATTAAGAATAATTTAAAAGAGCCACTTACAATTGCTGGTGAATGGCGTTGGAAAGATTAATAAAAAAATAGGGCCCCATTGAAATGGGGCCCGCTTATTGATTGCTTGCTTAATAAACCAATATACCAAAAAGAGTTAAATACTTATTCTTGTGTGTGGTACGCAGACACTCCATGTTCGAAAATGTCTAGTCCACCTGGATTTGTTTCTGCTTCTGCTTCTACTCTTAATTTCCAAGGATGTGGCAACTTATTTACTACCCACATTAGTAATAATGCAACTGCAAAAGTAGAAATTGTAATAATTGCACTACCTGTTAATTGAGCTTTAAACACATCCCATCCTCCGCCATAAAACAATCCTTTTACTGGAGCACTGTTATCTGCACCTGTTGGACCAGTTACACCAAACTGACCACATGCAAATAAACCTAATGAAATGGTTCCCCAGATACCATTAATACCGTGTACAGGAACCGCACCAACTGGATCATCTATTCTATAATGTTCTAGTAATAAAGTACTATAGTATAAAATGACACCTGCAATTAAACCAATTCCAATTGCACCTGCTGGAGACACCCAATAACAAGGACAAGTAATTGCAACTAAACCAGCTAATAATCCATTAATCGTAAATGCTAAGTCAAATTTTCCTTTGTTAGGACCAAACCATAACGGCAATACCATAGCAGCCAATGACGCAGCACATGCAGCTAATGTTGTATTTGCTGCTACACGACCAATACCTTGCATATCCATTGCAGACAATGTACTTCCTGGATTAAAACCATACCAACCAAACCATAATATGAAGGCTCCCACCGAAGCCATTGGCAAGTTGTTAGAAGGTTGTAAACCACCATTCTCTCTATCATCTCTTAAGAACACCCTACCAATACGAGGCCCTAAAACCAATGCACCAGCCAATGAAATAAATCCACCAATGGTATGCACTACCGTAGAACCAGCAAAGTCTCTGAAACCTTGACCTAAACCTGGCAAGAAATGTCCTGGAGTTCCCATTAATGCTAACCAACCGTCTGGACCCCAAGCCCAATGACCAATAATTGGATAGATAAAACCAGTTACACCAATACTATATAAAATATCTCCTCTAAAACTTGTACGACCAATCATCGCACCTGAAGTAATTGTTGATGTAGTATCCGCAAAAGCAAATTGGAAAATCCAGTGTGCTAAAATTGGGATACCTGTTGTTTCATAAGTATCTGGAGCTCCCATTAGGAAGAACCAATTTTGACCTATGAATCCGTTACCATGGCTAAACATAAATGCATAACCTATAGCCCAGAATAATATTCCACAAAGTGCTGTATCAAAAATACATTCCATTAATACATTCACCGTTTCTTTTGAACGTGCAAAACCTGCTTCTAACATTACAAAACCAGCTTGCATTGCAAATACTAAAAACGCCGAAACCAATACCCACACTGTGTTTAAAGCATTAAATGAAAGTAATTCATGCGCTGTATAAGTTTCAGCCGCATGCGCTGGTGTAGCTAATAAAGCAGGGATTAATTTCATTAATGCTACAAGTAAAGTAACAGCCATTACCTTACCAGATAACATTGTTAACCCTAATTTGATTTTCTCTTTTCTAGAAAGATAATAGACAATCTCGTTTGGTGTAGAACGTCTATTAACCATGTTCTTAAAATGACCGAGTGTAGTTGAAAACATAAGCTTGGATTATTGGTTAGAAAATTGATTTAAATATGATACCGGATTTTTATTAAAATTTATAAACAGCAGCTATTAAGAAATTACCTGCGCCAGTTGAGGAAACATTTGTTCCATTCACAAATACTTTGTCAGCCGCGTTATCCAATCTCAATTCTGGAATAATAGTGAATTTGTTTAAATGAAAATTAACAGACAAAGTATTTTGGAAAATAGAAGTGCCAACTCCTGCAGCACCTTTAGTATCATTAAAATATTCAGATCTTAATGCAAATCCTATTTTAGCACTTGGGTCATAATTAAAATACACTGCATTGCTAGTCCAACTTGTACCTGCTAAATTGCAAACAGTTCCATCATAGTTAATACCAAATTGGCTAGTCACTACCCCATTTAATACAAGATCAAATTGAGTTTTATCTTTACCCCCTTGGTAATTCAAAAATGCTTTTAATTTATCATCTTTTGTTGCTGTACTAAATTGAGCGATAATCATTTTTGCCTCAACTTTAGCATTTGTGAAATCCGTAGGTTCTGCAACACCTAACATCATAGCAGACTTGCCACCTAAAGATATATCAGCTCTTAAACCAGTATGAAAGAAAGGACCATATGAAAAACCGTAGCTCATACTATAGTTTCTATTTGAATAAGCGTCTAATAATTCATATCCTATATGAGTAGCCCATTTACCCACTGTAAACTTAACAACCGAATTAGGGGCAAAGCTTACATAAGCTTGTTTAACTGCAGTAGCTAATCCTTTATCGTTGTATGAAAACTCATCTGCTCTTTTACCTACACCCAAATCAAGTGTTCCAGCAAACTTGCCTAATGTTTGGTCAACTTTAAACGAAGCCATACCAAGTTGTAATGCATTATTAGAATTGGTGAAACTTGTTTTATTATTACTTTGTAATCCAGCAAAATCTGCTCTATAATATCCATCAATATAAGTTGTAAAAGTGGTTGTATTTGAAGAAACTACTGGTTTTGTAGTATCAGATTGAGCGTTTAAACTCATTACACTCAAAAGAATTACGATACTTGATAAGATTGATTTTTTCATATATTGATTTGTTGTTGATATATTATAAATAATTACATGTTTAATATTGTTCCTATTTTTTATACATTTTTTAAATAAAGTAACCCAGTAAATTAAATATAATTATTCCATATACGATTAAAATATTGACAATCAATATTTTAGTTATATTTTTTCTTGATTCTTTCATATTATATATTTTCATATGTTATCTTTATGATGCTAAAATATAAAAAATCAATGTATTTTGAACAATATATTTCATATATTTTTTATTAATATATTAAAATAGCATTATTGTTTAGTTTTGTATACTTATATATGACTCAAGCTTCATCAAT
>CAIJFI010000017.1 GCA_903819975.1 uncultured Bacteroidota bacterium | reverse complement strand
CTTTTATTTCTTCGTTAGTCATAATGCTTGGTTATACTATCCTTTAAATTCTTCTCTGATTTGATCTCTAGTCATTCCCATTTTAATTTTTTCTTGAAGGGAAATTAAAGAGTGTAATAATGCTTCGGGGCGAGGAGGGCAACCAGGAATATAAACATCAACTGGTATGATATGATCGGCACCTTTTACAACTGAATAGGTGTTGTAAAAAAATGGTCCGCCACTAATTGCACAAGCTCCCATTGCAATTACATATTTTGGATCGGCCATTTGATCGTATAAGCGTTTTAAAACAGGGGCCATTTTATTTACGATGGTGCCTGCAATAATAATTACGTCTGCTTGACGCGGGGAGGCACGAGCAACCTCAAATCCAAAACGAGAAAAATCATATTTGGCAGAAGCTGTAGACATCATTTCAATTCCACAACAACTTGTTGCGAAAGACAATGGCCATAAGGAATTGCTACGAGCCCAATTGATAACATTATCAAAAGTACTTACTACAATTCCACCACCTGGTGTTTCGTGGATAATGCCCGGGAATGGGGGATTACCTGCAATGTTTTCGTTTAACTCCATTTGAGTGCGCCTTTTTTATGAGCATATAAAAAGCCCATGAATAAAATAAATATGAATACGATGATTTCGATAAGTGCAACAATGCCAACTTTTTTAACGACTACTGCCCATGGATAAAGAAAAACCAACTCCACGTCAAAGATTAGAAACAAAAGAGCGAATAAATAATACCCTACATTAAATTGATGCCAAGGAGAAGTGTTGGTTGGGATACCGCATTCGTAAGCTTGTCCTTTTTGCGGATTACTGCTACCCTTAACTAAAATTTTTCCAACTAATATTCCGCCAGCGGAAAATGCGATTGCTGCAATTAGTAAAGCAATCAATGAAATCGCGCCCATAAGCTCGTTATTATAATGTGTCGTAAATTACGAATAAATCCGCGAATCTATTCGATTTCAAAAATAATCTGAGTCTAGAAATTGGTATCGGATTCAAATCAGTTTTTCCTACTAAAATCAATGATAAATATCATACCTGAGCCAACTTTTTGCAATAGAATTAATTAGCAAATCACATGAATTGCAGCAGGAAGTAGTTGGATTTTAATATCCTCTTTTTCGGTTAACAGTTGCTCCCCATCTAAATGAAAAGGGGCATTATTATGATATTTTATACTAATATCTTTGAAGCTAGTAATTTCAACCATTTTGGAATGGTGAATATTGCCCATAAAAAGCCTAATTCCAATGGCCGAAGCTTGTAAAAAGCTAAGTTTTTTTATTTTAATGACCTCTAAAAGACCATCCTGCACACTAGACATTGGTGAAATATATGCGTTATTCCCAAATTGGTTGGCGTTAGCAATGGTTAATGAGAAAACAGTTTCTTCTGGACCATTATTTAATACAACTTGGATAGGCTGGTAACTAAATAAAGTATTTAGTGTTGCTTTAATATAATTAATAAACCCACGCCCTGAACCTTTCGCAAATCTGTGAGCAACACTTGCGTCAAATCCAATTCCTGCAGTACAAAAAAAGTATCGGTCATTAAACATGCCAACATCCATTTTTTGAACATTTCCTTTAGTCGCGAATTGCAATGCTTTGAATGGATTTAAAGGAATATTTAAGTGTCTAGCAAGTCCATTTCCGGAGCCAAAAGGAATAATGCCTAATGGGATATTTGTATTCACTAAGGCAGAAGCAACTTCATTAATAGTGCCATCTCCTCCAACTGCAATAATACGGGTGGCACCCTGTTGTAATGCATTATGAGCAAGGTTTGTAGCTTCCAGAGGTCCGCTAGATTCCAAAATTATATTGGAACTATTAGCTTTGATTTCGGCAATTAGATTGTTAAAATCTGTTGCCTTATTGGTGCCGGCATTGGGGTTAATAATAAAGACATGCATTGAAGCAAAAATAGCTGTTATAAATGCCTTAAAAAAATTATTATAATAACTAGTGCCTCAAAGCCCCCACATTACTTGAGAATATCTTAACAGCAATTGCTAAAAGTATTACGCCAAAAAATTTACGAACAGCGAGTAGGCCGCCTGGTCCTAATAATTTTTCAATCCAGTTTAAGGATTTTAATACTACATATATAATAGCAAGGTTAGCAACAATGCCCAATAAAATATAGATCTCTTCAAAGTTTGCTTTCAAAGACATGATGGTAGTTAAGGTTCCACTTCCAGCAATAATAGGAAATGCAATTGGCACAACCGATCCAGTGTGACCATCTTTATCTCCTTTAAATATTTCATGGCCTAATACCATCTCAAGTCCCAATAAAAATATCACAATCGATCCGCCTACTGCGAATGATTTTACATCCAAGCCTAACACACTTAAAAAAGGTTTTCCTAAAAATAAAAAAGCAATCATTAAAGCTCCAGAAATCAAAGTCACTTGAAATGATTTAATGATACCTACTTTTTCTTTCATGGCAATTAACAAAGGGATAGATCCCACAATATCAATTACGGCAAATAAAGTAAATATTACAGTGACTAATTCGTTAAAGTGGAATTCCATAAAAAAAGCTTTGCATGAAGATACAAAGCTTTTTTATTTAAAATAAGGTAATAGGTAGTTGGATTATCTTAATCGTATACCAAACATAAGCGTTCTGCCCATGGTACTGTATCCATTTATCTCTTGAAACTGCTCGTTAGCAAGGTTTTGACCATCGGCAAACAAGATCCATCTGCGGTTTAATTTATAAGCTACGTGTGCATTAATTAAAGTGTAATAATTTAATAATACATCAGGGGCTGCATAACCACCTACATCATATCTCTTGCTGGTATATCTTGCGCTAACACTAAAATCAAGACGATCGCTTGCCTTGTATTGCCAGCTAATGCCGCCACTATGTTTAGGTCGTTTTAGTAAATAATTATAGGTTGTCGTATCAACTGTAGTGACTCTGTTTTGATTGGTTTCTTGTCCATTCATTAAAGTGTAGTTAGCGACAAAATTATTTTTTGCATTTGCTTTCCAGTTAACTTCTAGTTCTATGCCATTTACTTTTTGTTGAATAAAATTAAAGAAGTTGTAATCAATATAATTATAATCAATTCCATTGTCAATAGTGCGATTGTAATAAACTGCACGAGTAAATAAATTAGTAGATTTATGTTCAATTCCAAATTCGGTATTGAAAGATTTTTCAGGTGCCAATGCGCTATTGTAACTTAATTCATAAAGAGATGGTACTTTGTAGCCAGTTGATACACTTGCAATGAATCGATTGTTGTCATCTAGCTTGTAAGAAGGGCTAGCAGTATAGGTTTCATTGCTTCCATAGCGGGAATGATTATTGTACCTTGCCCCTAATTCTAATAGCCATTTATTATTGTTGGAGTGAATTAAAAACGAAGTGTAAACTGCGTTTTGATATTGAAAAGTGTCTTTAAAGTTTTCACTATAGGGCCCCCATTGGCTAATAGATAAATAATCTTGTTTGTATGATCCATATCTAAAATCAGATCCAATAATCCATTGAATATTTTTTGAAATATTTGTCGAGAAAAAGGCATCTGTAAAATGTGATTTACCCCAATATTGATTCTTCTCAAAAATGGTATATGTTTTATCTACACTATCATTTAAATAACTTCTGTCCTGCGTGCTATATTGATATTGAAGTTGAAAACTGGTTGTGGCTTTTTTATATTTTAATGTAAGGCCTGACATTTTTGTTGCATTTCTGAAATATTCATCTTTATCGTCTTTAAATGCGCCATAATCAACGTCTGCAGAATAAGAAGTTTGACGGGTATATGCTTTTAAATTCCAAAATGGATTTATAGCATAGTTCACATTAAAAAACCAACTTTTATTATTATATCCATCTTTGTCAAAATTACCTGTGCCAGTTTTATCAATAGCTGATGAAAACCCTTTGGCAGATTGATTTTCAAAGCCTATAGAATAACTAAGTTTATTAAAAGTTCTTGCATGTTGAATATCTATTTTATGTGTGCCATAGCTTCCAATGCTATATGAACCTGACCAAGATTTTTGGTCTCTTGTTTTTGTGATAATATTTATTACACCGCCAACAGCATCTGATCCATACATAGTACTTTGCGCGCCTTTTAAAATTTCTACTCTTTCTATCTGACTTAAAGGAACTAGGTTTAAATCAAATTCATTGCTAATCATTGAAGGATCTCCAACCGGAACACCATCAACTAATATAAGTGTACGACCACTTGATGCGCCACGCATATAAATACTAGGCACGGTACCAGCGTTACTTAAGGCACCTGGTAAATTCAAACCTGCTTGTTCATTTAAAATTTGAGAAATGGTTCGTCCTGCATTGGCCTGAATTTGTGCTGCAGTAATAATGCTAACTACTTTTCCCGTTGTATTTTGTTTCTGCTCAATTTTATTGGCAGTCACAATAACATCGTCTAGTGTGGCGGGCGTTTTGCCAAAATCTTTTGTAAGTAAAAGACTGTCTTTTTGCCCAAAGAGAAGGGTGGTAGCGATTAAGCATACCGAGAGCGTGATTAATTTTTTGCTCATTGTTTTGTTTTTTGAGTTAACAATGAGCTTCCTGGATTAAGAGAACCATAAGTATTAGGCAAGTGTCCTTGCCCAAGTTTACAATCCTTGCTTTTTACCCGAAAGCTGTTGGTTATAATTTAACTAGGCAGGTCTTCTGGCTTGTTCCTTACAATGCATCCTTCCCAAATTACTTCAGTGGATATTTGCATTGTATGCCCTGCGGCTTAGAACTTACAGCTACGGGAATAGCTCCAGCTTTGACTGGATTCCCTTTTAATCATTTTCATGAACCTAATTCCAGAACAAACTTAATTAGAATATAGTGGCTGAATGGTTTTAATTATTAACGCTTTGTTGAAAACTAAACAAGTTTTAATATATTTATCCTTAACAAAGTATAGGGATCCTAAATACATTTTAATGAAGCAAAAACAAGCAATTAATTTCTTTAGCCTTACCATGATTGTGGTAAGCTTAGTAATTGGAATGGGCATTTTTAAAACGCCAGCAACTATTGCTGCCAAATCGGGTACGCCATTAATATTTTTTGCTGCCTGGATTATTGGCGGTGTAATTGCACTTTTTGGTGCACTTACTTATGCTGAAATTGGGCAACGTTTACCAGTAATGGGTGGTTATTATAAAGTTTTTGCGCATTGTTATCATCCTGGAGTAGGTTTCACCATTAATGTTTTGATATTAATTAGTAATGCAGCCTCTCTTGCAGTTGTTGCTTTAATTGGTGCCGACTATGTGAGTGATTTATTGTTTGGACATCCCTCAAGTACTTTCTTTAATGTATGCGTTGCTTCTTTATCGGTTGGACTTTTTTATATCGTTAATTTATTAGGTTTAAAAACAAGTAGTCGCACTCAGAATGTGCTAATGATTGTAAAAATTAGTTTAATAGTATTACTAATTTCTTCTTTGTTTAAAGGTGTTACCGTGCCTCCACATGGTTTTAACGAAGGAAAAATTTATGCCTATGATGGGCATAATGGTGGCTTGTTATTACTTGTAAGTTTAGTAGCTGTTTTCTTTACTTATGGCGGCTATCAGCAAACTATAAATTTTGGTTCCGAAGTACAATCAGCAAAAACCATGCAACGTGGTATTGTATTTGGAATTGCAATTGTTTTGTCTTTATATTTGGCTATTAACTATACTTATATTAAAGTAATTGGTTTTGATAATATGAAGAATGCCAACGCAATTGGCTCTTTATTATTTGAAGCCTGGTTTGGAAAATTTGGTGCCAAAGCATTTGACTTTGCAATGGTATTAAGTGTGCTTGCTTATGTAAATGTAATTTTAATGAGTAATCCTCGTGTAATGTTTGCCATGAGCGAAGACGGTGTGTTGCCCAAAATATTTCAAACCAAACATCCTAAAACCGAGGCATTGGTCCCCGGTTTAACAGTCTTCGCAATTACAACAATACTTGTTACTTTTTTTGGTAAGGGCGTAGATGATGTACTTAGCTTTAGTATCTTTTTAGATTGTATGGGCATGAGTACTTCGGCTGCGACTTTATTTATATTAAGGAATAAGCATCAAGGGGATACTTCGGTAACTGGAGTTATTAAAAGATGGACACCCATTTTTGCTGCAACCTTTGTATTTGCTTATGCCTGTGTGGCCGTTGCGGTTGTCATTGATAAGCCTTATGCTGCATTAACTGCAGTTGCGCTTATGATTATAGTATTGATCCTTTATAGGGTCTTTTATTATAAAAAGCAACCTAAGGCGGTAAATTAGGTATAGAACTGCCTTTCATCTACCCAAAACATGCTTTAGTAAGAGCACTTACCCGTTTGTCTAAAAATTAGTCAAGTAGGCGGTATTAATGTATTTTTGTATTGTTAAAAATGTGTCCTTTTAAGGTACACCCAAAATAATTACATGAAATACATATTCTCTTTATTTTTAATAAGTTTCTCTTTGGGCTTGAGTGCTCAAGAGCCAGTAAAATGGGATTTGCAGTCCTGTGTGGAATACGCTATAAAGCATAATATCTCGGTTCAACAAGCCGATGTGCAAGCAAGACTTGCTAAACTTCAGGCAGATATGGCTAAGTCCAACCAATTGCCAACAATGAACGGTTCAACTGGAATGGGTCTTAGACTAGGTCGTTCAATTGACCCAACAACCAATGGATTTACAAATACCCAGTTCTTATATAACAACTTTGGATTAAGTGGGGGTATTCAAATTTTCAATGCGGGTAAATTGCGTAATGCAGCAGAAGCTACTAATTATAGTTGGCAGGCTTCAGAAGCAGATAAGCTTAACACTTCTAATGATGTTTCGTTAAGTGTTGCAACTTATTATTTACAAGTATTGTCTGCTATTGAACAATCTGAAATTGCTAAGATTCAAATAAGTCAAACTAAGGAACAATTAGCAGCAACTAAAAAAAGAGTAGAAGTGGGTTTGTTGCCTGAATTAAATTTACTAGAATTAGAAACGCAGTTGGCAAATGATAGCAGTACGTTTATATCAGCAAGTTCAAATATTGAACAAAGTAAAATGTTGTTGAAAGCTTTATTAAATTTAGATGCGAGCAAGCCATTTGATATTCAAGTACAAGCAGTGGATCAAATTAAACTACAGTCTTTTGCGGACTTGCAACCAGATTATGTGTTTTCGGTTGCTGCTCAAAATTTACCAGGTGTAAAAGCCGCTGCCTTACGTGTAAAAGCAGCTAACAAAAATCAACTTGCTGCTAAAGCTAACTTTTATCCGAGTTTAAGTTTCGGTTATAATTTAAGTTCTAACTTCTCTAATGTATTTAACTATGTGAGTGGGTATAATTTAACAGGATTTAGTACACCTAATGCTGCTACCCCTTTTGTAACTGTTAACAGCGCAAAGTACTTTATCCAAAGCCCAATTTATTCGCCAACTACTACGCAAAGAAACTGGGGTAATATATGGAATGGATGGAGTGATCAAGTAAATAATAACTTTGGTCAAAGTTTCGGGTTTCAATTGTCAATTCCTATTTTCAATGCAAATCAATCTAAGATTTCTTACCAACAAGCCAAGTTAAATTATCGCAATGCAAGTTTGCAGGAAGAAAATACCAATCTTAAATTAAAACAAGACATTTATACTGCTTATACTAACGCTGTGATTGCGTTTAATAAATTAGCTGCTAGTCAAAAAGCAGTGACTTCTGCAGAAAAAACGTTCCAATTCGCAACTAAGCGTTATGATTTAGGTTTGTTAGGAACTATTGAATTATTGAACAATCAAAATAACTTTTTAAAAGCAAAAGTAAATTATAAGTCTGCTCAATATGAGTATGTATTTAGAATTAAATTACTTGAATTTTATAAAGGCGAATCATTATCATTATAATATTAGAATCAATTAAATAGACAAATATGAATAAGAAATTAATTTGGGTACTCGTTGGATTGGCTGCAATTATCATCCTGTTGGTAGGCTTAAAAAAGGCAGGTGTAATAGGCAAAGAAACGGGCGAAGAAGTTACCACCGAAAAAGTGCAATTGCGTACAATAACTGAATCGGTAAACGCTAGTGGTAAAGTATATCCTGAAATTGAAGTTAAGGTTAGCCCAGATATCTCAGGTGAGATTGTAAATTTATTTGTTGAAGAAGGAGATAAAGTAACAAAGGGTCAAGTATTAGCAAAAATTTATGCCGATATCTATTTAACTCAAAAGGATCAAGTAACTGCAAGTGTGAATCAAACCCAAGCGCAATATGAAAATGTAAAAGCAGCTTTAAGTGGGTTAAAGACAAGCTATGAGAATACTAAAACCACTTATGAGCGTTATAAAAAATTATTAGAAGATAAAATTGTTTCAAGATCAGAGTTTGAACAAACTGAACAAAATTATCGTTCAGCAGAGTCAAGTTATTTAGGCGCTTTGCAATCTATTAAAAGTGGCGCTGCTCAAATACAAGGCGTAAGGGCGCAATTATCAAGAGCAGAAAAAGATCTTGCTCGTACAACAATTACTGCTCCAATGGACGGTATTGTTAGTTCTATGAGCGTTAAAAAAGGAGAGCGTGTAGTTGGTACAGCTCAAATGGCTGGTACCGAAATGATGCGTGTTGCTGATATGAAAAGTATTGAAGTCAGAGTTGATGTTGGAGAAAACGATATCACTAAAGTGAAAATTGGAGACACTGCATTGGTTGAAGTGGATGCCTACAACAACCGTAAATTTAAAGGGGTGGTTTATAAAATCGCAAACCCTGTTACTGCGGCGGCTTCAATTTCTACATCTACCGAAGTTGCGAATTACAAAGTACATATAAGATTAGAGCCTTCTAGTTATGAGGATTTAATTAAAGAAAATAGCAAGTTCCCATTCCGTCCAGGAATGACTGCTAGCGCGGATATACAAACTAAGTCTAAAGTAAATGTGATTTCAATTCCATTGAATGCAGTTACTACAAGAGACAAGGAAGGAAATGGTAAAGACACTAAAGTTTCTACTAAAACAGAAGATAAAAATGCATCCGATCCTGCAGGAAAAGATACAGATTTAAATGAAGTAGTGTTTGTTTTACAAAAGGACAATAAGGTTAAAATGGTAAAAGTTAAAACAGATATCCAAGACCTTAATTATATCGAAGTGATTGGCCTAAAAGTAGGCGAGGAGGTGATTACTGGACCATACAGCACAGTGAGTAAGGTATTGAAAGAAGGTACTTTGGTTAAAGTGGTAACTAAGGACAAATTATTCGAAGAGAAGAAATAATTAACCTAAATAATACTAAAAAGGGGTACATCTAAAAAATGTGCCCCTTTTTTTATGTTTCCCTATCTTTGTAAAATGAATTCAAAGCGCATTGGTATCATTGGAAGTGGAAGTTGGGCTACAGCGATTGCTAAGATTGTAACCGACAACGGTTTTTTATTAAACTGGTGGGTTAGACAAGCTAGTAACATTGAGTATTTCCAAAAGCGTCATCACAATCCTCATTATTTAAGAAATGCCTATTTTGATGTTTCTAAAATTGAATTTTCGGACGATGTAAGCAAAGTTGTTGCGGGTGCAGATATTATTATTATTGCTGTGCCATCAATTCACATTGAAGTGTCTCTTGCAGGATTAGATCCAAAAGCTTTTGAAGGTAAAAAAATAATATCTGCAGTTAAAGGAGTGATTCCTAAGTTGAATATTTTATTGAACCAATATCTGGCTGATAAATTTGATGTAGCCATTGAAAATTATTTTACTTTATTAGGTCCAAGTCATGCCGAGGAAGTTGCAGCAGAACAATTATCTTATCTTACTTTTTCTGGTGTTGATTTGGAAGCTACCAATAAAATTGCTGCTTGTTTTAAAAACGAATACATCAATACAATTATCAACACCGATATATATGGTGTTCAATATGCTAGTATTGTAAAAAATATATATGCGCTAGGTGCAGGTATTGCACATGGTCTTGAATATGGTGATAATTTTTTAAGTGTTTATATTGCCAATGCTGGAAGAGAGATGAAACATTTATTGTCTGCTGTTATGGAGAAAACTGGATATAGTTGCGACAACATAGATTATTCGGCATCGGTTTATTTAGGAGACTTATTGGTTACTTGTTATTCACTGCATAGTCGTAACAGAACCTTTGGGAATATGATTGGTAAAGGTTATTCGGTGCGCGCTGCCGAATTAGAAATGAATATGGTGGCCGAAGGTTATAATGCATGTAAATGTATTATGGCCATCAATGAAAATGTAAATGCCTCATTGCCAATTATTACGTCTATTTATAAAATACTTTGGGAAGGAGCTGATCCTGCTTCATCATTTAAAGAAATTGAGAAAATCTTAATCTAGTATTCTTTTTTCCCTTAGTCTACAATAAAAAAATCACTAGCAATTCCATCCGCTAAAAATCTCGCATTTTTTGTAATTGCAAATCTGTTTTCAGATTGATTTATTTTTCCTTCCGCAATAAGTGGGGTAAGTGTTAATTGGGTATGCGCTAAATAAGCTTTCCCAAAACGTTTTTCTATTTCTTCAAGTTTAAATCCTTCCAGTAGTCTTAGGGAGATCATCATGTATTCGTTATACCTAGTAGCAATCTCTAAATTTTCAACTTCAAATGGAACTTTGTTTTCCGATATTGATTGAATATACAAATGATTATTTGCCACATTCCATTGTCTTGATTCAATATTAAAAGAATGTGCCGATGGCCCCAAACCCAAGTATGGTATGCCTTTCCAATAATTGCTATTGTGTTTGCTTCTGTGTCCAGGCTTTGCAAAATTGGAAATCTCATAATGTTCAAATCCTATATTGCTTAATTGATCTACTACAATTTCAAAATGTCTAGCTTGCTTTTCGGCATCTACATTTTCTATTTTTTGTTTTTGAATTAAACTATATAAAGCTGTCTTTTCTTCCACAGTTAATGCATAACAAGAAATATGAGGGATCTCGTAACTATTTAAAATTTCAATATCTTTTATTAATGCCTGGTCAGACAAATGAGGTGTGCCATATATCAGGTCGGTGCTTATATTATGTATGCCGGCAGCTTTCGCATTTTCTAATGCATTATGTGATTGTTTTGTAGAATGTGCCCTGTTCATCCATGCAAGAGCTTCGTCTTGAAAGCTTTGAATGCCAATACTTAAGCGGTTAATTCCCTTTGTTTTCCATGTTTTTGTTTTCTCTAAATCAATATCATCAGGGTTGGCTTCCAAAGTAAATTCAATATTTGAAGCTAGATTAAAATGCGTGTTTATCTTTTCAATGATTTTATCTAAATGCGCTGAGCTTAATAGGGACGGGGTGCCACCACCAAGGTAAAGGGTTTCTATGGGGCCTGTGATGTATTCTTGTTGAAGTTCAATTTCCTTCAATAGCGCTTCAACAAAAGCATCGATATGTTGGATTTGAGTGGAAAAATGGAAATTACAATAATGACAGGCCTTTCTGCAAAATGGGATATGTATATAAATGCCTGACATAATTGTGATTGGTGAACAAAGCTAACCATTAGTTACTAATTCTGAGTGAGTATACTTATTTTTGCACTGATGGAGTCTTTAATAAAACGCTTTTTATTGGGTTTGTTTTGTGTGCTTATGCTTTCAGTATCTGGGCAAAAGGATACTGCCTTTCTAAAAAAAGATAGTTTAGGAATGAGCGTCGACTCTACTGCAAAAAAAGATACTTTATGGATAAAATATATTCAAGTATTACCTAAGTCCTACCAAAAAGCAGATGCATGGTTTATACAAGCTTTGCATACCAATTTATTGGATACTAATATAAATGTTTTTAAAGATTATAAAGGGTACTTTGAACAAAAAAGCACTGCTTTTAAATTATACTTTGAAAAAAGTGTTAAGGCAAAATCTAATGAAGTAATATATAAAATTGAACAAAGGTTTTCATTACCCGATAAGGATTTCCTATTTTATTTAATTATTGGAATTATTCTTTTATATGGGGTTATTAATAATTTGTATCCTCAATATTATCCTAAATTATTTAGTCAATTTAGTCAGTCTAGTTTAAGGATGTTACAAAATAGGGAACAGTTGGTTCAAAATACTGTTGCGTCGCTGGCATCTAATATCAATTTTGTTTTATCGTTTTCCTTAATTTCAACCTTACTAATTTTTAATAGGCATTTATTGCCCATTTCATTTTGGCAAGCTTATTTATATATCTGTTTATTTTTCATAGGGTTATATGTAGGAAAATTTGTTTGTTTACAAATTGTTGGGTTCGTGTTTAATACCAGAGAATTGGTGGGTACTTATATTTTTGTAGTGTTTATGATTAATAAAGTCTTGGGTATTTTATTGCTTCCTTTTGTCTTAATATTAGCCTTTTCAAAATCAAGCTATTATACGCTGGCAATAGTGGGGGCGGCCATTTTGACCATATTATTATTCTTATATAGGTACCTGTTTTCCTTAACGTCTGTTAGGAACAAATTACATATATCTTCCTTCCATTTTTTTCTTTACCTTTGTGCTTTCGAAATACTTCCTCTTTTGATATTGTATAAATTTATAGTACAATATTTTGGAGGCACCTATTAAAGATGAAAGTGTAAAATGGCAAAAGAAATGAGTGTAGAAAAAAAGGCGGCGACTAGTAAGTCCATTAAAAAGATTCTTATTTCACAAGCGCGACCTGAAAGTGAGAGATCTCCTTACTTTGATTTAGCTGCTAAATATAAAGTGGAATTACATTTTCATCCACTTATTCAATTAGTGTCGATTCCTTCTAAAGAATTTAGAAAAACTAAGATAGATATTGCTACTTATACAGCGGTAGTTTTCACAAGCAAAAATGCCATTGATCATTTTTTCAGAACCTGTGATGAATTAAAAGTAAACGTAAGCCAAGAGACTAAATATTTTTGTATCACAGAATCTGTTGCATTGTATTTGCAAAAATTTATTATGTACCGAAAACGTAAGGTTTTCTTTGGTTCAGATGGTTCCAATAAAAAACTTTTTGATGTACTTAATAAACATAAAAGTGCCGAGCGTTTTTTATACGTTTGTAGCGAAAATCAACAGGATAACGAAATCGTAAACTGGTTAAAGGATCACACTTGCGAATTTGATCTTGCATACATGTATCGCTCTGTTAGCAGTGATTTAAAGGAAGTGTTTGAAAAAAACGAATTTGATGTAATTTGTTTATTTACCCCAAGTGGTTTGAAAAGTTTATACGAGAATAAGCCTAAGTTCATTCAAAATGGTACTGCTATCTGTGCTTTTGGATCCAACACCTGTAAGGCAGTGGAAGATGCTGGACTTACGCTACACATAAAAGTACCAAGCCCGCAAACACCTAGTATGATTGCTGGGTTAGATTTATACTTAAGTCAGTTAGGTAAAAAGAAATAAATTGCATTCCATGAATGCAAATCCCCAATTCACAAATGAACTTATTAATGAAACAAGTCCTTACTTGCTTCAACACGCCCATAATCCTGTTAATTGGAAGCCATGGTCTGAAGCTATTTTTAGTTTAGCTGCTCAGGAAAACAAACCTATTTTATTAAGCATTGGATATGCCGCATGTCATTGGTGTCATGTAATGGAGCGGGAGAGTTTTGAATCTGAGGAAGTAGCGGCGTATATGAATTTACATTTCATTAATGTTAAAGTAGATAGAGAAGAAAGGCCCGATGTAGATCATTTATACATGGATGCATTGCAGGCCATGAACGGATCTGGTGGATGGCCATTGAATATATTTTTACTTCCCAATGGTGAGCCTTTTTACGGGGGCACCTATTTCCCGCCGAGGGCAATGCAGAACAGGGCTTCCTGGATGGATGTTTTAAAAGGAGTGCATGAAGCATTCGAAAATAATTTAGAAAAATTACAAGAACAAGCTTCAAATCTTTCAAAACATTTAGTGCAAAGCAATATTAAAATATCAGCCACAGAGGGTGATATACCAGATGCGTCTTTAGCAAGCAAGGAAGAGATTGAATTGATTGCACAAAGAATAATGCAGTCGGCCGATACGCAATGGGGTGGCTTTGGCAATGCACCAAAATTTCCACAAACATTTGCCTTGCAAATGTTGCTCAGGCATTATCATGTTTTTAAAGATGTGAATGCTTTAAATCAGGTGACTTTGTCCTTGGATAAAATGATTCAAGGTGGTATTTATGATCATTTAGGGGGTGGGTTTTCCAGATACAGCACCGATGGTCATTGGCAGGCCCCACATTTTGAGAAAATGCTTTATGATAATGCACTCTTAGTTTCAGTTTTATCAGAAGCATTTCAAATTACAAAAAAGGAATCTTATAAAATTGTAATCCAACAAACAGTTCAGTTTTTATATAGGGAATTGTCAAATGGCAATGGTGCTTTTTATGCAGCATTAGATGCAGACAGTGAAGGTGTGGAGGGGAAGTATTATACATGGTCTTATGATGAATTAAAGTCAATAATTCCTGATCATTTATTTGAAAAATTTACAGCTTATTATCAAATACAACCAACGGGAAACTGGGAGCATACCAATATTTTGTGGACACAGTTTGATTTTATGATTGGTGAGCAAGATGAATTTAAAGAGATTAAAGCAAAATTATTTTCCATACGCGCGCAAAGAATTAGACCTTCCTTAGATCATAAAATTATACTATCCTGGAATTGTTTAATGATTGTTGGTTTATGTAAATCCGCCGCAGCTTTAAATGATGAAAGCCTTATACAGAAAGCTGTTGAGGCTATGTCGTGGATTGAGCAGAACATGTATAATGTACAAGAAAATTATTTTTTTCATGTAAATACAAATAGTTCCAATAAAACATATGCTTTTTTAGATGACTATGCTAGTTTAATTCAAGCTTATATTTATTTACAAGAAATAACGGGAGATACAACCTATTTATATAAGGCGAAACAATGGACGGAATATGTTCAGGCACATTTTTTAGATGAAGAAAAAACATTTTTCTATTTCACTGCATCCTATCAACAAGACGTGATTCTAAGAAAAAAAGAAAACTATGATGGTGCGCAACCAAGTGGCAATGCAATGATGTCATTTAATCTGTATTATTTAGCTAACCATTTTGATCAACAATCTTGGGCACAACAGGCATTCAGTATGGTTGGCTTTATGCGCAAAATGATCCTTCAGTATCCATCTTCATTTGGGGTTTGGGCACAGACTTTTTCAATCATGGCACTTGGCTTTACAGAGCTGGTTGCTGTGGGTCCAAATGCTCAAAAATCAATACTTACTGTGCAAGCTAGTTTCTTGCCCTTTAAAATGATGCTTTTTACACCTAAATTGGATACAAATTTGGCACTCTTAATTGGCAAGCAAATAGCTGATAATCAATATTTTATATGTAATAATGGTACCTGCTCTGCCCCTTTTTCAAATATGAACGTTTTTTTAACAACAATCAATCAACTAAATTATTAATTTGCAGATCTTGGAATGCTTGGATTTAGTAACTTTATCCATACTCTCAAGAGTTTGTGCGTTGAATGTATTAATAAAAATTTTAATATTACAATCTTGACTATTGCCAAGTATTGTTTTAAATAATAATTATGTTTAAGAATTTGAAAATGGCAAGATTAAAGTTCCCGTTAACATTGTTGACGGTATTAATGAGTTCCCTATTATTTTTTGCGTTTGAGTCAAGTAGTCTTAGCAGAAATGCTAGACTTAGAACAGACCCTCAAATGGTATTTGTTCCAGGTGGTGCTTTTTACATGGGAGCAAGTGATGAGCAAATTGATAATACTTTAATGAATCATAAGAAATTAATTTCAGTTGAAAGTTTTTGGATGGATCGTACCGAAATTACAAACTACCAATATCGCAGTTTTGTAAATTATGTTGCAGATTCAATGAAATATTTAAATTACTATTTGGGTAGCATTAATATTCAAGACGAAGATTCATTAAAACTTGATTGGAACAAAGTAAATCAAATGAACAAGAATATTGCTCAAGCAAGAAGCCCAAGAGCAATTGAGGCAATGGCTACTACAAAATTGAGTGATTTATTATTGGCTCCTCAAGACAGAGTAAAAGGAGATCCTTTAAAATTAAATCCTAATGTATTAGAATACCGTTATTCATTTTACGATTTAAAGAAAGCGGCGGTTGATTCAAAATCTATTAATGGTTTGAACAAGTCACTTTCTAATTATAAAATTCAGAACACCGAAAAAATTTACCCGGACACTTTGGTTTGGGGTAGAGACTTTTCTTATGCTTACAATGAACCTTTGATTATACAATATTTTTCTAAGGCAGCATACAATGATTATCCTGTGGTTGGTGTTACTTGGAAACAAGCAACAGCATTTTGTCATTGGAGAACGGAGCATAATGATTACTATCAAGGAAAGCCTGGTAAAAAAGATGTTTCAATTGAAGGTATTTATCGTTTACCAACAGAAGCTGAATGGGAATATGCTGCAAGAGGTAATTCAAAGGTGAACGCAATGTTTCCTTGGGGTTCACCATATGCTCGTACAAGAGAAGGTCGATTAATGGCTAACTTTAAACCAGGACGCGGTGACTATTTTGGCGGCGATACTAAGTTTGATAAAATCACTCCAACTAAAGTTAAAACCTTTACCGAAAATGGTTATGGTTTGTTTGATATGGCTGGTAACGTTGCAGAGTGGACAAGTTCAAGATATGATGAAGCGGTTGATAATATCTTAGGTGACTTTAATCCAGATTATCAATACAATGCCAATGATAATGATCCAATCATTATGCAAAGGAAATCGGTACGTGGTGGATCTTGGAAAGACATTGCATATAATTGTCAAGTAAGTACAAGAAACTATGAGTATCAATTTAATGCTAAATCGTATATAGGTTTCAGATGTGTATTATCTGCACCTCCAAAATATTAATCAAACATCATTCTTTAAAAAAACATAAAAACAATTTATGAGTCAAGTTCAACAACCTAAAGTAGAGAAAAATTTTAAATATTGGGTAGATAAGGCTGTATCGGTTGGTGCTGCTGTAGTAATCATTGGAGCATTGTTTAAAATCCTTCACTGGAAATTTGCAAATGAGTTATTGATTGTAGGTATGTTTACTGAAGCAGGTATCTTTTTAATTTATGCTTACTTGCCTTCTGATCCTCAGGATCATAGCCACGATGGCGTTGTAGGTTCAGCAACTTTAGATAGTTCTGAATTAATCAAAGCGTTGAATGATGTTAAGCAAACAATTGATAATACTAATAATAATTTAGGTACTATTAATGGTTCTACCGAAGGTTTAAAAAATCTGAACAATCAGTTTTTAGCTATGGGTAAAACTTTAGAAGAATTAAATCATTTTTATGGTAGCTTGAAAAACTTGTCTGAGACAATGACTAGTTCTGTTGGCGAAGCTGCTCGTACTAAAGATCAATTAACTTCTTTAGCAAATAACTTAACTGAATTGAATTCAGTTTATAGCAATATGATTCATGCTATCAAAGGGAAATAATTAATAAGAAATTTAAATAAAAATATTCTAGATGGCATTACCTAAAGAACCAAGGCAGAAGATGATCAACATTATGTACTTGGTATTAACTGCTATACTTGCCTTAAACGTTTCTAGTGAAATCTTGAACGCTTTTAAAACTATCGATGATAGTTTTGGAAAATCAAGCGAAGGATTGTCTAAACGTAGCGCTAAACTTATTGCTGATTTTGATGCCGATGCAAATAGTAAATTTCCTGAGAAGGTTGCAACTTGGAAGCCAAGAGCTGAAAAAGTTAAAGAACTTTCCGAAAATCTATATGCTCAAATTGAAAATTTAAAAGCGGAGCTTAAAAAAGAATCAGGACAAAAAACACCAAACGGCGAGTTTAAAGAAGATGATTTAGAAGCTACAACAAGATTATTTGTGAATGGCAAAGAGGGTGAATCCAAAGGCGAACTATTGTATGCAGCTATATTAAAATACAAAGAAGATCTTTCCAAAATAGATTCATTAAAAAAACCAGTAAGCAACCTTCCGGATTTTTTAACTGTTCCTAAGTCAAATAATTCAAACGCTGCACAATTAGGGTTAACACCTGCGCAACAATGGTCAAGTGTTTATTTTCATATGACACCAACAGTTGCAGCGCTTGCAATGTTATCTAAATTCCAAAATGATATTAGAAATAGTCAAACTCAATTAATTGAATATTGTTATTCTCAAATTAATTCTGTTTCATTGCCAATTCCAAATTTTGGAGCTATTGCAAATGCAAGCTCAACAATGGTAATGGCTGGTGACGAGTTAACCATTACAGCAGGCTTAGGTGCATACAATAAAGATGCAAAACCAATCATTACTATTGATGGTGCTGGTGTTCCATTAGGTCCGGATGGTCAAGGCGTTTACAAAATGACAGCTTCTGGTTCTGGCGATTTTTCAAAACATGTAACTATTACCTATAACGATCCTACAACAGGTAAGCAAGAAACTAAGTCTACAGATGTTAAGTTTAAAGTAGGAGTGCCTACAGGCTTAGCAGTTTCTACCGATAAAACAAGAGTATTTTATATTGGGGCACCTGGCGGAAATCCTGTTTCAGTTTCTGGCGCAGCAGGTGGTGCAGGTTCAATAAAAATTAATGTTGTTTCTGGTCCTGGTAGCGTTTCTCCTTCAAGTACACCAGGTGTATTTAATGTAGTTACTACTGCAGTTGGTGATGTAGTATTAAGTGTTTCAGATGGCAAGACAACTACAAAAGTAACAGTGCCTTCTAAGAAATTACCAGATCCTCAATATGCATATGTATATGGTACCTTAAATGAGAATACAGGTATTGGTGGAGTAGTATCAGCAGATGCTTTTAAAAAGAATCAAACTGGTATTTCTACAAAATTACCTGCGGACTTTGTATTTAAAGATGTTACCTACAGCGTAAAATCTTTCACTATGCAATTTTCTGGTAAAGGTTTCACTGGTACAGAGTCTATCAATATTACAGGATCATTATTAAGTGGTGCTAGAAAATTATTAGACAGATGTGAGCCAGGTAGTACGGTATCTATCACTGATATTGTTGCAGAAGATGCAGGAAAGCAAGAGCATAAGTTAAAAAACACAATTGGTTTTTATCTTAAATAATTGGGTGTAACAAGTTGAACTAAGTTTATTTTAATAATTGAATTATGAATAAGTGTATTAAGTCTTTAAAGGTGGTTTTTGTTTTTGCTATATGTTTTTTAGCAAAAACTAATTTAATGGCGCAAACTCCCATTGGGAAAGAAAGCCTTCTACCTTCTAATGTACTTCCAAGTCAAGAAGATATCAATGGATTTACACAGGATTCTAGCTTTTACTTGAAAAAGAACAATGCTAAGAATAATAGAATTCCACCAAAATATCCTGAGTTAAGAAAAGAGGATGTATTGTTTACAGAAACTGTTTGGGAAGATATTGATGCTAGAGAAAAGAAAAATAGACTTTTCCTATATGCAGCATTAGACGACAATGGGAATCAGCAGTTTTTTAATATCCTACTTAATATTTTAGAAACTGATACCGCTAATATCAAAGCCTACTCAACATTTGACGATCGTTTTACTACGACATTAAGTCATGATAGTCTTTTGACAATTTTTAAAGGACCATTGGTTAAAGCTTATAAATATGATGAAAATAACAAAATCATAGATTCGACATTTGAGCATACCCCTAACGAAGAAACACCAAGTAATTTTGATGCTATTCATACATTCAGAATTAAGGCGCAGTATATCTTTGACAATACTACTAGTAGAATGCATTATCGTATTATTGGAATTGCTCCAATCTTTTCGGTAACTCGTCCAGTTAAAGATTTAAGTGGCAATCTAATGGGTAGAGACACTACTTATAATAAACCATTATTTTGGGTCTACTATCCTAAGTTAAGAAATCATCTTGCTAATTACATGGTATATAATCCTAACAACCAAACAAAGCAAGTTGCTTGGTCTGATCTATTAGAAGCAAGATATTTTGATAGTCGTATTGTGAAAACATCTTCTGGTAATTTTAAAGACCAGAGTTTATTTGATACCATTAAAGATCCTAAGAAGCGTTTGGAGGCTGCTGAAAAAATCAAGCAAAGAATTGATGATTACGAGCAAGATCGCTGGGTATATTAATAATTTATTTTCTAAAAAAAGCTGCTAATAAAATAGCAGCTTTTTTTTCGCCCACTAACTGAGCAAGTACAGATTCTTTTGCATCCTTTATTCTTTGCACGGACTTAAAGTGAAGTAATAACAATTCCTTTGTTTTAGGGCCTATTCCATCAATATTATCTAAGCCGGTTTCAAGGGCTCCCTTAGATCTTTTGCTGCGATGAAACTGAATGCCAAAGCGATGTACTTCGTCTCTTATATTTCTAATAAGTTTGTGTGCTTCACTATGCCAATCTAAAATAATGGATTTACTATCGCCAGGGAAAAATAACTCTTCGATATTTTTTGCAAGACCCACTGTAGTAACCTTGTCTTGAATGCCTAGTTCGTTCAATGCCTCTAAAGCGGCGTTTAATTGGCCTTTACCACCATCAATGATAATGAGTTGAGGCAATGGCAGCTTCTTCTCTATAACCGACTTATAGCGTCTTCCAACAGATTCCTTCATGCTGGCAAAGTCATTTATACCTACTACTGTTTTAATATTAAACTTTCTGTAATCTGACTTGCTTGGTACTCCATTTTTAAAACATACCATGGCTGAGACAGGGTAGGCACCTTGGAAGTTAGAGTTATCGAAACATTCAATATGAGTAGGAGTTTCGCTTAAGTGTAAGGACTCTTTCATTTCTTCTAGCACCAAACTTTCTAGAGGCTTTTCTACACTTACCAAGGCTTGTTTATGTTTCCATTCTCTTAAAGCATAGTCTGCATTTTTTTGTGACAAAGCAAGAAGCTGTTCTTTATCACCCACTTGTGGAATAGTATATTTTACTTCAAATACCTTTTCACTTAATTCAAATGGAACAATTATTTCCTTTGCCCTACTATTTAAATTGGTTCTAAAATAATGTATTGCAAAAACCAAGATGGTTTCAATAGCTTCTTCTAAAGGAACAGTAAGCGGAAGTATATGTGTTTGTATAATCCTGCCGTTTTCTACCATCAAGTAACTAACATAAGCCTGGTCTGCATCGTGTGCAATACTAAATACATCCATAGCATGTTGTTGCTTGGTGTATACTACCGACTTTGTTTGGTAGTGTTCTAGCTCTTCTATTTTCTTTTTAGTGAGTGCTGCTTTTTCAAATGCCATGTCCTTGGCTTCCTCCAACATTTTTTCTTTTAAGTTGGTGATGACTGGCTTGATATTCCCTTTTAATAAATGTTGTACTTGTTCAATTGATGCATTATATGCTTCAAGGGTTTGGTGTCCCTGACAGGGTCCTAAACAATTTCCCAAATGATATTCCAAACAAACTTTAAATTTCCCTTGCGCAATATTCTTAGGCGTAAGTGGAAGTGTGCAAGTTCTTAATGGGATAGTGTGTTTAATATGATCTATTAATTCACGCACCGCCATCACATTGGTAAAGGGCCCTATATAAGTACTACCATCATTAATTTTTCGCCTAGTTAAAAACACCCTAGGGAAGTTTTCTTTTTTAATAACAATATAAGGGTAGGTTTTATCATCCTTTAAATTAATATTATACTTAGGTTGGTAATTCTTAATTAATTCGTTCTCTAAAATAAAAGCATCGTGTTCCGAATTCACAATGGTGAATTGAATATCCTTTATTTTTTGGACTAACTCAATGGTTTTGAGGGTATGCTGATGATTGGATAGGAAATAGGAGCTTACCCTTTTTCGGATATTCTTAGCCTTACCTACATACAATAAACGTCCGTTTTCATCAAAATATTGATAAATCCCTGGTTCCTGAGGTAGGCCTGCTTGTATTTTCTTAAATAGCTCTTTTTCCATTATTGCACCGAAAGCACAAAAATACTTTATATTTTTGTGGTATGGAATTAACTGTTAATATACCCGCCCTTCTTTTTCCAGCAATAAGTTTAATTATGCTGGCTTATACCAATCGTTTTTTGGCTTTGTCTAGCCGTGTAAGGGTTTTACATGATAAATACCAAACACAAGAACAAAGACACTTGGTATTCTCTCAAATCAAGAATCTAAAATATCGACTTAAATTAATTAGAAACATGCAAACCTATGGAGTAACATCTTTATTATGCTCCATTGTATCTATGTTCTTTATTTATATTGAATACCAACGTGTTGCTCAATTTGTTTTTGCCTTAAGTTTGATTTCTTTTTCATGGTCTATATTTCTGTCATTAATAGAAATAAGATTAAGCACCAAAGCAATTGAAATTGAATTGAGTGACATGGCGGGACTTGAAGATCCATCGGTGATGGATTATTTGAAAAAGAAATTTGAACGCGATTAGTTAGCCTTTCTTTCTCCAATTTGTTGTCTCCACATTGCATAGTACAAGCCTTTCTCTGCAAGTAATGAATCGTGATTGCCTTGTTCAATTACTTTGCCCTTCTCTAATACATATATTCTAGTTGCATGAATAATGGTGCTTAGTCTATGTGCAATCATAATAGTAATTTGCTCACGCTCTGCCGACAATTCACGAATCGTGTCAGTAATAGATTCTTCGGTTAAACTATCTAGGCTTGAAGTTGCTTCATCAAATATCAATAGGTGAGGGTGTCTTAATAATGCACGAGCAATAGAAAGTCTTTGCTTTTCACCACCACTTAATTTTAAGCCGCCTTCGCCAATTACAGTTGCTAGTCCATTTCCGCCTTTATCTAAAATATTAACACAGCTTGCTTTTTTCAAAGCCAATAACATTTCTTCTTCTGTTGCATTGGGTGCTACAAATGCTAAATTTTCTTTAATTGTACCTGCAAACAATTGGGTATCCTGTGTAACAAAACTAATTTGATTTCTTAGTTCATTCATGTCAATTTGTGCGGTACTTACTCCATTCACTAAAATCTGACCTTCCTGGGATTCGTATAAACCCACAAGTAGTTTTACCAATGTACTTTTTCCTGCGCCAGATGGGCCTACAAATGCCACTGTTTCGCCCTTCTTGGCTTCAAAGCTAATATCGTCAATGGCTTTAAAGTTGGCAGTTTGGTGTTGGAATCCAACATGACTAAATGCAAGGTTTTCAATGTTGCCCATTGCAACAGCATTTACTGGCTTTTGCTCAGTTGGCTTTTTCATCAAAGTATCAAAGTTGTTCAAAGAAGCTTCGGTCTCTCTGTAACTCAATATGATACTACCAATTTCTTGTAATGGTCCAAATATAAAGAAGCTATAAAATTGCAATGAAATTAATTGACCAACAGTAAGTATCTCTTTAAAAATAAGCCACATTAAAGTAAATGTAATTACTTGTCTTAAAAAATTCACCATCGTGCCTTGAATGAAACTTAAAGAACGAATGTTTTTTACTTTTCTTAATTCAAGTGCTAGTATTTTATAAGTATTATTATTAAGACGATTAATTTCTTGTGTTGTTAAACCTAAACTTTTCACCAATTCAATATTGCGTAAGCTTTCGGTAGTAGTTCCTGCAAGTGAAGTAGTCTCTTTTACAATATTCTTTTGAATAGACTTTATACGTTTGCTTAATATATTAGTTACGTATGCAATGGTGCCAGCGCCTAAAATATAGATAGGCATAATAGACCAATGTAGCTTAGTTGCATAGATTGATATAAAAACAATACTCACCACAATTCCAAAAACCACATTTATAACATAGCTAATAAACTTTTCACAATCAGCTCTTGCCTTGGTTAAGATAGATAATGTTTCACCACTTCGTTGATCCTCAAATGCCTGAAAAGGTAACTGCATAGAATGTCTTAATCCGTCGGTAAAAAGGGCAGCTCCAAATTTTTGAATAATTACATTTACGGTATAATCCTGAAATGCTTTAGCTATCCTGCTCACCATTGCAGTGCCTACTAATAATAGTAATATGCCACCTATGCCTTTTAAATAGGCAGGTTCAGTTCTGATATGTCCTAATGCGTCTACAAATGGAGTTTTTGCAAATTCATCAATTAGTCTACCAAATAACATAGGATCAAACATGGAGAATGTTTGGTTAATAGCAGCTAAAATAAAAGCAATAATTACAAGGCTTCTAAAAGGTCGGATGTATTGAAATAATATCTTCATAGTTGTTAATTGTACAAGGCGTAAATATAAACAAAGTCGCCCACTTATTGCTAAGCAGGCGATGAATTAAGCTATATGGACCTATTTATTTGATTGTTCTTTTTGATCATCAGCGTAAAGTTTATTGTATTGGTCTATGCAAGCCACTACTTCTTCTACTCCTTCTTTTTTCTCTGCACTAGTTACAAAGCCTTGAGGTAAAAAAGGGAGCATTTCTTTTAATGTGTCAAACATGGATTGCACATTTCTTGCTACAACGCCAGGCTTTTCCTTGTCCGATTTAGTAAAAATTAGCGTGTAAGGAATTTCCCATTTCACCATTTGCTCAATGAATTCTAAGTCTATTTTTTGTGGGCTATGTCGGCTATCAATTAATACAAAGACACGATTTAAGTTGGGGCGTTTTCTTAAGTAATTCTCAATCATTTGCTCCCATCTGCGTCGGCTACTTTGTGAAACCTTTGCAAATCCATATCCAGGCAAATCCACAATATACCATTTGTCCCAAGGGCCTTTGGCATTGGAACTTAATATTTCAAAATGGTTAATTAGCTGTGTCTTACCTGGTGTGCCAGATGTTTTAGCCAAATTCTTTTGATTGCACAAAGCATTAATAATGGAGGACTTGCCCACATTACTACGACCTATAAATGCATATTCGGGTTGTTCTAATTTTGGGCACTGTTCAAATCCAGGACTTGAAATTAGATAAGTTGCTTTGTTAATCTTCATCCTATTTAGCTTGACCAGGTTTTTGTTGTCTTTGTAATTTTAAACTATCTGCGGGATATTTTGCATGAATTGTGTCAACTATATTTTGACACCAGTTTATAATTAAAGTTTTTTCAGCATCGGTTAATACTGCTTCCTTGTGAATGATAGTATAAGAAGAAAGTGGCATTTCGCCTTCTTTGATTTGCTCAATACATTCTTCTAACTTCTTGTTTTGTTTGCCAATTCTATAACCAGCAAACTCGTTTAAATTAAAATGTCTTTTACCATCTTTAACATGATCATTTAGCCAAAATGCTACAGGCTGAATTGAGGCATACCAAGGATAATTAGTTTTGTTGGAATGACAATCGGCACATGCTTTATCAAAAACAATTTTCACACTATCTGGCATAGGGTAGATAGTAGCAATGTCCTTTTGGGTATCACCAGACAAATTTCTTTCCGGTTTAATAAATTGAATAGCAATTAGTATAACTAGCAATCCAATTAAAATTTTCTTTATCATATTGTTTATTTAAATTAAAACATTACCTGTCATTTCTTTTGGTATTGCAACCCCCATCATCGTAAGAATGGTTGGCGCAATATCTCCTAATTTACCTGCTTTAATTTCACCTTTCCATTCCTTGTCTATAATAAAGAAAGGCACAGGATTGGTCGTGTGTGCAGTATTAGGGCTTCCGTCCTCGTTAATCATGTAATCGGCATTGCCATGGTCGGCAGTTAAAAATATAGTATAGCCATTGTTTAAACCAGCTGTAACAATTTGCTCAACACAACCGTCCACTGTTTCAACTGCTTTTACAACTGCGCTAAAAATGCCTGTATGGCCAACCATATCCGCGTTGGCAAAGTTCAAGCAAATAAAATCGGGGTTGCCAGCATTAATTTCAGGCAATAATTTATCGGTTAATTCTTTCGCACTCATTTCGGGTTGCAAGTCATAGGTAGCTACTTTTGGAGATGGTGCCATGATGCGTGATTCTCCATCAAATGGAACTTCTCTTCCGCCACTAAAAAAGAAGGTAACGTGTGGATACTTTTCAGTCTCTGCAATACGAATTTGTTTCTTATTGTTTTGTGCTAAAACATCGCCAAGTGTATTTACTAAATTATCATTTTCAAAAATGACATTAACCTTTTGGAATGTTTCATCATACTTTGTAATCGTAGTATAATGTAGATCTAGTTTTTTCATTCCAAATTCAGGGAAATCTTTCTGAGATAATACTTCTGTAATTTCTCTACAACGATCTGTTCTAAAATTAAAGCAAAGTACAGCATCCCCAGATTTAATAGTAGCAATAGGCGCTCCATTCTCAACAATTACTGTAGGCTTAATAAATTCATCCGTAATGTTATTTGCGTAATTTTCTTTAATTGCTTCAATTGCCGAGTTAGCAATAGGTCCAGCTGCATTTACTAAAGTGTCATATGCTAATTGAACTCTTTCCCAACGCTTATCTCTATCCATTGCATAATATCTTCCACTTACGGTTGCAATTTTACCAACCGAGGTTTTTAAATGCGCTTCTACATTTTCAACAAATCCCAAGCCGCTTTTTGGATCTGTATCTCGGCCGTCGGTGAAAGCATGTATGAAAACATTTGACAAACCTTCCTTTTTACAAATATCACAAATGGCTTTTAAATGTGAAGTATGTGCGTGCACACCGCCATTACTTACTAAGCCTAACAAATGCAATGGCTTATTATTTTCTTTTGCATATTTAATAGATGCAAGTAAAGTAGGGTTGCCTGCTAATTCTCCATCACGAATTGCGACATTAATTCTTTGTAATTCCTGATATACAATTCTTCCTGCACCTAAGTTTAAATGCCCCACTTCGCTATTGCCCATTTGACCGTCCGGTAATCCAACATCTTCGCCACAAGTAATTAAAGTAGAATGAGGGTATTTGTTATATAAACTACTTACAAATGGAACTTTTGCTTGTTGTATTGCGTCGGATAAAGGTACTTTTCCCAATCCCCATCCATCCATGATTACTAGTATTACTTTTTTTGACATATTCTTCTTTTTTGGTCTTGTAAAGGTCTAATTTTGCTAAATTGTAGCTCAGATTGGTATCAAGCTGAGATAATTGCAAATTTAAGCAGATATCTAGAACTAATCTTTAAAAAATGAAACAGATGCGTCAAATACTACTCTTTGTTATTTTTGCTTTGTCTAGCTTAGGCCTAAAAGCACAAAACGACTCCGAATTATTGGTGCAAAATTTACAAACAGCCAACTTTAACAATTTGCTAGGCTATTGGGACAATCAGGTAGAAGTGAACTTGCCCGATTTGCCTGGTCAAAAACAGTTTACTGCTAAAGAGGCGAATGAACTATTGCGTAGTTTTTTTAATCGTAATAATATCATTGGTTTTGAAAAAAGTGCTGCACGCAAAGTAGGTAATACCATTTATTTAACTGGTAAACTTTTGTCAGGTGCTGCTAAATACAATCTTACATTATTACTTCAAGAAAATAAGAAGGGCTTTACCATAGTGAGTATGAGGGTAAGCTAGATTAATTCATTTGTTATGAGTAAAAAAAACAAATCCATAGGTTCGCCATTAGTATATAGTACCGATCCAAATTATACAATTCCTTCTGAGGAGGAAGTGGTTGAAACATTATCTGTAGACCAGCAACCTTTGCGTGTTATTCTTGAAACAAAACATCGTGCAGGTAAAACAGTAACTATTGTTTATGGTTTTGTGGGTACCGAAGATGACATGAATTTATTAGGCAAGGCTTTGAAAAACCATTGTGGCACTGGAGGTTCCGTAAAAGATGGAGAAATTATTGTTCAAGGGGACCACCGTCAAAAAGTGTTTCAGTATTTAAAACAGAAAGGATACAACAAGGCCAAGTTGTAATTAAAAATATACTTCTAAGTTACATCTGGTTTTTAATTCACGCACTAGTGGATATTGTTCTGCAATACGATCATATTTTTGTTTGCTGTTTAAACGCATGTGTAGTGGAACATCTTCTTGTTCTCCTGCTTCAACTAAAATATCAAACTGAATTGCTCTATTTTGAAAAGCATCCCATATTTTTTCTAAGAAATTCATTCGCTCAATTTCAACAAACTTCTGAGCAGTTAATGCGCCAACTGTAACTGTAAAATGAATATCATCAATGATGTTTAATTGCGCCACTTTAAATGTACCTGATGAAGCATGTTTTGCATTGGCTTCTAAATAAACAGCATATTCGTCCCAGCATTTTTTAAGTAGCTCCATTGCTAATGGCACGGATTCTTTTACTTCTTCGATATCATATTCTTTGCCATATTTCTGTTGAAGTACTGCTAATAAATTCTTTTTTGGGCCACCTGAAGCATTTTCCGTTGGTACTGGTATTGCTGTAGCAGGAATATTTGATTTTACGGGCTTGTCAGAAATATCCGAAGCAGGCTTTGTGGCTGCCGGCTGCATATTTGTAGGAGCAGCAGAAGGAGCAGCAGGAGCAGTAGGTTTAGTTTTTGCTGGAGCAGGAGTTTCAATAACTAGTTTTGCTTCTGAATTAACTACAATATTACTTAAAGGAATAATTTTCTTTAAGCGGATAGGGTAGTGTGCATCAACTAGTTTTTTTTTTACTATTTGGTTGTCTTCCAAACTTAACTCAATTGCTTGTGCTAAAAAGTTTAATTTAATAATGGCCATTTCAACATGCAATCTTTTGTTGCGTGCCATTTTAAATTGTATCTCGGCTTCGTTTAAAATATTCAAAGCACTTACTAAATAAGGCGTACTAATTAGTTTAGCTGTACTAATATATTGATCTCTCCATCCTTCGATAGATTCTAATAAAACGGCACTTGCTGGGTCCTTGCAAACTAGTAGATTTCTTATAAAACTTGCAAGTCCATATAATACCATATCCCCTTCAAATCCTTTTTGATTGATTTCATCGTACAATAACATAGCATTTGTAAGGTCTTGCTTAGTTAAGTAGTCTAGGAGCTTGAAAAAATATTCTTCGTCTAATATATTTAAATGTTCAAGGGTATTTTTATATGTTAATTCGCCGTTCGAAAAACTTACAATCTTATCTAAAATACTCAAGGCATCGCGCATACATCCTTCGCTCTTTTGAGCAATTAGTTGCAATGCGTTTCTTTCAGCTTTAATATGTTCCTTGCCTATAATTTCTTCCAAGTGCACAACTGTATCATTAGAAGTAATACGTTTAAAATCAAAAATTTGACACCTACTTAAAATGGTAGGTAAAATTTTATGCTTTTCGGTTGTAGCTAAAATAAAGATGGCATAAGGAGGTGGTTCCTCTAAGGTTTTCAAAAATGCATTAAATGCACTCGCACTTAACATGTGGACCTCATCCACAATATATACTTTGTATTTACCAGCTTGAGGAGCAAATCGAACTTGTTCTACTAATGATCTTATATCGTCTACCGAGTTATTACTAGCAGCATCTAATTCGTGAATATTTAAACTAGCCCCTTTTTCAAAAGAGGTACAACTATCGCATTGGTTACATGCTTCTCCTTCCTTAGTAATATTCGTGCAGTTTATTGTTTTGGCTAAAATACGTGCACAGGTAGTTTTACCCACACCTCTAGGTCCACAAAACAAAAAGGCATGCGCCAAATGATTGTTTAAAATGGCATTCTTTAAGGTTGTCGTAATATGCGACTGACCCACAACTGTATTAAAGTTCTGAGGTCTATATTTTCGGGCTGAAACAACAAAATTATCCATAGTAGACGCGCAATATACACATTATCCCCTTAAAATTTAAGGCCGTTTTATGCACATTATATTGGAATATTATGGGGTACTATAATCCATAATAGGGTGACGCTCAAATGGGTGTACTTGCTTGTCAAAAATATACCTAAAAGTAACCATGCGACGGCTGGGTTGAGCACCAAGGCTTTTGTAAATATTTACCATTTTTGGGTTCCAGTCGGCAGCCCATCCCATTTCGTATTCGCTGTATTTTTTTAATTCTAATAATAAAAGAGAACATGAATATATTAAAAAGCTGTCTATGCCCAAGGATTGATATTTTGGTACTACTCCAAAAGCCAAACCAGTTAATCTATTATTATTTCCCCTCCATTTCATCCACAATAATTGAAGCTTTTGCAATAAACCTAATTTTCCATTAAAGAATTTAAAATACTGATTCACATCTGGAATATTAATAAACATAGCAATAGGCTCTTCCTTGTAATATGCAAACCAAATAACCCTAGGATCCATAATTGGTTTCAAGGTCTTAAACAACTTCATGATTTGATCAAAAGTGATTGCTTTTGCTTCCCCATGTTGCGCCCAAGCCGAATTATAAATGGTCACAAAATCCTGCGCGTATTTTTCCAAATTGGAGGTGTCTAAATGTTTTGCTTTATAGTCCGGCTTTGCCTTAAACTTCTCATACCGTTCTTTAAAACGGGGAGGTAATTCGTTAAAAATATTTGCCTTATAATAGTATTGATTGTAATAATTTTCAAAACCATAGTTGCTTATAAGTTGCTCGTAATAATCTGGATTAAAGGACATTCCATACATGGGTTCTTCATCAAATCCTTCTATCATTAAACCCCACCATTTATCTCTATCTCCAAAATTAATAGGGCCATCCATGGCTTCCATACCATTTTGAGCTAGCCAAAGTTTTGCAGTGTCAAATAACAAGTTGGCTGCCGATTGATCATTGATGCAATCAAAATAGCCAACACATCCTACAGGATATTCAGTTCCTTTGTTTTTGTACTTGCTGTAATAAAATGCGGCTATACGACCAATGGTTTCGCCGGCATTATTTTGAACAATCCATCTTTGTGCATCACCCTCCTTAAATAATTTATTTTTTGTAGGATCAAACACCTGTTCTACTTCCTTATCAAGTGCACGAATATAATTAGGATTATTTGCGTTAACGGTGGCATTAAAGTTGAGAAATTCTCTTATTAATCCGGGTGTATTGATTGCTACCACTCTCATAGTTGCAAGTTAGAATTTTTTTAATACACTTAAAGCGAATAAGCCTGCAGTTTCAGTTCTTAATCGGGTAGGGCCTAAATGTAATGCCGTGTAGTTTAAAGACATTGCATCTTCTATTTCCTTTGGGCTAAAATCACCTTCGGGTCCTATTAATAATATACAATCATCACCAGCTTTTAAATCCTTGATACTTGTTTTGTCTGCAGCTTCGCAATGTGCTATAAGTTGTTGAGTAGCTTTATATGTTTTTAGAAAACTGTTATAGGGGGTGGGCTCAGTTAAAATTGGTAACCAAACTTGCTGACTTTGAATCATGGCAGATTGCAAGATATTTTGCATCCTGTCTGTCTTAAAACGTTCATGAATGGTGCGTTCGCAAATTAGGGGAACAATAGTATGCACGCCCATTTCAGTTGCTTTTTCAAACAACCATTCTAATCGCGTGACGTTCTTTAATAGAGAAATGCCTAATACAATTTTTTGTGTAGATGGATTGATTGCTTTTTGTGCATCAATATTTACAATGGAGCTTTTTTTATGGGCAAGTGTAATAGATGCTTCAAAAATTTGCCCAATTCCGTTTGTTAAATCAATACGATCTCCTTCCTTCATCCTTAATACCTGCACACAATGCTTGCTAGTTTCCTCACTTAATGTATAGGAAGATAGATTGCTTGTAATTTGTGGTTCGTAAAAATAAGGAACTGCCATATGCAATTAATTAGTCAAAAATTTTAGCGAAAAATTAGAAAGGTTGGTCTTCGTTCACACCTTCGTCAAATTCTCCTCCGTTCATTCGGCTTCCTTGAATAAAGAAACGGCCACCATCACCGCCAGCAGCAGGATCGTTAAAGCTTGAAGTAGGTTTATAGTTATTTGGCAAGCCTGGTAAGCCGCCTGAATCGCCATCCCATTCTTCGAATCTTTGTATATCTAATCTTGCTCTTAATTTTACTAAATCCAAAGAACCATTACGGTGCTTGGCAATTCTAATATGAGTTTCACCCTGTGTGCTTTCGCCCATTTCATTGCTCATTACTTCGTAGTACTCAGGACGATAAATAAACATTACCATATCGGCATCTTGTTCAATCGCACCTGATTCACGTAAGTCACTCAACTGAGGCATCTTGCTTTCTTTTCTAGTTTCAACCGCACGACTCAACTGAGACAATGCAATGATTGGAATTTGAAGTTCTTTTGCCAAAGCTTTTAAACTTCTAGAGATGTTACTAATTTCTTGTTCACGGTTTGAATTTCTATCACCAGAACCACTCATTAATTGTAAGTAGTCAATGATGATAATTTTAACTTGGTGCTTGTTAACCAGTCTTCTTGCCTTTGCTCTAAATTCAAAAATATTTAATGCGGCTGTATCGTCAATATAAATTGGAGCAGTCTCTAATTTTTTAATACCCTTGCTATGTAATTGCTGGTATTCATAGTCTTCTAATTTACCACGTGAAATTTTCTCCATTTTAATTTCACTCTCAGCACTCAAAATTCTTTGTACTAATTGAGAAGCACTCATCTCCAAGCTAAAGAATCCAACTGCTTGTGGCTTAGTAGGGTGTAATGCTGCATTACGGGCTAGGTTTAAAGCGAATGCGGTTTTACCTACCGAAGGACGTGCCGCTAAAATAATTAAATCCGTAGGTTGCCAGCCGTAAGTAATTCTGTCTAAAGAATTAAATCCACTTGGTACACCCGAAATTTCATCTTTCTTAGTTCTTAATTCATCAATTCTATTTACCGCGTCAGCCAATGCGTTTTGAATATCAACGAAATTCTTTTTCAAGTAATTGTTAGTGATATTAAACATCTTGGTTTCACTATCATCTAGTAAATCAAAAACGTCAGTGCTGTCTTCGTATGCATTAGCAATAACTTCGCCACTGATTCTTATTAATTCTCTTTGGATAAATTTCTGTAAAACGATTCTAGCATGTGCTTCAATATTGGCAGTAGAAACCACCACATTGGTTAACTTAGAAATATAATAAGCGCCACCTACCATATCCAACTGCTCGCGTTTTTTTAATGCTTCAACAACGGTAAGCATATCAATGGGTTGGTTATCCATTTGCAAACCTTGCATCGCGGTAAAAATCATCTGGTGGGCGTCGGTATAAAAACACTCTGGCTTTAAAATTTCAGTAACGGTATCAAATGCACTTTTCTCTAATAAAATACCGCCTAATACTGCCTCTTCCAACTCTTTTGCCTGAGGTGGAATCTTCCCATACATCATGGAACTAATGTCCACATTTGAAGTCTTTTTGCGGTTTTTAGTATTGGTATTGATATTTGGGATAGACATATTAAAACTATTTTCTTACTGCGAAAATCAGCTCTAAAATGGATATCATGAAATTTATTTTAGTTTTTGGATATCCACAATTTGGCTCAATGGCAATGCACATGATTTTGAGGTTATTAACCTGTTTTGCACCCTAAAATTGAGGTTATTCACGTTGGGGTAAACAGGGGGTCGAAAAATTGCTTATTTTTGAAGCTATACTATAAAGAGCTTATATGACCATTAGTTACAATTGGCTGAGTGAATATTTACCAAAAACAATTAGCCCGGAACAATTATCTACCATCTTGACTTCTATTGGGTTAGAAGTGGAATCCTTGGAAAAAATTGAAAATTTTAAGGGAGGATTGGCAGGTTTGGTAGTGGGAGAAGTGGTGGAATTAAGCCAACATCCTAATGCAGATAAATTAAAATTAACCAAAGTAAATACAGGTGGAGCGCGTCCTTTAAATATTGTTTGTGGAGCTAGCAATGTTGCATTGGGTCAAAAAGTAGTTGTTGCAAGTGTAGGAACTACTATATATCCTAAAAGCGCAGAAGCAGGTATCACAATGAAATTAGCTAAGATTAGAGGCGAAGAAAGTGAGGGTATGATTTGTGCCGAAGATGAAATTGGAGTAAGTGATGATCATGGTGGCATTATTGTATTAGATGCAAGTATTAAAGTAGGTACTGCAGTTGCTGATTTATATGAATATTATCAGGACTATGTTTATGAAATTGGATTAACGCCAAATAGAATGGATGCCATGAGTCATTATGGTGTCGCAAAAGATGTTTGTGCATATTTATCTTATCATGAAGCACCAACTTTGGCAATAAGTCCATTTACAAAACAATCTATCAAAGACAATGCTGTAAAGCCTTTTAAGGTAATTATTGAAGATCAAAAAGCTTGTGCACGTTATAGTGGTTTGGTTATTGAAGGAGTGCAAGTAAAAGAATCACCAAGTTGGTTAAAAAATCGTTTACAAGCAATTGGGGTTCGTTCAATTAATAATATAGTAGATATCACAAATTATATTTTACATGAAACAGGACAGCCATTGCATGCATTTGATGCGGATCAAATAAAAGATGCAACAATTGTTGTTAAAAAATATCCAGCTGACACTTTGTTTGTAACACTTGATGGCACAGAAAGAAAATTATCAGCGAACGATTTAATGATTAGTGATACCCAAAAGCCATTATGTATTGCCGGTGTTTTTGGAGGTTTAAAAAGTGGTGTATCTGTTAATACAACAAAATTATTTTTAGAAAGTGCTTGGTTTGAAAATATACATGTACGTAAAACTTCTTTACACCATGGACTTAGAACCGATGCTGCTACCCGTTTTGAAAAAGGGGTAGATATTGCAGGAACAGTAAATGTATTAGAGCGTGCTGCACAATTAATCCAGGAAATTGCTGGAGGTAAGTGTAGTGAAGTGGTAGATGTGTATCCAAATCCTGCAACAAAAACTTCGGTGGTTTTAACTTATGCTTATTTGAAAAAATTAAGTGGCAAAGTTTATCCTACTGAGAAAGTAAAAACAATCCTAACAAGTTTAGGTTTTGAAGTGCTTAAAGAAACAGCTGAAAGTATTGAAGTGGCTGTGCCACATCATAAGCCAGACATTAGTTTAGCTGCGGATTTAGTGGAAGAAGTTTTAAGAATTGACGGGCTTGATAATATTGAGATTCCTAGTTCTATTATAATGAGCCCTTCGATTGATCCATTAGAGCAAAAAGAAAAGTTCAAAGAAAAAATTGCAAACTATTTAGTAGGCCGTGGTTTTACAGAAATCCTAACTAACTCTATTACCAATAGCGCTTATTTTAGCGAAGCCGTTTTACAATCTTCTGTAAAAATGTTGAATAATTTGAGTGCTGAATTAGATGTAATGCGCCCTAGTATGTTGGAGACGGGATTAGAAACAATTGCATACAATTTAAATAGACAAAACAATGCTATTTCTTTCTTTGAAATAGGAAAAGTATACGGAAAATCAAATGCTGGGAAGTATTATGAATCTGAGCAATTGGCTATTTATATTTCGGGTAAACAACAAGCCGATGGTTGGAGAACCAAGGGTGTTGATCAAGATTATTTTGTAGCAAAAGGAACAGCACAATCTATTTTAGATTTATTAGGAATTCAAGGAGTACAGTTAAAAGTAGCTACAAACGGATTAACTGAATTTGTTTGGAATAAAAAGACAATTGGTCAGCTAGAAATGATGGGTGCTAAAAAGCTACAAGCCTTTGGCATTAAGCAACCTGTTTATTATATTAATTTTGATTTAGCATCTTTATTAAGTGCGTATCAAAGTAAAAAGGTAGTGTATAAAGAGGTTTCTAAATATCCTTCTATTGAAAGAGATTTAGCGTTAGTAATAGACAAGGCAATTGCTTATGAAGCAATCCAGGCAAGCATAGTGGATGCGAAATTAACTGCCTTAAAAGAAACGCGTGTGTTTGATATTTTTGAGAGTGAAAAATTAGGAGCTGGAAAAAAATCAGTTGCAATTAATTTTGTTTTCAACGCTACGGATAAAACATTAACCGATGTTGAAATTGACGAGATGATGAAAAAGTTAATTCAGTTATTTGAAAAAAATATCCAAGCTGAAATTAGAAAATAACTATATTCATTTACCAATTCAAATAATACCTCATAATGGTTGATTTAAATAATTCCATATCGCAATTGCAAGAAAAGCTTACCGCTTTATTGAAGCAGTATGCTCAAATGGAAAAAGAGAATCAGCAATTAAAAGCTACTGTTGCTCAACAATTAGGGGTTCAACAGGATTTAGAGGCCAAAGTAAAAGAAGGGCAGGCCCAACTTACAGCTGCTCAAATGAATCAAGGCGCAAGTATGGATCCAGCTGAGAAAGCAAAATTGGTAAAGAAAATTGACCAGTACTTAAAGGAAATTGATAATAGTATTAATAATTTGAATCCTTAATCTTATAAAATGTCCGAAGAACAAAGCAATTCAACCGAAATGATCCCTGTTAATATTACGATCGCAGATCGTACATATAGGGTAAGAATTGCGCCAAAGGACGAAGAAGCAGTACGCAAAACTGCTGCTATTATCAATCAGAAAATGATTGAGTTCAAAAATTTATATGCAGGCAAGGATATGCAGGATTATATCTCCATGGTCTTATTATGGTTCACAACCGAGCAACAGTCAAATGGCCAGAATCTGTATGAGCTAGAAAGCCTTCAAAATCAAATAGATAGCCTTAGTGCTAGTATAGACAAAGTGGTTTCTGGGAACTAATTCCCAGGTCCTAGCCCATTTTACACCAAAGATTCCATTATTTCTTTATCTTCGTAGCTGAACCTTTGACGCATTATATTAAATCGTAATAGATTGTCTTGCAGTATCATATGATTATGAAGCCGGTTACATGACAATCAGCGTATTAGCTATAATATTTTAGAACAAAAAGGGGCAGCATGATTTTTTTTAAACAACAAGATTTTAACAATGGACCAATCAATATTATTGATCATCATAGGAGCGTCTTCGCTAGTTGGCGGACTCCTAATTGGCAAATTGGTATTTGCCCGTAATACTAAGAAACAAGTAGAAGATGCTGAGTCTCAAGCAGCAAGCATTTTAAAGGAAGCAGAATTAAGAGCGGAAACTGTAAAGAAAGAAAAACAGTTGGAAGCTAAAGAACGCTTTGTACAATTAAAAGCCGATCACGATCGTGAAATTTTAGAGCGCAACAAAAAAATTGGTGAAGCTGAAAATAGAATCAAGCAAAACGAATTGAATATCAATTCAAAAGTAGCTGCATTAGACAAGCAAATCAAAGACAACGATGTAATCAAAGAAAAATTAAATCGTGAGATTGATTTAGTAAATGTAAAGCGCACCGAATTAGAAAAGCACCAAGAAGAACATATTCGTCGTTTAGAAAAAATCGCGAATTTAAGTGCCGAAGATGCGAAGCAACAATTAATTGAAAGCCTTAAGAACGAGGCTCAGACACAGGCTTTGGCATTACAACAAGACATTATTGAAGACGCTAAGCAAAAAGCAAATAAGGAAGCAAGAAAAATAATCATTCAATCTATCCAACGAACTGCAGCAGAAGTTGCAATTGAAAATACAGTGACTGTATTTAACTTGGAATCAGATGAAATGAAAGGTCAAATCATTGGACGTGAAGGTCGTAACATCCGTGCTATTGAAGCAGCAACTGGAGTTGACTTAATTGTAGACGATACACCGGAAGCTATCTTATTGTCTTCATTTGATCCATTGCGTCGTGAAATTGCTCGTTTGTCTTTACAACGTTTAGTTGCTGACGGTCGTATTCACCCAGCTCGTATCGAGGAAGTAGTTGAAAAAACACGACGTCAATTAGAAGAACAAATTGTAGAAATAGGAGAGCGCACTGTTATTGAATTAGGTATTCATGGTTTACATAAAGAGTTAATTCGTATAGTAGGTAAAATGCGTTTCCGTAGTTCTTATGGACAAAACTTATTAATGCACTCTCGTGAAACTGCAAACTTATGTGGTATCATGGCAGCTGAATTAGGAATGAATCCTAAATTGGCTAAGAGAGCAGGTTTACTGCACGATATTGGTAAAGTGCCAGACGAGGAGACAGAATTGAGCCACGCATTGTTAGGGGCTAAATTAGCCGAAAAATACGGTGAAAACCCAGCGGTAGTTAATGCTATTGGTGCGCACCACGATGAAATGGAAATGCAATATGTAATTTCTCCAATTATACAGGCTTGTGACGCTATTAGCGGTGCTAGACCAGGTGCAAGAAGAGAAATTATGCAACAATACATTCAAAGAATCAAGGATTTGGAGAACTTAGCTATGAACTACCAAGGGGTAGAGAAGGCTTATGCTATCCAAGCTGGACGTGAATTGAGGGTAATAGTTGAGGCAGAAAAAGTAACCGACCAGTCTTCGGACCAGTTGAGCTTTGAAATTGCCCAAAAAATCCAAACCGAAATGACCTATCCTGGTCAAATTAAGGTAACAGTAATCCGTGAAAAGAGAGCTGTAAACATCGCGAGATAGGTCTAAAATGGCTTAAAATGCCAGGAATTTAATATTTGGTTGAAATAATTTGGATAATATCAAGGGTAACCATACCTTTGCCGTCCGCAAAAAACAAGAATTATGAGCGAAGCAGTAAAGTTTGTACACGAGCAATTGACAGCAAAAAAAGAATACCCAGCATTTAAAGCTGGTGATAATATTACCGTAAACTACAAGATTGTAGAGGGTGGTAAAGAGCGTATCCAAAGTTTCCGTGGTGATGTAATCAAAACACAAGGAAATGGTGCTACAGCTACTTTTACTGTTCGTAAAATCTCTGATGGTGTAGGTGTAGAGCGTTTATTCCCTTTCTTATCTCCTAACATCGATGGTATCGTGTTGAATAAGTCTGGTAAAGTACGTCGTGCTAAATTGTACTACTTACGCGATAGAAGCGGTAAGAGTGCACGTATCAAGGAAAAAAGATTCTAGTACTCATAAGGGTAACACCTTATTGTTTCAATTTATAATAAACGGATTCCGAGCATATCGGGATCCGTTTTGGTTTAACTTATAATTACCTTAATTCAGGAATATTTGAAGTTTCTGTTTTATAATTACCGTACCTTTAAATTTCTAAATTTAACATTATGGGCAACTTAGGATTTCAAGAATTATTAATCATTGGCGTAGTAATTTTAGTAATGTTTGGCGGAAGAAAAATCCCTGAATTCATGAAAGGATTAGGTAAGGGTATCCGTGAATTCAACGACGCTAAAAACAATGTGAAGAAAGAATTAGAAGATGGTATCAACGAAAAAGACGAGAAATCGGCTAAATAGTGTTTCGTTTTAATACAATCAAAGACTACCATGCTTCTTTATTAGCTGGTGAGACGTCTTGTATCCAAGCGGTAGATTTTTTCTTGGATCAAATTAATCAGCATCAACACCTAAATTCTTTTTTAGAAGTTTTTTCGGAGGAAGCAAAGTTGCGCGCCATTGAACTAGATGGTTTACGTGCAACTGGAAAACCTATGGGTAAACTACATGGTGTGATTGTGGGTATTAAAGATGTATTATGTTATGATGGACATAAAGTAAGCGCTGCTTCTAAAATTTTAGAAAATTACACAGCCGTTTATTCTGCAACTGCAATTCAAAAATTATTAGACCAAGGGGCTATCATTATTGGTAGACAAAACTGTGATGAGTTTGCAATGGGAAGTAGCAATGAAAATTCTGCCTACGGCCCAGTTAAAAACGCATTAGACAATCAGCGTGTGCCAGGTGGTTCATCGGGAGGATCGGCTGTAGCAATACAGGCCAATCTTTGTATGGTGAGTTTAGGATCGGATACTGGTGGTTCTGTTCGTCAGCCTGCAGATTTTTGCGGGGTTGTTGGATTAAAGCCAAGTTATGGACGCATTTCAAGATATGGACTTATTGCATACGCCTCTTCCTTTGATCAAATTGGTATTTTCTCGCATACAGTTCAAGATGCTGCAATTGTATTAGAAGTAATTGCAGGTGCCGATAATTTTGATAGTACCGTTTCATCTAAAGAGGTTCTAAATTATTCTGAAGCCATCGCCGAAAATAAAGTGCCCAAAAAAGTAGCTTATTTTAAAGAGACTTTATCGCATCCTGGATTAGATCCTGAAATTAAAAAACAAACTGAGGATTACTTAGCTTCATTGGTAGCCAAAGGTTATACTGTAGAAGGAATTGATTTTAGTTTGCTTTCTTATTTAGTGCCTACTTATTATGTTTTAACTACTGCCGAAGCATCAAGTAATTTATCTCGTTTTGATGGGATTAAATTTGGTCATCGTACCCATGATAAAATTGAAGACTTAACAGACCTATATAAAAAATCCCGAACAGAAGGATTTGGAGCCGAAGTACAAAGAAGAATTTTATTAGGCACATTTGTTTTAAGCGCAGGTTATTTTGATGCCTACTTTACAAAAGCTCAACAGGTAAGAAGAAAATTAGTGGACTTAACAAACAACTTGTTTTTAAACTACGATATTTTAGTATCACCTACTGTGCCAAGTCCTGCATTTAAATTAGGAGAGAACAATCATTCGGCTACCGAAATGTTTTTAGCAGATATTTATACTGTGTATGCAAATTTAGTAGGTATACCTGCAATCTCCATTCCATTGTTTAAGCATACCAACGGAATGCCATTTGGGCTTCAAGTTATGAGTGCTTCTTTTAACGAAGTAGGCTTACTTCAATTTTCTAAAGAAATGATGGAGTCAAAATAATCATCATTCTATGAAATTGTATTTTAAATACTTTAAAATATCCATTCTAACATTAATACTTGCTTTTAGTTGTATTCTAAATCCTTCAGCTTTATTGGGGCAGGCGAATAGATCAAAAACTGATAGCTTGCAAAACGATCGTGTTGGTTTTTCTAGTTTATTTAAATTAACTGCAACAGGCAATAAGGACAAGCCATTTACTTTTCAATTAAATCCTAAAGCAATTAGTTTTATTCAAAGCTATATGGATAAACAAGGGCCGGAATTAATAAAGATGAAGACCTGGGCCAAACCTTATTTTAATTTGTATGATGAAATTTTAATTGCCAATGGTATTCCGGTTGAGTTAAAATATTTAAGTGTAATTGAAAGTCACTTAGCATCTAATTTAACCTCCGTTGCAGGTGCAGTTGGTCCATGGCAATTAATGCCCGACGAAGCAGCTAGATTTGGCTTAAAAACAGCTCCCGTGGACGAAAGAACTGATTATCGTAAAAGTACCATTGCCGCCGCTACCTTATTAAAAGAATTATATGCGCAGTATGGAGACTGGTTACTAGTAGTTGCTGCATACAATGGAGGGGCAGGAAGGGTAAGTCGCGCAATTCAAAAGAAAGGAACAAAGGATTTTTGGCAGATAGAATACGACCTTCCATTAGAAACCAGAAACCATGTAAAGAAATTTATTGCTACGCATTATGTTTTTGAGGAGGATGGAGGATGGACCACAATGACTAGTGCTGAAATAAAAGATAAAAAAGGCAAGTCGGTGCTTTTAGAAACTAAAATTAGCGAAGTGCAAGTGAGTGGGAGATTCCGTATTGCAGTTATTGCTCAATATTTAAAATTGGCTGAGAAAGAATTGACTGCTTTAAATCCTAAGTTTGATCAAGTGGTGTCTTCTGGCAAAGGCTATAAGCTAAGATTGCCTTCGGATATGCTTGAAATATTTGAGGCCCATAAAAATGATATTTTACAGGCCTCTTTACAATCTTTATATTCTATTAAGGAATAGATCTATTTAAAATTCATCGTCGTCAAACTCGTCTTTGTCGTCAAATAAGTCGTCGTCATCTAGGTTTAAATCGTCGTCAAGACCTAAGTCATCATCATCGTCTCCTTTTTTTCCTTTGCCTGCTTTCTTAGTAGCTTTTTTGGGCATATCAAATTCTTCGAAATCAGGATCCCAACTGTCGTCCTCTTCAGTTTTTCCCCAATCATCATCAACCTCTTCTTCTTCTAGGTCTTCATCAGCATCTTCTTCAATTACTTTTTTCTTAGTAGCTGATTTACTCACTTTTTCCGCAGTGTCAAAATCACTTTTATTAGTTGCGGACTTTTTTTCTTTAATAGTTTTTACTGCCATAGTTCTTTCAAAATTACAGTGTAAAATTTCAACCATTTTTTTTATTTGCCAAATAAAAAAGGACTTTTTTTTATGATATAAAATATATAAAAAATAAGTCCTTTAAATGAAATTAAAGATGTATAATTTGATCTCTACCCGGACCGTTAGAAACAAACTTAACGGGTACTCCCAAATAGCTATTTATATATTCAATATATGATTTCATTGTTGCCGGTAACTCATTCTCATTTTTCATTTGAGTTGAGTCTAAATTCCAACCTTGCATTGTTTTCCAAATTGGTGTAACCGGGGTGCCAACTAATTGGAAGGGCACATAATCTATTTGCTTTCCTTCCATTTCATAAGCAACTCCAAGGTCTAAAGTTTCAAATGAGTCTAATATGTCAGCTTTGGTCATGATTATTTGAGTAACACCATTAATCATGCAAGTATATTTTAAAGCTACCAAGTCAATCCATCCACATCTACGAGGTCTTCCTGTTGTTGCTCCAAATTCGCTACCTATTTTTCTTAATTCTTCTCCTTTTGCATCATGTAATTCTGTAGGGAAGGGTCCACTTCCTACACGTGTACAATAAGCTTTAGAAATACCGAAAACTTCTCCAATTTGTTTAGGTGAAATTCCTAGGCCTGTACAAACACCAGCAGAAATTGTGTTGCTAGAAGTTACAAATGGGAAAGTACCAAAGTCAATGTCTAACATAGAACCTTGCGCACCCTCGGCCAATACTTTTTTCCCTTTTGAAATTTGGTCATTAATAAAGTATTCGCAGTTAATGATATTTAAAGTTTTTAAGAATTCAATTGCTTCAAAAAACTCAGATTCCATTTCACTGATATCTTCATTAAAGTTGTAGCTATCTAAAATCTTTTGATGCTTCATTCTTAAAGCAATGTATTTGCTAATGAATTTCTTATCCAATAAATCCCCAACTCTCAAAGCGTTTCTACCTGTCTTATCCATATAAGCAGGTCCAATACCTTTTAAAGTAGAACCAATTTTAGCTTCCCCTTTTGATAATTCAGATGCTTTGTCTAAAGCACGGTGACTAGGAATAATAATATTGGTACGTTCTGAAATAAATAAATTCTTTTTTACATCAACACCCATTGTTGCCACTGCATCACATTCCTTTTTCAAAGTAACAGGATCTAATACAACACCGTTTCCGATAATATTAATTTTGTCTTGGTGAAATATTCCAGAAGGTATCTGGTGCAATACCATTTTAGTCCCGTTCACATATAATGTGTGACCTGCGTTTGGCCCACCTTGGAATCTTGCGATGATGTCATACTTTGGAGCAAAATAATCCACTATTTTACCCTTTCCTTCGTCACCCCACTGAAGTCCTAAAATTACGTCTACCATGATTTGTTGTTTGAGGACACAAAAATAAGTCTAGAAAATAGGATTACCTATTTATCCCAACATAAATACTCATTAATTGCGGTTAACTTTTACACAGTTTCGGTGTCGAATCTGTTAACTTGTTGAATTCCATTTAGGGATTTAATTCTATCCACTAAGCTTTCTAACTCGTCCTTATCGTGTACATATACTTTGATGGTCCCTTGGAATAGGCCATCTTTAGATTCAATAGTAAGGGCGGCTATGTTAATTTTCAAATCTCCACTAATTATATTGGTGATTTTATTCACTACGCCTACATCGTCTAAGCCAATAATACTAAGGCCTGTTAGGAATGAGATTTCTTTATTTTTAGCCCACTTGGTTTTAACTACACGGTGGCCATAGTTGGCTAGCAGTTGAGTTGCATTTGGACAGGTTGTTCTATGAATGATCAAGCCCTTTCCTGTACTCACAAATCCAAATACATCATCCCCAGGAATTGGGTTGCAACATTTAGCTAAAGAATATTGAATTTGATCGCTTGATTCACCAAAAATAATTAATTCAGAATCCTTTTTAGGAAGTGGACGATTGATGTTTGTTTCATGCGTTTGTTCAATTGGCGCATTAACTGGTTTTGGCGATTCAATTTTATCACCTATTACCTGGAATAATTTAAGCTCTTTTAAATCGATAGATTTAGTGGCAATTCGGTACAGTAAATCTAGTTGACTATTTAGTTTATAATAGTTCATTACTTGATCTATGTTGTATGGATTGTAAACTGCCCCAATACCCTCAAGTTTTCTTTGTAAAGTATATTTTCCCTCTTCGGCAATAATTTTCTTCTCCTCTCTTAATGCATCTTTAATACTATTTCTAGCCTTTGCTGTTACTACATTGTTTAACCAGTCTTCGGTAGGCTTTTGCTTATTACTTGTTATAATTTCTATCTGGTCTCCACTTCTTAATTTATGGCTAATAGGAACTAATTTGTGATTCACTTTAGCGCCAATACATTTGGAACCAATTGCTGTGTGAATAAAGAATGCAAAGTCTAGTGCCGAGCTATTGGTAGGCAGCATTTTCACATCGCCCTTAGGGGTGTATACATAAATTTCTTCGGCTAAAAAAGAGGTTTTAAAATCTTGTAAAAAATCTATTCCGCCTTCGTCTTGGTTGCTTAATGCTTCGCGAATTTGCATAAACCATTTATCAAAACGGTCTTCGCTTTGTGACCCTTCTTTATATTTAAAATGGGCAGCTAAACCCTTTTCGGCAATCTCGTTCATTCTCTTTGTGCGAATCTGCACTTCTACCCATTTTCCTTGCGGCCCCATTACTGTAGTGTGCAATGCTTCGTATCCATTACTCTTTGGATTACTCAACCAGTCTCTTAAACGTTCGGGTGAGGGAAGGTATTCGTCAGTTACCATAGAATACACTTTCCAACAATCTTCTTTTTCTCTTTCTAAAGGCGAATCAAGGATAACTCTAATAGCAAACAAGTCATAAACTTCTTCAAAGCTTACGCCTTTCTTTTTTATTTTATTCCAAATAGAGTGAATGCTTTTTGGACGACCATAAATTTCGAATTCAAAACCTGTGTTGCCAAGTTTTTCTTTTAATGGGCGAATAAATTCATTGATATACTTAGTACGTTCCCTCTTGGTTTCAGCTAATTTTTTTGCAATCTCTTTGTAAGTATCTGCTTCCAAATACTTCATGGATAAATCCTCTAACTCTGTCTTAATATTGTACAAGCCCATTCGATGTGCTAGTGGGGCATATACCCATATTGTTTCCGATGAAATTTTGAGTTGTTTCTCTTGTTTCATAGAATCCAGCGTACGCATATTGTGCAAGCGATCTGACAATTTTATTAGGATTACTCTTGGATCGTCGGTAAGGGTCAATAAAATCTTTTTAAAATTCTCGGCCTGTTGACTACTATTGGTATCCATCACTGTTGAGATCTTGGTAAGCCCATCAACAATTTTGGCAATCTCATTTCCAAATTCACTTTTTATATCATCCAAAGTAATGTCAGTATCTTCTACGGTATCATGTAATAATGCGCAAATAGTACTTCTTACGCCAAGCCCAATTTCTTCCACGCAAATCATGGCAACAGCAATGGGATGAAATATATAAGGCTCACCACTTTTACGACGCATTGTTTTATGCGCATTGGCAGCCATTTCAAAAGCAGTTCTTAATAATTCTTTATCGCCTTTTTTAATCTTAGGTCTTAATGCGCGCAATAGGGCACGGTATTGACGAACAATTTCTTTTTTTTCTTGTTCTTCATCTAAATTGTATTGGCTTACAATTTGGGGTTTAATATCGTCGTCGGTATAATCCATTCATTACGAAAATACGTAAAAGCCACATGATTTTTACAAACAACACCTATATAATGTAACTTTGTTCTCCTATGTCCACCACACAGTCAAAATCTATGTTTAAGCGCTCTATTTTAAAAAGAGTTTTTTCCTTTGTAAAGCCCTATCGATTTATATTTTGGAGCAATGTGATATTGGCTATTTTATTGGCTTTTGCGACACCTGTTAGGCCTTATTTAATTCAGTCCACTGTAAATATTGCAATTGGCAAAGCCATTACACTTCCAGTATGGGTCAAGTTTTTTTTACCAGTAGCTGCATTTGGGGATATTACTAAATTAATTATTGCAATTACATTATTTCAGGTTGGCTTCATAATTATTGAAACCATTACACGTTTCTTTTTCACATTTGGAATGGCATGGCTGGGACAACAGGTTGTTAGAGATTTACGCAACACTGTTTATGAAAAAATTATGCATTGGGAAATGCGTCAATTTGACCAGACACCTATTGGTACGCTTACCACAAGAACCATAAATGATATTGAAAGTATTAATGATATTTTTAGTGATGGTTTGATTCCAATTTTAGCGGATTTGCTTACTATTATAGTTACACTTACAACCATGTTTGTAATTAATTGGAAGTTGACGCTAATTTGTTTGATTCCGTTTCCTATAATGTTAGTAGCCACTTATTTTTTTAAGGAAAGTGTAAATAAAAGTTTTATTCAAGTACGTAATGCGGTAGCTGCATTAAATGCATTTGTACAAGAGCATATTTCTGGTATGCAAGTGGTACAAGCATTTGCGGCGGAAGAAAAGGAACTGAAAAAATTTACTAAAATCAACGAGCAGCATAAACTTGCAAACATCAAAGCGATATTTGCTTATTCGGTATTCTTTCCAGTTGTAGAAGTAGTGTTGGCGTTAAGTATTGGACTTATTGTTTGGTGGGTTGCTGGACAATCTTTAGATGCGGGAATGTTGGTAGCATTTATATTATTTCTGAATCAGATTTTTAGACCATTAAGAATGATTGCAGATAAGTTTAATGTGCTACAAATGGGTATGGTGGCGGCCGAGCGTGTGTTTAAGGTATTAGATAATAAAGATGTAACTATTAATGATGGAACTTATGCACCTGCGCATATAAATGGTAAAATAGAATTTAAGGATGTGCAGTTCGCATACCAAGAACCTAGTTGGGTGTTAAAAGGAATTAATTTTAAAGTAGAGGCTGGACAAACAGTTGCTTTAGTTGGACATACAGGAAGTGGCAAGACGTCCATCATAAGTATATTAAACAGATTATATCCATATCAATCTGGTGCCATTTTATTAGATGATCATCCAATTGAATCTTATTCCTTGGATCGCTTAAGAGCCTCGGTAGGAGTGGTATTGCAAGATGTGTTTTTGTTTTCTGGTTCGGTGTATGATAATATTACTTTGCGTAATGAATCCATTTCAAAAGAGCAGGTATATGAAGCTGCAAAAATGATTGGCATGCATGATTTTATTATGCAATTGCCGGGTGGGTATGATTATCATGTAATGGAAAGAGGAGCAACATTAAGTTTGGGACAAAGACAATTATTAAGTTTTATACGTGCATTATTGTACAACCCTTCTATTTTAATTCTGGACGAAGCAACTTCGTCTATCGACACAGAGAGCGAGCAGTTAATTGAACGCGCCATTGATGCGTTAATTAAAGGTAGAACCTCAATTGTGATTGCACACCGATTATCAACCATCCGAAAGGCCAATAAAATCATTGTTTTGGACAAGGGAGAGATAAAGGAAATGGGTACCCATAATGAGCTATTACAACAGGGCGGATTTTATGCTACTTTGACCGAAATGCAGTTTGCTCAAAAAAAATAAGGCTATTTTTTTCAAGTCATTGATTATCAGTAGATTGCCTGATTCCACTTTTTTATAATTGACCTTAAGTTTCTATTAATAATTGCTCATTTTCAGCGGCTTTCTTCCTATCTTTGCCGCAAATTTTGAGAGTATCATGTCCCTTTTACGTATAAAAACTTTATTGGTAGCGAGTTTCAGCTTTTTAGCATTGGCTATTTCAAATCCATTATTGGCTAATGAAAAAGCAGTGAGTTTGGATTCAAATACTGCAGCTCATGATACTGCAAGCCAATTAGCAGGTGCAGAAACACATTCAGCAACAACTGCTCATGAAGCAAAGGCGTTTAATGTAACTGAAACAATTTTAGAACACATTAAAGACGATCATAGTTGGCACTTATGGGGTCACACTTCAGTTGCTTTACCAGTGATTTTAAAAACATCAAAAGGTTTTGAAGTATTTTCTTCTGCTAATTTAGTAGACGAACATCATGAACCAATAGTATTCAAAGGAAATTTTAATTACAAACTAGTTGAAGGGAAGTTAAAGATAGTAAACGAAATAGGTGCTGTTGATGAAGAAGCAAATAAGCAATTAATTGACATCTCTATTACTAAAAACGTTGCTAGTTTATTTATATCAGTATTTATCATCTTGTTTATTTTCTTAAACGCAGCAGCTGCTTATAAGAAAACAGGAGTTACTTCTGCACCTAAAGGCTTACAGTCTTTCATGGAGCCAATTGTATTATTTGTAAGAGATGATTTAGCGATCCCAAATATTGGTAAAAAGAAGTATGCTAAGTTCATGCCTTTTTTATTGACCGTGTTCTTCTTGATTTTAACGAATAATTTTTTAGGATTAATTCCTTTCTTCCCAGGTGGAGCTAATGTGAGTGGTAATATTGCTTTCACAATGATGTTAGCGGTATGTGTGTTTGTAGTTGTGAATTTAAGTGCTAATAAAAATTATTGGCAACACATTTTCTGGATGCCAGGCATGCACTGGAGTATGAAGTTATTCTTGGCACCAATTGAATTAATTGGTGTATTTACTAAGCCTATCTCTTTAATGATTCGTTTATTCGCGAACATTACAGCGGGCCACATTCTAGTATTAAGTTTGATTTGTATCATTTTTATATTCAAGACGGTGTTTGCTTCTGCTATTGCAGTTCCATTTGCTGTTTTCATTGGTATGATTGAATGTTTGGTTGCCTTCTTGCAAGCTTACATTTTTACCATGTTAACGGCTATGTACATTGGTATGGCAAACGAAGAACATCATCATGAACATGCAGATGCTGCTCATCACTAAAATAATTATAAACGCTTTTTTCAATAACAATTAAAATTTAAAAAAATGGTAGGAAGTATTGCTGCAATTGGCGCTGGATTAGCTGCTATCGGTGCTGGAATTGGTATCGGTCAGATTGGTAAAGGTGCTGTTGAAGGTATTTCTCGTCAGCCAGAAGCTGCGAACGATATCCGTTCAAGTATGATTGTTGCTGCTGCATTCGTTGAGGCCGTTGCCTTGTTTGCTGTGGTTGTTGCCTTATTAGGTAACGGATAATCAACTTGGATATCCAAGAAACTAAATAGGCCCTAGCACAGGGCGATGGGCCTATTTTAACTTTGAAATTATTAATTAAGATAAACGAATCTTATGTTCATATTAGAAATTAACCCATTAGTATTACCAGACATCGGATTGGTGTTTTGGAATACAATTGCGTTTTTAGTTTTATTGATTGTTTTAGGCAAGTTTGCATGGAAGCCAATGTTAAAAGCAATTGCCGATCGTGAGAGCGGTATTGAAGAAGCATTGTTGCGTGCAGATAAAATGAAAGCTGAAATTGCTGCAATGCAAAATGAAAATGAAGCATTATTAGCAAAAGCGCGTGAAGAAAGAGCAACATTAATTAAGGAAGCAAAAGAAGCTTCAGATAAAATGGTTGCAGAAGCAAAGGATAAAGCGAAGTCGGAATACGATAGAATTTTAGCGGATGCGCAATTAGCAATAACACAACAAAAAAATGCAGCTATCACTGAAGTTAAAAATCAGGTGGGTACATTGGTTATTGAAGTAGCAGAAAAAGTATTAAGAAAAGAATTGTCTAACAAGGCAGATCAAGAATCTTATATTAAGCAATTAGCAGACGGGGTTAAATTAAATTAAAAAAAATGTCGAACGCACGTTTAGCAGGTAGATACGCAAAAAGCTTACTAGGGCTTGCTCAAGAGCAAGGTCAATTGGAAGTGGTATATGCAGACATGAAGTATGTGCATGCCGTTTGTGAGGCAAGTCGCGAGTTTGTGAATTTGTTGCGCAGTCCAATTATTAATGCAGATCAAAAAAATAGCATCATTGGTGCTGTTACAAAGGATAAGGTGAGCTTGTTGACAAGTTCTTTTACTGTATTGTTGGTGAAAAAGGGTCGTGAAAGTGATTTACCAGAAATGGCAATAGCTTTTATTGAGCAATACAATGAAATAAAAGGGATTCACCAAGTTACATTGACTACTGCAGTAGAAGTGAGTGATGATTTGAAAAAGTCAATTGAAAACAAAGTGAAAGCAGAAAATAATTTCGCTACTGTTGAATTAACTACTAAGACAGACGAAAGCTTGATTGGTGGATTTGTTTTAGAATTCAACAACAATTTATTGGATGCTAGTATTGCTAGAGACTTAAAAGATATTAAAAGACAATTTACAAACAACGAGTTTGTAGGTAAGATAATAAAATAGTAAAATCATATAATTAAAATAAACAGTTATGGTGGATATTAAACCAGATGAAATTTCAGCCATCCTAAGACAGCAATTAAGCAACTTTAATGCTTCTGCAGATTTGGAAGAAGTGGGTACCGTATTACAAGTGGGTGATGGTATTGCCCGTGTGTATGGTTTAAATGGCGTTAGTAGTGGTGAGCTAGTAGAGTTTGAAAACGGCGTTAAAGCTATTGCATTAAACTTGGAAGAAGACAATGTGGGTGTGGTATTGATGGGTGATAGCAAAGGCATTAAAGAAGGCAACAAAGTAAAAAGAACTGGTCAAATCGCTTCTATTAAAGTAGGAGATGGTTTAGTAGGCCGTGTTATTAATATGTTGGGCGAGCCAATTGATGGTAAAGGTCCTATTAAAGGTGAATTATATGAAATGCCATTGGAGCGTAAAGCGCCAGGGGTAATTTTCCGTGAGCCTGTAAAAGAGCCATTACAAACAGGTATCAAAGCGATTGACGCAATGATTCCAATTGGTCGTGGACAACGTGAGTTGGTAATTGGTGACCGTCAAACTGGTAAAACAGCTATTTGTGTGGACACAATTATCAATCAAAAAGAATTCTACGATGCAGGTCAACCTGTATATTGTATCTATGTTGCGATTGGTCAAAAAGCATCTACGATTGCTGGTGTTATGAAAACATTAGAGGACAATGGTGCAATGGCTTATACAACAATCGTTGCGGCTTCTGCAGCGGATCCAGCTCCACAACAATTCTACGCTCCATTTGCGGGTGCAGCAGTTGGTGAGTTTTTCCGTGATTGTGGTAAACCAGCATTAATTGTATTTGATGACTTATCAAAACAAGCGGTGGCTTACCGTGAGGTATCTTTGTTATTACGTCGTCCGCCAGGTCGTGAGGCTTATCCAGGTGACGTATTCTACTTGCATAGCCGTTTATTAGAGCGTGCTGCGAAAGTTATTGCAAATGACGACATCGCTAAAAACATGAATGACTTACCAGCTTCTATCAAGCATTTGGTAAAAGGTGGTGGTTCATTAACAGCATTACCAATTATTGAAACTCAAGCAGGTGACGTATCTGCATATATTCCAACAAACGTAATCTCAATTACCGACGGTCAAATTTTCTTGGAGGGTAACTTGTTTAACGCAGGTATTCGTCCAGCGATTAACGTAGGTATTTCTGTTAGCCGTGTGGGTGGTAACGCGCAGATCAAGTCAATGAAAAAAGTATCTGGTACTTTAAAATTAGACCAAGCATTATACCGTGAGTTAGAGGCCTTCTCTAAATTTGGTGGTGATTTGGATCCAGCTACTAAAAACGTAATTGACAAAGGTGCAAGAAACGTAGAAATCTTAAAGCAAGCTCAATACACTCCATTTACAGTGGAAAAACAAGTAGCAATTATCTACTTGGGTACACAAGGTTTGTTAAAAGAAGTAGCGGTTAAAAACGTGAAAGAATTTGAAGCACACTTCTTATTAGAAATGAGCAACAAATTACCAAATGTATTAGCCGAATTCAAGAAAGGAAACTTACCTGAAGACGGATTAAAACAAATGGTAGATTTAGCGAATAGCTTAATCCCTCAATACAAATAGTTAAAGACAATTATTTTGATACAAAACCCCGAACTTAGTTCGGGGTTTTTTGTTATTATAGTATGTCTGTGATACAAGTAAATCAACTAAGTAAACACTTTGGCGCTTTAAAAGCGGTGGATGGGTTAAGTTTTAGCGTGAATCAAGGTGAGGTTTTTGGCTTTTTAGGTCAGAACGGTTCTGGCAAGAGTACTACCATAAGAATGTTACTTTCTTTAATACACCCAACAAGTGGAAGCATTGAGTTGTTTGGCAAGTCCTTAGAAGCAAACAGAACCGCTATATTAGAAGAGGTAGGTGCTATAATTGAGCGTCCAGATTTATATCCTTATTTAACTGCCAAAGAGCATTTGCAATTATTTGCAAAATTACGCAGTAAGAAAATTACAAATGCTAACATTGACAACACTTTGGTAAAAGTGGGATTAATGGATAGGTCTAAAGATAAAGTGCAGAGTTTTTCATTAGGAATGAAACAGCGTTTAGGAATTGCAATCGCGCTTGTTCACAATCCATCTTTAATAATATTAGACGAACCTACTAATGGATTGGATCCACAGGGTATATCTGATATAAGAAATTTAATTCAATCGCTTGCAAGAGAGGAAGGTAAAACCGTTTTAGTGTCTTCGCATTTGTTGTCAGAGATAGAACAAATGGCTACTCAAATTATGATCATACATAAAGGACAAAAAGTAGCCGAAGGGCCAATTCAAAAATTATTGGATCCGACTAAAATGATTGTACATGTTAAAACTACCAATGATGCACAAAGCTTACAAGTAATTTTATCTGGAAGCTTTAGTAATTATTTATTACAAAGAAAGGATGGTATTTATTTACGTATACCTGACTATGAAATACCATTATTAAATGCATCTTTAATCAATGCTGGCGTGGGTTTGGTGGGAGTTGAGACGAGAAATTCGCTAGAGGATTATTTTTTACAAGTCACTTCAAATACAAATTAATGAAGGCAATTATTTCCATAGAATTATATAAAATATTTAGACGACCAAGAACATACATTGCTTTTGGTGCTATTGCTGCATTAATTATGGTGATACAGTTGGGATTAAAAATGGATGGCCAATCATATGCAGCATTTTTAATGAAGGATATTAATGATACTTTAACAGTGGATGGTAAAGTATTAAATGGTTACTTGATCTGTTATATCTTATTGCAATTGTTATTAGTGCATGTCCCGTTGTTAGTGGCCTTAATTGCTGCGGATATGATTTCGGGCGAAGCTAATTTAGGCACATTAAGATTATTATTCACCACACCTTATAGTAGAACACAATGGGTGATGGGTAAGTTTATAGCCGCAAGTATTTACACGATTGTGTTATTAATATGGTTGGCATTTTTAGCATTATTTGTGAGTATGTGGGTGTTTGGCACAGACGATTTATTCTTGATGAAGTCCAACTATGTAGTATTGATACAGGAGAAAGATGTGTTATGGCGTTATGTAGGTGCATTTGTATTTGCCAGCTTTTCTTTACTTACTGTAACTTCTCTAGGATTCTTAATGTCAAGCATCTCAAATAATTCAATAGGGCCAATTGTTGGAACCATGAGTGCCATTGTATTTTTTACTATCCTGAGTACATTAAATATTCCGTTATTCTCGGTTGTCAAGCCATATTTGTTTACGACTCATATGAATAATTGGAAGGAGTTTTTTGATATTAAGGTGAATGAAAATAATGAAGCAATTTATGGCACTATTTTAAATGTAGCTAAAATTAAAACCTCTTTAATTGTGCTTACACTTCATATTATTTTATTTGTAACGGCATCGGTAATTATCACAAAGCGAAAAGACATTTTAAGCTAATTAATTATGAAAAGAATTTTTATACATGGTCTGGTATTGATATTACTTTTTTTGAGCAACAATGTAATTGCCCAGGTTGATCCATTGATTGAAAAAGTAAGTCAAAAATTAGCACTAGTAAACGATTATGTTGCAGAGGGAGTGATGAAAACCGATGTGTCTTTTATTAAAGCAAGTTTAGGAAAAGTAAAAGTGTATTTTAAAAAGCCCAATTTACTAAAAGTTAAAAAGGAAGGCGGTATTTCCTTATTACCAAAAGGCGGAGTTTCAGTTACCATTAATTCATTGTTAAATACTAAGCAATACATTGCACTTCCGGCTGGAACGCAACAATACAAAGGGAAAGAACTTAGAGTCATCAAATTGGTACCTACGGATGATAAACTAGACTGGGTAATTTCTACCTTATGGATTGATCCAACAGATGCATTGGTATACAAGACTTTTACAACCACTAAGGAAAATGGCAGCTATGAGATAACCATGGAATATAGTAGTTACGCTAATATGGGGTTGCCTAGCAAAATCATATTCGCCTTTAATACAAAGGATTATAAATTGCCTAATGGTATTACTTTAGAATTTGGTGACGAGGATCCTGTATCCAAACAAAAGGCCCTTAAGAACAAAAAGGGTAGTATCGAAATTACCTACACCAATTATGTCATTAACAAGGGTGTGTCTAATTCAATGTTTTAGTGATAAGATTGTAGATTCAATTTCTTAAATTGCATCATGCGTTTGAGCATCACCATATTATTTATTTTAAACGTCTTTTTTGTAAATGCACAGTCATCCAACTATGAATCGGTGCTTTATGAATCAGTAAATAAGTTTAATCATATAGATCATGAAGATCAATATCAAATTGCATTAAATCAATTTATAGCACTCACTAATTCTTATCCAAATGAGTGGTTGCCTTATTATTACGCAGCCATATTACAAACCAAAATTGCATTATTGCAAAAAGGGAATACGGATAAATTAGCAGATGTGGCTTTGGCTTGGGTAAACAAATGCAAGCAAATTCAAGTCAACGATGAAGTGTTGTGTGCAGAAAGTTTTGCATATACTGTAAAAATGTCGGTGCATCCAACATGGAGATTTTTGGCATATCAAGACAGAATAAAAAATCCTTTGCAAAAAGCTAAAATACTTAATCCCAAAAATCCAAGGATTTATGTATTAGAAGCTAATTTGCAGTATCATCTTCCTGGTTCCTTTGGTGGTGGTTGCCATAATGCAATGCCTATTGCTAAGCAAGCAGAAAAATTATTAATTCTAGAAAAAGGGAAATGGAGGTGTTTGCCAACCTGGGGCTATACATCTATCAAAGAAATACTTACAACTTGTAAGTATTAGTAACTACCTTCTAGTCTTTCGTCTACAGCATTTGCAAACATACGAGCGCTCATCTTTTTTAATGGATTTAAGCGCATGTCTTTGTATCCTTGGCGTGCATGAATGATTCTTACACATTCAAAAATAGAAGCTGTAAAAGAAGCGGCGTCCGCTTTGTTTTTACCTGCAATATCAAATGCGGTTCCATGGTCAGGACTGGTTCTTACAATTGGTAAGCCTGCAGTAAAATTAACACCTTCGCCAAAAGCCAAAGACTTAAATGGAATTAATCCTTGATCATGATACATTGCTAATACGCCATCAAATTTTTCGTGTGCACCTCTTGCAAAAAATGCATCTGCCGAATAAGGTCCGTATACCAACATTTGATTTTTACTTTCTTTGACTGCCGGACGAATAATTTCAATTTCTTCTTTACCAATTAACCCTTCGTCTCCAGCGTGTGGATTTAAAGCTAGTACTGCAATGCGTGGAGCATCAATACCAAAATCCTTTTTTAAACTACTATTAAGTATTTGTAATTTTTGTTTGATCTTATCTTTTGTAATATACTTTGCAATATCCTGCACCGTTACATGTTCTGTTACCAATGCCATTCTTAAATTCTCTGCTACCAATAACATTAGATTTTCGGTATTGCCAAAAGCATGTTGTAAATATGGTGTGTGTCCGCTAAAATTAAATTCAGGAGACTGAATATTTTTTTTGTGAATAGGGGCAGTAACTAAGCCGTCAATTTTTTTATCCTTTAATGCAGCTACTGCTTGTTGTAAAGAAATGAATGCATATTTGCCTCCTTCTTCGGTTAATTCACCTGGAGTGATATTTACGTCTTCCTCCCAGCTATGAATTAGGTTCACTTGCTTTGGATTGATCTTTGATAAGTCTGAGATAGAAGAAAAATTTAACACAAATTCCGGGCTCAATTTTTTATAGAAATTGATGCTTTTATTGCTTGCAAAAATAACAGGTACCATAAAGTCCAATACACGACTATCTGACAATGATTTAATGATTAATTCAATGCCCACACCGTTTAAATCGCCACAGCTAAAGCCGATAATTGGTTTTCTGATTTCCTGACTCATATCCATTTTATTAGGCTGTAAAAGTACGCACAAAAACCTAACTTTGCTTCATGCAATACACGCTAAAAAAGTCCCTTGGGCAGCACTTCTTGACCGATAAGACCGTTTGTGAAAGAATACAAGCGGTATTGCAGGAAAATCCAATGGATAGACTTGTGGAAGTTGGGCCTGGTGCAGGAGCTTTAACTGAGTACATTTATAAATTACCTAGTACTGAATTTAAAGCCATTGAACTGGATACAGAAAAAGTGAATTATCTATTGCATACTTTTCCGGAATTGACTGGGAAGTTAATTAACGAAGATTTTTTAGAGACGCAAATGCCGTTTGACCAGCCCTTTACCTTGGTAGGAAATTTCCCGTATAATATTTCCACACAGATTGTTTTTAAGGTGTTAGAATGGAAGGAAAATGTACCCATGATGGTTGGGATGTTTCAAAAAGAAGTTGCTGAAAGAATTGCTGCAAAGCCGCATTCAAAAGCATATGGTATACTAAGTGTTTTGGCACAGGCTTTTTATGATGTTACTTATTTGTTTGATGTACCACCAAGTGCTTTTAATCCGCCACCAAAAGTAGATAGTGGTGTGATTATGTTTAAGCGCAAAGAAAAATTTCCAGATATGGCTTCTGAAAAAAGTTTTTATCATATTGTGAAAATGGCATTTGGACAACGCAGAAAAATGTTGCGCAATCCTTTAAAACCTTATTTTACAACTGCTCAATTGGAAGACCCTATCTTTACCAAACGCGCCGAAAACCTTACCTATGAGGACTATGCGGCACTTACCTTTAAAATGCATAACGATAAATAAATGGCATCTATTGTAATTATAACAGCGCCGGTGCATTCATTTTTAGTGGATACCTTACAAGATAAGGGCTATGAAATTATGTATGAGCCTACTATTAGTTATGATGCATTGTCTGGGATTATTTCCAAGGCAAGTGGTTTGATTGTCACTACTCGATTAAAAATTGACGCTACTATTATTGACAAAGCACCGCAATTAAAATGGATTGGCCGACTAGGAAGTGGCATGGAATTAATTGATGTGGATTATGCAAACTCAAAAGGTATTAAATGCGTGAGTAGTCCCGAAGGTAATTGTACCACAGTGGGTGAACATACGCTTGGTTTGGTTTTAAATTTAATGAATCGTATTCATAGTGCACACAAGGAAGTGATAAATGGACAATGGATACGTGATGCAAATAGAGCAGACGAACTTACTGGAAAGACAGTTGGTATTATAGGATTGGGGAATACTGGAACGGCATTTGCAAAAGTGTTACAGGGTTTTGATGTTAAGATATTAGCACATGATATTTACAAAACTAACTTTGACACCGATCAAATAAAGGCTGCAAGCCTGCAGCAAATTCAAGAGGAAGCACATGTAATTAGCCTTCACTTGCCATTGACTGATTTGACTTTTCACTATGCCAACGACGCTTTTTTTAGTGCGTGTAAGCAAAAGCCCTATTTTATTAGTACCTGCCGTGGTCAGGTAACCGATTCGGAAGCCGTTTTAAAAGCCCTTCAAAATCAATTGGTTAGAGGAGTTGGCCTGGATGTATTGGAAAACGAGCAACTTGCCAAGTACAGTGCATCTGAAAAGGCCCAATTGGATGCCTTATTGGCCTTCCCAAATTGCCTTGTAACCCCTCATATTGCAGGCTATAGCCATGAGGCTTACTATAAAATGGCAAAGGTCGTATTAGAAAAATTAGCCATTATTTGACCTTTAGATAGCCATAGTTTGGCCCTAAATTGATATCTTTGTATACTGCAACGCTACAACTATGTGGCGTTGTATTTTTTTTATACAAATCAAAGGATATGAGTGAAACTAATGTTTATGTAACGCAGGAAACTTTTGATAAGATGCGTGAAGAATTACAGAAATTAAAATCTGTAGATCGTCCAGCAGCTTCAAGAGCAATTGCTGAAGCAAGAGAAAAAGGAGACTTGAAAGAAAATGCCGAATATGATGCTGCGAAGGAAGCACAGGGTATGCTTGAGTCAAAAATTAAACAATTAGAAGCAGCAATTTCAAATGCTAAAATTGTTGATACAAAAACAATCGATACAAGTAAGGTTACGATTTTAACTAAAGTAACAATTACGAATGAGGCTACTAAAAAAACAGTTACTTATCAATTAGTAGGTGAAAAAGAAGCTGATTTAAAAGCAGGAAAAATTTCTGCGTCTTCTCCAATTGGAAAAGGATTGATTGGTAAGAAAGTAGGTGAAATTGCGGAAGTACAAACACCTAATGGAACTATGAAATTTAAGGTAGAAAATATTACCATTTAATATAAACCATCTTATTGCAAAAGCCTTCGCTGTTATCGGTGAAGGCTTTTTTTATTCCTTAATTAGAACTAATTTTAATTACAAATATTTGATATGACTATATTTTCAAAAATCATCAAGGGTGAAATTCCTTCCTATAAAATTGCAGCGTCCGATAAGTATTATGCTTTCTTAGACATCTTCCCTTTACAAAAAGGACATGTATTGGTGGTTCCGAAAATTGAAGTTGATAAGGTATTTGATGTGCCTGATGAATATTTAAATGAATTAATGGCTTTTGCTAAGCCTATTGCAAAAGCAATAGAAGCAAGCTTTCCATGTAATAGAGTAAGTATGATGACTGTAGGATTGGAAGTGCCTCATGCGCATTTGCACCTTATTCCTATAAATGCGGCAGATGATATTAATTTTGCGAATCCTAAATTAAAATTATTGCCCGAGGAATTTAAACAAATTCAGGAATTGATTGTGAGTAAATTGCAATAGTAGGAGGGAAAGAAATGATTGGTATTTTGAGCGAATCCTTAGTGGATTTATTTAACCTTTACTCTTTCTGGATTTTTCGCTAGAAAGGCTTCCCATCCGTTGGACTTTTTTGCAATCTTGGAGCCTTTGCCGGTTTTAGCAATAGTAGGTAATACGGGCCCACTCATTTGATACCAGTGACATAGTGCAACACCTAATGCATCCGTTGCATCAAAATATTTGGGTGCTTTTTTGATAGACAAAATTTGCTCAAGCATTTTCCATACCATATCCTTATCCGCGTTACCATTTCCTGTAATGGACTGTTTTACTTTTTTAGGAGCGTATTCAGTTACTGGCAATTGATAATGCATGGCTGCAGCAATAGCAACGCCTTGGGCACGTCCAAGTTTCAACATACTTTGTACGTTTTTGCCAAAAAATGGCGCCTCAATAGCAAAGTCTGTTGGCTTATGAATTTTAATCAGCTCAATTATCTTGGCATGAATTAATTGAAGCCTTGCGTAAATATCTTTTTCCTTTGTCAATTTAAGTACATCCATTTCAATTAACATAGGCTTACTTCCGCCCTTTAAAATGGCATAGCCTAGGATTTGTGTGCCTGGATCGATTCCTAATATTATGGGTGCTTTGCTCATGTAGAATAAAGTTACATATATCATATCAAATTCCGAACTTTGATACTATGTTTAAAAGCGCAATGGATGCCACTATATCAATCGGGAAAAAAAGCATTGGGCTTTTGCTATTTGTAATTTGTAGTATTGCCATTTACAATAAAGTATTAGTAAATGAAAACTGGGCGCAATATGGAATAATGATGCGCGCTCAATTATTTTCGGCGCCTGTTTATGAATGGGTAGTTTTATTATTATTAATGTGCAGCAATTTTTTAATTGAATCAATTAAGTGGAAATTAGTAGTTGCAGCTACCAATCCTATTTCAATATTTAAAGCTATAAAAAGTGTTTTTGTAGGACAAGCATTTGCTTTTTTTACGCCTAATCGAATTGGCGAATATGCAGGCAGAACCTTGTTTTTAGACGCTGGTAATAAAATGACAGGGATGGCTCAAATGGGCTGGGCTTCTTATGCGCAATTGATTGTGACCATTTGCATAGGCGTATTAGCTCTAGCATTGAACATCTCATTGTATCCATGGGCCGATGGCCGCTGGCTTATAAGTGTAAAATTAATAAGTCCATTTATAGGGATACTAGCCATTGTTTTGTTTTTTTATAAAAGAGAGTGGAAAGGTTGGATGTCTTTTTTAAATAGAATGCAAATTGAAACAAATATAAAGGGGAGCATGTTAGGGCTATCCATTTTTAGGTATATTATTTTCATGTTGCAATATGTATGGGTTGCTTACATGTTAAAAATGAATATTGAACTTTTTCCATTGGTGTTGTCTGTTGCTATTTTGTTTTTATGTTTAAGTATTTTACCTACCATAAGTATTACCGAGTTGGTGATTCGAGGGCAGCTTTTATTAATAATATTAGCCCCTTTTTACAGTGATAAAATGATGATCATCTCTTTATCTTCATTTATTTGGGGTATAAATTTCCTAATCCCGTCAATAATAGGAACATTCTTAACATTAAGCTATCGCATTAATCGATAATTTTGCATAAAACACCCCTATCGCATGCAAGTGTTATTAATTTATTTTTTATTCCCTTTATTAAACTTCTTTGGAGCTAAAGACTCCGGGTTATGTAATCAAACGAATACATCGTTTAATACAGGCGAAAAAATAAATTATACCATTTACTATAATGTAGTAGGGCTGTATGTTAATGCCGGCAGTGCTGAATTTGCCACTACTGCTAGCAATTGGAATGGGGCGGATGCCTATACTTTTACTGCAACGGGTAAATCTAATTTCAAATATGACTGGATATTTAAAGTCCGAGATAAATATGAAAGTGTAGTAGATAGTAAAACATTGTTGCCCTATCAATTTACAAGGCAAATTAATGAGGGAAAATTTCATCAAAAAGAATCTATCTCGTTTAATCAAAAAGGAAGGTCGGTTACAACTTCCACTGCGCCAGGTGTATTTAAAACTGCCGATTGTACCTATGATGTAATAAGTGCAATTTATGCCGCGCGTAATATTAATTACGCCAATTGTCAAATGAATGATAAAATTTACCTTAATTTTTTCCTTGACAAAGAATTATTCCCTTCCTATTTTAAATATCTTGGCAAGTCGGTTATCACTACACGTTATGGTAAGTTTAAAGTCATAAAACTCGCCCCATTGTTAGTTAAAGGCGCCATTTTTGATGGCGGGGAAAAGATGATTGTATGGGTAACGGACGATGAAAATCATATTCCTGTGCGTATTGAAACGCCCATTATTGTAGGAAGTATAAAAGTGGATATGGTAGGCTATCAAAATTTAAGATATCCTTTAACATCTTTAATTGAATTGATGAATCCACCGGAGTAGTTCAAATTTTATTGCTAGCTATTGGCAATATTTTCTAATGTAAATGTTTCCTTGGATCTTACACCCTTTTCGGTTTCCTGTAAATTACAACATTCGTTAACGGTATCATGTTCAAAAAATAAAGTATAGTTGTTTTTAATAGCCTCTTTTAAAAACATTTCTTTTTCATTAAGCGTAACCAAAGGCTGCATATCATACCCCATCACATAAGGAATAGGAATATGAGCAACACTAGGCAACAAGTCTGCCATATAAACTATTGTGTGGCCATTGTAATTAATTTTAGGCAATAGCATGCATTGTGTATGCCCATTAACAACCAAGCAACTTATATTACTGCTAAAATGAATTTCTTGAAGTTGTTCTGATCCTTGATATGCAGGTATTGTAATTAGTTTTAATTGACCTGATTCTTTAATAGGAATAATATTTTCTTTTAAAAAGGATGCCTTTTCTCTTTTATTAGGGTTCATTGCTAATTCCCACTGCGGCTCACTTATCCAATAAGTTGCATTAGGGAATACAGTCTGTAATTTGTCATCTTTATTTTCTATTGCACCGCCAACATGATCAAAATGTAGATGGGTAAGAAGCACATCTGTTATCTCTGTAACCTCAATGTTTATTTTTAGTAATGCATCTTTTAAACTTATAGTATTCGTAAGATCGTAGTGGCCAAAAAACTTAGCATCCTGTTTGTTGCCCATGCCGGTGTCTACTAATATTTTTCTATCTCCTTCAATAATTAGCAAACATCTTAAAGCCCAGGTACATAAATTGTTTTCATCAGCAGGATTCAATTTATTCCAAATGGATTTAGGAACCACGCCAAACATAGCACCGCCGTCTAATTTAAAATTACCGGTCTCTATACTATACAGCTGCATTTTTTTCTAATTTAGATGTTCGGTATAATAATATAAAACCAATAATAAAAAATATCCCTAGTGCTAATACCGAATTTCGTTGCGAGCCAGTTAATTCGTTTATATAACCAAAACTAAACATGCCTATTACAATAGCAATTTTTTCAGTCACATCATAAAAGCTAAAAAAGCTAGTGGTATCATGTGTTTCTGGCATTAATTTAGAATACGTACTTCTGCTTACTGATTGAATACCCCCCATAACAAACCCTACTAAAACTGCAAGAATGTAAAATGGTACAATTCCATTTCGCGGCAAATAATAACCCATTACACATCCAGCAATCCAAATTAGTACCGCTACCATAAGTGTATTAAAGTTCCCCCATTTACTAGCCAGTTTGGCCATTAAGTTAGCACCTGGGATTGCTACAATTTGAATAATAAGAATGGCTAAAATTAAATTACTAGTAGGGATATTTAATTCACTTTTGCCATATAAAGTTGCAGCCAGCATAATAGTTTGAACGCCCATATTATAAAAGAAGAAAGAGGTCAGGAATCTTTTTAAAACTGGCAAATGCCTAAGTTGCTTCCATACTTTATGCAGTTCTTTATAACCTGAACTGAATAGATTTTCTTTTTTGCCCAAATGCATTTGACTAGTGCCTGCAGGCAATCTAGAAATTGCCCACCAGCCAAATCCCATCCACCAAATACCCACTAATAAAAACGAAATTTGAGAAGCTTTCCCAACTGTAATCCCAAAAAGTTCAGGTTTTAATACAAACACAAAACAAATAAGTTGTAATAATACCGATCCAATATAACCCATCATAAAACCTTTTGCACTAATACGGTCTCTGTCTTCGGGTGCAGCAATTTCAGGTAAATAAGAATTGTAAAAAACTAAGCTACTCCAAAAACCTACACAGGCTACAATTACAGAAACCAGTCCACCCATAATATGATTGGCATCAAAAAAATAGAGCGAAGCGCAGGCTAAGCTACCCATAGTGCAAAAGAATTGTAGAAACTGCTTTTTATTTCCACGATAGTCTGCAATCGAAGATAATAGAGGTGACATGATTGCCACAATGATGAATGCAAACCCCAATACATAATTATATAAAGCGGTATTTGAAAATTCGTAACCCCCAATTTTTATTTTATCAATGAGCGTATTCTCATTTCCATCTCCTGTTACAGCTTCATAATAAGCTGGGAAAATAGTTGAGGTAATTACTAAATTATAAACGCTATTGGCCCAATCGTACATGGCCCATCCGTTTACTACTTTTTTAGAGGCTGTTTGCATCGCTAATTATTTGTATTCTTAAATATACAAATAATTTAGAAAGTGCTACAGATACTTAGTGTACAATAATGCAATAATGGTAAGACCAAGGACAATTCTGTACCAACCAAACAATGCGAAGCCCTTTTTTTGTATAAAATTTATAAAAAACCTAACGCTTAACAGTGCCACTACAAATGCAATTACTGCACCAATTAATAATGTAAGCAGGTTGTCATTTGAAAAAATAGCTGGGCTGGTTTTGTAAACATCTAATGTGCTTTTAGCAGATGCAGCAAGCATGGTTGGTACCGCTAAAAAGAAGGAAAATTCAGCTGCTGTTTTTTTAGTTAATTTTTGACTCATACCTCCAATAATGGTTGCAGCACTTCGGCTTAAGCCAGGGAATAAAATAGAAAGCACTTGGAAGCATCCAACAACAAATGATTTTTTATAACTCATTTCCTGTGATTCATTTTCGTTGCTTGCAAATAATTTATCTACAAATAACAATATAACACCACCTCCAATCATTACACTTGCAATTACCCATAAATTGCCTAAAGCTGCGTCAATATGTTTTTTTAATAAGGCGCCAAAAACTAATGCTGGTATGACTGCAACTATTAATTTTAAATAAAAACTATAATGTTTAAAATCAAAGAACTTTTTATAATATACCACTACTACCGATGCGATTGCGGCTAATTGAATTACAATCTCAAATAGATCTACAAATGGAGTATTTGCTATTCCTAAAAATGGGTTGGCAAATTTCATGTGGGCCGTACTTGAAATAGGAAGAAATTCGGTGATCCCTTCAATAATTGCAATGATGATAGATTGGAATAAGTTCATAAAAATATTTTTATTAAAAAAGCGATGAGTCATTCATCGCTTTTAAAGTATTAAGAAGTTTAAATTATGATTTTTTGAAAATCGCGTATATCTCTACAATAAATCCTGCAATAATTACAATAGGAGCTAATGTGATACGACGAAATCCATATACTTCACTTGGGTTAAAAATATCTGGATCGGCACTCTTACCACCTGACATTAAAAGCATGCCAGCTATAATTAAAGCTGCTCCTACAAGCATCCAAATATAGTTTGATTTACCAAAAAATGCCAATGACTTATTGTTGTTATTCTGACTCATAGAGGTCTATTTTGAATGTTAAATGTAAGATTATTTATGATTAGTAAAGCTCGTCCAATTTCATTTTTAAATATTTTAACACACTACGATAGGTGCTAAATACCGATATACCTACGCCTAAAATTATAAGGCCTCCAAACAACAATACGCTTGTACGAATCCCTTGTAGTGTTTTAATTTGAGGGAACTGTGTAGTTGCCCATTCTATTAATCCAAATAATAAGAAAATTGCGATAAAGGCACTAATTAAACCATTTAACAAAGCACGAATTAATAATGGTTTTGAAATAAAGTTTCTTGTTGCGCCCACCATTTGCATGGTCTTAATTAAAAAACGATTGCTAAACATAGCCAAACGAATTGTATTATCAATACTAATTATTACTATAATGCAAAGCACAATAGACATTACTAAAAAGATTAAACCAATTTTAGTAGCACGCTCATTTAAGTTGGTTACCAAGCTTTTTGGATATTGAATATCTGCTACTTCGTTCTTAAATTTATTCTCGATAGAAGCACTTATTTTAGTTAGGCTATCCACATTTACATAATCGGCTTTTGCAAAAAAGTCAACACTTTCTGGCAAAGGGTTAACGTCTAAAATTTTACCCCAGTCTTCATTATTTTCTTTATTCCATATAGCTTTTGCCTTGTCTTTATTTACGTATTCTACGTTTTTAGCAAAGGGCTCGGCTGCGATAAACTGCTGGATGTTTCCAATGGTATTCTTGTCTTGGGTTCTTAAATACACACTAATACGGATATCCTCCTTAAAATTATCTCCAATGGAGTGTAAATTCAAAAATAACCAGCCCATAATGCCCATTATAAACAAAACAATAGCTACCCCAATTATACTATAAATGTAGTTGGGTTTACTGCGTTTTAAAGATCCTGATCCATTAGCTGCCATAGCATTAAAATTTTAATTTGTTCGCTTTGCAAATGTACGGTTTTGAACGCTAATGGCTTACATTTGCATAGGGCGAATTATGCCTATTTTTTAGCCAAAATTGGGTTAAAAAGGGCGCGCTTATAGTAAAACCGAATATTTATAGATTTTTTAAGCATAAACGAAGATGGAATATCAATTTAGTAGTATCGAGAAAAAGTGGCAGGAGGCCTGGAAAACAAAAAAAGCATATCAGGTTAGTAACGAAAGTTCAAAGCCTAAATGTTATGTATTGGATATGTTCCCTTATCCAAGTGGTGCAGGTTTGCATGTTGGACATCCATTAGGTTATATTGCTTCAGATATTTACAGTCGTTTTAAAAGATTAAAAGGGTTTAATGTTTTGCATCCTATGGGTTATGATGCATTTGGTTTACCAGCAGAACAATATGCCATTGAGCATGGAGTTCACCCAGCAAAAAGTACGCATGGGAATATCGATAATTTTAGAAAGCAATTAGATAATATTGGTTTTAGTTATGATTGGGATAGAGAAGTAAGAACATGCGATGCTACTTATTACAAATGGACACAATGGATTTTTTTACAATTGTTTAATAGCTATTATGATCGTGCTGCTCAAAAAGCAAATCCAATTGCTGACTTAGTTGCAGTTTTTGAAAAAGAGGGAAATGCAAATCAAGTATGTTCTGGAGATGCTACTATTAATTTTAGTGCAACCCAGTGGAAAGCATATAGCGAAAAAGTGCAACAAACTATTTTAATGCATTATCGCCTAGCATTTTGTGGCTTTGGTGAAGTGAATTGGTGTGAGGCTTTAGGAACGGTGCTTGCAAATGACGAAGTGATTAATGGATTTAGTGAGCGTGGAGGGCATCCTGTAGAAAAGAAAAAATTAAGACAATGGTATTTGCGTATTACAGAATATGCAGATCGTTTATTATCAGGTTTGGATACGATTCAGTTTAGTGACGCAATGAAGGAAATGCAATCTAACTGGATTGGAAAAAGTTATGGTGCCGAGATTGATTTTGCAGTGAATGGACATGACGCTGGTTTAAGAGTTTATACAACACGTCCTGATACTGTGTTTGGTGTGGACTTTATGGTAGTAGCGCCAGAGCATGCATTAATAGAAAGTATTACACCCGCTTCGCATAAAGCATCTGTTGAAGCATATATTGCTTACGTAAAAAGTAGAAGTGAGCGTGAGCGTATTGCAGAAAAGAAAATTTCAGGATGTTTTACTGGAGCATATGTAGTGAACCCATTTAATCAAAAGTTAATTCCTATTTGGATTTCAGAATATGTTTTAGCAGGATACGGTACAGGTGCAATCATGGCTGTTCCTTGTGGGGATGATCGTGACTTTAAATTTGCGCAACATTTTAATATTCCTATTACTAATATTATTGGCGATGCATTTGATGGAAAGGAAGCCAATCCAACCAAGGAAGCTAAACTAACCAATAGCGATTTCTTAAACGGGGTTATACAAAAAGATGCCATTGCAATTGTGAATGATAAAATTGAAGCAATGGGTATTGGTAAGCGCAAAGTAAATTATAGAATGCGTGATGCTGCATTTAGTAGACAACGTTATTGGGGGGAGCCATTCCCAATTAAATGGATTGATGGGGTAGCTTATCCATTATCTGAAAACGAATTGCCTTTATTGTTGCCTAATGTAGATAATTATGGTCCAGGTCCAGAAGGTGAAGGCCCATTAGCGAATATTGAATCTTGGAAAGCAGAAAATTACGAAACCAATACCATGCCTGGATATGCAGGAAGTAGTTGGTATTTTTTACGTTATATGGATCCAAGTAATACCGCCGAATTTTGCAGTCGCAAAGCAAGTGATTACTGGGGACAGGTGGACTTATACATTGGTGGAACAGAACATGCGGTAGGGCATTTGTTATATAGCCGTATGTGGACCAAAGCATTATACGATTTAGGACATATTGGTTTTGATGAGCCGTTTAAAAAACTACTAAATCAAGGAATGATTCAAGGCAGTTCTCGTTTTGTTTATCGCAAACGTGGAACACATACATTTGTTTCTGCTGGTTTAGTGGGTGCGCATGAAGTAGATCAGTTGCATGTGGATGTAAATATGGTAGACGGAGTTGAATTAGATACTACTGCATTTAAAAAGTGGAAACCAGATTATGCAAACGCGGATTTTATTTTAGAAGATGGCAAATATGTTTGTGGCGTAGAAGTTGAGAAAATGTCTAAGTCTAAATTTAACACCGTAAATCCGGACGACTTAGTTCAAAAATATGGTGCTGATACTTTTAGAATGTATGAAATGTTCTTGGGCCCTGTAGAGCAAAGTAAGCCTTGGGATACAAAAGGAATTGAAGGGGTGCATCGTTTTATTAAGAAATTTTGGAGAATGTTCTTTGATGAAATGAAAGGGAAAGTATGGGTAGACGAAGCGCCAACTGCAGAAGAATTAAAAATCTTGCATAAGACAATTAAAAAAATTGAAGAAGATACTGAACGTTATAGCTTTAATACAGCCATTAGTACATTTATGATTTGTATTAATGAATTGTATGATGCTGGTTGCCATAAAAAAGCAGTTTTAGAGCAGGTACTTATTTTAATTACGCCGTATGCGCCACACTTTGCCGAAGAGTTGTGGAGTGCTATAGGAAATACAGGATTAATTGTAGACGCTGCGTATCCAGTATTTGATGCTCAATATGTATTGGAGACTGCAAAGGAATATCCTGTAAGTATAAATGGTAAAGTTAGAACTAATATTTCAATTGCTTTGGATGCTACCGAGGAGCAAGTGCGTGAAATAGTGCTAGCAAATGGGGCAGTGCAAAAATGGGTAGAAGACAAGCCCGTAAAAAAATTAATTTTCGTAAAAGGGAAAATGATCAATATTGTAATTTAAATTCATCAAAGGAATCAAACACATTTAATACCATCCAAGCTATATGAAAAAGTCAATTGTATTATTTTTAAGTTTTAGTTTAAGTGCCATTGTTGCTATTGCACAAATGCCACAGTCTAGTCTTCCTCGTTTTGTTCGTTGGATAGACGGCAATCAAGTTGTTGTTAATAAAAAATTAAACAACGATAAGTCGGCCAAAGATTATGTTTACAATATTGCAACCAAGCAGTATGCTGATGCACCAGCAGTTGCAGTAAACACAGATAAAACTGTTATTGTGAAAAACGCCAACTTGTTTTTAAAGGCAAATGGTGTTGAAACACAATTAACTTTTGATCCAGCAGAGGAAAAAAATCCAACACTTTCCCCTGATGGTAAATATGTAGGGTATACAAAAAACAACAATTTGTATACTTTGAATTTGGAGGATAAAAAAGAAGTAGCTATTACAAATGAAAGTACAAAGGGTGTATTAAATGGTTATGCTAGCTGGGTATATTTTGAAGAGATTTTTGGTCGCCCCACACAGTATCGTGCATTTTGGTGGAGTCCAGATAGTAAATTTATTTCTTTTATGCGCTTTGATGAGCGTAACGTGCCTATGTTCCCAATATATAATAGCGATGGACAGCATGGCTATATCGAAGAAACAAGATATCCTAAAGTAGGAGATCCTAATCCAACAGTAAAAATTGGATGGGTCGCACCAACAGGCGGCAATATTACTTGGGCTGATTTTAACGATCAAGATGATCAATATTTTGGATGGCCAATTTGGAATCCAAATAACAATAGCATGTGGTTGTCATGGATGGATCGCGGTCAAAATAATTTAAAAATTTACGAGTTGGATATGGCTTCTGGGAAAAAGAAAGAAGTTTATAAAGAGTATCAAAAAACTTGGATTGATTTAGAAGATCGTGTTAGTGGAAGAATAAATTTCCTAGCAAATAACAAAGGATATATTGCACAGTCAGATGCAACAGGTTGGAATCAATTGTATTTGTATGATATGAATGGTCAATTAATGAATGCCATCACAAATGGGAAATATACAGTAACAGGAATTAAATTAATTGACGAAAAAACAAAGACTATTTACTTTACTGCGCGTGGCTTAGAAAACACAGCAAGAGGTGATTTTTACAGTGTTGGTTTTGACGGTAAAAATTTAAAACGATTAACTAGAGGTGAATACAATTATACTCAAATTTCATTAGCGCCAGATGCTAAGCATTTTGTGGGTGTATATAGTAATGTTAAAACGCCAACTGCAATTTCTGTTATTGAAATTCCTAAGAAAGGGGAACCAGTTATTGAAACACTAGGAGTAGCAGTTGACTCAAGCTTTAAAGCAGATAGCTATGCTAAAACCGAATTAATTCGCATTAAGAGTGCAGATGGTTTATATGAATTACCAGCATTGGTTACTTGGCCTAAAAATATGGATCCCAATAAAAAGTATCCATTACTAGTGAGCATTTATGGTGGTCCTAATGCAGGAACTGTAATGGACTCTTGGTCAAATCCAGCTTCAAAAGAAAATTGGGCAAAGGAAGGCTTAATTCAGGTAGCATTTGATCATAGAGCTAGCGGCCATTTTGGTAAAGAGGGAGTAAACTATATGTACCGTAATTTAGGTTATTGGGAAATGCAGGATTATATGACTATGGCAAAATGGTTTATAGCAAATGGTAGTGCAGATGCTAAAAAAATATGCATCACTGGATTTAGCTATGGTGGTTATATGAGTTGTTATGCATTAACTTATGGTGCATCGGTATTTACACATGCAATGGCTGGAGGTAGTGTAGTAGATTGGAGCTTGTATGATTCTCACTATACCGAAAGATATATGGATACTCCAGGTGAAAATCCTGAAGGATATAAAAGTAGTAGTGTGTTAACTTATATCAAAGACTTTAAAGGCACATTGCAATTGGTGCATGGAACTTCGGATGACAATGTGCATATGCAAAACTCTATTCAGTTATTAAGTGCTTTAGAAGATAATGGTAAGGATGTTGAATTTATGTTGTATCCAGGCGGAAGACACGGATGGGGTGCAGCTAAGGGTAAGCACTTTAATGATTTAAAAAATAAATTTATCTACAATCATTTATTAGACAAGGCAGTGCCTCAATCTAAATAAGTAATAGTTAAATTTTAAAATAATTTCCAAAACAGTTAACACATTCATGGCCAATCCTAATTTAGATACTACAATTCAAAATTTAAATCCACAGGACCGTGAATTTGAAAATAGTATTCGTCCCACCGAGATAGATGCGTTCGCTGGTCAACCTCAGTTGATTGAGAACATTCGCATTTTTATTAAGGCGGCTAAATTAAGAGGAGAAGCATTGGATCATATATTATTTCATGGTCCTCCGGGTTTAGGTAAAACCACATTAAGTAGGATTGTGGCCAATGAAATGGGTGTACAAATCAAAGAGACTTCTGGTCCTGTAATAGAAAAGCCTAGTGATCTAGCAGGTTTGTTAACTAGTTTAGAGCCAAACGATGTATTGTTCATAGACGAAATACACCGTTTAAGTACAGTGGTAGAAGAGTATTTGTATGCAGCAATGGAGGACTATAAAATCGATATCATGATTGATAGCGGTGCCAATGCAAGAAGCATTCAAATTAATTTAAATCCTTTTACATTGGTGGGAGCTACTACGCGTAGTGGTTTATTAACTGCTCCACTACTGTCTCGTTTTGGCATTAAATCACGTTTGGAATATTATCCAGCTACTGTAATTGAGAAAATTATTTTACGTAGTGCGGGTATCTTAAATGTAAATATCAATTCGGAAGCAGCAGGTGAAATTTCACGCCGCAGTAGAGGTACGCCACGTATCGCCAATGGATTATTAAGAAGGGTGCGTGATTTTGCACAGGTATTAAACGATGGGATTGTAGACATAGGCATTACCAAGCATGCCTTGAAAGCATTGAATGTGGACGATCATGGTTTGGATGAAATGGATAACCGCATATTGTTGGCAATTATTGAAAAATTCAAAGGTGGACCGGTTGGAATATCTACTATTGCAACTGCAGTGGGCGAGGAGTCTGGTACAATTGAGGAAGTATATGAACCATTCTTAATTCAGGAAGGATTCTTACAAAGAACCCCACGTGGTCGTGAAGTTACCTACAAAGCCTATGAACATTTAGGGAAACACCGTGGGGGAGGTGCATCTGAAAATCCAGAACTATTTAGATAAATTATGGTCAAATATTGATAAAATTAAAAGAGCGCTCCTGTTGGAGGCGCTCTTTTTTATGACTCTAATTATTGACTCTAATTATTGATTCTAATTATTTTAACAAGACTAGTGAACTACTAATCTAAATCCGTTGCCATGAATATTTACAATTTCAATTTGAGGATCTTCTTTTAAGAATTTTCTAAGCTTAGCAATGTAAACGTCCATACTTCTGCCATTAAAGTAAGTGTCACTACCCCAAATCTTTTTCAATGCCTTCTCTCTTGTTAATAAATCATTTTTATTTTCAGATAACATTTTCAATAACTCATTTTCCTTAGGAGATAATACTTGAATAGTATCAGCATGTTTTAATTCACGCAATTTCGGATTAAAATGATATTGACCTAATTCGTATTCTTGGTTATCGCTTATTTTATTATCCTCTTCATTACGCTTAATAATAGCTTTAATTTTAAGCATTAACACTTCGCTATCAAAAGGTTTAGTGATATAATCGTCAGCACCTAATTTGTAGCCATGTATGATATCTTCTTTTAAAGTTTTTGCGCTTAAAAAGAACAAAGGCACATCTGGATCAATGTCTCTAATTTCTTCCGCTAAAGTAAATCCATCTACATGCGGCATCATAACGTCTAATAAACAAAGGTCAAATTTTTCTCTTTGGAATGCTGCTAATCCTAAACGACCATCACGTTCTAGGGTTACATCGTATTCGTCTAATTCCAGATAGTTTTTCAATACCAATCCTAAGTTGCTATCATCCTCACACAATAACACTTTATATCTTTTTTTGTCTTCCATAATTGAATGCTTTAATTGATTGCTTATTGTAAAGAAACGATTTTTAGTTTTTCTAGTAAAAAAAGCGTTTCCAATCTTTTGTTAAAATATACCTAATCCTTCGTACTTGTACAAATGTCGCAAATTCCGCAAGGTTTTGAGCCTTTTTCGCCAAAGTATTTTGCTAAATAGATGCTTCTACAAATAGGGGGCTGGCCCTGTAAATACCCGATGAATTGTTGAATTCGTTCAATGAACGCCTTTTTCATGAGTTGATAATGGTCAAAATCTATCTTCATAAAATTGGCCGAACTTCTATTCCATAAAAATTGAACTACGGGCTGATTTTGTTTTTGCTCAAAACTAATTATGCCGTGCATGGATAGTAATTGTAAATTTTGAATTACAAAAGGAACATCTCTCTGCAACAATTCCGCTAGCAGTCTTTCATTTATAAAATGTGGGCTATCCAAAATGCCCCCATAAGTTCTTAATAATGTTTGCAAAACAATACCTGCTTTTGGTTGTGCTTCTTGGAAGCTTTCAATGGTATATCTATCTCCAAGCACTTGCACCATTGATGGGGTGAATGCAGATTCCGAAAAACGAATATGCCCTTCTTGTTGTATCCAACTTAAAGCATTGCGTGCAATTATTTTATCTAATTTAAATACAAGGCAAAAGGTTTCAAAATCAAAAATAAATTGTTGCTTCTCACCCATTCCAATTGGCAGTTGAACAAAGTCCGCTAAATCCTGAAATATTTTTTTAATTACTTCAATTGTAGGGTATTTTTTCTCTTGCAATTGTATCCAATAATCCCAATCATTTTGTTGGTATATTAAAGTTGCTTCTGCAAAATTGCCATCCCTGCCTGCTCTTCCCGCCTCTTGATAATATTGCTCCAAACTTCCAGGTATGTCAAAATGAATGACTGCTCTTACATTGCCTTTGTTAATACCCATTCCAAATGCACTGGTACAAACAACAATAGGCGTGATATCCTGCATCCAGTTTGACTGTACTAATTTCCTAGCTTCTATTGGCATACCTGCATGGTATTCGCCTACTGGGTAACCGTATGCTTTAAGTAATTCAGCTAGTTGAGTAACATTACTTCTAGTATTGCAATATATAATGGCAGCACCTTTTAATTCATTTAAGATACTTCGGAGCGCCTGCAATTTTACCGGAACTTTTTGAATACTATATTTTAAATTTGGCCTCAAAAAAGTATCAGTAATTATAGTTGCATTTTTAAAAGCCAACTGCTTTATTATATCTTCCTGCACTACCGGTATTGCGGATGCAGTCATTGCTAAGACGGGTACTTTAGGAAATAAGGTTTTGAGAATATCTAATTTTCGATAGGGTGGTCTAAAATCATATCCCCATTGTGAAATACAATGCGCTTCGTCTATTGCAAATAAAGTAATTTTTATTTGAGCCAGTGATTCTTGAAAACTTTTTTGTGCTAATTTTTCCGGGGAGCAATAAATAAATTTATACTTGCCTCTTATAGCAGCTGCGATTACTTCGGCCTGCGCTTCCTCACTTAATTGCCCACCAAGTGCAATGGCTGGAATGCTTTTGGATTGCAAATCCTTTACTTGGTCTTGCATCAATGCAATTAAAGGACTAATTACAAGGCAAATACCGTCTTCGTAAATAGTTGGAACTTGAAAACACAAGGACTTGCCTGCGCCTGTTGGTAATAGGGCTAATGTATCTTTTTTTTCAAGCACAGCATTAATTACAGACAATTGCTGCGGCCTGAAAGTATCATAACCCCAATAGGTTTTTAATATGGATTGTACCGATTTCAATGATTGACTACACTAATTTTTTCTTGAATAATCTTAGTGAGTTTAAAGCCAATACCACATCACTTAATCCCATAATCAAAGCCCCGTATGTAGGCCCCCAAGTTCCTAATAATCCTAATGCAGCAACTGGAATTGCAATTAAATTATAAGAGAAAGCCCAAGCTAGATTTTCTTTAATAGTTTCATAAGTGCGTCTACCTAATCCTAATGACATAGGCAGATTTTTTAAGCCCTGGTTCATTAAAATTACTTGTGCACTTTGAATTGCGATATGTGATGCGTTGCTTAAGGAAATTCCTATTGTTGCTTTAGCTAGTGCTGGTGCATCATTAATACCATCACCCACCATTGCGGTTGGCGCAATTGCAGTAAGTGCATCTAGTTTATCTAATTTATCAGAAGGGCTTTGCTCACTAATAATTTCTTGAATACCTAACGCTTTACCAACTATCTCACATTTATCTTTGCGATCTCCGCTTAATAAAATAGTATGTATGCCTTGTTTGTGTAAAGTTTCAATCATTTCTTTTGCCTCTGGTCTTATCTGATCTGTAACGTCTACCCATCCGACTAGTTCATTGTTTTTTTGGATATAAATATTGTGGCCATCTTCCACATTCTGATCCACCAATGTCTTAAAAGAGCCTGCCCAATATTGATTGCCTTCTTTATCAGTTGCCTGAATGCCCAGTCCTTTTATTTCTTCAATCTTATTCCAATTAATAGATGTATTGGTTTTCCAAGAACCACTTATGCATTTAGCAATGGGGTGGTTGGAATATCTTTCTAAAGAATATACAAGCGTTTTAAAATCTTCTTCACTCATTTGATTTGACAACATTTTAAAACCTGCAATTTCAAAGTGACCTGTAGTAAGGGTTCCAGTTTTATCAAATACAACTTGCTTAATATCTTTAAAAGTTTCCAAGCTTTTCGCATTTTTAAAAACAATGCCATTTCTTGCTCCGCGTCCTAATCCTACTGCAATAGCTGCTGGTGTTGCTAATCCCATAGCACAAGGACATGAAATAACCAATACTGCAATAGCTCTTAACATGCTCTCTCCAAATCCAATAGGGTTGCCAGTTGCATTATGTGCGAAAAAGTAGTTGCCTAATAAAGTTGCAATGGCAATACTTACAACCAATGGCACAAAGATGGCCGAAATTTTATCTGCAAGAATTTGCACTGGCGGTTTTTCGCCTTGTGCAGCTTTTACCATTTTTAAAATATTAGCAAGCACGGTATCATTTCCAACAGCAGTCACATATGCTTTCACAGTTCCGTTTTCAATTGTACTCCCGCCTAATAATATATCGTTCATCTTTCTAAATACCGGAACACTTTCTCCAGTTACAATAGATTCATTTACATTGGCCTCGCCCCATAATACTTTACAATCCATTGGGATGGTTTCACCAGAATTTATTAATACTAAGTCACCCACTTTTAAGGTATCACTTTCTACATTAAATAATATCTCTTTATGATTTTCATCAAACACAATCATATTTGCCATTACCTTTTGTGCTTTCACTAAATCTTTAAGCGCACGTTGCGTAGACTCAATAGATGCGTCTTCTAAATAATTGCCAAAAAATACTAAGGTTAAAATAGTGGCAGTTGTTTCATAATATGCAAACTCCATTCCTTTTCCAATGATGGTGCCATATAAACTATATCCAAAAGATGCAATGGCTCCAATACTTACAAGCACATTCATATTAGGTATTCCATTAAGCATGCTATTCCAGGCACTCTTTCCAAAATAACCCATCCCTACAATAAACACAGGAATGGTTAGTGCTAGTTGTACCAATGGATTCATGAAAATATGCACTCCGGGAATTTGATTAATACCTGGTAACATATGTCCAACTAAAGGGATCGCAAATATTAAACAAAAAATAGCACGGTCTTTATTATTGTCTAGCCACTTTTTTTTCGGTGCAGCTTCTTCCTGTCCGCGTACTTTATATCCTAAATTAGCAATGCCTTTTATTAGTGTTTCCTTTTTTACTTCCAATGGTAAATCAAATTGCACTTCGCCCTCCATAAAACTTACTTTGGGTTCGGACACGCCTTGATTTTCTAAATATTTATGAATAGAAAGTGCACAGTTGGTGCAACTCATTCCGTCTACTTTTAATTGAATATGTTCCATAGCGCTATGATTTCACTATAAAGGTACGACCCTTTTGAGATTATTGATTTTGGCTTTCTATTTGTTGGCGTATCTTTGTAGTATGGACATGATTTATACATTGGACCAAATTGACTCAGTGGCTAAGACCCTACTTAAGCAGCACGGGAGCAAGCCTATTTGGGCATTTTTTGCGCCAATGGGTGCTGGCAAAACCACATTAATCTCCCATGTCTGTAAACAAATTGGGGTTAATGATGCTGTAGCGAGTCCTACTTTTGCCATTATGAATGAATATGAGGCCAATGGAAAGACAATTTATCATATGGATTGGTACCGACTAGAGGACGAGGCAGAGGCAAGAAGAACAGGTGTAGAAGCGGCCATGGACGAAGCCGATTTATGTTTTATAGAATGGCCAGAAAAAGCACCAGCATTATTGCCAGAAGGGACCTTGCGTCTTGAAATAGAAATTTTAGATCCCGAACATAGAAGGATTTTTATACCTTCATAAAAACTTGCACTTATGAGTATTATCAAGTCACAATTTCATGCTTCATTTTCCTACGAAACACAGGAGGAAGTACTTGATATTCCACACAGATCAAAACCTTTATTAATTGGAATTCCAAAGGAAATAGCATTCCAAGAAAACAGAATTGGCTTAATTCCAGATGCAGTGGGTGTATTGGTTGCTAATGGGCATGAAGTAATGGTAGAGTCGGGAGCTGGAGATGGAAGTAGGTATTCAGATCATGATTATTCCGAAGCGGGTGCAAGAATAGTTTTTGAAAAGGAAGAAGTATATAAATGTCCAATACTTGTAAAAACGGCTCCTCCAGTGGAAGCCGATTTGCCTTATTTGCAAATGCATCAAATTATTATTTCTCCTTTGCATTTGTCGGCATTAAAAAGAGAATTGGTTGAAAAATTAATGGCTAAAAAAATAACTGCATTAGCTATTGAAAACATTAAAGACGAAAATCAAAACTATCCAATATTAAGAAGCATGGGTGAAATTGCAGGTAGTGCAGTAATGTTAATTGCTGGACAATACCTAAGTAATTTTAATCAAGGTAAAGGAGTTTTGTTAGGGGGTATTAGCGGTGTGCCTCCGACCAAAGTAGTTATTATTGGTGCAGATATCATTGGAGAATTTGCAACACGTAATGCTTTGGCACTAGGTGCTAGCGTAAAAGTTTTTGACAATAATGTTTCAAGATTACAAAGACTTCAAAACAATTTAGGTCAAAGGGTTTGGACAAGTGTGTTAGAGCCTAAAATATTAGCTAAGCAATTAAAAACATGTGAAGTAGCCGTAGGCGCTTTAAGAAATGAGATTGGTCGAGCACCTATAGTAGTAACCGAGGAAATGGTTGCTGCAATGCGCCCTGGTAGTATTATTATTGATGTAGCTATTGACCGCGGTGGTTGTTTTGAAACCAGTGAATTAACCAATCATGAACATCCTGTTATCACTAAACACAATGTGATTCATTACGGCGTTCCAAATATTCCAAGTGGATTTGCGCGTACTGCGAGTCAGGCAATAAGCAATGTATTAATGCCTTTATTAATTCAGGTTGGAGATGTGGGTGGATTGGAAGAAATTATCTGGCAACAAGTACATTTGAGAGAAGGTATCTATTTATATAAAGGAGCGCTTACCGATTTTTATATCAGTGAAAAGTTTCAACTTAAGTTTACCGATTTAAATTTGCTAATTGCGAGCAGAAGTTAGGGACCTTTAATTGTAAAAGCGCTTCTCCTAACTATTATTACCAGCTACTTTGTAGTCCATTAGATTGATATACTTTTTACAAAAATCGTATTCTTGTAAATCATTACTTCCAACTATGATTAATTTGTGAAGTGCATATTTATTTATCAGTTCATGATACAATGCATAACCTTCTTTATCTAAATTACTACAAGGTTCATCTAAAAGTAGGATAGGGGTCTCAGAAAAAATAGCTAAAGCCAATTTTAATCTTTGTTTCATCCCGCTGCTAAAATATCTAATTTGCTTATTGGTAGCGGCTTTCAAGCCAATCATTTCTATCATAGCAACAATAGAAAGATCTTTTCTTAAGGGTTTAAATTTTTCGTGAAATTCAAACTGTTCTAATGTTGTAAATTCTTCAATTAATTCTAAATAGGGTGCGGCAATAGTTATTTGTTTAAAAATACTATTGGTATCATCATCTCCCCAAGTGATGGTTCCTTTAGATAAAGTTGCATAGCCCGAAATTATTTGTAGCAAAGTGCTTTTTCCTGAACCATTATTACCAACTAATGCATAATGCTGCCCCATTTCAAAAGTAAAATCCAGGTCTTTAAAAATCCAATCCTTATTGAATCTTTTTCCTGCGTTATTGAGGCTAATTTGTACCATGATTAATCTTCGTCTCCTCCGCCTTTGCCAAATTTCTTAATAATGCCACGACCGCTATCTCTAATAAATGTAACAATTTCATCACGTTCGTCCGTTGCTGGCAATTCCTCTTCAATAAACTCCAAGGCCTGTGTTGTGTTCATTCCTTTATTGAATATATAACGATAGATATCTAAAATATGATTGATTTTTTCTAAGTCAAATCCTCTTCTTTTTAATCCAACACTATTCACTCCACCATAACTTAATGGGTTACGAACTGCTTTAATATAAGGAGGTACATCCTTACTTACCAAGCTACCTCCAGCTATGTAAGCGTGTTGCCCAATGTTTACAAATTGGTGAACCGCACTTACTCCTGCAATCCAAGAGTAGTCGCCCAATGTAACATGTCCGGCTATTTGAACACTATTGCTTAAAATACAATTATTACCTATGATACAGTCATGTGCAATGTGACTATATGCCATTATTAAACAGTTGTTGCCCACTTTAGTAATCCATCTGTCCGATGTTCCACGGTTAATGGTCACGAATTCTCTAATAGTGGTACCATCTCCAATTTCTACAGAAGTTTTTTCACCATTAAATTTTAAATCCTGCGGATCGGCGCCAATTACAGCGCCAGGAAATATGCGACAATTTTTTCCAATTTTCGTTCCATTCATAATGGTAACGTTACTACCTACCCATGTGCCTTCACCAATAACTACTTCACTGTGAATTACTGTGAATGGATCAATTTTTACATTGGGTGCAATCTTTGCATTGGGATCGATATAAGTAAATGGATGCGTCATAGTTTTCGTTTAAATGATTAATCGGCTCTTTTAACAACCTGAGCAACTAAGTCGGCTTCGGTTGCAACTTTGCCTCCTACATAGACTGTTCCGCGCATTTCGCAAATGCCTCTGCGAATAGGAGCAGTTAATTCCATCTTCAATAGCATAGTGTCACCTGGTTTCACCATTTGTTTGAATTTGCAATTATCTATCTTTAAAAAATAAGTATCGTAATTGCCTTCTGGCATAGCATTAATACAAAGTATACCTCCAGTTTGTGCTAATGCTTCAATTTGCAGAACGCCCGGCATTACTGGATTTCCTGGGAAGTGTCCTGGAAAAAACCATTCGTTAAATGTTACATTTTTAACACCTACAATTACAGTATCCGTTAATTCAATTATTTTGTCAACAAATAAAAATGGATAACGATGCGGCAATAATTTTTCAATTTGCTCTAAATTAAATACAGGTGTTATTGCTGGATTGTAAACAGGTACATCTTTAACGTGCTTGTTTTTTTTGATGTATTGCTTTATCTTTTTTGCAAACTCTACATTGCTGCTATGGCCAGGTCTATTAGCAATGATACGTGCTTTAATTGGGTAACCAATCAAAGCTAGGTCACCAACAACGTCAAGTAATTTATGTCTAGCTGGTTCGTTTGGAAATCTTAATTCTAAATTATTTAAATAGCCTTCGCTTTTAACTTCTATTTTTTCACGCTTAAATACTTTTGCAAGTCTTCCCATTTCCTCGTCGGTAACAGGCTTGTCCACCACTACAATTGCATTATTAATATCTCCGCCTTTAATCAAATCATGTTTTAATAATGCTTCTAATTCATGCAAGAAACAAAATGTACGACAAGGTGCAATCTCTGCTTTGAAATCTTTAATTGTAGTTAATGCCGCATGTTGTGTGCCAAGTACAGGGCTATTAAAATCAATAAGTGTTGTTATCTGATAATCTAATGCAGGAAGGGCAACCATTTCTACACGCTTGCCTTCGTCGTAATGAAAAATATTTTCATCAATGCTATACCAAGCTTTTGCTGCATCTTGTTCAAGTACACCTTTGGCTTCAATCAATTCAATAAATGGAGCTGAGCTACCATCCATGATTGGAATTTCTGGTCCGTTCACTTCAATCAACACATTGTCTACACCCATACCAACTAATGCCGCTAAAATATGTTCTACAGTACTTACTTTAGCATCCCCAACTTGTAAAGTGGTCCCTCTACTTGTATCGGTTACTAAATCACAGTCTGCTTTTATGATTGGTTTATTAGGTAAGTCTACTCTTTGAAATTGTATTCCAAAACCAGGGTTGGCTGGCAATAATTTCATATCTACCAAAACACCCGTGTGCAAACCTGTACCGCTAATGCTAATACTGTCCGTAAGGGTATGTTGTTTATCGGGATTAAAATGTTGGTCCATACGCTGATATAAATTTAGGTTCCGCTTACTTAAAGCGGTGATTTTCAACAAAATTAGGCCGAATTAGCCTTTTTGAGTCAGTTGGGCTAGTAATATTTCCAATTCTTTGACCCTTTTTTCCAAATTTGGGAGGTTTTTCATGTAAACCTGAGCTCTAAGTGATGCATTATGCTCTCCTGCAGGGTTGCCGGTAAGGGTTAAATTGGCTTCTTTAAAGCTTTTTGTGATGCCACTTTTGGCTGCAATCTTAATTCCATCGGCTATGTTTAAATGACCAGCGATGCCAACTTGACCTCCAATCATTACATTTTTACCAATTTTAGTACTACCACTTATTCCCGTCTGAGCGGCAATAACGGTATTTTCTCCCACTTCAACATTATGGGCAACTTGTATTAGATTATCTAGTTTAACTCCTTTTCTGATGATAGTAGATCCGATTGTTGCACGGTCAATGGTGGTATTAGATCCTACTTCCACATTGTCTTCGATAATAACATTTCCCAATTGAGGCACTTTTTGAAAACTACCATCTGCTTTTGGTGCAAAGCCAAAGCCGTCGCTACCAATTATACTTCCAGAATGAATGGTGATATTATTTCCTAAAACACAATCTGCATATATCACAACACCAGGATGTAAAATCACATTGCTGCCAATTTTTACATTTTCTCCAATAACCACATTCGCAAATATTTTTACATTTTCGCCGATTGATACATTGTCGCCAATATGCGCAAAAGCAGCCACATAATGGTTTTCACCAAGCTTAGCAGTGGTTGAAATATATGAAGGAGTTTGAATGCCAGTTAAGTTTTGTGTCTTAAGTTCTTGATACTTTGTAAGTAAAGTTGCAAATGCAGCATAAGCATCAGGTACTCTAATTAATGTCGCAGGTATTGCTTGTTTTAAAACCAAACTTTCGTTAACAATTATAATGCTTGCCTTTGTTATGTATAAGAATTCCTCATATTTTGGATTCGCTAAAAAAGAAATCTGACCTGCAGTTGCTTCTTCTATTTTTCCAAATTGAGATACGGAAACAGATGCGTCACCTTCCACTTTACCTTGAATCATCATCGCAATCTGTTGGGCACTAAATTGTAGCATTCGTTAATGTTTGAATGGGGGTTATTCGTTAAGTAAGCAAATGTAAAATTTTTTCACCGGGGCAGAAAGACTTTCCACGATTAATGCGTTCTCTATCTCTGAAATGGTTGATATTTTACCCGTTTTTAGCAAAATCTTAATGGTTTCATTGTCATTTTTGTATAATGTGTTTGAAACCGTGCCTTTAAAGCATAAAAATGAAAGGTCCTGTTCGTTGTAGGGGAACTTGGCTTTTGTGCTTTCTAGTGCAATATTCCATTGCTGATCGGTGATTGGTTCGGCTTGAATTTGACATTTAAAGCACTTTCTATTTAGTACGCCTTTACATAATTTAGATAGGATAGGGTCGGCATTGTTTTGCCATTGTTTTATGGCATGTAAAATATCATTGTCGTCTAAATTACAATAAGCATTTAAATCTAGCTCCTTTAGATCAATGGAAGGGTTGCTTAAAAAGTAATCCAATAAGGCCCCCGTTTTAACGGAGTCATTATTTTGTTGGATCAATAATTGAGCACGTTCAATAATTTTCACCAACATGTTTTCACTTGCCACTACAGTTTTATGTCGATAAACCTGCCAATACATTAATCTACGTGACAATAAAAATTTCTCTACACTATTTATTCCTTTTTCTTCTACTACTAATTCATTTTCATGAACAGTCAACATTTTTAATATTCTTTCATATCCCACAACTCCTTCGCTTACTCCAGTAAAGAAACTGTCGCGAGATAAGTAATCTAATCTATCCACGTCTAGCTGTCCACTTATTAGTTGGTGTAAAAACTTTTTATGGTATTGATTTGTAAATATTTTTATTGCTAAGGTTAAATGTCCTTTTAGATTTGGGTTAGTGTCTTCGTTTATTGCATGCATAATTACTAAAGAAAGGTCCTCGTGACTAATTCCTTTTAGTAGTACTTTTTCTAGTGCATGTGAATAAGGTCCATGTCCAATATCGTGTAAAAGAATTGCAGCTTTTGCAGCAAGTGATTCCTCCGGCGTAATTTCAACTCCTTTTTCCCTAAGTTCATTTATGGCAATACACATTAAATGGTAAGCACCCAAAGAATGATGCAAGCGAGTGTGTACCGCACCTGGATAAACCAATTGCGCTAAAGCCATTTGCTGTATCCTTCTTAATTTTTGGTAAAAAGGATGACTAATAATTTCAAAAATGAGCGGGTCGTTAATGGTGATAAAACCATGAACCGGGTCATTAATAATTTTTCTATGTGTAAAAGCCATATAAAATGAGTGTTGGTAAAGGTACGAAATGTGAATAACTCCTAGCCCTTATTTAACGGCTTAGTTTGCTAAAAAACTATATTTGTATGTCCACTTACTACCCTATAAATCAATGCATAATATGAAATTGACTCAAACTACATTAAACAAGTTAGAAGATATTTTAGGTGAATCAGAATTCGTTGTAAGATACGAAAGAGGTAATTTTCAGAGCGGTTGGTGTTTATTAGAATCTAAGAGAATCGTGGTGCTTAATAAATTTTTGAATTTAGAAGCCCGAATTAATACTTTATTAGAATTGATCCCTCAATTAGATATTCAATTTGATAAATTAACACATGACTCTCAAAAGCTTTTTGAAGAAGTACAAAAACTTTCTTTATCAGAAGCATAATTCGTTGAGTTAGCTTTGTTGGTTGGGTCAAGTATTTTTTAAACGCGTTATTTTGTTACAAATTACTATTTTAGGTTCGGGCACTAGTACAGGTGTTCCCTTAATTGGGTGCGATTGCGAAGTATGTACATCCAAGGATCCTAGAGATAGCCGTTTACGTACAAGCATTAAAATAGATTCAAACAATACAAGTGTTGTAATTGATACAACCCCCGATTTTAGGTATCAAATGCTAAGAACAAAAACCACTCATTTAGATGCAGTAGTTTTTACACATCCCCACAGAGATCATTATGCTGGATTAGATGATATTAGGCCCTTTAATTTTCATTCCAATACTCCGATGCAGATATATGCGAATGAAATTACACAGGTTGCCATTAAAAGAGATTTTTATTACGCATTTGAAAAGAACAAGGATGCAGGCTTGCCCGAAATGATGTTGCATACGATACATGAGGACCCCTTTAAAATTGGCGATTTAAAATTCACTCCCATTCAAGTAATGCATCGTGAATTACCAGTCCTTGGATTTAGAATAAACGACTTTGTTTACATCACCGATTTAAATTTTATTAGTGATGCTGAAAAAGAAAAAATAAAAGGAGCTAAGGTTTTAATTTTAAGTGCTTTAAGACCACAACCTCATCCAACTCATTTTACTTTAAACGAGTCTATAGCCTTGGCTACTGAGCTAGGGGTGCCTCAAGTGTACTTCACGCACTTTAGCCACCAGATTGGGTTACAGGCTGTTTTAGAGCCACAGTTGCCTCCATTTATTAAGATGGCTTATGATGGTCTTCAGTTTACAGTATAGGAATACTACGTACAAATACGCTAATTTAATTTCCCGATTTTGGTTTAATTCGTTCTTAAAAAATGATGAACCCAACTTGGAAGGTGTACTTCCAATTTTCTAAAAAAGAATTAAAAGGAATCTTTGCACTAGGTACAATTCTTTTTGGATCGGTATTATTGAGTAAACTGTTTCCTGCTGTAAAAAATACTGAATCTAAAACAGAATCTAGAACAGAATCAATAACTGTAGTTAAATTATTTGAGTTTGATCCCAATCAAATAGATAGTTTACATGCAATACAATTAGGTATACCTGAAAAACAAGTAAGATCCTTATTACATTATAGAGCCAAGGGAGGATATTTTAAAAATGGGGATGACTTTGCCAGGCTATATGGCTTGTCGACGGATTTGTTTAAAATACTTAGGCCCTATATTAAAATGGAGCAGCGTTATAAAGCCCATGAGTATCATAATAATTACACCGCATACAACAACGAGTTATCTAAAGGGAAATTGGATATCAATACTGCAGATGAAAAAGAGTGGGCGCAAAAAACAAAAATCCCATTACCTACTATTAAACGAATTTTATCATACAAGCTATTCTTGGGTTCTTTTTCGAGCGTAAGCCAATTGAGCAAAGTATATGGCTTGCCTGACAGCACTTATCAATTAATTAGGCGTCAGGTGTATGTCAAAAACAATCAACAAAATTTAATGAATGCTACAGCTATGGGGTTTAATGACTGGAAAAAATTAGGGTCTTTTACCGACCGACAAATTTGGTCAATACTCAGGCTGCGAAAGGAAAATGGCGGCAGGATAGGGTGGGGAGATTTAGTTGAAGCATGTGACTTAACCCAAACAGAGGCCCAGGAGCTTAAACTAAGGGTACGCCTATCTGATTGATAATGAATAGGAATGAATGGGACTATACTAACGACTTGTAGCTAAGCTTAAAAATAAATTAACATAAAATAGTTTATTTCTAAAAATTTTATTAGTATTGATGTAGGATTTATTCCTAGTTTATGATTGCTTGCTTGAATGCCTTCCCTTGCGGAAGGCATTTTTTATTTTAAATAGTGGATGAATCCTACTTTCCAGCTTTGAAAATTTGGTTCACAGCACCACCTAACATTGGGAATTTTTCTTTTACAAATGCAGCAATGGTTTCGATAGATTGTTTTGCTTGCTCTGGAGTTACACCAGTTTCTTTTACTAGACGGTCAATTAATTCTTGCATAAAATTATTTTTAAATGGTTTATATATTAAGCAACTTTTAAAGTGCTCAATTTGCTTTTATCAAACATTTGCTTAGCGTATTCTAATGTTACATTAAACTCCTTAGTATCAGTACCAGGTAAATCAAACATAGCTTGAGTAAATAGGCTTTCGCAAATACTTCTTAATCCTCTTGCTCCTAATTTGTATTCCATTGCCTTAGCAGTAATAAATTCATAAACAGCAGGGTCAATAGTTAATTTGATATTTTCTATTTCAAACAGCTGCGTATATTGTTTTATTAATGCATTCTTAGGCTCTGTTAAAATACTTCTTAAAGTATCGGCATCCAATGGTTCCAAATGCGTAACAATTGGTAAACGACCTAACATTTCTGGGATCAAACCAAAGGTTTTAATATCCTGTGCATTTACAAAGCGTAATAAATTTTTGCGTTGTAGTTCTTGCTCATCTTTATTTACGCTAAATCCAATGGCATTGGTGTTAATTCGGCGGGCAATAATTTTATCTATACCGTCAAATGCACCTCCGCATATAAATAAGATATTCTTAGTGTCTACTTTAATCATTTTTTGGTCCGGATGCTTACGGCCTCCTTGTGGTGGCACCAATACCTCTGTTCCTTCCAACATCTTTAATAATCCCTGTTGTACACCTTCGCCACTAACGTCTCTTGTAATAGATGCGTTATCGCTTTTACGCGCTATTTTATCAATCTCGTCTATGTATACAATACCTCTTTGTGCTGCTTCTACATCGTAGTCGCAATTTTGTAATAAACGAGTTAACATACTCTCTACGTCTTCACCTACATAACCAGCTTCGGTAAACACAGTAGCGTCTACAATCGCAAATGGAACGTTCAATAATTTGGCAATTGTTTTAGCCAATAAGGTTTTACCTGTACCGGTTTCGCCAATCATAATAACGTTGCTCTTTTCAATTTCTACTTCATTTTTAGTAGTAGTAGGTAAATTGATACGTTTAAAGTGATTGTAAACAGCAACGCATAATATCTTTTTTGCTTCATCTTGGCCAATAATATATTGATCCAAAAATGCTTTAATAGCAGTTGGTTTTTGAACCTTTAAAGTACCAGGCTTGCCATCTATTTTTTTCTGATGAAATTCTTTCTCAATAATCTCATGAGCATGCTCTATACAGTTTTCGCATATATGTCCATCCTGGCCAGCAATTAGAATTTTAACTTCATCTCTGCTGCGTCCACAAAATGAACAATGTATACTAGTGTCGGACTTGCTCGTCTTCATCTTTGGAATAATTTATTTAATTATAAGCTCTTAGCTATTTTATCTACGATACCGTAAGCAACTGCAGTTTCAGCGTCCATCCAATAGTCTCTATCAAAATCAATCATAATTTGCTCAATACTCTTGCCACAGTTCTTAGCTAATATTTTTGCGCCTAATTCTTTTGTCTTTCTTATTTGCTCCGCTTGAATTTCGATATCAGCGCTAGTTGCTTGGTAATATCCGCCTAAGCTTGGCTGGTGTATCATTACTTCTCCATGAGGAAATATTGTACGCTTTCCCTTTTCTCCCATGCTTAATAGGATAGAACCCATACTTGCAGCCAATCCCATACAAATGGTGTGGACTGGGCTTTTGATTAAGTTCATTGTATCAAACATGACCATACCACTTGTTACAACTCCACCTGGACTATTGATATAAAAATTAATCTCAGCGCCTGGTTTATCTGCGTCTAGTAATAAAAGTTTAGTCACAATATCTTTAGCAGATTTGTCGTCCACTTGACCCCATAAATAGATTGATCTTTTTTCAAAAAAGATTTGTTCCATTTTTTTATTTAAGAACCCTGGTCCATTATCTTCTTTCTTATCTGCCTTTGGTTCTTCTTCCTCTTCCATTAAAAAACGATTGGTAAGTATCATATGTTCAAATTGAAATAATTAGTTAATTGTTACTTTGTTTGTTTTGCTTTTTGAAGCAAACTACTTATTAAGCTTTCTAGGGTTTGTTAATAATACTTCATCCACTAAACCGTATGCTTTTCCTTCGGCAGCAGTCATCCAAAAATCTCTGTCACAATCTTTAGCTACCACATCTACATCCTTGTGGGTATGTATTGCGATTACTTCGTATAATTCGTGTTTTAATTTTTTAATTTCTCTTGCAGTGATTTCGATATCTGTTGCTTGTCCACCAACTGCGCCACTTGGTTGATGTAGCATAATGCGACTATGTTTTAATGCAGTCCTTTTACCTTCAACTCCGGCACATAATAAAATAGCACCCATACTTGCAGCCATACCTGTACAAATGGTAGCCACATCTGGTCCAATAAATTGCATGGTATCATAAATGCCTAAGCCTGCATAAACGCTTCCACCTGGGCTGTTAATATACATTTGAATATCCTTGGTACGATCGGTACTTTCTAGGAATAATAACTGAGCTGTAACAATATTTGCAACATAGTCATTAATGCCTTCGCCCAAGAAAATGATTCTATCCATCATTAGACGGCTAAACACGTCCATACTTGCCACATTCATTGGCCTTTCCTCAATAATATAGGGTGTAAGGTTTGTTACACTATTTTGATATTGGTGTAATGTGTTACTTCCTATGCCTCTGTGCTTGACAGCGTATTTTTCAAATTCTTTTCCTAAGTTCATATGTGTGTTTTTCTAATAAAGTAAAGGTAAAACCTATTCGCTTAAGCTAGTGCAAAAAGGGTGCCAAACTTGGCCTAAAATAGATAAAAAAGACCCCCCATTATGTATGGAGGGTCTGAATATCATAAAACTAGTGTTGTTGGACTCGTAAATTGACTAGTGATGGTGATGTTGTAATTTTTCAGCAAATTTCTCTGCTGAGATTTTCTCTTCTTTTGCTGTCACATCGCCTTCTATTGCTTGGAACAATTTGTCAGTACTAATACGGTGGTAGCTATCCTCAACAAATTTTCTGTCTTGCATCATTCTTGCCGCATAGTCTTCTAACCATTGGTCATTATCGCCTAATGCACCAAGTTGACCTCCCATGTAGCTCATTAATTGTTGTTTTGCAAATGCTTTTAAGTCCTCTGCAACAACTTCAATTTTATGATCCGCAATTAATTGAGTGCTTACTAAAGTCCACTTTAATTGATCTTGGAATACTGGGTATTCTTTTTCCGCTTCTTCTTCGGTTCTTTGTTTTTCGCCACCAGTTTGTAACCAACGCTTTAAAAATGCAGTTGGGAATTCCATCTTAGTATTGTCAATTAATGCATGATAGATTTGGTCATGCACTTGATTGCGTGCTTGTTGATCGTAATAACCTTCAATATCTTTTTTGATAGCCGCTTTAAATTCAGCTTCGTTTGTGATAGTTTGGTTAGGGTAGGTTACTGTAAATAAAGTTTCATCTAAAGCAGCTTTTTCTACTGAACCTACTTTAGTGATTGTTAAAGTAAAATACTTGTCAGCATCTTCCTTAGTTAACGCTAAATCACCAACAATGATGTCTAATTCTTTTTCTTCAAACGCTTTGCTCAATTGGATTGTAACAGTATCTCCGTTTTTCTTACCAATAAATTGTTTTCTAGCTTTTGCTGCAAAATATTTAATCAATAATGAATTGTCTTTTGTTATACCACCTTCAATTGCATTACCATCCTTGTCAGATTCTGTAAAAGTAACATTCAATACATTCTCTTCGTTTTCTACTGCTTCTGGTTCAGTCATATTTCCGTTACGTACCTGTAATCTTTCCACTTCGGCATTAATCATATCGTCTGTTACATCAATTTTGTATCGTGTTGCTTTGATGCCTTTGGTGTCTATAGTGAAAGCCGGTTTTAATCCAACTTCAAAAGAAAAATCATAGCTAGTTGGATTGTTGACATCCATTGTAGGGAACTCTGAAGTAACTGGAAGTGGTTGTGCAAAAATTTCAATTTTCTCTTTTGCGATATATTGATTCATCTCATTTTCCACCGTCTTAATTACTTCGTCTTGGAAAACAGATTGTCCGTACATTTTTTTAATTAAACCAGCAGGAACCATTCCTTTTCTAAATCCTGGAATATTTGCTGTTTTTGAATACTTCTTTAAACTAGTTTCAAAGCCTTTGATGTAGTCTTCTTTTGCAATAGTCACTGTTAACTTGTCGTTTAATTGTGCAATGTTGGTTCTTTTTATTGTTGCCATAATCTTGCTATTTTCTACTTTTTTGTAGTGTTTAAGGGGGGCAAAGGTAAGTTTTTATACCTAATAATGCCCCATTTAGAGAAGAAAAGAGGGGTCTGGAAAATACAAAAGACCCTAAAAAGGGCCTTTTGCTGTTATTCTGTGCGGATGGAGGGGGTCGAACCCACACGCCTCGCGGCGCTAGATCCTAAGTCTAGTGCGTCTGCCAATTTCGCCACATCCGCTTAGGGGTTGCAAACTTAATTGTTTTTTTTAATTTTTTAGGGACTTTTTAGGGCTAAGGGATTAAACCTACTATTTTTTCTAAAAACACTCGATCGGTTTCGTCAAAATGAGCAAGCAACTCACTATCTACATCCAAAACTCCAACAATGGCTCCGTTTTTAAAAACAGGTACCACAATTTCAGATTTTGATGTGCTGCTACAAGCAATATGGCCTGGAAATTTTTCGACGTCTTCTACCACCAATGTTTTTCCTTGCTCCCAAGCACCACCGCAAACCCCACGCCCTTTTTTAATTCTTGTGCAAGCAACAGGTCCTTGAAAAGGTCCAAGTACAAGTTCGTCCTCTTGTATCCAATAAAATCCAACCCACCACCAATTAAACTGTTCTTTTAAAGCAGCACTTATATTAGCCAGGTTTGCGATTAAATTGTTTTCACCATGAAGTAGTCCCTGAATTTGGGGAATTAAAGATTCGTATTGTTCTTGTTTACTTCCTTTGAGGATGCTTAAGTCTTCGGCCATTATGATTTATTAAAAATAGATTGTAATTCTTTCTTTTCAATTCTTGCTACAAAAACAATAAATAAAACCAATAATATAGTAGCGAATAAATAATTAAAAGGTTGATTGCTAGAGACCAAGTGTACTAAATTATTGATACCATATAACAGTAAACTTATTACAAAATAAGCGATAAGTTTTTTTGTCGCATAAGGGATATAATATACTCTTTGGCCCCATTTATAGCTCACAATCATCATGGTTCCATAACAAATAAATGTTGCCCAAGCACTTGCCATATATCCAAAATGCGGAATAGCAATATAATTAATAAGTATTGTAATAACTGCGCCTAGTATGGTTATCCAAGCCCCAGCCATTGTGTTGTTGCTTAGTTTATACCAAATGCTTAAGTTATAATAGATGCCAAGAAAAATATTGGCCATTAATAAAATGGGTACTACACGTAATCCAACATACATTTCGGGATTGCGAATAAATTCCTTCCAAATATCTAAGAATAAAACAACGCCAAGGAACATTACACACAAAGTAATTACAAAAAATTTCATCACTCTTGCATAAGTCTTTGGTGCATTTTCGGATTGTGCTTGTTTAAAGAAAAATGGTTCGGCACCCATTCTAAATGCCTGTACCGAAATGGTAATTAGAATGGCTAATTTATAGCATGCGCTATATATACCAACCAATGCTTTGTTGGCATCAGGGCTACCTCCTGGCCCCCACCATCCAATCATAATACGGTCCATGGTCTCATTAATCATTCCGCCAAAACCCACTAAAATCAATGGTAAAGAATACATCATCATTTGCCCCCAAAGTTTCGCATCAAATGAAAAACGCAAGTCTCTTATTTCCTTCTGTAATAAAATAAGCACAAATACATTTTGAATAATATTTGCAATTAAAATATAACCTACTTCCCATCCTGGTTTATAAAGTCCTGCAATAAAGCTTCCTGGATGTGATTGCGCATATTGTGGAAGGGTGCTAATTAAAGTATAAGTAGCAAGTATGTTTATAAGAATACCACCCACTTTAATGAATGCAAATTTCTTAGGTTTACTTTGTAGTCTTAATCTTGAAAATGGTATTGTGGTTAACGCATCTATTCCAACTACCCAAGCAACTAATTTCAGATATTCTGGATGTAGATCTATTTGAAGTAAACTAGCAATTGGGCCACCCCACATAAGTAAACCTGTAATAACTAGCGAAGTTACTATGATCATTGAAAAACTGCTAGTATGATAAATTTTCTCTTCGTTTTCCTTTGATCCAAAACGGAAGTAGGCAGTTTCCATACCATGTGTTACAATCACATTTAAAAAGGGTATAAAAGAATAGACAATAGATTGCTCTCCATAAGCTACCTCGGTAAGCTTATAGGTCAAGTATGGGGTCAATAAATAACTAATAAACCTTGCGGCTATGGAACTAAGTCCATACCATGCTGTTTGGCTTGCTAATTTTTTTATACTACTCAAGGGATTGAAATTACAGCTAAATTAGTGAAAATAGTTTTGTTTATCTTCATGTCGTAAAACCGTATGTATGAGAGTGGTAATTCAAAGGGTTTCAGAGGCTAGCGTGACTGTAGAAGGTGCTGTTATTGGGCAAATTCAAAAGGGCTTAATGGTATTGGTGGGCATCGTAAATGAAGACGAACACACTGATATTGAATGGCTTTCCAATAAAATCGTAAACATGCGCATTTTTGAGGACGAGCAGGGGGTAATGAATAAAAGTTTATTAGATGCGGGGGGATCTATATTATTGGTAAGTCAATTTACTTTACACGCTTCTACTAAAAAAGGAAACAGACCTTCTTATATTGCTGCGGCTAAACCGGATATTTCTATTCCATTGTATGAGGCTATGATTAAGCAATTAGAACAAGATTTAGGAGTGCCCATTCAAACAGGAAGTTTTGGTGCAGACATGAAAGTGGCTTTAATTAATGATGGCCCAGTTACCATTACGATTGATTCAAAAAATAAAGAATAACAGTTTATAATAACAACAGATACCTATGTCAAATAATACAACCATTCAGCAGGCGCAGGAACAGGTAGATCAGTGGATTAAAACGGTAGGGGTAAAATATTTTAGTGAGCTCACTAACTTAGGAATTTTAATGGAAGAAGTGGGGGAGTTGTCTAGAATTATGGTTCGTAAATATGGAGACCAATCTTTTAAAAATAAAGAAGAAGATTTGTTGTTAGCCGATGAAATGGCAGATGTTTTGTTTGTCCTTATTTGTTTAGCCAACCAAACTGGAATTGATTTAGCGACGGCATTGGAGAAGAATATTCAAAAGAAAACCAATAGGGACGCGACTCGCCACCAAAACAACGAAAAATTACACCGATAATTGATTCCTCCGTATCTTTGCAAACTATGAGTAAGACTCCAACAGACAATACATTACAGGCAATTATATCCCACGCTAAGGAATACGGTTTTGTATTTCCTAGTAGTGAAATTTATGATGGACTAAGTGCAGTATATGATTACGGCCCTTATGGTTCCCAATTAAAGAAAAACATTCGTGATTATTGGTGGAATTCCATGACACAAATGAATGAGAATATTGTTGGTATTGACGCCGCTATTTTTATGCATCCAACAACTTGGAAAGCAAGTGGACACGTAGACAGTTTTAGTGATCCTTTAATTGACAATAAGGATAGTAAAAAAAGATACCGAGTAGATCATTTAATTGAAGGGCATGCCGAAAAATTAATCGAGAAAGGGGATCAAGCTGGGGCCGATAAATTAATTGCAGACATGGACGCCTTGTTGGCTAATGATGATTTTGCTGGATTAAAAACATTAATCGAGGAACACAAAATACATTGTAGTGTTAGTGGAACAGGTAATTGGACTGAAATTCGTCAGTTTAATTTAATGTTCTCTACTGAATTAGGTTCTGTAGCCGAAGAGGCGAGCACTATATATTTAAGACCAGAAACGGCGCAAGGTATATTTGTAAATTTCTTGAATGTGCAAAAAACTGCAAGGATGAAAATCCCTTTTGGTATTGCACAAACAGGAAAAGCTTTCAGAAATGAGATTGTAGCACGTCAGTTTATATTTAGAATGCGTGAGTTTGAGCAAATGGAAATGCAATTTTTCATTAAGCCAGGAACACAAAAAGAATGGTACGAACATTGGAAGAATGAGCGTATGAAATGGCATTTAAGCTTGGGTATCCCTGCTGAAAAATACCGTTATCATGACCACGTTAAATTAGCACACTATGCAGATGCTGCATTGGATATTGAATATGAATTCCCATTTGGATTTAAAGAGGTGGAGGGGATTCACTCAAGAACCGATTTTGATTTAAGTCGTCATCAGGAGTTTAGCAAAAAGAAAATGCAATACTTTGATACCGAAATTAACCAACATTATATTCCTTATGTAATTGAAACTTCGGTTGGTTTGGATAGAATGTTCTTATTAATCTTGTCTAATGCATACGAAGAAGAAACTATTAATAAAGAAGATGGTACAACTGATTCTCGCGTAGTATTACACTTGCCTGCAAGAATTGCTCCTAATAAATTAGCTATACTTCCATTAACTAAGAAAGACGGGTTGCCGGAGTTAGCTAAAGAATTAATGGATGATTGTAAAAAGTCTTTCCACTGCTTTTATGAAGAGAAGGATGCGATTGGTAAAAGATATCGTCGTCAAGATGCAATTGGTACTCCTTTCTGCGTAACTATCGATCATCAAACTAAGGAAGATGGTACTGTAACTATTCGTCACCGTGATTCAATGGCACAGGAGCGAATTCCAATGAGTCAAGTAAAGTCATTGGTACTTGAAGCGATAAATAATTAATTATAAGACTACTAATAAAAAAGCCTCGAAAATTTCGAGGCTTTTTTTGTTGAGTTCTTTTATAGATTAACCAAATGACTCAAAGTGAACTTGTTTTTTATCTAATCCAAGGTCAGTCATATTTTTACGAGCGTCGTCAATCATTGCTTTCCATCCACATAACCAAACATGAGCTGTTTCTTTATTATTCTTTAATAATTCTTGGTACACAGGGTGTACATATCCTTTGTGAGATCCTGTAGGTACTTCTGTTTCTCTTGAATAACAAGGGTGGAAGTGGAATCCAGGCTCTTTGCTTTCTAATTCTTTTAATTCGTTAATGTATAAACCATCTTCAAACTTGCGGCATCCAAATATTAAATGAATATTGTTGTGTGCGATTTTATTAGTGTGAATATAGTTAATCATTGATCTGAATGGAGCGATACCCGTACCAGTGCAAATGAAATATACGTCGTTGTCAAAGTTTTTAGGAAGGGTGAATACACCTTGTGGTCCTCTTAATGTAATTTTTGATCCTACAGACACTTCGTTAAATAAATAAGTAGTACCTAATCCACCTTCTAACAATACAATTACTAATTCGAATGTATTAGTGCCATTAGGCGCTGAAGAAATTGAATAGCTTCTCCATCTTTTATTTTTTTGCTCGTGAATTGGCAAGTCCAATGTTACAAACTGTCCTGGGATATAGTCAAATTTTTCAAGACTAGGGATTTCAAAATAAAATCGTTTTGTATTTGGAGTTTCGTTTTCAATTTTGGTAATTACTCCTTCTACCCATTCTAATGCCATAGTAGTACTTTTTAGTTATTAGTAATAAAAACTCTTTGTACATATACTTTATTGTTAGCGTAGATTTTTACAAAGTAGATACCTGTATTCAAGCTTTCAATTGTAATGTGTTGCGGAGCTCTTTGGTTTATTAAATTTTCTTTTAAGAAAACTTTGTTTCCCATTGAATTAATTATTTCTAAAGAAATTCCTTGGGTTTGGATATTACTAAATTGAATATAAAATGAATTGCCTCTTATTAAATTCTCAACGTAATCGTCGGAAGTTATTTTAAGGCCTATTTCTTTTGCATTCGCTTCTGCAACATCCGTCACCAAAATTAGTTTATTATCTGATACGATTTGACAATCTCCCGCAATCGTTGCCACTTTGTACATTGCATTACGTGTTGGTTTTAACGACTGTTTGGTAGCACCCGAAATCAAAGAATCGTTGATATACCACTGGTACGCGGTTCCTAGCGTACTTAAAATACTATCACCGCTTTGTGTTATGGTTGGTTTGCTGTTAGAACTGATATTAATCATACTGGAGTTACTCATGCCATCGCCACTACTAATTTGGGTATTGTAGAAAAAGTAGAAATAGTTTTGATAATTTCCTGAAGCGGCCGCAACACTATTGCCTGTAAAGCTAAATATTTTATTAGGTCCTACTGGATAGGTTGGATCAGCTGCACCATTGTTTCTAAATAAAGTAGCACTATCGCATTTTGAAATGATTATATAATCTCCTGCTTGTGGAATTTTCAAGTTTAGTGTGTAAATTCTTCCTGTGTCTCCAGCTACAAAGGAAGATGCGCCAACTGCAGGACTAGGACTACTTGCTGGAACATTTAGAGAAACAGTTTGAATAGGATAATAAGTAAAACTACCGTCAGTGTTTACAGTGCCAAGTGTACCTAAAATAAAATCAACTTTACCAGCATAGCCGGTATATAATTTAGTGGTTTCAATTGTTATTGCCGAAGTTGTATTCAACTTCATGTAGTTGCCACTAAAAACATTATATCCGCCACCACCTGTTAAGCTAGTATTAGTGTATGGAGGTATTATAGATTGGTAGCCTTGTGCTACATATACCTTACTGCCATTGGTTGTTGTATTTACATTACTGCCCACTGCGATTGGGTTATAAAGCGCAGTAGTGTCGTACCAAAAATAGTTTGTCCCTGCGATTGGATTATTTACAGATAATCTTAAAATGCCATTACAAATTACAGCATTGCCTGTTGGAGCGGCAATATCAGCAGCGCTTACAATTGAAGAAGTAGTTGCATTATTGGATGGCTGCTGGTCGTTTGTCATGTTTGCTGAGGCAGTAATAGTATAAGTAGTATTAGCTTCAATTGCGAATGGCTTTTGGAATGTATAAGACATACTTTCCATTCCATTTAAACGGCCAGTAAATGTTTCATTGATATTTAAAACTGTAGTAGTTCCTTTTTTTATTAATAAACTAAGGGGAATATTGCTTTGATTAGTTGAACCATTGTTGATAACCTTTACAGTAACATATTGAATATTTCTTTTTGATGCGCCAGCTACTGGACTAGTAATTTCACTTACTTGCAAATCGTTTGATGGACTATTAATTTTTAAAGTATAATCCTGTGTTTCACCAATGGCATAGCTTCCACAAGCATTTACATTGGCGCTAGCACTTGTTTCCATTACAACAATACGCAATTTCAATAATTTGCCAATTGCTAATGTGGAAGGTAAACTTATAGTTGAAGTATAATTTCCACTTAATACGCCAGTGCTAGTTAATACAGTTTCGTTACTATCAAACAAGCCATTGTTATTGTAGTCAATAAATACTTTTACAAATCTTGTATTATTAGTTACGTCAACACTGTTTAATTTAATAAATACGGGAATAGTACCACTTGGTTCACCAGTAATAAATAAATTAGAATTGTCAATGTACTGGTTGCTACTTGTATTGCTATATTGAATATTATTAATACTAATGCTATCCATTCTTGTCCCAGCATTAGATGTTGCAGTAGAAGCGCAATAAGCAGCTCCGCCAGCACCACTTATAATTAATGAATATGCTTGTTGACTTCGGTCTAAAATACCTTTGTGGTTTATTGAAATGGTATAAGTATTTCCAACTAATGTAGAATCTAATTCTATTTTTTCAACATTATCTAAGTTGTTTATACCTCTTGTAGCTGGATTATCTGGAACGGCTCTGTTTAATATCCATGGATAGTATACTGCCGATCCTTTTTTGATTATTAAGTCTAAGTCATTGATAAGACGGTGGGTTGTGTCGTTCAAAGTACTTGATATTCCCGCTTTTGCATCCGTCCAAACAATGGTTGCTTTTAGGGGCTTGCTTCCAGATGCAATAACAGAAACAGTATTGGTTTGTCCATTTAGTAAAGTGCTTTCATAAACTAAATCGGTACTTGTAGAACCGTTGTTACTTGTTAAGGCATTGCTTAAAACATTTGCAGCCTCGGACATATTTAATACACCCCAGCCAAATTTGTAATCAGGTCCTGGCGCTGTTCCAGCTTCATTAGCAGTATGAATTGCCAATGCTTTTATGGTTGCAGCTTTTATAAATTTGTTGGGGCTTAATTTTTGACTAAGCTCTTGTAGTAAAAGCACCGAACCAGCTGCACCAGGGGCTGCCATGGAAGTGCCACTTAAATAAGCATAACTAGAATCATTGGTACTTATTGCGGAATAAACCGAAGATCCATCTGTTACTATATCTGGTTTAATTCTTCCATCGTCGGTTGGCCCCCAAGAACTAAAGCTTGTCATGACCGCGTCTGCGGGTTTTAAATAACCAGAACTAATTGGATCTATCGCACCAACAGTTAAAATATTTTTTGCGTTGGCATCGGTTGGTAATGTTTCAAAACTGTTATTGCTACTTAAGCTATCTGGTCTGTTACCAGCGTTATATAATTTACCACTTTCATCTCTTCTCCAATAAGGCTGTCCAACTGCAGGGCCAGCGCTACTTCGATTATTACCTGCAGATTTTACAATTAAATAGTAAGGGGCATTAAAAGCAATATCATCATAGGATTGTGCGCTGCTATTATAAAGACCAAATTTATAATCTTCCTTTTCGTTGAATCTTCCATTGTATTCCCATCTTAAAGAATCACTATTGTAATCCCATCCACAAACTGTTCCGTATGAATGATTAGAAATTAGCAAGCCGTTAGATGCCGCTGTTGCCATTTCAGATGCGTCATTATTCCAGTCGTAAGCATAGGAACCTTTTATTCCATAAGACATTCCTTTTGCAAGTGGGCTAACCCCTTTGCCCATTATAATTCCAGCAACATGGGTAGGGTGGTCGGTGATTTTTGTGGTGTTGTCTTTTACAGTAATTCTAGTTGCGAATTCCTGATGCGTTAATCTTGGAGATCCTTCATCCCAAACACCAATTCTATTTGTAATACTATCACTAGATCCATTCAGATTAAAGCCAGTACTTCCTCCCTGCCATAATTGATTTGTGTTTACGGTAATAGCCTGAACCGGATCTGAATAAGTTGTATAGTAAACTGGCAATCCAAAATTATCTAACCCAATTAGGCTTACCGTTTGATTATTTTTTGATTTGTATTGAATAGGCCATCCCTTTTCTTTGGATTTTATAATCGCTTCACTAAAGCTAGATCTTGATTTGGTCTCAAGCACTTTTGCCGTATTGGATAGAATATTAGTTTTAGTTTCATTTTGTGCAGCAATTGAATTGAATACAATACTGCCAATAATGAATAATAAAATTGATTTACGCATGTAGTTAAATTATATTTTGGAATGACTTTTGGTCCCTTTAAAATTACAATGAAATCTCGGTATTATTTGGCGTATTTTTATATAAATTACGCTTATGGGCATTAGATTAAACCAATTTATTACGGTGTGTATTATTTTGACTTTTTTCGCTTGTTCAAGTACTCGAATAGGTCACGAAAAAGACAATTTTACCGGGCATATTTACGAGCATAAGTACAATGGGATGCCTATGGTGGACAAGCCAAGTTCAAAGGGAGTCCCTGTTATGACTACTTTATATATTTACGAGCCAACTAGAATAAATCAAATTGACGATAATTTGACTGGTTCGCCAATCGTTTCAGAGATTAAATCAAAGTTGGTAGACTCCGTACATTCTGATCAAACCGGGGAATTTAGAATGTATATAAAACCCGGAAAATATAGCGTGTTTATAAAGTACAAAAATGGTTATTATATACCTTATTATTCCGGAATAGATTGGCTGTCAATTATTCAGGTGAAGCCCAATGAATTGAACACTTCAAATTTTGATATTAGGGATACTGGCTTTATTTATGAATAATATAATCAGGGAATTAAACAATAGGATTGGTATCTTTGTTGTGTAGGTATGAATGAGCAATCTTTGTTTGAGCGTTATAAGCAATCCCCCCTCCTAAATAATTTGGCGGACAGGATAGTTATGTCCAATAATAACGCTGCCCCTTTTAAAGCCTTCTTGCAAAATTTAAACGGATCGGCTGCTGCCTTTGTTTTACAAGCTTTATTTAGCAATCCTAAAACAAGTCATTTAAATCATTTAGTGGTATTAAATGATGCCGAAGAAGCTGCTTATTTTTTCAACTCTATCGAAAGTGTAACAGAGGCATTGGATTTATTTTATTTTCCATCTTCATTTAAATCTCCACATAATTTTAGCGTTTTAAACCCCTCACATGTGATGTTAAGGACCGAGGCGTTGACTAAAATTTCGATGGGCGGCAATAAAAAAATAATTGTTACTTATCCTGAAGCACTTTTTGAAAAAGTGGTGATGGCAAAAACTTTGCAACAAAATATTATTCAAATTAAGACCAACGACAATTTGAATTTAAATGCACTCATGCAACAAATGGTGGACTATGGTTTTGAGCGAACCGATTTTGTTTATGAGCCAGGCCAATTTGCTTTAAGAGGAGGCATATTAGATATTTATTCATTCGGCAACGAGAAGCCATATCGTATTGAATTATTTGGGGAAGAAGTGGATAGTATTCGACTTTTTGACCCGGCTTCCCAATTAAGTGAGCGTAAATTATTGCAGGTAAATATAATTCCCAACGTTACCACACAATTTGAGGATACCGATAAAATCCCCTTACTAGATTTTCTATCAAAAGACACCATTGTTTGGTTAAAGGACTGGGATGTTACTAAGCAAAAAGGCTTGGATCAATACGAGGCCTTAGAAACTTTTATCACGCATCATGCGGCTATGAATAAGGCAGATGAATCTGATCCTCATAAAAAAGAAAGTCATATAGATGACTTTGAAACGGTAGAAGAAACTGAGTTAAAGTTAAATGAGCATACTCTTATTGAATGGGGTTTTCATGCACATTTGAGCGCCGATAAAATTGTATTTAATACTCAGTCGCAGCCAGTTTTCAATAGGCAGTTTCAGTATTTAATTGCCAATTTACAAGAATTAGAAAAGCAAGGGTACACCTTGTATTTATTTGCAGAACAAGCAAAACAATTAGAAAGACTACATGCCATTTTCACAGATCTTAAAACAGAGATTCAATTTACGCCCATTGTAAAAAGTATTCACGAAGGTTTCATAGATCATGATCATAAAATGGTTTGTTATACGGATCATCAAATATTTCAACGTTATCACAAGTACAAGGTTAAGCAGGCCTATAGCAAGAGTAAGGCAATTACTCTAAGAACTTTGCGCGACTTACAACCTGGCGATTATGTAACGCATATTGATCATGGAGTAGGGGTGTATAGTGGATTACAAAAAATTGATGTGAATGGACACACTCAGGAAGCGGTGCGTATTATTTATAAGGATAGTGATATTTTATATGTAAATATTAATTCACTTCATAAAATTTCAAAATACACAGGAAAGGAAGGGGCTCCGCCAAAAGTAAACAAGCTAGGATCTGATGCTTGGGTTAAATTAAAAGACAAGACTAAGGCTAAAGTAAAAGCCATTGCTTTCGATTTGATAAAATTATATGCGCATCGTAAAGCGCAGGCTGGCTTTGCATTTACTCCGGATAATTACATGATACATGAATTAGAAGCTTCCTTCATGTATGAGGATACAATAGACCAAGCAAAAGCTATTGCCGATGTTAAAAAAGATATGGAACAACCCACTCCAATGGACAGGTTGGTTTGTGGTGATGTAGGATTTGGTAAAACAGAAGTAGCTGTGCGTGCTGCATTTAAAGCAGCTATTGATGGCAAACAAGTTGCAATATTAGTACCAACAACTATTCTAGCATTTCAGCATTATAAAACTTTTAAAGATCGCTTAAAAGATTTTCCGGTAACGATAGATTATTTAAATCGATTTAAGACAAGTGCCGAGAAAAAAGCAACCATTGAAAATGTAAAAGCGGGTAAGGTAGATATATTGGTTGGGACGCATGGTATTTTAGGAAAGGAAGTTGCTTTTAAAGATTTGGGTTTAATGATTATAGACGAAGAACAAAAATTTGGAGTAGGACATAAAGAAAAATTAAAAACTTTAAGAACAACGGTGGATTGTTTAACGCTTACTGCTACGCCTATTCCAAGAACATTGCATTTTAGTTTAATGGGGGCGCGTGATTTAAGTATTATTAACACAGCCCCAGCAAATAGGCAACCAATTCATACCGAAGTACAAGTGTTTCATGAAGATGTAATAAGAGAAACTATCTATTATGAAACTGAAAGGGGTGGACAGGTTTTCTTTATTCATAATCGTGTACAAGGTTTGGCCGAAATGTGCGCAATGATCCAAAAGCTTTGTCCCGACTTAAGTATTGGGTTTGCACATGGTCAATTAGAAGGACATCAGTTAGAAGAAAAAATATTAGACTTTATTGAAAGACGTTATGATGTTTTGGTTTGTACCAATATTGTAGAGAGCGGGGTAGATATACCAAACGTAAATACCATTATTGTAAACAATGCACATCACTTTGGACTGAGCGATTTGCATCAGTTAAGAGGAAGGGTAGGAAGAAGCAATAAAAAAGCCTTCTGTTATTTATTGGCACCGCCAATGAGTACCTTGCCAGATGATTCTCGTAAACGCTTGCAAACATTAGAGCAGTTTAGTGAATTAGGAAGTGGTTTTCAGATTGCAATGCGTGACTTAGACATAAGAGGTGCGGGTAATTTATTGGGAGGAGAACAAAGCGGGTTTATGGCGGAGATTGGTTTTGAAATGTATCAGAAAATTTTGGCCGAAGCGGTGAGAGAATTAAAACGATCCGACTTTCAAGAATTATTTAAAGAAGAGATTAGCAAGCAGGATGATTTTGTTACTGACTGCACTATTGATACCGATTTGGAAATTATGATTCCGGATAGTTATGTAGAAAATATAGGCGAAAGACTTTCCTTATATACGAGATTAGATCAATCGGAAGACGATGAAGCATTAGAAATTATGAAATTGGAATTGGTAGACCGATTTGGTCCTTTGCCTGCACCAGTAAATGATTTGTTTATTACCATACAATGTCGAAGATTGGCTATAGCATTAGGTTTTGAGAAAATGACATTAAAGGAAGACACGCTAAGATGCTTTTTTATTAATAGACCTGATTCTCCTTACTTTGAAAGCAACACCTTCAAAAATCTTTTAGACTTTACTCAAACTTCAATGAACAATGCGCACTTTAAGCAAGTAGGCAAAACATTTATTCTAATTGTGAAAAGTATAAAGGGAATGGAAGATTGTTTAAGAATTTTAAACAAAATGTATTCGGGGGTTATAGAAAAACAATAAATAAGTTGTACTATTATGGTATAAATTATTTTTATGGAAAACGAATATCAAGATATTTACATACAGCCTACTCAAGATGAAAAGACTTTAGCAACCCTTGCGCATGTGTTGGGATTTTTTGGATCTTTCTTAGTGCCTTTAATTATTTACTTAGTTAAAAAAGATGAATCTCCATATGTTAGTGAGCACGCAAAAGAAGCCTTGAACTTTCATATCACAATGGCTATTTATTATTTCGTGTGTTTTCTTACCCTTATTTTACTAATTGGAATTTTAGGTTTTATCTTTTTTGGAACCTTCTCATTAGTAGTAAGTATTGTTGCAGCTATTAAAGCTTTAGACGGTAAACCCTATCGTTATCCAATGTGTATTAGATTCATTAAGTAGTATAAATAAAAAAGCCTCTGAAAATTCAGAGGCTTTTTTATAATAGTTGCTATTTAGCAGTTATACTAGAAACCCTTTGTAGCTACACCGTCAGCGATTGCTTTTAAAGCATTTGTTTCGCTCATGATAGCAGCCATTTTATTTCCTTTACCGTCGTGACCGCCAGCCATGTAACCACCTTTAGCAGTTTTAGTTACAACAGCGTCATGCATTGGTACATTTTTTTCTTTAGTTTTTAAGCAATAAGCTTTGATCATTTTTGAAGTGTCCATTTTGTATAAATTTTAGTGTTAAAATTGCTGAATTGAAAGTAGGTTATTTATTGTGATTCCCTTTAATATAACATTGATTTTTTGTTAAAAAATACCTTTTTTAGGCCTAAAACTAGGTTTAAGCGTCAATTTTGGCATATTTAGCATGGCTTTCAATGAATTCACGTCTTGGAGCCACTTCGTCACCCATTAACATACTAAAGATGCGATCTGCCTCAGCAGCACTGTCAATAGTAACTTGTTTAAGCGTTCTGCGACTTGGATCCATAGTTGTTTCCCATAACTGGTCAGCGTTCATTTCACCCAAACCCTTATAACGTTGAATAGTTACAGAACTATCATTACCACCACCTAATTTCACAACTAAGTCCTTACGTTGCTCTTCAGAATATGCATATTCTTGGTCCTTTCCTTTTTTAACTAAGTACAATGGAGGTTGCGCAATATATACATAACCATTTTGTACTAGCTCCTTCATATATCTAAAGATGAAAGTAAGAATAAGCGTAGCAATGTGAGAGCCATCCACATCGGCATCGGTCATGATGATTAACTTATGGTATCTAAGCTTAACGATATTTAATGCTTTAGGATCTTCGGGTGTACCCACCGTTACGCCCAATGCAGTGTACATGTTTCTGATTTCCTCGTTCTCGTAAATCTTATGCTCCATTGCTTTTTCAACGTTCAAAATTTTACCACGCAATGGTAAGATAGCTTGATAACTTCTATCACGACCTTGTTTTGCAGTACCACCCGCTGAGTCTCCTTCGACTAAGTATAACTCACATCTTTCAGGATCTCTTTCCGAGCAGTCAGCTAATTTACCAGGTAATCCACCGCCAGATAACACTGTTTTTCTTTGCACCATATCACGTGCTTTCTTTGCAGCAACACGCGCTTGGGCAGCTAATATGATTTTAGAAATAACGTATTTAGCTTCTTTAGGATTTTCTTCTAAATATGCTTCTAATACGCGTGATACAGTTGTTTGAACCACACCACTCACTTCACTGTTACCTAATTTAGTTTTTGTTTGTCCTTCAAATTGAGGCTCTGGCACTTTCACCGAAATGATAGCACTTAAACCTTCTCTAAAGTCATCACCTTCTACCGTTACTTTAGCCCTTTCAAACAATCCTTCTTTATCACCATAGCTTTTAAATACACGTGTTAATGCAGTTCTAAAACCAGTTACGTGTGTACCACCTTCAATTGTATTAATATTATTTACGTATGAGAAGATGTTTTCTTTAAAATCATCATTATAAGTTAAAGCAACTTCTACCATAACATTTGAAGCCTCGTCTAAGCCTTCAACATATAATGGCTCGCTAATAATTGGAGTTCTATTTGCATTCTTATCTAACATTTGTACAAACTCGATGATACCACCTTCGCTGTAAAAATTATTAGTGTAAGGAGCGCCATCTTCACCTAATTCTCTTAAGTCGGTTAATGTAATATTGATACGCTTATTCAAATAAGATAATTCACGTAAACGACCTTCTAAGATTTCTTTCTTGTAAACTGTTTCTTGGAAGATAGTTGCATCTGGCCAGAAATGTACATGTGTACCAGTCTTATCACTAAGACCAGTTTCTCTAACTGCATATTGAGGAGCGCCAATGCAATATTCTTGTTCAAATATTTTACCTTCTCTTTGAACCGTAACTAACAATTTTGTACTTAATGCGTTTACGCAACTCACACCCACACCGTGTAAACCACCAGATACTTTGTAGGTATTTTTATCAAACTTACCACCGGCATGTAATACAGTCATTACAACTTCCAATGCAGATTTCTTTTCTTTAGAGTGCATTGCAGTTGGGATACCACGACCATTATCCTGAACGCTAATTGAATTGTCTTCGTGAATAATTACCTCAATGTGAGAGCAATAACCAGCAAGGGCTTCGTCAATAGAGTTGTCAACTACCTCGTATACTAGATGGTGTAATCCTTTTGAACCCACGTCGCCAATATACATGGCTGGTCTTTTTCTTACCGCCTCCAAGCCTTCTAATACCTGGATACTATCGGCGCCGTAATTCTTATTTTCGGCCGAATCTGGGGATTGTAAATCTTCTGACATAACAGTGAAATTTTTTGTTTTATAGGGCGTTATCAAACGCATACAAACTTAAGAAAATTAAGCAGTTGCACTTGCTTTTTAAGCCGCTTTAGTTATCCCCAATTCAATGCTTTTGTGAATTATTTTGAGGTCAAAAATGAGGCTAAAAAAGGCCTTTAAACGGATTGTTTGTAAGGTTCAGGACTTTGTTAAAATTTTGAAGGCTAAATGTCATTATTTCGTCATTAAATGAACCATTTGGGTCCTTTTAATGTTTATACATTAATTTTACATCTGTGATACAAGCCTTAGATATATTAAAACAAGTAAATAAACCTGCAGAATTTGCGGGAATGGCCTTGTTATGGCATAAGGACCAGCATATTCCTGGGTCAACACAGTATAGTATTAAGCGTTATTATACGCAAGATACCTGGACTACCGAGGATACAGGTATGTTTGTTTATCATTACAATGCAGATCAACCAAAGGATAATTTTTTAGAATTACGTTTTTGTATTTCTGGCAATAGATTTTGTGACAATAAGGTTTGTGGAAATTGTAATCAATTACCAACCGAGGATTGTGCCGGACCTTTAAGAACAGTAGATATATTTTCATTCCATTTTACTTCTACTTTTTTACATCAGTTTTTACATAATGTAAAATTGACAACAACTAAGGACGAAGTACTTGCATTTAAACATCCCAATGCGTTTACTAAAATATTTCCTTTAAGTATCCGTAAGCGTAAAACTTTAGATGCGGTATTGAACCACAGCTATACAGGTTCTTTGGAGAATATTTTTATCAATGCAAAAATTCACGAGTTGCTTTTGCAAAGTTTGGATGTAATTGTAGATGATGAAAAAGAAGAAGGATTTACTTGTAAATTCTTAGCAGATGACAGAGGCAAGGAAAGTATTTATCAAGCTAGAGAAATTTTACTGCAACATATTGGAGATCCTATTACCATTAAGGAATTGAGTCGAAAAGTGGCAATGAATGAGTGCTATTTAAAGAAAGGATTTAAAGAGGTTTTTGGAACTACCATTTTTGATTTTTACCAACAACAACGAATGGAACATGCTAAGTATTTGTTGTATGAAAAGGCATTAAGTGTAACGGATGTGTCAGCCTTATTAGGTTATTCTAGTATCTCTCACTTTTCTGCCGCTTTTAAAAAGCATACAGGCTTAAAGCCTTGTGAATTGTTGAACTAATTTATCTGCATCTTGGCGTATAACTTGTACAGTTATTTGTTTCACATTTCGTTTATCCTTATTTGTGCTTTTCTTCCTTTTATTTTAGTTATTTTTATTTCCTCAAACTATTACTATGCGTAATTTATTAGCAATTGCAATTGTGGTTTTATTTAGTTCTTGTATAAATCAAAGAGTGGATTTAATTGTGCACCACGCACAAATTTATACCGTAAATAATGAGTTTGCAACTGCCGAAGCCATGGCTGTAATGGATGGCAAGATTGTTGCAATTGGTACTAATGATGATATTTTAAAAGAATACAAATCGGATAGCATGGTGAATGCAGCTGGTGCTGCTGTTTATCCTGGTTTTATAGATGCGCATGCTCACTTTTTGGGATACGGACAATCTTTGTATGCAGTGGATTTAATGTTTGTTCCTACATGGGAGGAAGCTATTGCTCGTGTGAAGGATTTTGCTGCAAAGCATCCTGGTAAGGGTTGGATTAAAGGAAGAGGTTGGGATCAAAACAGATTTCCGGGTAAACAATTTCCAACCAATGCGGAATTGAATATTTTATTTCCAGACAGGCCTGTGTTATTAGAGCGTGTTGATGGACATGCAAGTATTGCAAATGATTTTGCTTTAAGTTTAGCGGGTGTAAAAGCGGGTCAAACCATTGAAGGAGGACAATTTACATTGCAAAATGGAAAGCTAACTGGGCTATTGGTAGACAATGCGGTTGGTGTAGTGGAAAGTCATGTTCCTGCTGCTACTGTTAATGATTACAAAGACTGGTTGACTGCTGCACAGCAAAATTGTTTTGCTACAGGATTAACTACCATTACAGATTGTGGACTTAGTCCTTTAGATATAGATCAAGTAGATGCATTACAAAAAAGTAATGATTTAAAAATGCGTTTGTATGTTATGTTAAGTGATAAGCCTGAGTCTTATACTTCAAAATATTTTACTGGTGGCGGTTATGTTACAGATAGATTGTCTGTGAAAGGCGTTAAGGTTTATGGCGATGGTGCACTGGGAAGTAGAGGCGCTTGTTTGTTACAGCCATACGCTGATAAAGCAGGCTGGGGGGGCTTTCTATTAAGTAGTCCAGCACATTTTGATTCCATTGCTGCTAAATTAATTAACACCGATTTTCAAATGTGTACCCATGCTATTGGAGATAGTGCTAATAGAACCATTTTAAATGTGTATGCTAAATATTTAAAAGGAAAGAATAATAAACGTTGGAGAATTGAACATGCACAAATTATTAATCCTGCTGATTTTCATTTATTTGGGGATAATAATATAGTTCCATCGGTACAGCCTACGCATAGCACAAGTGATATGTATTGGGCAGGAGACAGATTAGGTGCAGAAAGATTAAAAGGAGGCTATGCATACAAGCAATTATTAGAACAAAATAATTGGTTGCCTTTGGGAACTGATTTTCCTGTTGAAGAAATTAATCCATTTAAGACTTTCTTAGCGGCAGTCGCAAGACAGGATAGCAAAGGATTTCCTGCAGGTGGCTTTCAAATGGAGAATGCTTTAACGCGTGAACAAACAATTAAAGGAATGACCATTTGGGCAGCAAAAGCAAACAGAATGGAGAAGCAAGTTGGTTCATTGGAAGTAGGCAAAAAGGCCGACTTTATTATACTTGATAAAGACCTAATGAAAGTACCTACGGATAGTATCTTAAATGTTAAAGTTAAGCGCACCTATTTAAATGGAGAAAGAGTTCATTAATAATAAAGGCCCTCAATTATGAGGGCCTTTATTATTAATGAAGCTTATAGTATTATAGTCCCACCATATCTTTAGGTATTACCCATGCATCAAATTCTTCAGGAGTAACGTATCCTAATTTAACAGCCATTTCTTTTAAGGTAGTTCCTTCTTTATGTGCTTTTTGAGCAATTTCAGCCGACTTATAATATCCAATCTTAGTGTTTAATGAAGTCACTAACATTAAGCTATTATTTACATGCTTATTGATATTAGCTTCGATTGGAGCTAACCCAATTGCACATTTTTCGTTGAAACTCACACAACCATCCCCAATTAATCTAGCACTATGTAAGAAGTTGTAAATCATAACTGGTTTAAACACGTTTAATTCAAAGTGTCCCATTGATCCACCTACGTTAATGGCAACATCGTTGCCCATTACTTGTGCAGCAATCATTGTTAATGCTTCAGATTGAGTAGGGTTTACTTTACCTGGCATAATAGAAGATCCTGGTTCATTATCTGGGATAAATATTTCACCTATACCGCTTCTTGGACCAGATGACAACATACGAACGTCGTTCGCAATTTTCATTAAACTCACCGCTACAGTTTTTAATGCACCATGAGATTCAACGATAGCATCATGTGCTGCCAATGCTTCAAATTTATTTTCTGCAGTTATGAATGGTAATCCTGTTAAGTTGGCAATATGCTTTGCAACATTTTCTGAATAACCTTTTGGAGTATTAATACCTGTTCCAACAGCAGTACCACCTAATGCTAATTCGCTTAAGTGTGCTAATGTATTTTCAATTGCTTTTAATCCATGTTTTAATTGGCTAGCATAACCGCTAATTTCTTGGCCCAATGTAAGTGGGGTAGCATCCATAAAATGCGTACGACCAATTTTTACAATGTGCATGAATTCTGCGCTTTTTGCATCCAATGTATTTTTTAAAGTAGTAATACCAGGAATGGTAGTTTCTTTTAAAATTTGATATGCAGCAATGTGCATTGCAGTAGGGAAGGTGTCGTTAGAAGATTGTGATTTATTTACATCATCGTTAGGATGGATAAATTTGTCATGGTCTAATAAGCTTCCTCCGTTTATTACGTGCGCACGATAAGCGATTACTTCATTCATGTTCATATTGCTTTGGGTACCGCTACCTGTTTGCCATACTACTAATGGGAATTGATCATCTAATTTACCTGCTAAAATTTCGTCACAAACCTGCCCAATTAAATCACATTTTTCTTTTGGTAAAACACCTGCATCAAAATTAGTTAATGCTGCTGCTTTTTTTAAGTATGCAAATGCACGAATAATTTCTTTCGGCATTCTATTAATGTCTTGAGCTATTTTGAAATTCTCAATACTTCTTTGTGTTTGAGCACCCCAATAAACATGTGAAGGAACTTTAACTTCACCCATTGTGTCTTTCTCAATTCTGTATTCCATAATTGCAATAATTTAGTAGCGCAAAGGTAAGACACCCAGCGAAAAAAATAGATTAAAATATAAGTTTATGACGGGAATCAGTGGCCTTTAAATACAGGCTTTCTTTTCTCCAAAAATGCTTGAATTCCTTCCTTACAATCGTCCGTTACAAAGCATTCTCCAAATAAAGCCGCTTCTACATCATAACCATTTACTTGTTCGTCCCATACAGCATTAATTGCCTTAATAGAATTTCCAACAGCAATTGATGATTTTTGATGACATACTCTTAAAATAGAAAAAGCTTTGTCTAATAATTCCGATTGAGGAACAACATAGTTTGCTAGGCCATAGTTCATGGCTTGTGTAGCATTAATAGTCTTGCCGGTTATGATTAATTCCATGGCCCTGCCTTTGCCAACTCTTTGTGTCAATCTTTGAGAACCACCATAGCCCACCATGATGCCTAGGTTAACTTCTGGCTGTCCAAATGTGGCACTTTCAGATGCAATCACAAAATGACAGCTCATTGCTAATTCACATCCGCCACCCAATGCGAATCCGTTTACACATGCAACTACAGGTTTTGGGCAACGCTCAATTTTAGAGAAAACCGCTTGTCCTCTTTTAGCAACTTCAACTGCTTGCTCTTTTGTTAATGATTCAAATTCTTTTATGTCAGCACCAGCTACAAAGCTTTTAAGACCTGCACCCGTTATGACTACACTTTTTATTTCTGGAAATTTATATACTCGGTCCATCACAGCATCAAGGTCATTGATTACTTGTTTGTTTAAAGCGTTTAAAACGTCTGGACGATTAATGGTAACGATCAAAGTATGATCTTCCATTTTAGTAAATAGAGTTTGGAAAGACATAATGAAGCAATTTAAAAATTAAGAATCTTGTTATTTTTTTCTACTTATTTCTTATGCTCAGCAACCCAATTTTTAATATAAGTTGCAATGTCCGATGTGTTGGCACCTGGGCTAAAAAGTGTTCCAATGCCCATTGCTTGTAATTGTGCATTGTCCTGCTCGGGGATAATACCACCTCCTGTAAGTAATGTATTGGTAAGACCTTTTTCTTGCATCAGTTGATAAACCTTGGGAAAAACAGTCATGTGCGCTCCAGATAAAATACTAATACCAATGGCATCTACATCTTCTTGTAATGCTGCCTGAACAACCATTTCAGGACTTTGACGAAGGCCAGTGTAAATAACTTCCATGCCTGCATCTCTTAAAGCAGTGGCAATTACTTTGGCACCTCTGTCATGACCATCAAGGCCTACTTTCGCTACTAATACTCTAATTGGTTTATCTGCGCTCATTCGGATTTATTTAAGCATCCTTTGTTGCTAAAGTTACGCTAATTTGATGATAATAATTGCAGGGACTTTTCAATTCTTGCAACGGTATCTTTAAATTCAATAGCTTCTACAATTTCAAAAACGCCCGGCCCAAATTTGCCACCCACCAACATGATTCTAAATGGAAGCATTAGTTCACCTGGTTTTAGTTCATGCTTGGCACCAAGTTCTTTGAATTCTGTTTCTAGTTCTGTTGCAGGAGCTGTTAAAAGGCCGCCTTCAATTTTGCTTGTATATACTTTTGCTAATTCATCAAAGAAGCCCAATTTTTTCGCGTCCCATTTAGGAGCAATGCTTGCTGTGTCAATGGAAGATGGTGCTTTGAAAAAGAAACTGCTTTGTGTAACAAATTCAGGTAATAAATGACAGCGCTCTTTTACAAGGCCAATAATTTTAACAAGATAATTTGGATCATGTACTTCAATATTTGCCTCATCTAAATAACGTCTAACTAATGGGGCAAGCTTATCATTATCTGTTTTCTTAATCCATTCTGCATTAAACCATTTTGCTTTTTCGTAATCAAATTTTGCACCTGCTTTATGCACTCTGTCTAAAGAGAAATTTGCAATTAATTCTTCTATCGAAAATATTTCTTTGTCTGTTCCATCATTCCAACCCAACATTGCCAAAAGGTTTACAAATGCTTCTGGTAAGAAACCTCTTTCCTTAAAACCAATGGTAGTGTTATTGGTATTAGGATCAAACCAGTCCATCGCAAACACAGGGAATCCTAAACGTTCACCATCGCGCTTGCTTAATTTTCCATTACCGTCTGGCTTTAATATTAAAGGAAGATGTGCCCATTTTGGCATCTGATCTAATCCAAATAAATACTTCCATAATAATACATGCACTGGCGCACTTGGCAACCATTCTTCACCTCTAAAAGCATGCGTAATTTTCATTAAATGATCGTCCACAACAACTGCCAAATGATATGTCGGCATTCCGTCGGCTTTTAGTAATACTTTATCATCTACAATACTGGTGTCAAAACTTACATGACCTCTAATTACATCATCTAAACTTACTTCTTCATTTTCTGGTACCTTAATACGAATTACATAAGGTGTATTATTTTTCAATAATTCCGCAACTTCATCAGCGCCTAATGACACTGAATTTTTCATATCCATTCTGTGCGCACGACTGTATTGAAAATTGGGTATTTCTTTTCGTTTAGCATCTAAATCCTCAGGGGTATCAAAAGCATAATAAGCATTGCCTTGTTCAATTAGCTTGTCGGCATATTGACGATAAATTGCTTTACGCTCACTTTGACGATAAGGGCCATAAGCGCCACCATGTAAAGGGCTCTCGTCTGGTGTTAAACCACACCAAGCCAATGTGTCCTGAATATATTGCTCGGCACCTGGTACAAAACGCGTTTGATCGGTGTCCTCGATTCTTAAAATAAACTCCCCATTATGGTGCTTTGCAAATAAATAATTGAACAAAACCGTTCTCACGCCACCTAAGTGTAAACCTCCTGTTGGAGAGGGTGCGAACCTTACTCTTACCTTTGAATCCATACTTTACATCATTTTTACAAAGATAATATTCATATGGGCAAAAGAACTATTTATCTTTGGGTATGTATTTGATTAAAACACCTTTTTGGCTGCGTGCATTTTACCCAAATTGCACCTGGAAAATTCCTACAAAGGATAAGGTGATTTATATCAGTTTTGACGATGGTCCGCATCCCGAAGCAACTCCTTTTGTGTTGGAGCAATTAAGGTTATATAATGCAAAAGCTACTTTTTTTTGTATTGGTAATAATGTATTAAAACACCCAAATATTTATGAGTCTATTTTAAAGGCAGGGCACAAAGTTGGCAACCATACTTATGATCATTTAAATGGATGGGAAACCGAGGTAAATCTTTATTTAGAAAATATAAAAGACGGTGCTAATTTAATTGAAAGTAATTTGTTTCGACCTCCCTATGGTCGCATCACAAAAAAACAAATTAAAGCTGTAAAAGAAAGTACGGATTTGCCCAATCAAATTATAATGTGGGATGTTTTAAGTGCCGATTTTGATTTGAAAATTAATGGCGAAGATTGCGCAAGAAATGTAATTAAGCATACAAAGCCAGGTTCTATAATTGTCTTTCATGATAGTCAAAAAGCATGGGATAGAATGTCGGTCGCATTGCCAATCGTATTGGCTTATTTCTCCAAATTAGGGTATCAAATGGAAGTGATTCCTTAATAAATGTAGGTACAAAAAAAGGCCAAGGTAGAAACCTCGGCCTGTATAATCCGTACCCTATAAAAAACAAAAAGATAAAGTCTGTACTAATAAGACCTATCGTCCAATTGCTAAAACGTTCAAATAAATAGTTTTAGTATGTAGGTTGGAAAAAATATCCTTTTTTTGTGTACTCAATCCATTATTATGCGTTTTATTGATACCCATTCCCATATTTATGATGAAACAATTCTACCTGAAATAGAAGATATTTTAAAAAATGCTATATCAAATGGAGTAGAAAAAATTTTAATGCCAGGGATTGACAGCACATGTATAAATGACATGCTTGCTTTAGAGGAAAAATATCCTCAACAATGTATCGCAATGATGGGATTGCATCCCTGTTATGTTAAAGAAAATTTTGAGCAGGAATTAAAAATTGTTTCGGATTGGTTGGCCAAAAGAAAATTTGTAGCCATAGGAGAGATAGGTTTAGATTTTTATTGGGATAAAACTTTTACCAAACAACAACATAAAGCGTTTGAAATTCAAATGCAATGGGCGATAGATTATAATACCCCAATTGTGATTCATACACGCAATGCAATGGGTGAAACAATTGAAGCAGTTAAGCCTTTTGCAAAAAAAGGATTAAGAGGTGCTTTTCATTGTTTTAGTGGTAGCAAGGAATCGGCACAGCAAATTATTGAAATGGGTTTTTATTTGGGATTAGGAGGTGTGCTTACTTATAAAAATGCTGGTGTTGCCGAAGCAATTAAAGATATTCCTATGGAATGGTTGTTTTTAGAAACCGATGCGCCATATTTACCTCCCGTACCTTATAGAGGAAAAAGAAATGAACCTGCCTTTATGATTGAAGTGGCTAAGAAGTTAGCCGAGGTTAAACAATTGCCATTGCATGATGTTGCTGAGATTACAACTAAGAATGCGGAGCGGTTGTTTGGGTTGTAGATTAAGGCGGAGTTTAACCAATTATTTATTTTACATTTGCAACCCAAATAGAGAGGTGTCCGAGTGGTTTAAGGAGCACGCTTGGAAAGCGTGTATACGGCAACGTATCGAGGGTTCGAATCCCTTCCTCTCTGCAAAGCCTGTCACGAAAGTGACAGGCTTTGATAATAAGAATTTAATGCTCCTTCATCTTCTCATCCATACGCTCATTGTATGCAAGTGGTTCGTTCTTCCAGTTTTTATTAAATGAAACGAACATCGCAATCCAGATTGCTCTAGATAAACGCATAAAAATAGGCTGTAATAATATCACTAATGCAATAGAACTAAATAACCAATATAAAATTCTGTTGTCGTCTAAATCAAATGTCATTCCAATTAATACTTTCCATGCCACAAAGCTGGAAACAAAATATGCAACAGTTAATGCATAACTAACATATCCAGTTCCTACATAAAAGCCAACTTCAATTTCGGTAGGTTGTCCGCAGACAGGACAATTTTCATTCATCTTAGTGATGTTTGATAAATCATATGCATTGCTTGATACAAATAGGTTTCCTTCTCTGCATCTTGGGCATTTATTAGTCAAAACACTTGTTAATATATTTTTAGGCATGGCGCGAAGGTATTATAAATAAAAAGAGTGGGATTAATTTTCTAGAACTTGTTCCATTTTGATTCCTCTCGATCCTTTAATAAGGATAGATCTATTGGTAAATGCTTGTTGTTGTAGCCATTGCTTTGCTTCTAAGGCGTTGCCAAAGTAGGTGTAGTTATGTTGGCAGTTTTCAAAATCGCCACCCACTAATACTACATGTTCCCATTTATATTGTTCTAATAATTGAATTAATTGTTGATGCTCAGTGACACTTGTTGTGCCTAATTCTTTCATGGCACCTATACAAACAACTTTATGTGCAGCGTTTAATTTTGCAAAATTCTCAATAGCTAATTTCATGCTACTTGGATTCGCATTGTAGGCATCTAAAATAACATCGTTGTTATTCCATTTTAATAATTGTGATCGACTATTAGTAGGAGCGTAATTTTCAATGGCTGCTTTTATTTTTTCGGCAGGTACTTTAAAATATAAGCCAATGCTTACCGCTGCTAAAATATTAGGTAAATTATATTCACCCACTAATTGCGTTTGTATTGAATTAATTTCAAATCCCTTTGTAAAATTTACTTGTAAAAACCCATTTACACTTAATGCATTTGCTTGTAGTGCACCTGTATGCGTTCCGTATCCAACAACCTCTGTAATACCTGCTGTCATTGTATTTAAGTAATCGTAGTCACTCATAATAAATGCAGTTCCGTTATGCGTTCTTAAGTAATCAAATAGTTCTCCCTTTGCTTTTTTCACACCTTCTTCCGATCCAAATCCTTCTAAATGTGCTTTACCACAATTCGTTATCAATCCATAATTTGGCATAGCATAGTTACAATAACTTTCAATTTCTTTTAAATGGTTTGCACCCATTTCAATCACTGCCATTTGAGCGTCAGACTCAATACTTAAAAGGGTAAGGGGCACGCCAATATGATTATTTAAATTACCTTGAGTAGTATAGGTTTTAAAATGACTTGAAAGAACCGCAGCAACAAGTTCTTTAGTAGTAGTTTTTCCATTACTACCTGTAATGCCAATAAAAGGAATTGTAAATTGTTCGCGATGGTGTTTTGCCAATTGTTGTAAACAGATTAAACCATCTGCTACTAATAATATTTTATCATTCCATTTAGCATTAACTTCTTGGGCTTCGTCTATAATGGCAAAGGATGCGCCTGCTTCTAAAGCTTTTTCGGCAAATATATTTCCGTTAAAGTTGGGACCTTTTAAAGCAAGATAAATATCTCCTGCTTTTAATTTCCTGGTATCAGTTTGTACAAAAGGATGCTGCTTAAAAATTTCGTATAAATAAGCAATTGAAGGAACTGTGATCATCTTTAAAATGATTTAACTAATTGAAGAGAGAAGGCAGGTAGCCATTGCAACAAGTCCTTCCTGTCTTCCTGTAAAGCCCATTGTTTCGGTAGTAGTGGCTTTGATTGAAATATCTTTGTCTCCAATTTTCAAAATGCTTGCAATACATGCTTGCATCTCTAAAACGTAGGGTTTAATTTTTGGTGCTTCTAAACAAAGCGTAGCGTCAATATTTACAATCTGATATCCTTGAGCAGTAATTAAATCGTAAGTACGTGCTAATAATATTTTACTGTCAATATTCTTATAAGCATTGTCAGTATCTGGGAAATGAGTTCCAATGTCACCCAAGCTCAAAGCGCCTAATAATGCATCACAAATAGCATGCAATAAAACGTCGGCATCGCTATGACCCAATGCGCCTTTTGTATGTGGAATTTTAATACCGCCAATCCATAAATCTCTACCTTCTACTAATTGATGGAAATCAATGCCTGATCCAATGCGTAATTTCATTGGTTAATTATTTAAAAATTCGCTTGTACCATGGCAAAGTATTATCTACTGATGTACTTGCTGCATCTACTCCAAAGGCAGATGACACACATCTAAATCCAATTGTACTAGTAGATTTGTCTTGGTCTAAGTATCTTCTAGTGCCAGGGTTTAACCAGTAAGGACGATCCTTCCAGCTTCCGCCTTTGTACACTCTTGTTTTATTTGATATTAATGTATTAACGCCAGATGCATATTGAGCAGCTTCTGCATCATCACCGTCTAATGTACTATCACCTCTGTATGGATTAAAATCATCCATGTCTACACTGCTTAATGGTCGGTAAATATCAGCTACCCATTCGTTTACGTTTCCACTTAAGTTAAATAAGCCAATCTTGCTTTGGGTGAAGCTATTTACTTTAGATGGGAAACCTGCGCCATCGTTTGAATAACCAACCATTCCCATATAGTCACCTCTTCCATTTTTAAAGTTAGCAACAAACATTCCTTGATCCGATTTCTTAGTTGTTCTAATAGCTTCATTGCCATTGCTTGCCCAAGGGAAAGGAGAGTCAGATTGTGCTATGCTTGCATTTGGATGACTAGAGTTTGATCCTGCTTTTGGGTTCTTAAAATTAGAAACATAATTTTTTGAACTTGAAACTTTTGCAGCGTATTCCCATTCAGCTTCGGTAGGTAATCTAAAATCAGGAACCATTACAAATTCTTCACCAGATTTTTTTAATCGATTATTTCCTTTTGCAGTAGTTTCTAATTTATCCTTGCCAGTAATTTTTCCAACATATCTTTCTTTAGGACCAATAAGACCATAGAATGCTAATGTTTTTTCGTTGGCTCTATCTGTTCTCCATCTGCAATATTTATTTGCTTGCTCCCAACTCACACCCACCACTGGATAATCATTAAACGCCTTTGCTCTAAAATATCCTTGAACCATTGGTTCGTTATAGGCCAAAGCAGATCTCCAAACTAAAGTATCAGGAAGAGCGCTTTTTGCCAATGCAGTATATTCAGCTGCTTGAGTTGAGCTTGCTGAATCCGCAGCCAAACTTTCTAACCAATGTGTGTAGTCTCTATATTTTTTATTGCTAACCTCATATTTATCAATTCTAAATGAGCTAACAGTTACTCTTCTTAATGTGTTATTCCATTGTCTCATTTCGTTTTCCTCGGTATTCATTCCCATACCAAAGGTGCCCCCACGAATTAATACTGTTTCTGCATATGGATCATATTTACCTGCAGCCAATTGAATGGTATTTGCCTCTTTGGTATTCATGTTTGAAACCATTGTTGGGCCCAATAATAACACTGCGAAAAACAATAAAATACTGTTTAAAAAATTCATATAAAAAGTTTATTCAAAATCAAGTTAAATGCTTCTGCGAATATAGTTCGTTTTTTAGTTATTTTATCAAGGCTAACATACAATCTTCTGTTAGTAAAATCCTAATTTTAACCCATGTATAGGGCTAGAATCATCTATTTATTGCTTTTTCTATCATTTTGGGGCTCCATGAGTGCTCAAACAAGCCCATTATCCAAAGGGAAGTGGGCTAAAATAGCCACTACTAAACAAGGTGTTTATAAATTAACAGGGGTTCAATTACGTAGTTTAGGTTTTAGTATCCCAATTGCCACTAGCCAGTTACAGCTTTTTAATTATGATTTAAGTTCATTGTCCGAAAAGGTTCCTGTTATTCCAACAATTGGGTTGTCCGAAAATGCAATAAAAGTGGTTGATGGAGGAGATGGGCAGATAGACGATGTTGATTATATATTGTTTTATAACCAAGGCCCTATTTATTGGAAATATGATTCCATATTAAATCGAATTAAACATTTTAATAATTCAAGTGCGGATTCTGTTTATTATTTTTTGACTATTGGCGCAAATGGCAAAAGAATTACAAATCAAAACCAGCAATCCAATACAAACGATACAAGAGAAATGTTTAGTCAACATTATCTTTTTGAGAAAGACAGTATTTCATTATTAAATAGTGGTAAAGTATTTTATGGTATTCCAATGGGGCAGGGAATTGGCAAGCAGCCTCAGTTAAATTATACTTTTACTACCCAGGGGATGAATAGTGTTAGTACGCTAAAAAGCTTTATTCATATGGCTTCTACGTCTTATGGAGCCAACGGTCAATTTGATTTTTCATTAAATGACCAAGCTGTAAAAAGTAGTGTATTGTTTCCTGTTTCAGGATTGTTGTTTGATAATATTGCCTCCGAATTAATAGATAGTTTTAATGTGAATGCAGTTTCAAACTGGCCTGTGAAATCTAATTTAAAGGTTAATTATTCTAGTGTTAATTCAACATCAACAGGCTGGTTGGATTATATCGAAGTGCTTGCTAAAAAGCCTGTTGGTTTTTGGCAGGACAGTGTTATTCAATTTAATATAGAAGATGGATTTGTTAAAGGTGGTTTTGCAAATTGTAAAGTTCAGAATACAGATGCCACTACAATTATATGGAACATAACCAATGCTTCGTCTCCAACGCAAATTACATTGCAATTAAACGGGAATGGAGTTGGTAGTTTTATACAAGCAACAGATTCAATAGCTAATTTTATTGGCGTTTCGCAAAATGCTTTTGAAACACCAACCTTATTAGGCCCTATTGCAAATCAAAATATAATTCAAAATAATGGGCAGGTGGATTATGTAATTATAGCGGCCCCTGCTTTTATGAATGCCGCTGTTAAATACCAACAATATCAAATTTCTAAATTTGGTCGAAAAGCAATTGCAGTAAATGCAAAAGAAATTTACAATGATTTTTCGGGTGCACAGGTGAGTGCAGTTGCTATTCGAAACTTTTTGAAGTTGCTTTATTCACAAGCATTGCAAAATAATTACAGTGCTCCCAAATACCTACTACTATTGGGTATGGGAAATTTTAACACTAAAAAATTGAATTCCAATTTTGAGTTGCCAGTATACGAAAATGACAATTCAAATTCTATTCTATCCAGTTTTTCTACAGACGATTTTTTCTCAATATTAAAAACCGGAGATGATATCAACAATGTCAATTCAATTAGGGAATTAGCACTTGCTGTAGGGAGAATTCCTGCAAGAACTATTGCGGAGGCTGATACGGTTATTAGTAAATTAATTAATTACCAATCTAATAAAATAGGAGGCGCTTGGGAGAATAAAATAACATGGGTGGCAGACGATGGAGATTATAATTTGCACTTACAAGATGCCGAATCTATTATTAGTCATTTGCAAACTAAAACTCCGAGTTGGAATCAAAATAAAATATATTTAGATTTATTCCCTGCAGTAAGTTCAACTTCAGGAAATACTTACCCATTGGCATTTAATGCTATTCAACAAACGGCTAATGATGGCACATTGCTGTTAAATTATACGGGACATGGCAACTATTTGAGATTGTCGGAAGAAGCTGTTATTTCACAAGCGCAATTTGAAAGATGGGATAATGCAAAGAGACTGCCTTTGATGGTTACAGCGTCTTGTAATTTTGCTCCATTTGATCAGCCCTCATTAAGCGCCATTGCTTGGGATGTGTTAATGAAAAATGGAAAAGGGATTATTGGTTTAGTAGCTGCAAATAGACTCGTATTTGCATATAGTAACAAGCAAATAAATGATTTGTTTATTCAGCAATTATTAGTGAAAGATAATACGGGTCAATATAATAGTATTGGGCAAGCTTTGCAAAAAGCAAAAATTTCAAATTGGACCTTAGGAGGGGACAGGGTGAATGATTTTAAATTCAATATTATAGGGGATCCTGCGTTGCAATTGAGTTTGCCAAATTATGAAGTAGTTGTAAAAAACTTAAACAATAAACAATTCATTGGACATGACACTTTGCTATCTGGCAATAAGTACAAAATAGAAGGTACGATTCAAGATAAGGGAATTGTAAAGTCAAATTTTAATGGACTAATAGATTTAATTATTTACGATGCGATAAAAAATAAAAAAACTTTAGCGAATCAATCTACTAGCATGTCGGTCCCAATTGCTGTTCAAGAAAATATTTTATTCAAAGGCAAGGCAACAGTAGTGAATGGCTTGTTTAATATTGATTTTATTTTACCAATGCAAGTATCCAATACCGAAAGTCCTATAAGAATTGAATTGGCAGCAAGTAGCGATTCGGTGTCAGCCATCAAAATAATTGATTCTGTTTATGTAAAAGCCAATACAATCGAAAATAAGAAAGATACTATTGGGCCAGTTATAAAAGCATATTTAAACGATTCATTGTTTAAACAGGGTGGATGGGCTTCTCCTAATTCAATATTGTACATTTCTTTATCTGACACATCGGGCATACAAACTTCTGGGAATGCCTTGGGGCATGACTTGTCTGTTTGGTTAGACGAGGATCCTATACCTATTATTATTAACAACTATTTTGTAGCAGATATAAATTCCTATCAATCTGGTAAAATACAATTTGCCTTGCCAACTTTAAGAGAGGGTAAGCACAAATGTATAATTAAGGCATGGGACCTATTGGGGAATAGTAGTACTTATATTTTAATATTTGAGGTTCCAAAATCTAAGGACTTAGTCATAAAAAATGCCTTTAATTTCCCTAACCCATTTAGACAAATTTCTACATTTGGTTTTGAGACCAATCAGGTTGGAAATGAGATACAGATTGAGTTTGAGGTAATGGATATTAGTGGTCAAAAGCTTTACAGGCAAGCCTTTAAATTGATCAATTATACCAATAAAGTATTTCTAAGTTGGGATGGAGTAACTAATACTGGGGCATTGCTAAAACCGGGCACTTATTATTACCGGTTTACAATTTTAACAAATTCCGGAACTGCAACTATTGCTAATACATTTATCAAATTGTAAAATACGAAGTGCTTTTAGTACCTTTAATGCACAATCAAATTGAGCCCTCATGCAATTAAGTAAGTTGAAATACATTTTTATCTTGGGTTGTTCTTTACTAATTATTAACGAAGTAAAGTCACAAACCACTTCATTGAAATTGCAAAGCACTGCTGTGCCTTTTATGATGATTTCTCCCGATGCAAGATCGGGTGGTATGGGTAATTTGTCATTGGGGATGAGTGCAGAGGCAAATGATATTTTTGGCAATACTGCAAAATTGCCTTTCTTAGAAGAACGCCAAGGATTTTTAATTAACTATACACCTTGGTTAAAGGATTTAGGATTAAGTGACGTGTATTTAGCAAGTGCAGGTTATTATAAAAAATTAAACGACCAAAGTACGATCAATACCTCATTACGTTTTTTTAGTTTAGGTAATATAGATTTTACAGACGAATCCGGAAGTTCAACACTTCCATCTCAAAAGCCTTCTGAGTTTAGTTATGATTTTGGTTATAGCTTATTATTAAATGATAAATTAAGTATTGGTGCAACATTAAGGTATATACATTCTCAATTAGTAACTGGCTCCTTTGGTGCAAGTGCAATTAATTACAAAGCTGGAAACACTGCTGCTGCTGATGTTGCCGTGTTTTATAAACAAAATTCCGATTTACAAGGGTTTCATGCAGGTTTGTTACTTTCAAATATGGGGGGCAAAATCAGTTATTCCAATGAAACAAAAAACAAATATTATATACCTGCAAACATTGGAGTTGGTGTTGGGTATCTAAATAAAATTGACGCAGAAAATTCATTGGAATTTGGAGTAGATGTTAACAGATTAATGGTGCCTGCAAGCCCGGATAATTCAGATGCCGAATCTGTAAATCATTATTTTACTCAATCGGTAATCAATAGCTATTTCAATTCTTTTTCAGCAAAATATGGCATGCCATTTTCAGAATCATTAAAAGCTTCTGTGGGTTTAGAATATAATTACACTAATCGTTTTTATTTAAGAGGCGGTTATTTTATGGATAATAATAAGAGCTTAGGTAACATGCAATATTTTACTTTAGGTACTAGTTTTCAATACCAACAATCTAAGTTTAATATTAGTTACTTGGTTCCATCTGGAGGTGGAATTACAAAAAATCCGCTATCTAATACCCTCCGATTTGGAAGTATTTTCTTCTTTTAATTAGGGCCTTTGTTAAATCGTATAATACGAGGTGCTATTTCTTGAGTTTTTGCCTATTTTTGTTGACCATGTCAACTCAAGTACAAATTGTAAATAATAGTCATCATCCCTTGCCATCTTATGCAACCACCGGGTCCTCTGGAATGGATATTCGTGCATTTATAGACAAACCATTGGTTCTGTTACCTATGGAAAGAATTTTAGTTCCCACAGGATTATTTATAGCTATTCCCGAAAATATGGAAGTGCAAATAAGGCCTCGAAGCGGTTTGGCCATAAAACAAGGGTTAACTTGCTTAAATACACCAGGCACGATTGATGCAGATTACCGCGGTGAAATAAAAGTAATCCTCATTAATTTATCTCAAGAGCCACAAACAATTAATGATGGTGATAGAATTGCCCAAATGGTTTTTCAGCAAGTTGAAAAAGCTAGCTGGAATTTAGTGAAACAATTAGATAGTACCGAAAGAGGCGAAGGCGGTTTTGGTCACACTGGAAAACAATAATCAATGAATTTGATAATGAATAAAAGCGCACTTCTCTTTTTATCTTGCTTATTTATACTTGCATCTTGTACAACATCAAGAAAAGTACAAGCTATACAAGACGCCTTATCTAAAAAGGATACTGTTAGCTATCAAATTATTGCGGAAAAAACAAAAGTTGATTCTGGTGCTATTGTAAAAGAAATTATCGGGAAGATTGCAACAACAAAACTTTCATTTAACACAATGAATGCGCGTGTTAAAGTGGATTATGAAACGGTGAACAAGTCAGATGCTTTTATTGCCAATATTAGTATTGAAAAAGGGAAAGCTATTTATATAACTGTAAGAGGAGCCATGGGAGTGATTGGTTTAAAGGCATTAATAACAAAGGACAGTGTAATATTGTTTTTCCCTTTAAATAAGAAACTAGAAAAACATCCATTGTCATACATGCAGGAATTAATTAAAATTCCATTTACCTATACTACTTTGGAAGATTTAATTGTGGGCAATCCTGTTTTCATGGAAGAGGCAAGCATTGTGTCCTATAAAATGAATAATAATAAGTTACAAATAGGTATGATTGGAGGCTTATTTAAAAACCTAATTACACTTAGCGAAGACAATTCCAAAGTGCTTCACTTAAAGCTTGACGATATTGATATTAATAAACATAGAACCTGTGATATCACATACTCTGATCATACGCCAGCTTTACAAAATCAATTTCCTCTAAATAGGGATATTGCCATTGCATCGCAGTCGAGATTGGAAATTCACATGGAGATTAAGGATTATACATTTAATGAGCCATTAAAATATACCTTTGCCATTCCAAGACCAGGGAAACGCAGATAATTTTAGTGGAAACAAAACAGCTTATGACAAAAAGGTTAACAATATTATTTTTCATTTTATTAGGCCTAGGTATTATGCCATACGCGCAAACAAATGCGTCTAGGGATGAATTACAAAAGCAAGAGCAAACCTTAAGAAAAGAATTAGAGGAGCTGAATCAACTAAAAAATCAAATACAGAAAAATAAGAAAAGTACCTTGGCTCAAATGGCTGTTATTCAAAGTAAAATTGCTAAAAGAGAGGCTTTAGTTAATAGTATTGCAAAGCAAGTAAAAATTATAGATGATGCTATTGCATCAAATCAACAAGATGTTCAAAAGTTAAACAAGGATTTAGACACGCTTAAAACAAAGTACGAGAAGAGTATTATTTATGCATACAAAAGCCGAAGTGGTTACGAATATCTTAACTTTTTATTTTCTGCTAATAGCTTTAACGATGCAGTAAAACGTATAACATATCTAAAAAGTTATCGCCAAACTAGAGAGGCACAAGCACGTGCCATTGATATGTCCCAAAAAGATTTAAATGTAAAAATTGGACAATTGGGCTCAAACAAAAAAGATCGTTTAAAAACTTTGGGTGTTCAAAATGAGCAATTAAAAGTACTAGTTGATGACAGAAAGGAACAAGATAAAATAATAAAGCAATTAAAGGGTAAAGAACAAGAGGTTACAGAGCAGTTAAGACAAAAGGAGGCACAGCGTAGGAAAATGCAATCTGCATTAATGGCTATTATTAAAAGAGAGACAGCCGAAGCAGAGAAAAAAGAAAAAGAGAGAGTGGCAAAATTGAAAGCAGCTAATGATGCAGCTGCTGCAAAAGTAAAAGCAGATGCAAGTGCAGCAAACAATACTCCAGCAAAACCAGTTATAAAAACTAGCACAAAAAACGGGAATAAAGTGGGCGCTGTAGAAGGTGGTGTTACCAACACTTCGGGTAGTCGTCCTTATTCTGCATTAGAAACAACCGAGGAGGGGAGAGAAGCATCCGTATCTATTGAAAATGGGAAAGGCAATTTGCCTTGGCCAGTAGATAAAGGAAATGTATATATTCATTTTGGTGTTGAGAATATTCCAGGAACTAAATTAAATCGTAAGAGTGATGGTATCGAACTTGCAGTACCAAAAGGCTCATCAGTTAAGAGTGTTGCCAATGGCGTTGTAAAATACACTGGTGATATCAATGGAGATTTAACAGTATTTGTTCAACATGGTAAATACTTCTCTACTTATACGCATTTAAGTAGTATCAATGTTTCAATTGGAACAGAAGTTAAAGCAGGTACTTTGTTAGGCCGCTCAGGAGTTAATATTGAAGGCGAAGGGGCATTGTTATTTATGATAAGTAATGACAAGGGGGCTTTCCTTGATCCAGAAAATTGGCTTAAGAATAGAAGATAGGTCCAAGTTTCATTATTCTGCATTTCTTTTTTTATATTACAATCTAATAAACGATTGTAATGTCAAAATACATTTTATCTTTTGATCAGGGCACTACGAGTAGTCGTGCCATTTTATTTGATCATCAGGGCCATATACATGGTGTCGCACAAAAAGAATTCACTCAACATTTTCCGCATCCAGGTTGGGTAGAACATGATGCAATGGAAATTTGGAGCACTCAAATTGGAGTTGCTAGTGAGGCAATTAGTAAACAGAATTTAGCGTTAACTGATATAGCTGCAATTGGAATAACCAATCAACGCGAAACAACTGTATTATGGAATAATAAAACAGGTTTACCTATTTACAATGCAATTGTATGGCAGGATAGACGCACTGCTGAGTATTGCGACCAATTAAAAGCTGCAGGAAAGGAATCTATGATTCATTCTAAAACAGGACTTGTAATTGATGCTTATTTCTCAGGTTCAAAAATTAAATGGATACTCGATAATGTAAAGGGGGCTAGGGAATTGGCAAACAGAGGTGAATTATGTTTTGGTACTATTGATAGTTGGTTGGTTTGGAAATTAACCAATGGCAAAGTACATGTAACCGATGCAACTAATGCTTCTAGAACAATGCTTTTTAATATACATAGTTTAGAATGGGATAAAGAACTCTTAGAATTATTAGATATCCCAGCATCTATTTTACCAACAGTAAAAAGTAGCAGTGAAATATATGGGCATACCAATCAGCTTTTCACTAATCACGAAATTCCAATTGCTGGCATTGCAGGGGATCAGCAATCGGCATTGTTTGGTCAAATGTGTACAGCGCCTGGCATGGTAAAAAACACATATGGTACTGGTTGCTTTATGTTAATGCATACTGGAGAAAAAGCGGTTACATCAAAAAATAATTTATTAACTACAATTGCGCTTCAAATAAATGGCCACACATATTATGCTTTAGAAGGAAGTGTATTTATAGGAGGTGCAGTGGTACAATGGTTAAGAGATGGATTGCATATTATTCGTAAGTCCAGCGAAGTGGAGGACTTAGCAAAACAAGTTGAAAACACCGATGGTGTTTATGTTGTTCCTGCTTTTGCAGGCTTAGGTGCACCCTATTGGAATCAACATGCAAGAGGAACCATTGTAGGAATTACAAGAGGAACTTCTTCTGCACATATCGCGCGCGCAGCATTGGAGAGCATTGCTTTTCAAAGTTATGATTTATTAAAAGCGATGGAAGCAGATGCTGGAATACCCATTGCCGAATTAAGGGTGGATGGTGGAGCAACGCATAATAATATGCTTATGCAATTTCAATCGGATATTGTAGACACAAAAGTGGTAAGGCCTACCATTGTTGAAACCACTGCTTTAGGTGCTGCATATTTAGCAGGCTTAGCTGTTGGATTTTGGGAGAATATAGAGGAATTAAGAACAAAATGGAATGTAGACAAAGTATTCACTCCAAACATAACAGCAGCCTTTAGAGAACAACAAATTAGCGGATGGAAAAGAGCTATTAAAGCAACCAACAATTGGTAATAAAAACTATTTATATTTCTTACATTTAATAAACGATTTCCTCATTAAAAATTAAAAACATGACTGCTTTTATCGCTGAATTGTTTGGCACTGCCATCATAATAATTATTGGTAATGGTGTAGTGGCCAATGTAGTACTTCCTAAAACAAAAGGGAATAATGGGGGACTCATTTCAATTGTCTTAGGTTGGATGATTGCTGTTTTTATTGGTGTATATATTACCTCAAGTTATAGTGGAGGGCATCTAAATCCTGCAGTTACAATTGCTTTAGCTACCGCTGGAAAATTTAGTTGGTCCCTAGTCCCTTCGTATATTTTAGCACAATTATTAGGTGCAATATTGGGTGCATTGGTAGTTTGGATTATTTACAAACCACATTTTGATGAAGCTTCTAATCCTGCCGATCAATTAGCCTGTTTTTCTACTGGGCCTTCCATAAGAAATATTAAAAACAACATATTAGTAGAAGCCCTTGCTACATGCGTATTTTTACTAGGAATATTCTTTATCAAGCCTGCCGGGATTGAAATGGGGGCAATGTCGGCCCTGCCTGTTTCTTTATTAGTAGCTGGAATAGGCTTTGGGCTAGGTGGGCCAACTGGCTGGGCAATTAATCCAGCCCGAGATTTAGGCCCTAGAATCGTGCATTTTGTGCTTCCGATGAAGGGAAAAGGCCCTAGTGATTGGGGTTATGCCCTTGTTCCAGTGGTTGGACCCATCATTGGTGGAATTTTAGCAGCTTTTATATACCTACAATTTTTGCAATAAACCGGCAAAATCATACCTTTGCAGCCGAAACCGAATATTATGGCAACAACAGGTAAAATTAAACAAGTTATTGGTGCGGTAGTGGATGTGCAATTCCCTAATCAGAATGCACTTCCTGAGATCTACAATGCACTACAAATTACTAGACCAAGTGGTGAAAAATTAGTACTTGAAGTACAACAACATCTAGGTGAAGATAGCGTACGTGCTATTGCAATGGATGGTACCGAAGGTTTAGTAAGAGGCATGGAAGTAATTGATTTAGGCAAACCCATTTCTATGCCAATTGGTGAAGGAATCAATGGTCGTTTGTTTAATGTAACAGGTGATGCTATTGATGGTCTACCACAAGTTGATAAAACAAATGGTCGTCCTATTCACGCGAATCCTCCAAAGTTCGAAGACTTAAGTACTGCAACAGAAGTGTTGTTTACTGGTATTAAAGTAATCGACTTAATCGAGCCATATGCAAAAGGTGGTAAGATTGGATTGTTTGGTGGTGCGGGTGTAGGTAAAACAGTATTGATTCAAGAGTTGATTAATAATATCGCTAAAGGACACGGTGGTTTATCTGTATTTGCGGGTGTAGGAGAAAGAACACGTGAGGGTAACGACTTATTACGTGAGATGATTGAAGCAGGTATCATGAAATATGGTGATGATTTCAAGCATAGCATGGAAGAAGGTGGATGGGATTTAAGCAAAGTAAACTTAGAAGAATTAAAAGAATCAAAAGCTACTTTCGTATTTGGTCAAATGAACGAACCTCCTGGAGCACGTGCGCGTGTTGCCTTGAGTGGTTTGACAATTGCAGAATATTTCCGTGATGGAGATGGTACAGGAAAAGGAAAGGATATCTTATTTTTCGTAGATAATATCTTCCGTTTCACACAAGCAGGTTCTGAGGTATCGGCTTTATTAGGTCGTATGCCATCTGCGGTAGGTTACCAACCAACATTGGCAACTGAAATGGGATTGATGCAAGAGCGTATTACTTCAACTAAAAATGGTTCTATTACTTCTGTACAAGCGGTATATGTTCCTGCGGATGACTTAACGGATCCGGCTCCTGCAACTACTTTCGCTCACTTAGATGCAACAACAGTATTGTCTCGTAAAATTGCAGATTTAGGTATTTATCCTGCGGTGGATCCATTGGATTCTACTTCAAGAATTTTGACTCCTGCAATTGTAGGCGCAGAACATTATGATACTGCACAGAAAGTAAAAATGATTTTACAACGTTATAAGGAATTACAAGATATCATTGCCATCTTAGGTATGGATGAATTAAGTGATGAAGATAAATTAGTGGTATCACGCGCACGTCGTGTTCAACGTTTCTTATCTCAACCATTCCACGTTGCAGAACAATTTACAGGATTGAAAGGTGTATTTGTTTCAATCGAAGACACGATTCGTGGATTTAACGCAATCATGAACGGAGAAGTAGATCAGTATCCTGAAGCAGCTTTTAACTTAGTAGGATCTTTAGAGGATGCTATTGAGAAAGGCAAGAAAATGATGGCTTAATTTATTTAAAACAGAATCATGTTATTGGAAATATTAACACCGGAGAAAAAACTATTCAGTGGCGAAGTACAAGGCGTTCAATTGCCTGGTATCGAGGGATTGTTTGAAGTTTTAGACAAGCACGCACCACTAGTAAGTGCCTTAGGCGTTGGCAAGGTAAAAGTATTGCACAAGGGTGCTGCTTCTGAAACCTATGCTATCCAAGGTGGCTTTGTAGAAGTAATCAACAATAAGGCAACTGTGTTGGTAGAAGGCGTGTTATAGTAGATAATAACAAAAAATTATAAATTGAAAAATCCCTTGGTGTTAAGCCGAGGGATTTTTTTTATATATTCACATAAGAATATCAAAAACAGTTTTTAGACCCTACATGAAGAAGACCTTCCCAATCATATTTACTTTAATTACATTATCCATATTGGGTATATTGTTTATTCAAATTACTTGGTTACAGGGATTAATGATTTTGTCAAAAAATCAATTAACCGACAAAGTAAATCAGTCAGCAGTGGTGGTTTCAAATGAGATAAGTAAAAAAATGAACACCGGCTTATCTTTACGTTTCCCAAAAAGACGTCAGGGATTAGGCGAGGATTATCATATACATAGTTTTGATGAGACTAGTATCGCAGACATATACAATGATAAGGAGTTAAATACAAGTATTAAAGCAGCTTTAGTTAAATATGGCATTAATGATTTGAATTATGAATTTGCTGTAACGGATAAGAAAGGAAATGTAGAGCTTAAGAGTAGCAAATTTGAAGATGTATTTTCCGACGATCAAAATAATTTAGAATGTAGAGTTTCCGTTATCCCTCAGGACATCATTGAACCAGCAGGCCCGTTTGAAACCATTATAATATTAGTTCCAAAAGTAAGAATGTATTTATTACATTCATTGCAGTGGGTTATTATGGGGGCTATATTATTTATCTTAATTGTACTAGCAGCTTTCTTTATTACAGTAAGATCCTTAATGACGCAGAAAAAATTAAATGAAATTAAACGAGATTTCATTAATAATATGACGCATGAATTAAAAACGCCTTTGGCAACTATTTCATTGGCGGTAGACGCTTTAAAAAGTCCAAAGGTGCAAGCTGATGGGAAGTCGGTAGATTATTTTAGCACTATTATTAAGGAAGAAAATGTGCGCATGAATAAGCATGTGGAAGTAATTCTGCAGGCAGCACAATTGGAGAAGAAAGAATACAAATTAAATAAGCAACCAATTGACATCCACGATTTATTATTTGGTGTATTAGATAGCTTTAAACTTCAATTGGATGCAAAGCCTTCTCAAATTCATACTAATTTTGACGCAGACCCATCAGAAATTGAAGCAGATGAAGAATATTTATTACACGTGTTCTCTAATTTAATAGACAATGCAATCAAGTACTCTAAGGATTTTATAGATATTACTATTACAACACTTTCATTGCCTGCCGAAATTCAGATCATAATAGAAGACAAAGGAATAGGCATGAGTGCGGATACTGCAAAGCATATATTTGAAAAATTCTACCGCGCGCACACAGGAAACGTACACAATGTGAAAGGCTTTGGATTAGGCATGAGTTATGTAAAATGGGTAATAGACATTCACAAAGGGAAAATCAAAGTTCAAAGTGAAGACGGAAAGGGTACTAAAATGATTATTACTTTACCTGTTGTGAATCCAAAATAAGGACCCGTCTCCGTAACTTAAAAAACGATAATCATTTTCTAAAGCATGTTGGTAAACTGTCTTCCATTTTTCCCCAGTAATAGCGGCTATAATAAGAAGTAATGTGGACTTAGGCTGATGAAAATTGGTTATAAGTGCGTCGCAAATTTTAAAAGTATATCCTGGTGTAACCATTAATTGTGTTTTGGCAATTAGTTTATTACAATTGTTTTCTTTCAACCAATTTAACAAGGCGTTCATCGCATCAGTAACTGATACATTTTGTGAAGCTAATTCGTATGCCTCCCATTGGCCTAAATGCAAATCACTATTGCTTATGTTATTGCCAAACTTATTTTTATACAAAAATATTTTTACGCCCATCCAGTAAGTGGATTCAATAGAACGTAAACTTGTTGTACCTACTGCAATGATAGGGCTATTATTATTTGCAAAAAATTGAATTAACGAATTGTCAACTTCAATAAATTCAGCATGCATATTATGCGCATCAATCGTATCCGACTTTACTGGCATAAAAGTACCCGCGCCAACATGCAGTGTCAAATATTTTTGATTAATATTTTTATTACTAAGTGTTTCAAAAACGGCTTTGCTAAAATGTAAGCCAGCAGTAGGAGCAGCTACCGATCCTTCTTCTATTGCATAAGTTGTCTGATACCTGTCCTTGTCTTCCTCGCTTGCTTTCCTTTGTATATAAGGTGGTAGAGGAATATTTCCAATAGCATTTAGTATTTCAGAGAAAGTTAAACTTGCATGATCCCAAGAAAATTCAATTACAAATTTTCCTTCCTCATTTTTTATTTTCTTTGCAGTAAATAAAATTGCTTCATTATTTATCTGTACTTTTTTTGTCAAAATATCTTCCTTCCATTTTTTTGCACCACCCACTAAACAATTCCATTCTACTTTTTGTGTTGCTTGCATAGCAAGTACTATGGGGGTATATTTTTCAGTTGGTTCTAAGCAAAATATTTCTATAGTGCTACTAGATTTTAATGCATCTTGATTTTCTATATTGATTTTATCAAACAATATTCTTGCTGCAATTACTTTACTATTATTAAAAAGAAGCGTTGCGTTACTAGGAATAAATTCAGCAATTGATGCGTATTTACTTTCTGCAATAATGGCTTGGTCCCAAACTAGTAGTTTACTATCTGCTCTGTTGGCTGCCGGTGTATAGGCAATTTTTTCATCTGGAAGGAGATAGTCAAAGTCCTGGATGGCCAGTTTTGGTTTGATAAACATGGGACAAAGGTACATTCGACCTGTTTTATAGCCTAATTCACGAGTTATAAACCTTTAAAATGGGGTTTTCCACAGCTTTTAACACTCCAAATCCTTTAAAATATCCCAAAACTGGTGCAAAGCCTTTGCTGTATTGATTATTAGGCCGGTTTATTACTTGTGGAAAACTACAAGGGGTCATTTTGCCTTTAAAAGTGGTAAAAAGTGTTATTTTGTGTGAACAAGTGGTAAAAATCACTCTAATTATTAACAATGACAGGCTTTCACGGAGAATATCAATCAACTATAGACGCTAAAGGGCGTTTCCTGGTTCCAGGCAGTTTGAAAAAACAGCTTGCGGAAGGGGAGACTCGTTTTATTGTAAGTAGAGGGTTTGAGAAGTGTTTGACACTTTATCCGATTAATAGCTGGCAGAAGATATTAGATAAGATTAGCCAATTGAATGACTTTGATCCTAAAGTGCGTCAGTTTAGACGTCAATTTTTGGGTGGAGCAACCGAGGTAGAAATGGATAGCGCAGGCCGTTTATTATTACCTCCAACTTTAAGAGAGTTTGCTTTACCTGGTAAAGAAATTGTGTTAGCTGCGGCATTAGATCGCTTTGAGATCTGGGATGCAAGTACTTATAAACAGCTCTTTGAGGATTTCTCTGCAGATGAATTTAGTAATCTGGCGCAAGAAGTAATGTCAGGCATTAATAAAAAAGATTAAGGAAAAGCGATGACCAACCCTACATCCAACATTCCTCAATCCGATTATCATGTACCTGTATTATTTCACGAAACAATGGAGCACCTTAATATACAACCTAACGGCGTATATGTAGATGCAACATTTGGTGGAGGTGGACATAGCCGTGGCATTTTATCAAAGCTAGGACCTTCGGGTCGCTTAATTGCTTTTGATCAGGATGCGGATGCTAAGAATAACTTACCAAATGATGACAGAGTTTTATTTGTACCAGAAAATTTCAGGTACCTGCAAAGGTTTTTAAGATTGCACAAAATTGACCAAGTAGACGGAGTGCTGGCTGACTTAGGTGTTAGCAGTCATCAGTTTGACGAAGGTTCGAGAGGTTTTTCGACAAGGTTTGATGGACCATTTGATATGAGAATGGATCAACGCCAAGATAAAACCGCTGCGCAGGTGATAGAAACTTTTAGTGAAACAGAATTACACAAAATGTTTGAACAGTATGGCGAAGTGACGAACTCGAAAACTTTAGCAAAACATATTGTTGATAATCGCAAACATGTAAAACTAAACACGGTACAGGATTTTAAAACACTAATTGCAGCTGTAGTAAAAGGAAATCCTAATAAATATTGGGCGCAAGTTTTTCAAGCCATTCGAATTGTTGTAAATGAGGAGATGGAAGTATTGAAAGAATTTCTTGCACAATTACCAATGGTTATCAAGCCGGGTGGTCGTGCTGTTGTAATTACTTTCCATTCAATTGAAGACAGAATTGTAAAGAATGCTTTTAAAGTTGCACCCGAAGAAGAAAACAAAACAAACCCATTTCTCTCCAACCCTAGAGAAGTGATTTGGAAGATCATTACAAAAAAACCTGTAGTGGCTTCTGAAAAAGAGATGAAAGAAAACAATCGAAGCAGAAGCGCAAAACTGCGTGCTGCCGAAAGATTATAAACCGTATGTCCGTACCCGAAAAACAAGCCCCTAAGAATGCTCTTAAAAGCATTCTTAACTACCAGTGGATTGTCATGAACATTCCATTCTTCCTGTTCCTGGCTTTCATCGCTATACTCTATATAGCGAACGGGCATCTTGCCGACAAAACGGTTAGACAAATTAATACATCTCAGAAACAAATTAAGGAATTACAGTTCGAATACAAAACGTTAAAAGCCGAACTAATGCGTCGTAGCCGTGCATTAGAAATTGAAAAATCAATGGAGCCTTATGGTTTAGGTGTTGCTAAAGAAATGCCAATTCGTATTCCTATAGAAAAGAAAATTATTAATTCTCAAACCTCTACAAACTAATGGATGTAAAACGCGACATATTGTGGAGGGTTTACTTGAGCTATTTAATTGTAGTTGCTATATGCATTGCAATTTTAGGCAAAGCGTTTTATATCCAACAAATTCAAGGTTCTTACTGGAGAGGCTTAAGTGATAGCTTGCACCAAAGAATCATTTCAATTCCTGCCGAGCGTGGAACTATTTATAGTGAGGATGGTCAAATGTTAAGCACTAACATGCCAAGATTTGATATCTTAATTGACTTTAGAGTAGCTCCATTGCACGAGAAGAACGGAAAATTATTTAGAGAGAAAATAGACACACTTTGTGATTCTTTATCTTATTTGTTTAAAGACAAAACACCTCAACAATATAAAGAGGAGTTAACTAAGGCCTATGAGGCAAACGAGGGGAATCACGAATTAAAAAAGAAAATCGATTACAGACAATATCTTACTATTTCCAAATTTCCATTATTTAAACTTGGTAGATATACAAGTGGGATGATTGCAATTGAGAAAAACACAAGATTAAATCCATATGAAAATATTGGATACCGTACTATTGGTTTAGCTAGAGATGAAAATAAAGTTGGTTTAGAAAGTTCTTATGACACCGTATTAGGTGGGCAAAATGGAAGACAATTAGTAAGAGCTATTGCTGGCGGAGTAACGGTTCCAGTACAGGAAGGTGAATTTGTGGTGTCTCCCGAAACCGGTAAAGATATTGTTAGCAATATAGATGTATTTATTCAACAGGTTACCGAGAAGGCGTTGATGAAAATGATGATTGAGAATGCGGCGCAAACAGGTGTTGCTATGGTGATGGAAGTAAAGACAGGAAAAATTAAAGCTATTGCCAATTTAGGCAAAGTGGGTGAAGGTAAATATGCAGAGGACTTAAACTATTCAACAAGAGTTACCGAGCCAGGCTCTACATTTAAATTAGTTACTTTATTAACTGCTTTGGAGCAAGGAGTAAAATTAGATGACAAAATAAACTTAGAAGGCGGTACTTGGAGTTATGGTGGCAGACCTGTTAAAGATGCAGAGCAACATGGTATGCATGAAACAACAGTATTACATGCTTTTGAAGAGAGCTCTAATGTGGGAATGGCAAAGTTGGCAGTTGGGCATTTTGTTCCTAATCCTCAAGTTTATTATAAGCAACTTTCTAAATTAAGATTGGATTCAACTTCGGGTATTGATTTACAAGGGGAAGGTAGACCACAAATTACAAGACCAGGAGATAAAGTTTGGGCAGCAACTACGCTTCCTTGGATGGGCTTTGGATATGCTGTTGCAATTGCTCCTATACAAACATTAACATTATACAATAGCATTGCAAACAATGGTATTATGATGCGCCCATACTTAGTTAATGCTATTAAGGAGGAGGGTAAAGTTATTAAGTCAATTGGACCAAAAGCATACTCTTGGGCTGTTGCGTCACCTAATACAATCAACGCTTTGCATACTGCATTGGAAGGTGTTTGTACGAATGGTACTGGTAAAAAATTATTTGCAAACAGTTTGTATAAAGTAGCTGGTAAAACAGGAACTGCTTTAGTAGCAAATGGTACAAAAGGTTATTCTGAATCTGTATTTCAGTCTTCTTTTGTTGGTTATTTCCCAGCAGAGAATCCACAGTATACTATTGCTGTAATCATAATCAATCATCCACATGCTGCTAATCACTTTGGAGCATCAGTAGCTGGTCCGGTTTGGAAAGAAATTGCAGACAGATTATACTCAACATATATTCAAAATAGAATGGAAGTGGCTACTAGCTTTCATTTAAAAGATAGTCAATTATTTAATTATGCTTTGCCTAAAAGTTCATTTAAATCAATTGTAAAAAATATCCCAATTCCTTTTAGAGATTCGACTTTAAATAACGATTGGATACAGGTGCAAGGTGCAGGATCCAACATGAAGGCAACTCCACAAGTTATTTCTGATACGACTATGCCAAATATTGTTGGCATGAAATTACAGGACGCTATATGGCTTTGTGAAAAGAAAGGTTTACTAGTGAGATGCACTGGTAAGGGTAAAGTTGTAAGTCAAAGCATTGCACAAGGTCAATTAATTGCGAGGGGGCAACAAATTCAAATCCAATTAAACTAATGAAAGACTTACAATCTATATTATTTGGAGTGTCACTTAGAGAAGTTGTTGGTGCTACTCAATTGCAAGTAAACGATATTCAGATTGATTCAAGAAAAGTGACAGCAAATTGTGTTTTTGTTGCAATAAGAGGCGTGCAGGTAGACGGTCATGCATACATTCAAACTGCTATTGAAAAAGGAGCTACCGTAATTGTTTGTGAGCAATTGCCGGATAATATTAATAATACTGTTACATACTTGGTTGTGGAAAATGCACAGGTGGCTGTAGCAATCATGGCGCATCAGTTTTACAACCAACCATCTACTAAACTAAAATTAGTTGGTGTAACTGGTACAAATGGAAAAACAACAGTAGCAACTTTACTGTTTAAATTATTTTCTGAATTAGGTTATAAATGCGGGTTGGTGAGTACAGTTCAAAACCAAATTGGAGAAACAATTATTCCTTCAACACATACTACACCAGATGCAATTCAATTAAACTCATTATTGAATCAAATGGCTGAAGCTGAGTGTACGCATGTGTTTATGGAGTGTAGTAGTCATGCAATTCATCAGCATCGTATTACAGGCTTGCAATTTGTGGGAGGTGCATTTACCAATATCACACATGATCATTTGGATTACCACCAAACCTTTGAAGCATATCTAGAAGTTAAAAAAGCGTTTTTTGATCATTTGCCTTCTACAGCATTTGCATTATCTAACTTGGACGATAAGAATGGTGCCAATATGTTACTAGATACAAAGGCTAAGAAATTAACTTATGCTTTACATGCGCCTGCCAATTATAAAGGGAAGATTTTAGAAAATCAATTAACAGGATTGGTAATGTTGGTAAATGATGTGGAAGTGCATTGCCGATTAATTGGAACTTTTAATGCATATAATTTCTTGGCAGTATATGGCATTGCCATTCAACTTGGTGAGCCTTCTGAAAAAGTATTAATTACGTTAAGTGCATTAACGGGGGCAGAAGGCAGATTTGAATATACAATAAGCGCCACAAATATTATTGGCATTGTTGACTACGCGCATACGCCAGATGCATTAGAAAATGTATTAGAAACAATTGCCAAATTAAGAAAGGGTGGTGAAGATGTGATTACTGTTGTTGGATGCGGCGGAGATAGAGATAAAACAAAACGTCCTATTATGGCGCAGGTTGCTTGTGATTTAAGTACGAAAGTATTTTTAACAAGCGATAATCCACGTTCAGAGGATCCAAATGACATTTTAAATGATATGGAACAAGGACTAACAAGTGCGGCAAAAAGAAAATATATCAAAATTGTAGACAGAAGAGAAGCGATCAAAGCTGCCATCAGTTTTGCAAAACCAGGTGATATTATTTTGGTAGCGGGCAAGGGTCATGAAAAATATCAGGATATAAAAGGTGTGAAAACACATTTTGATGATAAGGAGCAATTGCAAAACCTATTTAAAGAATTAGAAAAATAATCCCATGCTATACCAATTATTTTCATTTTTAGACAAACATTTTAGCATACCTGGTTTAGGAGTGTTCCAATTCTTAACATCGCGTATTGCAATGGCAATCTTATTGTCCTTGTTTATTGCAACGGTGTTTGGTAAAAAAATGATTCTGTTTTTACAGAAAAAACAAATTGGGGAAACGGTAAGAGAATTAGGATTAGCAGGTGAACAACAAAAGAAAGGAACACCAACAATGGGCGGTATTATTATTTTGATGAGTGTTTTAATTCCAACATTGTTATTTGCAAATTTAGATAAGGTATATATCCGTTTGATGATTTTGTGTACGGTATGGTTGGGCGTAATTGGTTTCTTAGACGACTATTTTAAAATTCGTGCACGTAAGGAAGCGCAAAACAAAGGAGAGAATTATAAAAAGCAAAATAGCGATGGGTTAGCTGGCATTTCAAAAATTATCGGGCAGGTTGGATTGGGAATTATTATTGGAGTGACTTTATATTTTAGCAATGCTGTAACAGTAGAAAGAGAAATAGTTGCCGATACTGCAGTAACAGCTAATTTGCAAAAAGGAGAACATATTGCAAAGGGTGCAGATATAGTTGTGAGAAATGTGAATGGTGTAGAAAGAAGATTTGTTAAGGTTAAAACGCCAATCACTACTATTCCGTTTGTTAAAAATCATGAGTTTAACTACTCTAAATTAGTTAGCTGGATAGGACCTGGTGCAGAAAAATATACATGGATAGTTTATATACTTGTTGTGACATTTATTATCACTGCGGTTTCAAATGGTGCAAACATTACCGATGGTTTGGATGGTTTAGCAGCTGGAGTAAGCGCAATAATTGGAGCTGCCCTAGGCATATTTGTTTATGTAAGTGGTAACTATGTATTTGCAGATTATTTAAATGTAATGTACATCCCTAATTTGGGTGAGTTATCCATTTTTGTGGGAGCTTTTGTTGGAGGTTGTATTGGGTTTTTATGGTACAACGCATATCCAGCGCAGGTTTTCATGGGAGATACAGGAAGTTTGGCCTTAGGTGGCATCATTGCTTCATTAGCTATTATAGTTAGAAAAGAATTATTGATTCCAATATTTTGCGGTGTTTTCTTAGTTGAAAACTTAAGTGTGATTATGCAAGTAAGTTATTTTAAGTACACTAAAAAGAAATATGGCGAAGGTCGTCGTATTTTCTTAATGAGCCCTTTGCATCATCATTATCAAAAGAAAGGATTTCACGAAAGTAAAATTGCTGTTCGTTTTTGGATCATTACCATTTTATTAGTTGTTGCATCTATTTTAACCCTTAAAACTCGATAAACCTTGGCAAAGAAAATAGTCATATTAGGTGCGGGCGAAAGTGGAATAGGGACTGCCTTATTAGCTAAGCAAAAGGGGTACGATGTATTTGTGTCTGATGCAAGTGCTATTAAGCCAAACTATCAAAAGGAATTGGAAGATAATAATATCCAATTTGAATCTGGCTCACATAATGTTGAAAGAATTTTAGAAGCAGACGAAGTGATGAAAAGTCCTGGTATTCCTGAAAAAAATGAATTGGTAAAAGCAATTCGTGCAAAAGGCATTCCGGTGATTAGTGAAATTGAATTTGGATATCGTTATAAAGGGAATGCGAAAATTGCTGCTATTACAGGTAGCAATGGTAAAACTACTACTACTTCTTTATTATTTCATATTTGTCAAGTTGCTGAAAAAGATGCAGCGATGGTTGGCAATATTGGTTTCTCTTTCGCAAGACAAATTGCGCAAGATCCAAAATCCTTGTATGTAATTGAAGTGAGCTCTTTTCAATTAGATGATATAAAGTATTTCCGTCCAGACATTGCTGTTTTATTAAATATCACAGAGGATCATTTAGACAGATATAATTATGAATTTGAAAGATACGTGAAGAGCAAATTTAGAATCATTGAAAATCAAACCGAAAGCGACTGTTTCATTTATTGTATTGATGATGAAATTATCGTAAAACATTTAGAACTACTAACCTATAATACTAACCCACTACCATTCTCTATGAAACAAGAAGTAAAAAAAGGAGGCTACATCAAAAACGACCAAATGATGTTAAAAATCCAAGAAGAACGTGTAACCATGAGCATTTATGATTTCGCTTTAAAAGGAAAGCATAATGCCTATAACACTATGGCTGCAAGCATTGCTGCAACCACATTAGGAATTAGAAAAGAAAAAATCCGTGAAGCGGTAAGCAATTTTCACAATCTAGAGCATAGAATGGAATTTGTTGCTACTGTTCGTGGTGTTGATTTTATAAATGATAGCAAAGCAACTAATGTGAATAGCACATGGTATGCATTAGAAAGTATGCAAAAGCCGACAGTTTTAGTAATTGGTGGCGTAGATAAAGGCAACGACTATTCTTTAATTGCGGAGTTGGTTAAAGAAAAAGTAAAAGCTATTATTTGCATGGGTACAGACAATAAAAAAATTGTAGAATTTTTCAAAGATATCGTTCCAGTAATTGTGGAAGCCGATAGCGCTAAAAAAGCTGTTACAGAATCTTTCAAATTAGCTGAAAAAGGAGATGTTGTGTTATTAAGCCCTGCATGTGCAAGTTTTGATTTGTTTAAAAACTATGAAGACAGAGGTCGTCAATTTAAAGAGTCTGTAAAAGAATTATAATCATGTTTAATCAAAACAACGATAAGTTATTTTTACAGATGCCCACAATTAGTGGCGTTAAAGAGCACTTGGATCAAAGAACAAGAGGCGATAAATACATATGGGGGTTAGTCATTGTATTATCACTTGTGTCTATATTGGTAGTTTATAGCGCAACAGGATCTTTGGCATATAAGTCTCTTGGTGGAAACACAACTAAATTGTTGTTTAGACAGGTTGGGTTTACTTTAGTAGGATTGGTTGTTGTATTTGGATTGCATAGGGTTAACTATACTATGTTTTCTAGAATTGCATCCATTCTTTATGCATTATCAATACCATTGTTAATTTATACATTGTTTTTTGGCGCTAAAATTAATGACGGAAGTAGGTGGATTAAATTGCCAATCATTCACTTGACAATGCAAACAAGTGATTTAGCAAAGTTGGCCTTATTCATGTTTATTTCTCGAACTATGAGTAAGAAGCAGGAAGTGATTAAGGATTTCAAAAAAGGTTTCCTTCCTATTATAATTCCTGTTTTTATAACATGTGGTTTAATCATGCCCGCGAACTTATCTAATGCTTTATTAACTGGAGCTACTTCGCTTTTATTAATGTTTATTGGACGTGTAAGTTTAAAACATATTGGCTTAACCATTATGGTGGCAATGGTGCCAGTTTTAATTATCATAAGTGTTGCTGTTGCTACGCATAAAGCAGGTAAGCCTACAACAAATTTTGACGAGGACAAGCCAGTTGTAGCAGAGAAAGGAAAAATATTTGTACGTTTTAATACTTGGGTGAGTCGTGTACAAGATTTTATGTATCCAAATGAAAAAGAAGTTCCATTTCAGGTACAACAAGCAAAAATTGCAATTGCAAACGGCGGTATATTATTTGGTCTAGGTCCAGGTAATAGTCGTCAAAGAAATTTTTTACCTCAAGCTTATAACGACTTTATATACTCAATCATTATTGAAGAGTATGGATTAGTAGGTGGAGCATTTATCATTTTTGTTTACTTATTGTTTTTATTTAGATGTATTCGAATATTTAGAAGATGCCCTTATGCATTTGGTGCATTCTTAGCATTAGGATTAAGTTTCACATTAATTATTCAGGCACTTGCTAACATGGCAGTGAATGTGAATATTGTTCCAGTAACCGGTGTAACACTGCCTTTAATAAGTATGGGAGGAAGCTCGTTTATATTTACTTGTTGTTCTATTGGTTTAATATTAAGTGTTGCAAGAAACGTTGAGCAATTAGAAGGTAAAGCGCCAGAAGAAACTGAAATTGAAATACCAGAACAAGTAGCAACTGAATCTTTAAACAATCCAATTGCAAACAATGCCTAAACAATTACGCATCATAATAGCAGGAGGGGGAACTGGAGGGCATATCTTCCCGGCTATTGCTGTTGCGCAGGCGATTCAAAAAATGCAACCTAATGCGGCTATTTTATTTGTAGGGGCGTCAGGAAAAATGGAAATGGAAAAAGTACCCCAAGCTGGCTATGAAATTATAGGGCTTACTATTGCAGGTTTAAATAGGTCTAATATTTTTAAAAATTGGAGTCTTCCATTTAAGCTTATTAAAAGCTTTTTTCAAGTAAAAAATATATTCAACAAATTTAAGCCTAATGCTATTTTTGGTGTTGGAGGATATTCAAGTTTCCCAGTGCTTAAATATGCACAAGCAAAACATATAGACACATATATACATGAGTCAAATGCATTCGCAGGGAAAGCGAATATGTGGTTAAGCACTAATGCAACTAAAATATTTACAGGTACGAAAGGGATGGAATTATTTTTTCCTGCAGATAAAATTTTAATTACAGGAAATCCAGTAAGAAAAAATATAATTGAATCTTCAATTTTAAAAGAAGCAGCATTATTAAAATTTGGTTTATTGCCTTCCCGTAAAACCTTATTAATCATTGGAGGTAGTTTAGGCGCATCTTCTATTAATAAGGCAATAAAAGAAAATCTTGCTCAATTGGAGGCTTTAAATATTCAATTGATATGGCAAACAGGAAAGCCTAATGCGAGTGATTATGTAAAAGCTGTTGGCAATTATACTAATGTTTATGTAAACTCATTTATAGACGATATGAGTGCAGCTTATACAGCAGCTGATTTGGTTGTAAGCCGATCTGGAGCAATGGCAGTAGCTGAAATTTGTATTACAGGAAAAGCATGTGTTTTTGTTCCATATCCATTTGCTGCCGAGGATCACCAAACTTTTAATGCCATGAATTTGGTTAAAGAAGGAGCAGCTTTAATAGTGGCAGACAAAGATGTAGAACAAAAATTATTACCTACGATAATGCAAATGGTAAAAGACGAAACAATGACTGCAAATATGCAATCAAAAATAAAATCTTTTGCATGGTTAGATGCTGACAAGGTAATTGCAACAACTATTATAGATCATTTAGAAAATTCAAATTCGTAATAAATTAATATTCATGAATCCGCTAACTAACATAAAAAATATTTATTTCATTGGCATTGGGGGAATTGGCATGAGTGCACTTGCGAGATATTTTAATACGCAAGGTGTTGTGGTTTCTGGTTATGATAAAACTCCAACTACTTTAACGGACGACTTAATTAAGGAAGGAATTAGTATTCACTTTGAGGATGACATTAATCAAATTGACAAAGCTGCGACAGTTGTTGTTTATACACCAGCAATCCCTGCTACACATAGTGAATTAAACTTTTGTAAAGACAACGGATACAATGTTGTAAAGCGAAGTGATGTATTAAATTGGATTACAGAAAATGCATTTACAATTGCTATTGCTGGTACGCATGGTAAAACAACAACAACTTCTATGACTGCGCATATTTTACGTCATACAGGTTATGGCTGTAATGCTTTTTTAGGCGGCATTGCTTCCAACTATGGAACAAATTTTTGGAGCCATGAAAAAAATGTGGTGGTAGTTGAAGCGGATGAATATGATAGAAGCTTTTTGAAATTAGCACCCAATATTGCTGTGGTAACTGCGGTGGATCCCGATCATTTGGATATTTATGGTACCCCGGAGGAAGTGTTAAAAGCATTTGGTCAATTTACAGATAAGATAAAAAATGGGGGCATCTTGATTCAAAAGATGGGTACAGTGTTTAATATTGATAGTAGTAATAAATCTGTTTTCACCTATGGATATAATAAGGACAATGCATCATACCACACGGCAAATTTAAAAGTGGTAGATGGCTCTTATATTTTTGATATTGTACATCCTACTGGAACAATGAAGAATGTTGTTTTGAACATGGGAGGGTTACATAATGTAGAAAATGCTACTGCCGCTATAGCAATTGCAATTAATTTAGGTATTGAAGAGCAAAAAATTAAAGATGCAGTTGCTGATTTTAAAGGGGTGAAACGTCGTTTTGAATATAAGATTAAAACACCGAATAAGGTTTTAATAGACGATTATGCGCATCATCCAGAAGAACTTAATGCATTAATAAGCGGTGTTAGAAGTTTATACCCTAATGAAAAAATGGTTTTAATATTTCAGCCCCATCTATACAGTAGAACACAGGATCAAGCTGCAGGTTTTATGGAAACTTTAGACAAAGCTGACGAGGTTATCTTATTGCCAATTTATCCTGCTAGAGAGTTGCCTATTGAAGGGGTTTCTAGTGATATGTTAATAGCGGGTATGAAATTGTCTAATAAAAAAGTTATGAGTAAGGAGGCTTTAATGGAATGGGCTGCAACAACAAACGATAAATTAATTGTGATGGCAGGTGCTGGTGACATTGATGTTTGCATTACAAAAATTCAAGAAATACTTAGCAAATTATAATGAAGCATTGGAAATACATATTAGAAAGGGTGTTGTGGTCCATTGCTGCAGTCGCATTGGTAGTACTTTTTGTTTTTGCATGGCAAGCAAAAGCAGTAAAAAAATGTACTGCTATACAAATTGAACTTACAGGTAACAATACAGGTTACTTATTCATGGATGAGAAGGAGATTTTAAGATTAATTAATGAACAAGGTGTTCAAGTTGGAACTCCAGTAGGTAGTATTAATTTAACTAAGCTTGAAAAATCTTTGGCATCTACTAAATGGGTAGCACATACTGATATATATTTAGACAATCAGCAACAGCTTCAGGTTAGGATTGAACAAAGAGTGCCCGTAGCAAGGGTTTTCACAGCATCTGGTAATTCTTTTTACATTGATAATATTGCTCAGCGCCTTCCTTTAAGACAATTGTCCGTTATGCGTTTGCCCGTATTTACAGGTTTTCCATCGGATCAGGAAAAATTATCTAATCCAGATAGTTTATTACTTAATGACATTTTACATTTTGCAATGACTGTGCAACAGGATAGTTTTTTCTTAGCTCAAATTGCTCAAGTGAATATTGCATCTAATGGTGATTTCGAAATGGTCCCAACTTTAGGAGATCATTTGGTTTTATTTGGCTCGGTCGAAAATTTAGAGGATAAATTAAATAGACTTTATACTTTTTATAAGAAAGTTTGGGTGCCGTCGGGTATTAACGCATTCCAGGTGTTGGATTTAAGATTCGATCATCAGGTAGTTGCATTAAAAAAGGGGATGCAACCAATTCAATATGCTCCTGGCGCAATCAATTTTTTAAAGTTGGGCGCAATTCCAGATTCTGTATTTATGGTAGATACTTCAAAGCAAGTAAAGCCAATTGTGTTAAAGGATTCGGCTGTTAAGGTTGATTCAGTTGTTAAGAAAAAACCGACAGACATTAAGCCAGTAGCCAAGGTTGTCGTCCCTAAAATAGTCGTGAAACAAAATACTAAGAAAACAAGTAAAAAATCAAACAATAAAACGAATAATAAATCGTTAAAAGATAAGAAGAAGACTGTCAAGGCCGTAATGCCTAAAAAGTCGGCTTCAAACAACAACTAAACAGAACAACTAATCAACTTTAAAAACTATAAAAAATGAGTCAGAACGATTCTCCTATAATTGTAGGTTTAGACATTGGTACTACCAAAATTGCTGCAATTGCAGGCCGTAAAAACGAATTTGGCAAATTAGAAATCCTTGGATTTGGACGTGCCAATAGTAATGGCGTACAACATGGTCAAGTTTTAAACATTGACCAAACTATCAAAGCCATTCAACAAGCTTTGGAAAATTGCCAAAAAAGCAATCCTAATTTAGAGATCAACGAAGTTTATGTTGGTATCGCTGGTCACCATATCAAAAGCTTGCAAACACGTGGCGATATGGTAAGACAGGATGCAGAAAATGAAATTCAAGCTTGGGAAATTGAGCAATTAATCAATAACCAAAAGAAAACATTTATTCCTGCTGGAGACCAAATTATTGACGTGATTCCTCAGGAATTTTATGTTGACAATAATGCAAATGTTAAAGAGCCAGTGGGTGTGAATGGAGTGAAAGTGGGAGCAAACTTTTTAATTTTAACTGGAGACAGAAACGCTATTCGTAATATTAATCGTTCGGTGGAAAGAAGTGGGTTAACAACTAAGGATTTAGTGTTACAACCATTGGCATCTGCTAGTGCGGTTATGAGCGATGTAGATTTAGAAGCGGGAGTTGCTATCTTGGATATTGGTGGTGGTACAAGTGACCTTGCAGTATTTTATGATGGCATTTTAAAGCATACTGCAGTTATTCCTTTTGGTGGTGAAAATATTACACATGATATCCGTTTAGGATTGGGTGTTTTAAAGAGCCAAGCAGAAGCAATGAAAGTTCAGTTTGGTAGCGCTTTAGCGAACGAAGCGAATGCAAATGCTTATGTAACTATTCCAGGATTAAAAGGAATGCCTGCAAAAGAAATTAGCGTTAAAAGCTTAGCTGGAATTATCCAAGCAAGAATGAGTGAAATATTAGATTTTGTTACCTATCATTTAAAACAAGTTGGATTGGACAGTCGCTTGTTAAATGGCGGTATTATTTTAACGGGTGGCGGATCTCAATTAAAACACTTAATTCAATTAACAGAATATACAACTGGATTGAATGCAAGAGTAGGCTTGCCTAACGAGCATTTAGCGCCAAACCATATTGACGAATTAAAGAAACCAATGTATTCAACTTGTATTGGTTTAATCTTAAAAGGGTACAACGATTACGAGCAACATTACAAAGAATTTACTAATAATTTCAAGAGGGTTGAAGTGCCAAGAGAATTAACTGTTGATGTGGCGGATCAGGTGCCAGCACCAAAAGCTACAAAGACTGTTATTGCTGCAAATGGAACAGAAATTCGTCCAGAAATAGTACAAGGAAGAAAGGATAAATTCTGGGATCGTTTCAAGACAAATTTGATCGAAATTTTCAGCGAAGAAGATGACAAATTATTGAAATAAAATTACCCACAATATGTTATAAAATATCTACCTAATATTTTATAAATAGATTTAATTTCGGAACTACTAACAACTATACCTACTAACTAACCCATTTAAAAACAAAAGAATGATTCAATTTGACTTGCCAAAGCAAAAATCATCCATCATCAAGGTCCTAGGCGTTGGTGGCGGCGGTAGTAATGCCGTAAATTTCATGTTTCATCAAGATATCGAAGGAGTAGATTTTATCATATGTAATACAGATTCTAAAGCAATTGAGCAAAGCCCAGTTCCTAACAAAATTCAGTTAGGACCACATTTGACTCAAGGATTGGGTGCTGGTGCCGACCCTTCGGTTGGTAAATTAGCTACCGAAGAGTCTTTGGAAGAAATCAAGAAAATATTAGAGGTGAACACTAAAATGGCTTTTATCACTGTCGGAATGGGCGGTGGTACTGGTACAGGTGGTGCTCCAATTATTGCAAAAATCTGTAAGGATTTAGGCATTTTAACTGTGGGTATCGTTACAACTCCATTTGGATTTGAAGGCCCAAGACGCCAAAAACAAGCCGAAGATGGTATCAACCAATTAAAGCCATTAGTGGATACATTATTGGTGATTTCAAACGACAAATTGCGTGTACAATATGGCAATTTGAAAATGAAAGAAGCTTTCACTAAAGCAGATAACGTATTAGCTACAGCGGCAAAATGTATTACTGATGTAATCAATAGCCGTGGTCATATTATTGTTGACTTTGCTGACGTTTGTACAGTAATGAAAAATGGCGGTGTTGCTATTTTAGGTAAGGCGGAAGTAGAAGGTGAAAACAGAGCTCAAAGAGCAATTGAAGAAGCATTAAATTCTCCATTGTTAAACGACAATGATATTAAAGGTGCAAAATGGATCTTATTAAATATTAATAGTGCAGAAGGAGATTTTGAATGTAGCATGGATGAATTAGAAACCATCAGCAACATTTTACGTGAACGCACTGGTGAACATAGCGATGTAATCATGGGTAGTGGCTACGATGATACATTGGGTGAGAAAATTGGCATCACATTAATCGCTACTGGATTTGAAGGTAAAGATCCTTTTAAGAAAGACGAACCAAAAAAAGCTGAGGCCCCTATTGAAGAAAAGATTGTCATGACTTTAGCAACTGAAGCTGCAGCAGAGTCAATCAATGAGGAGCCAATTCAAAATACAGTTGAAAATGACAATCATTTTGTACTTGAAACTACAAACGAAGAGCCAATTCATTTTTCATTTGCAGTAAGTGCCGATGAAGTAGAAGCTCCTGAGGTTGAAGAGGTTGTTGTGGAAAATGCAATTGAAGAAGTTGCTGATATGGATGAGGCTGCAGAATATGCTAGCTTAACTATAGAAGCTGCTGAAACAATGGAAGCATTGAACCTAACGCCTACATTGGTTGTGGAAGAGAACGCGTCAGCGTTCGATGAAAGCGAAAATGTAAATGCGTTCGATGAAAGCGAAAATGTAAATGCGTTCGATGAAAGCGAAACCATTAATGTTTTTGTTTCTACACCTGAAATTGAAGAGAACGAAGAAGTTTTTGAATTAAATATGGAAGCTGAGGCAGATGAAACGCATGTATTTAATTTCAATGATGAAACAAATGCATTCGTATTAAATAAGCCTACAAATATTTACGCAGAGGCTGATTCTGAAGAGGAATATACTGCGCCTGTGGTTGAGTCGGTTGTTGCTGAACCATCAATTGAAGCACCATTAGTTGCAGAATTTGCAGAAGTTGCTACGCCAGTTGAACCATCAATAGTTGAAGCAGTTGAATCACCTGCTGAAGATTTCCAAACTTCTTTTAGAGTAGCTATTGAGGAAGAACCAGCAATGCAATTGGTAATGCGCGAAGAAGAGTTTATTCATACTAATAATGAAAGTAGAAAAACTACTGCACAGAATTATGATATGCCTTTGGATGATTCCGAAGAACAAAGAAGAAAAGTACGTGAGCGTATTCAGAAGTTAAGAAATTTATCATTCAACATAGGCAACGGCAACGATCCAAGCGCCGAATTTGATGAAGTGCCTGCTTATGTTAGAAGAAATATGGATTTATTTGGTAACACATTAGCATCGGTTGAAAACTACTATAGTAAGTACACCGTAGAGCAAGATGAAAATAACCAAACTCAAATCTCTACCATCAATACTTTCTTGGATGGTAAGAAACCTGATTAATCTCGTTTTTATGGTACAGTTGATTTAGTTGTAACCCCCGCCCCCAAAGGCGGGGGTTTTGTTTCCCAAGCCTTATCTTTGCTTTATGCAAACAGTATTAATCACAGGGGGTACAGGAATGGTAGGACAAGCCTTAACCAATTATTTAATAGATAAGGGGTATGAAGTGATTGTATTAACTAGATCCAAAAAAAGGTCTAGTAGGTTGCATTTAAGTTATGCTCTTTGGGATATCGAAAAACAATTTATAGATCCTGAAGCTTTAAAATTGGCTGATATTATAGTGCATTTAGCAGGGGAGAGTGTAGCAACAAAAAGATGGACTAAAAAAAGAAAAGAGGCTATAGTAAAAAGCAGGGTACAATCTGGTGCTTTGTTGGTTAAAGCATTAAAAGAAAATGAGCATAAAGTAAAAACAGTAGTCACTGCATCGGCGATTGGTTGGTATGGACCTGATACAGCAAATTCATTGCAAAATGGGTTTAAAGAATCGGATCCATCGGACGATTCTTATTTAGGTGCTACTTGCAAACAGTGGGAAGAAAGTATTCATGAGATTGCATCTCTAGGAATAAGATTAGTTACTTTAAGAATTGGGATTGTATTTAATAAAAGAGGAGGCGCTTTGGCTGAATTTATAAAACCTGCTCAATTTGGTATGGCAACTGTTTTGGGAACAGGAACACAAATGGTAAGTTGGATACATCAACAGGATTTATGTAAGATGATTGTATATGCTGCTGAAACGCAAGCTGTACAAGGAGTCTACAATGCAGTGTCTCCGGAAGTAGTAACCAATAAAGTTTTGGTTGAAGCAGTTGCAAACAAGTTACACAAACATCTTTTAACACTATCTGTCCCAGTTTTTGCACTTAAAATAATGCTAGGCGAAATGAGTATTGAAGTATTAAAGAGTGCTAAAGTTTCAAGTGAAAAAATACAGTCGGCTGGATTCTCATTTGATTATCCAAACTTAGATACTGCTTTAACGCAGTTGTTAAAATAAGAAGGAGTCCTCTTGGAACTCCTCTTTATTATTCATTGTACTTATTTCAAATCTCAGTTGGCAAATTAATTTCTAATGGGTCTGCCTGAAGTAATTACAGACTGAATTCTTTCCAGTGTTTTCTTCTCTCCACAAAGACTTAAGAAGGCTTCTCTTTCTAAATCTAATAAGTATTGCTCATTCACCAAAGTTTGCTCGCTTAAATCTCCGCCGCACATCACGTACGCTAATTTTTTAGCCACTAACATATCGTGATCTGTTGCATATCCGCCGCGCCACATAGCATTAATACCTGCATATAAAGCACCTAGTGCACCTTTCCCTAATACCTTAATGTCTTTTCTTTGTTGTGGTTGAGTATAGCCTGCATTAAATAAATCTAATACCTGCTCCTTAGCTTTTGCAATACGACGTGATTGATTTAATACAATACTATCTTGTCCTTTTCTAAAAATACCCATCTCCATGGCCTCATGTGCCGAGGTTGCTACTTTAGCCGTTGCAATTTGTAGGAATCTATTTTTTAAAGTAATCGTATCAGGTTCATCCACATGCATCTCATCTGACGCTCTTAAAACAAATTCTTTGGTACCACCACCGCCAGGAATTACACCAATGCCTAATTCAACTAAGCCAATATATGTTTCTGCTGCAGCCGCAATAGTGTCTGCATGTAAGTTCATTTCACAACCTCCTCCTAATGTTAATCCATGAGGTGCAATGCCCACTGGGATAGAAGAGTAGCGCACACGCATCATTGTATTTTGGAATGTACGAATGGCCATATCTAACTCCTCGTAATCTTGTTCTATTGCTAACATAAATATCATGCCTACATTAGCACCTGCACTAAATAAATTACCCTCATTGGCAATTACTAAACCATTGCATTTTTCTTCGGCAATGGCAATTGATTTATTTAGACCTTCTAAAACTTCGCCGCCAATACTATTCATTTTGGTATTCCAACTAAATCCTGCAACACCATCTCCGATGTCAACCAAATTGCAGGCTACGTTTTTCCAAATAGTTTTTTCTTTATGATCAGACAAAATAATAAAAGACGCTGCGCCTGGGATTAATTTATATTCTTGTGTAGCCACGTCGTAATAATATCGCTTACCTTCTTTTACTTGATAGAAGCTAAGCCCTTTGTTAGCCATAGTTTCAGCCCATGGAGCAACGGCTACGCCAGCTGCTTTCATATCTTCAATTACCTTGCTAACACCTAATGCATCCCATGTTTCAAATGCGCCAATTTCCCAACCAAAACCTGCTTTTAATGCATCGTCTACACGATATAATTCATCGCTAATTTCTGGAATACGATGACTGATATAAGAGAACAATGCAAAATGAAATTGACGAATAAATTCACCGCCTTTATCTTTTCCTGCATACAATACTTTAATACGCTCAGGTAAACTTTCAATAGCTTTAGCCGCTGCTATTGAAGCAAATTTTGGTTTATTGCGTGGCTCGTATTCAAATGTTTTTAAATTCAGTGTTAATATTTCTTTGCTAGTTGGTGTTTTCACTTTCTTAAAAAATCCTTGTCCAGTTTTATCGCCTAACCAATTTTGCTCCACCATTTTCTCTAACCAATTCGGCAAAGAAAAAATATTTTTTGCTTCATCATTAGGGCAATTATCTGCCACTCCTTTGGCAACCTTAACTAAAGTATCAATACCAACTACATCGGCAGTGCGGAAAGTAGCCGATTTTGGTCTACCCATAATTGGCCCAGTTAATGATTCAATTTCATCAATTGATAGTTCTAATTTTTCCATAATGTGCACTACGCTCATCATGCTAAAAACCCCTACACGATTGGCTATAAAGGCAGGCGTATCTTTACATAACACAGTTGTTTTTCCTAAAAATACATCACCATAATGCATAAAGAAATCTACAACAGCAGCATCTGTCTTAGGGGTAGGAATTACTTCTAATAATCTTAAATATCTTGGAGGATTAAAAAAGTGCGTACCACAAAAATGTTTTTGAAAATCTTCACTACGTCCCTCAGCCATTAAGTGAATAGGAATGCCCGAAGTATTTGAACTAACTAATGTACCTGGCTTTCTATATTTTTCTACCTCGTCGTAAATTAATTTCTTAATATCTAATCTTTCAACCACCACTTCAATAATCCAATCTGCACTAGATAACTTTGCAATATCATCGGTAAAATTTCCTGTACTAATGTTTTTTGCTGCCGCACTTGTATATAAAGGAGAGGGGTTTGATTTAACCGAACTTGTTAATGAATCATCTACTAATTTGTTGCGTTCTTTTTTATTGGTCGACTCCTCTGCACCTGGTGTTAATCTATCTAATAACAAAACTTTCACACCCACCCCTGCAAAGTGACAAGTAATTCTTGAACCCATCACACCACTTCCTAAAACCACTACATTTTTAATAGAACGTTGCATAATTAAAGCATTTGTGTAAAATTAGTTAGTTATGCAACTAATTTCAAAAAAATCTTTCAAAATTGTGGGGTGTCTCCCAGTTTTTGCCTTTGATTGGTTCAAATAACCTTTTAACAAAAGGCACTTGGGGGTTAAATGGATTGCGCTACATTTGTAATATGCAAGTAGACACTAAATTAGTAGCCCATTTAGCACATTTATCTAGGTTAAATGTGGCACCTGAAAAGATGGACAAATTGGTCGCTGACATGCAGGATTTGGTTGTTTTTGTAGAACAACTAAATGCATTAGATACAACAGGTACTGAGCCACTTATGCATATGGGTGACGCAGTAAATGTATTAAGAGTTGATGAAGTGGCTGGTTCTATTTCAAGAGAAGCAGCGCTGTTAAATGCACCAGATTCAGACGGTACCTTTTTTAAAGTGCCTAAAGTAATTAATAAATAATTTTTATGTCATCGGTTATACAATTAAGAGATATTCAGAAAAGCTATTTCATGGCTAACCAAGCAATTCCAGTTTTAAAGGGAATTAACTTGGATATTAATCGCAACGAATATGTTGCATTAATGGGCCCATCAGGTAGTGGTAAAAGTACATTGATGAACATTTTAGGATGTTTGGATTCACCAACAAGTGGTACCTATAATTTAAATGGACATGATGTAAGTAAAATGACCGACGATGAATTAGCTGGTATTAGAAATGTCGAAATTGGATTCGTATTTCAACAGTTTAATTTGTTACCAAGATTAACTGCTGCAGAAAACGTAGCATTGCCATTAGTGTATGCAGGGGTTTCAAAAAAAGACAGAATTGACCGTGCGATGGTTGCTTTAGAAAAAGTAGGTTTGGCGGATCGTAGTCATCATAAATCTAATGAGTTGAGTGGTGGTCAAATTCAACGTGTGGCTATTGCGCGTGCCTTGGTAAACAATCCTTCTATTTTATTAGCAGATGAACCAACGGGAAATTTGGACTCTAAAACTTCGGTTGAAGTAATGGAATTATTTGGTAAAATTCAATCTGCAGGAAATACAGTAGTGTTGGTTACTCATGAACAAGATATTGCACGTTATGCGCATAGAGTAGTGCGTTTAAGAGATGGTTTAATTGAAACAGATACCTTAAACACAAGTCATAAATAATTACAAATCGTATATAAATAGTTAATAAGAAGCCTCCTAATGGGGGCTTTTTTAGACTTAGGGTGAACTTTATTTTATTAGCTTTGTTATCACATAATAACAAGCAAAAAAGTAGCATGAAAATATATACAAAGGGCGGAGATTTAGGCAAGACATCGTTAATTGGAGGAACAAGAGTGCCTAAAAGCCACATCAGAATTGAATCATACGGAACTGTGGATGAACTAAACTCTTTTGTAGGATTATTAAGTGATTTGGTTTCAGAAGATGAAATAAAAAAAGTACTAAACGAGGTTCAAGACAGATTATTTACTGTTGGATCTTCCTTGGCTTGTGATCCGGATAAAGAACCCCATTTAAAAATACCAGATTTAAAAGAAGAAGATATTGCTTATTTAGAGCAACATATTGATGCTATGAATGCAGTATTAGAACCAATGAAATCTTTTATTTTACCAGTGGGACACCAAGCAATTTCTACTGCACATATTACACGTTGTGTTTGTCGTCGTGCCGAAAGATGGTGCGTTAATTTACAAGAAGAGGATTTATTTGTAGAACCAATGGTTATTAAATACTTGAACCGATTAAGCGATTACTTATTTGTATTGGCTAGATATATTGGTCATTTAAATGGTGTGGCAGATCAACCTTGGAAGGCGAGAGTATAACAACTTTTGACCTATCGGATATTAGATAAATAGTCCGTCTTTCATTTTTAATGTTCTATTGCTCATATTTGCAAGTAGTTCATTATGTGTAACAATCAAAAAGCTTTGATTCATTTCATTTCTTAAGCGAATAAATAATTCGTGTAAGGAAGCTGCATTTTCGCTGTCCAAATTTCCAGTAGGCTCGTCGGCGAATATTAATGCAGGGTTATTTAATAATGCTCTTGCAACAGCAACTCTTTGTTGTTCACCACCCGATAAACTATGTGGCTTTTTATCTTTTTTATCAGCAAGCCCCATAAAATCTAATAACTCAATGGCACGATCCTGTACCTTCTTTTTGGAAGATTTAGCAATCCAGCCAGGTATAGATACATTCTCTAATGCCGTAAATTCTGGCAACAAATGATGAAATTGAAATACAAAACCAATAGAGTGGTTACGATAGGCAGCTAATTGCTTATTGGGAAGGGTAGTAATCTCTTGACCATCAAAAATCACCTGACCTTTGTCTGCCTGCTCAAGGCTACTTACAATGTATAAAAGGGTGGATTTGCCGGCGCCAGAAGCCCCGACGATAGATACAAGCTCGCCTCTGTCAAGCTCCAAGGAAACACCCTTTAGCACCTGTACAGGGCCATAGTTTTTCCATATATCCTTGGCTACTAATAGTTTTGAGGCTTGATTCATGGTACAAACCTAGTAATTCCGATCCATTTTTAGCAAAATTTAAAGATTTGTTTACATCATGTAGAAAAATCACATTTGGTGGTATCATTTATACGGCTACTTTTGCACAAAATAACACTCTATGTTTTGGACTTTAGAATTAGCCAGCTATTTAGAAGAAGCTCCTTGGCCAGCTACCAAAGATGAATTAATTGATTACTCAATCAGAAGCGGTGCTCCAATTGAAGTAGTTGAAAATTTACAAGAGTTAGAAGACGAAGGAGAAGTATATGAAAGTATCGAAGATATTTGGCCGGATTACCCAAGCCAAGAAGATTTCATGTTTAACGAAGACGAGTATTAATAACACTTCGATTAAAAAATATTCTAGTCATCTTTTTTCAGTACGACGCAATGCTTCGTTCTTATCTAGTTTTGACTTTATAAAAAAAGCTCCAACAATTTGTTGGAGCTTTTTTTATGGTTGAATATTTTTATAATTAAAATGTCAATTTAAAATAAAGCAACATTAGGCTCAAGATCAGAACGATGGTATTGGCAATAAGTACTGGACGGCTCTTAATTAAATAAGCATAAGTAAGCCAAACCATGCAACTGAAGTTTACGATTAATACCATCAATAAACTTAGGTCTCCAACACTATGAGACTTCCATGACAAATATACCTGAGGCACAAATGTGATACAACTTAATAGAGAACCTAAGTATCCAATGGATTCTACTAATTTAGGATTGATGGTTGTTTTGTTGTCGCTCATTGTTTTATTGAATCGTTTATTTACTTTCTATTAATCAATTATTCGGTAATGCCTGCTTTTTGCATAATCAAATCACTTACACCTGTTGTAGAGTAACCTCCATCATGGAATAAGTTTTGCATTGTTACCATCTTGGTTAAGTCTGAGAACAATGTGATACAATAGTTAGCACAATCTTCGGCACTTGCATTTCCTAATGGAGCAATAGCATTTGCATAATCAAAGAAATCACCAAAACCTTTAATACCAGTTCCAGCAGTTGTCTTTGTAGGAGATTGAGATACTGTGTTTACACGTACTCTTTTCTTTAAACCATAATGGTATCCAAAGCTACGTGCAATTGATTCTAACAAAGCTTTGATATCAGCCATATCGGTATAAAACGGATAAGTTCTTTGTGCTGCTGCATATGTTAATGCAACTACACTAGCTTCTTCGTTTAAAGCGTCCATATTATAAGCAACGCTTAACATTTTATGTAAAGACATTGCAGATACGTCAACACCCTTTGCGTAATAATCGTAATTCAATTCAGGGTATGCAATTTTCTTTCTGATATTAACGCTCATTCCAATAGAGTGTAATACGAAGTCAATTTTACCGCCTAGTATTTGTTGAGATTCTGTAAACAAGTTGGTTAATTCCTCAACACTTGTTGCGTCGGCAGGAACAATTTTAGAGTTGGTTTTTTCAGCCAAGCCATTAATTTCACCCATACGCATTGCGATTGGGGCGTTAGTTAATACAAAGGTTGCGCCTTCCTCATGTGCTTTTTCAGCCACTTTCCAAGCAATAGAGTTTTGGTCTAATGCACCGGTAATAATTCCTCTTTTCCCTTTCAATAAATTGTATGCCATGTTGATGGTTTATTTAGTGCCGTAAAAATAAATATATTAGCTGATAAAGCCGAATAAAAAAGGTTAAATCGCCATTAGCTCCTTAGCGTTGTCTAGTGCCGATTTACTTGGAGGGTCTCCGCCTATCATGCGCGCTATATGCTGCACTCTTTCTTCTTGACTTAGGCTTCGTAAGTGTGTTTGGGTTTCGGCCCCTTTTTGCTCCTTATAAACGTATAAATGGGTATGTCCTTTTGCTGCAATTTGGGGCTGATGTGTGATACAAAGCACCTGTCTGTTTTGCCCAAGGTTTTGTAACAATAAGCCTACTTGTTTTGCAGGTTCACCAGAAATGCCGGTGTCAATTTCGTCAAATATCATGGTAGGCAAATCCACCGATTTAGCTACAAGCGATTTTATGCATAACATTAAACGACTCAATTCACCACCACTTGCAACTTTACGGATTGGTTCAAATCGGTTGGTATTATTAGCATCAAATAAAATATCTATTTTATCCTGACCAAATTGATTATATGCAACTTGATCAATGGTTACTTTAATCTTTGCATTTGGCATGCCAACTTGATGTAACAATTGGTTCACATTTTTTGTAAATGGATCCACTTGTTTTGTTCTCTTTTCTGTTAGTCCTTTTGCAAGTTTAGCTACTAGTTTACTTTGATCAGCAACTTGATTAGTTAGCTTTTCAATACTTTCTTCTAAATTTAAAACTGATTCTAATTCTTTTTCTAATTGTGCTTGAATGGAAAGTAGTTCGGCAGTGCTTTGTACCTTATGTTTCTTTTGTAAAGTATATCCTTGGGAAAGTCTTTCTTGAATAGTAACAATTTTATTTTCATCAAAGTCAATCTTGTCCTGCCAAGCGCTTAACTCAGTTGATATATCAGCTAGTTCAATTTGAGCCGCTTTCAAGCGCAGTAATAATCCCTCAAAGTCGGGCTGCCATTTTACAATGGATTCAAGCGTTATGCTTATTTGTTTGATTTGCTGAACAATAGGATTATCAGAATTTTCTAATTGCTGAACGCTCTGGTCAATTTGCGATTTAATTTGTACAGCGTTTTCTAAAAACTTTAATTCTTTTTCTATATCCTCTAATTCGTTCTCTTGTAAATTTAATTCAGCTAATTCTTCTAATAGAAATTTATTGTAACTCTCCGTTTTTTCAAATGCTTCTTTCTGAGTTAATAAATCATTTAATTTTTTCTCATTCTCTTTCCAACTGTTAAATGACCCCTGATAAATTATGACTTCTTTTTGCAAATTTGCTAAAGCGTCAATCACCGTTCTTTGAAAATCGGTATCGCCCAATGTTAAAGTATCAAATTGTTGGTGTAAATCAACTAACTGGCTAGTCAATTGCTTTAGCTCATTTAAGTTAATAGGGGTGTCATTAATAAAAGCCCTTGATTTTCCTTGTGCACTAATTTCTCTTCTAATAATTAATTCGTCAGATAAATCAATATCATTGGCTTCGAAAAAAGCCTGGTATTGCTCTTTGTTAGCAAGTTGGAAAGTGCCTTCTATAAAACATTTCTTCTCTGCATTTCTGCATACGGTACTGTCTGCTCGGTCTCCTAAAATTAAACCAAGTGCACCCATGATTATACTTTTACCCGCACCCGTCTCACCTGTAATGACAGATAATTCAGCAGATAGATCAATTGAAAGATGATCTATTAAAATATAATTTTGTATTTCTAACTTGTTTAACATCGCTTTCGCAATATACATTTTATTATTTAACGCAACGTTGAATTCCTGATTTTGCCTTTTGATCCAATGAGTTTTTGAAAGCGTGATCCTTCATTTCTATGCATTGGTTGTAATGCTCAATTGCTTTAGAATATTGCCCATTGTTTTCGTAAATATTACCAATTTGTATTGCGGCCCTAGCAGCAAAATACTCAGGTTGATGAGCCCCTTTTTCTATGGCAGATTTATAAAATTTAATTGCAAGTTCCTCTTGATCCATTAAATCATAAATTCGTCCTAATCTGTATGCGAATTCGGTTTTATCAGCCTCGTTGCTAAAATCATTGCTGGTTTTTCCTGCTAATACATTTAAAGCTGCAGTTTGGTATCCGCCGTCACTTAAAAGACGCGCTTTTAATAATGTTGCATTTGGCCATCCACCTTTTTTTGCATTTTGAAATGCTTGTTTGTCTGCATCAGTTACCTGATTTCCTGAGTTAAGTACATGCTTTCTATATGCTTCTGCTTTTTTCATATCACCTTGCATATAAGCTATCCAAGAAAGTCTTTCATATGCGTCTTTAACATAAAATTTCCCTTTAAAGGTTTGGGTAAAATCGGTTAATGACTTTAGTGCTTTGTCTAATTTTAGTTCATTGATATAAGCATACCCTAATTCCAAATTCCAAAACGGAAGCGGGAGATAAGCTGGCCCATTTTCCATTTGCTGAACTATATTCAGGGCCTTTCCAGACTGTTGATGGTTTAAATATAAATTGGCAGCCATATAAGCATGCATATGGTTTTTCTTAAAATCATAACTAGTGGATTCAATAAAAGCAAATGCTTTTTTTTGACTTCCTTCAAAATTCATTAACAAATAAGGGTATACAAATAATGCCTCGTTACGACTACGCTTATTATACTCGTCTTTACTATTAATGTATTTTAACACCATTGCGTTCCCTTCACTAATTTTTCCGCTAAGCCCAAGTATATTTGCAATCCATTGATATCCTTTTGGGATGGTTCCAACAACTGTAGTCATGATTCCAAAATAAACATCATTGGGCGTGAAGTTGGGATAAGCTTTTCGATTGTCTTTAAGTAAAAAGTAGGCTTTTCTAAAATCCCATGCTGCATCCCATGTTTTATCAAATCTAATTGCAATCAGGGACTTATGTAAATATTCTAACCCTAGACTATATAAATAAAATGGGGAGTTTTTAGGACCTGTTTCAAAAAGCTTTATTCTTTTTTCAAATTGGGGATTCAATTTATGATATTCCGCAATGTCCTCATTTAAAAATAGTTCATAGAAATCGGCATAACTTTCTAGCATTTGGTTTACTAGATTATTAGGGTTTGATTTTATTTCAATTGCAATATTCTTTCTAGCTTCTGGAATTCTTAAGGATGTGATGGATTCGTAAATTTGTTGAGACTTTTCATTCCATATATATTGCTGTTGTGCAATAATTGAATTTGAAGCCAAAAGAATGATCCCTATAAACAACAGTAGTTTCCTCATAATTGTAAAAATAAAGAAAGGGTAGCTGTTGGGCTACCCTTTATAGGAATATTTTTGAAGAAACTTTACTTCTCTTTATAATCATCAATTACTTCTTCTTCGCATCATCAATTACTTCTTCTTGACATCGGCTGCGATTACTTCCCTCTTTTATCAGCAGCTATCGCTGCTTCTTCTTCAACCAAAATTCTTCCGCAGTTTTCACATACGATGATTTTTTTATGAAGGCGAATTTCGCTTTGACGTTGAGGAGGGATTGAGTTAAAACATCCGCCACAAGCATCTCTTTCTACAGTTACAACCGCTAAACCATTGCGGTAGCTATTGCGGATACGATCGTAGCTAAACAATAAACGCTCGTCAATATGACTTCTTGCCTCTTCGCTTTTAACTCTTAATTCTTTCTCTTCGATTTCTGTATCAGCGATGATTTTTTCTAATTCGTCTTTTTTGTGATTTAAAACGCCTTCTTTAACAGAGATTGTTTTTTTAGCAGCATCCAAAACTTTAACTTTTTCAGCTAATTCTTCGTTTGCATCACGGATATGTTTTTCACAAAGTTTAATTTCTAAACCTTGCATTTCAATTTCCTTATTGATTGCTTCAAACTCACGATTGTTTTTAACGTTATCGCTTTGTTGCTCGTATTTAGCAAGCAAAGATTCACTTTCCTTAATCGTAGCTTTTTTAGTCTCGATAAATTCTGTGATACCGTTAATTTCTTCTTCAATTCTAGTTTGTCTATTGACTAAACCTTGAACCTCGTCTTCTAAATCTTTTACTTCCATTGGTAATTCACCACGAAGAATTTCAATTTGATCGATACTGCTATCTACAGACTGAAGTTTGTAAAGGTTTACTAATTTTTCTTCTACTGAAAAGTCTTTGACTGATGCCATATTTCAAGTTTATTTAAGATATGTTATAGGTTGTGTACACACCAAGGATTGGAGGACGGCAAAGGTAGGGAATTTACCTGTTAAATAAGCAACTATTAGCTCCGAAACCCATTGTTCGCTCTCCCCGTGCCCAATATCTACCAATAATAGGCGCCCGTCGGCCTCAAAGAAGTCATGGTATTTGAGGTCACTGGTGATAAAACAGTCTACCCCTTGGGCCTTTGCATTGTTTATAAGAAAGCTACCGGAGCCACCACATAAAGCTATGTTTTTCAATGTCTTACCAGTTAAAGGGGTATGCTTTAATACCGACAGATTAAATTTTTCTTTAACCCATTTCAAGAATTCAATTTCATCTGTTTCTAATGGAAGTTCTCCAATTAGACCTGATCCAATTTCTTTGCCATTTTGATCCCTAAATTCCGGCTTTGGGGCCAAAATTCGTCTATTCTCTAAATGGAGGCGGTCCGCTAAGGTTTTATTCACCCCTTCTATAATACTGTCTAAATTGGTGTGAATGGCGTAAAGGGCAATGTTATTTTGAATGGCTTTTAAAACCGTTCTTGAAACATAATTATTGTTGTCAAATTGTTTAATTCCTTTAAAAATAATGGGATGGTGGCTTACAATTAGGTTGCAGCCTTTTTCAATAGCTTCGTCAATGACTGCTTCGGTGCAGTCTAAAGAGCATAATACACCTTTACAAATTGTATCAGGTGATCCAACCAGCAGTCCGCAATTATCATAATCTTCCTGAAAAGGGATAGGTGCCCAATTTTCCAGGGCCTGGGTTATTTGTCCAATTTGCATATTGCTAAATTAAATATAAAGCCCATTATCCAGAACTATTTTATGTTAATATTGTTGTAGACCTGGGATTTAAATGAAATAACAATCACTGGTTTAATAATTAAGTAATGAAGGAGTCTATAATTATATTTTGGTTTAGAAGGGATTTGCGTTTTGAAGACAACGTTGGATTGTACCATGCGTTGTATAAAGCTAAATTAGAAGGTCAGAAAGTATTGCCAGTTTTTATTTTTGATAAAACCATTTTAGACAAGTTAGAAGACAAGCAAGATAGGAGGGTAGACTTCATACATCGTACTTTAACATCCATGCAGAATGAATTGGAAGTGAAAGGGAAATCTATGCATATTGAATATGGTGAACCCTTAGCATTTTTCAATAAATTGGTGAAACAATATTCTGTTTCTGCAATTTATACAAATCATGATTATGAGCCCTTTGCAATTGCCAGAGATGAAAAAATACAAGACTTTTTAAGTTCAAAAAAAATTGGCTTTAATACTTACAAGGATCAAGTGATCTTTGAAAAAGATGAGGTATTAAAAGATGACGGAAAGCCCTATACCATTTATACGCCATATGCAAATAAGTGGCGCGCTTACTGGACTACTCATGTTCCTAAAACGCATCCATCTTTAAAATTGGTGGATTATTTTATGGATATAAAACCAATTGCAGTTCCATCTTTAAAAGACATTGGATTTGAAAAAACTGATTTAGTGGTCCCACCTATTAAATGGGAAGAATCTGTTGTAAAGAAATACACCGATCAAAGAAATTTTCCGGCAATCAAAGGAACTACACAATTAAGTGTCCACTTGCGTTTTGGTACTGTGTCCGTCAGAAAACTAGCATTAGAAACACAGGCTTTAAATAGTACTTACTTTAATGAACTTATTTGGCGCGATTTTTACCATATGATACTTTGGCATTTCCCACAGGTAGCAAATGGAAAATCATTTAAAGCACAATATGATTTTATTGAATGGCGCAATAATGAAAATGAGTTTGAAGCATGGTGCGAAGGGAAAACTGGTTATCCAATTGTGGATGCTGGCATGCGTGAATTAAATACAACAGGCTTTATGCATAATAGAGTGCGTATGATTGTAGCAAGCTTTTTAACCAAGCATTTGTTAATTGATTGGCGTTGGGGTGAAGCTTATTTTGCGCAAAAATTATTGGATTTTGATTTGGCTGCAAACAACGGAGGGTGGCAGTGGGCAAGTGGAAGCGGTTGTGATGCAGCTCCTTATTTTAGAGTGTTTAATCCCCGATTGCAAACAGAAAAATTTGACAAGGATTTAAAATACATACGTAAATGGATTCCAGAATTAGATAGTCCAAATTATCCTAAACCAATTGTAGTTCATGAAGATGCGAGGGTCCGTGTTTTGGCAGCTTATGCAAAGGCATTGAAGCCTTAAGTGCGACATCTACTTTTCAAACAATTGTAAATTTTTAATTAGCTATTTAAATTGCCCCAAACCATTTCTAATTGTGCAATAGCTTTTTTGCCATCAACTCCCATATCAATACTAAAGTCGTTTACATATAAATCTATATGTTGACGCATTACTTGTTCTGACATTTCTTGTGAATGACATTTGATAAATTCAGGAAGTGTGTTGTAGCTATTTTTGAATGCGTATTCCACGCTTTCTTTTATTAAGTTGTCTATTAATTGTACTTCATCTAAAGGCATATCCTTATTTGCAATAATGCCACCAAGTGGAATAGGAGCGTTAAATGTTTCTTCAAAATAAGTGCCAAGGTCCATCCATTTGCTCAGCCCTTTGTCGGCATATGTAAAACGGTTTTCATGAATGATTACACCCGCATCTACCTTGCCAGACAACACAGCATCTTCAATTTCATTAAACACTAAGAATTTTTTATTTTTTACATTAGGGAATGCTAAGCTAAATAATAAATGTGCTGTTGTGTTAATGCCAGGTACCGCAACTGTCATAGTAGCTGCATTGGGCTTGCCATTATTTTGTGCATCATTAATATTTAGGGAGTCATCATTATTATTCCCTCGCGAAAAGGCTTCTTTATAAATCAATAAAGGGCCAACTCCTTTGCCAAGCGCACCTCCTGCATTTAATAAATGGTAATTATTTTTCACTAATGGCCATACACCATAGCTGATTTTTGAAATTGGTAATTTCCCCTGTAATGCCCATTCATTAAGCGTTTGAACATCCTCTAAATGTAATTTAAATTCATAGCCTTTTGTGTCAATTTTATGATTCACTAAAGCGTCAAAAATAAAAGTATCATTAGGGCAGGGAGAGAATCCCAAATCAATTATTGGCATCTTATGCAATTTTATATAAAGCGTCTAAGAATTCAAGTAATGTCTCATTTAAATTATAAATGGCTTCTTGCATTTTCCATTTTGATTTATTTCTTTCGCCAACATAATTACTTACTGCACGAATTTGAATAAATGGAATTGTTAAATCACGTCCAATATAATGCAAACTAGCACCTTCCATACTTTCTAATATTGCTTTGTATCTTCCACTATATAATTCAATCTTACTTTTTTCTGTACTAATAGTGTTTACAGTGACAGCTTTCTTAGTTGGCAAATTCAATACATTAAATTGGTTTAGCCAGGGATTTGGTAGACTCTTTTTTTCATATGGAGCATCATTAGGTTTATCAAATTTCATGTCAAATAAATCTTTCCATACCTTGTTTTCCATCACACCAATATCTCCTGCAAAATCATCTTTCACTGCAAATACTTTGCCTAATGGAATTTTCTTGTCAAAGCATCCTGCAATACCCACCTGAATAATTAGTGTAGGAGTTTCTTGCGTAAACATTTTCATGATTGATACACTAGAAGCCAACATGCCAATGCCTGACTCATGAAAACCCACCGAAAAATTTTTATTATTCCCCACGTATTTTGGGTTAATTTTTTGGAAACTCGGCATCCATTCCCCGTGTGTTGCAGCTGTAATAATGACTCTCATATTGTAAAGGTCGGTAAAGGCAGTTAAAATATGGGTTATTGAAGTCAAAATTTATATCTTTGCAACCTTAATAAAATAGGCCCAATGGTATATTTAACAAGAGTGGAACACTTTAATGCAGCACATAAATTGGCAAACCCCAATTGGTCAAAGGAAAAAAATGAGGAAGTATTTGGGGTATGTGCAAACGAAAATTGGCATGGTCATAACTATGAATTATTGGTGACAATAAAAGGTAAGCCTCATCCTGAAACCGGCTTCTTATTTGATGTAAAAAAATTGAGTATTCTTATTAAGTCGGTTATTATAGATGAATTAGATCACAAGAATTTGAATATTGATGTGCCATTTATGCAAGGTCAAATGTGCAGTACTGAAAATTTAGCCATTGCCATTTGGAACCAATTATTACCGCATATTCCTGCTGAAGTGCAATTGCATTGCATCAAATTATACGAGACACCTCGCATTTTTGTTGAATATTTTGGCGAATAATCACCCAAAATACTTAAACGTTTAATTTTTTAACAAAAAGATTAAACAATCTAGCTCCTGCCGCGTTATTTATATCGTAACTTTGTCCTCTTAATTTAGAAGCATGAATCAAAAGGTAGCGGTATTTAGGAAAGAGCATTTTAATGCAGCACACCGTTTGTTTTGCGCAGACTGGACTGACGAAAAAAACAAACAAGTTTTTGGCGCCTGTTCAAATCCAAATTATCATGGTCACAACTATGAATTAGTGGTTCAAGTAAATGGTATTCCAGATCCAATCACTGGATTTGTGATAAATACTAAGGACTTAACAACAATTGTAGAGGAGGAAGTTAAAAGTAGATTTGACCACAAAAATTTAAACTTAGATACAGAGATGTTTAAGCATTTAAATCCAACGGCTGAAAATATTGCTATTGTGATTTATAATTTAATTAGACCTCGAATATCTGAAAAACACGATTTAAAAATTCGTCTGTATGAAACAGAAAGAAACTTTGTTGACTACCCCGCTTAAGGAAGAAAAGTTAGCAATTGACAATTTATTAATTGAAGAAATGGGCGATCAGCACAAGGCTAGCTCAGTTGATACTCCAATGCGTGCAGATGCATTTGAAAAAACTGATGAAGAAAAAATTGCTGCCATTGAGCCACATTTTAAAGCTATTATGGAAATCCTAGGTATGGATTTGCGAGATGATAGTTTAAGAGGAACACCACTTCGTGTAGCAAAAATGTATGTGAAGGAATTGTTCCAAGGATTGAATCCAGCAAATATGCCAAGCATGACATTGTTTGAAAACAAGTTTCAATACAATGAAATGTTGGTTGAAAAAAACATCAATTTTTATACTAATTGTGAGCATCACTTTGTGCCTTTCTTTGGTAAAGCACATGTTGCATATATCAGTAGTGGTAAAGTAATTGGGTTAAGTAAATTAAACCGATTAGTTGAATATTTTTCAAAGCGTCCACAAGTGCAAGAGCGCTTAACAATGCAGGTAGGTAAGGCTTTGCAAACAGTATTACAAACTCAGGATGTAGCCATTATGATGGACGCAAAGCACTTATGTGTATCAAGTAGAGGAGTCAAAGATGATAGTTCAAATACAATTACTTCTTTTTTTGGAGGTAAATTCCAAGAAGAACAAACTAAAATGGAATTCTTGAAGTATGTAGAAATCAATGATTAATAAAATCTCATAATAGTTTTACAAGCAATCATAGGCTTTGGGTCGGGTTAGTTTTAGTACAGGTGGAGTGAAAACTCCACCTTTTTTATTATTTATAATTAATGCGTTATTTTTGATTTAATAAAAAGAATGCTATGTCAAAACACGCTTATGTATTTCCTGGCCAAGGAAGTCAGTTTTCTGGAATGGGGAAAAATTTATACGAACAAAATGAAGCTGCAAAAGCTTTATTTGAAAAAGCAAATGAAATATTAGGTTTCCGTATTAGTGATATTATGTTTGAAGGGACTGATGAGCAATTAAAACAAACTAATGTAACACAGCCTGCAGTCTTTATACATTCTGTAATTGCCTATTTAACTATGCCACAAGTTGTGCCAGATATGGTAGCTGGGCATTCACTAGGAGAGTTTAGTGCCTTAGTTGCAAATAAGACTTTGAGTTTTGAAGATGCATTGAGATTAGTGAGCATTCGTGCAAAAGCAATGCAAGCAGCTTGTGAAATTCAACCTTCCACGATGGCTGCCGTATTAGCATTGGCTGATGAAAAAGTAGAAGAAGTATGTGCTACAGTGTCTTCAGAATCTGGTGAGGTAGTAGTTGCTGCAAATTATAACTGTCCAGGACAATTAGTAATATCGGGTTCAACAAAAGGAATTGAAATTGCTTGCGAACAAATGAAAGCAGCGGGTGCAAAAAGAGCATTGGTTTTACCTGTAGGAGGTGCGTTTCATTCGCCATTAATGGAACCAGCAAAATTAGAATTAGCTGCTGCCATTAAAGCGACCAATTTTAATACTCCAATATGTCCAGTTTATCAAAATGTAGTCGCAAAAGCGGTAACGGATCCTGCTCAAATTCAAGAAAATTTAATAGCACAATTAACAGGTGCGGTAAAGTGGACACAGACAGTTCAAGCAATGGTTGCGGATGGAGCGACTGAATTTACAGAAGTAGGACCAGGCAAAGTTTTACAAGGTTTAGTGCAAAAGATTCATAAAGAAGCAGTTGTAGATGGCATAGCATAAATCTAAGCAGCTATTTTACATAGATTTCGTACTAATTTTAGTAATTTTAGAGGCCTTTAGGATATATTCTTAGAGGCCTCTAAAATTTGTAGCATTGAGGAAGCAGATACTATATTTATTGATCTTACTATTAGGACAATTCCTCAGTGGCAATTCTGTATTTGGACAAACGATTACAATGACTGCACCAGGGACTGTATGTGCACAGCAAGATTTTACAATACATGTGCATTCTGATGTTAAAATATATTTTCAATTAGATTTTTCAACAAATAATGGGGGAACTTGGCAATCTACATATTTAACATTTAGCACAAGTGGTTCTGGTACAAATTATAATAAGGATTATTTAGGGTTGAATATTAATCAAACTACTAGATATAAAATCAGATATACAACAGACCCTTCTTTTTCATCACCTGCTCCACAATCATTTGAGCCAGGAGGTGGATTAAGTGTTACACTTTATCCTACTCCAGTTATTGCAGACATTCCCTCAACAACAATATGTGGTGGGAATACGTTTAGCGTAATTCCTCAAGATGGGAATGGCAATGATGTACCAGTTGGAACTACTTACACTTGGGTTGTTCAAAATAATTCTAATATTTCTGGAGAGTCTGATCAAAACGTAGGTCAATCTACAATTGGACAATTATTAACAAATGTAACAAGCTCAACTCAGTCACTCACATATACAGTAATTCCTACTACTAGTAATGGTTGCGCAGGTGATCCATTTAGTGTTCCAGTATATATTAACCCAACCCCGCAAATCAATACAATTACTGCACCTGCTATTTGTAGTGATGCAACATTATCTTTTACGCCCACAAATGGTACTGATGGAATTGTTCCTGCCGGTACCACCTATACCTGGACTGTGGATGCGAATGCGAATGTTACAGGCATGTCAAATCAGCCTTCACCTCAATCTTCAATTGGACTTGCACAAACTTTAAGAAATAACACCACAATACAAAGGATAGTAGTTTATCATGTAACTCCAATTTCAACCAATGGATGTAGTGGTGCAATTTTCAAATTAAATGTTCCTGTAAATCCCATGCCTTACATTAACGACAAGAGTTATCCTTTATGTAGTGAAAATGCATTTAATGTAACATTTGGAGGAGGAGATAAAATACCTTCAGGGACTACTTATTCATGGACAGTTGCGCCAAATACAAATGTAACTGGACAGTCTGATCAAACAGGACAAACTAGTATTAGTCAAACTTTAACTACTTCTTCTACCTCACAACAAACTGTTGTGTATACAGTTACTCCCACTTCTGCAGATGGTTGTTCTGGTCCCACTTTTCTAGTTACTATTACAATTACACCTACCCCAATTATAACTACTAAATATCCAATTGTTTGTAGTGGCGGTGGATTTACAATACAACCAGTTAATGGTCAGGATAATGATATTGTTCCACCAGGTACTGCTTACACTTGGACAGTTGCAAATAACTCAAATGTTACTGGGCAGACTAATCAATCTAGTGGTCAATTATCTATTTCTCAATCCTTGGTGAATTTAACAAATGCCAATGAACACGTATATTATACAGTAACTTCTACTACTGCGAATGGTTGTGCTGCTACAACATTTCAAATTGATGCTACTGTTGTGCCAATGGCAATTATAAGTGCTAAGGCGCAATCTATTTGTAGTAATAATACTTTTTCAGTTCAGCCAACAAATGGGAATGGTGATATTGTTTTAGCGGGTACTACTTATACTTGGACTGTAATAGATAATCCAAATGTATCTGGTGATATTAATCAAGCTACTCCACAATTAAGAATCAGTCAATCCCTTATTAATAACACAATAGCTCCTCAAACGGTTTTATATACAGCTACATCAAATACTAATAGTGGTTGTGCATCAACAAGTTTCACAGTTACTATAACAGTTAATCCAACCCCTCAAATAAATTCAAAAACCCCTGCTGCTATTTGTAGTGAACAAACTTTTTCTGTAAATCCGCAAAATGGAGTTGGTGGAGATATTGTTCCTACAGGAACTTATTATACTTGGGTAGTTTCATCTAATACTAATGTTACAGGACAGTCTAATCAAACATCGCCTCAAAGTATAATCAGTCAAACACTTACTAATTTAACCGACGTTGTACAAACAATAACTTATACTGTTACACCCAAGGCTTCAAATGACTGTATTGGAAGTGATTTTACAATCACAGTGGTCGTGAATCCAAAACCCATAATTACAAATAAAACACCAGCGGATATTTGTAGTGGAAGCTCCTTTTTAGTGACTCCTGCAACAGGGGCTGGAGAAAATGTACCAATTGGTACAACTTATTCTTGGATCGTTTCCAATAATTCAAATGTAAGTGGTCAGTCCAATCAAACTGGTCAAGCAAGCATAGGACAAACATTGGTAAACCTTAGCAATGTTAATCAAGTATTAACCTATACTGTTACACCAATTACATCATTAGGATGTTCAGGAAATTCATTTACAGTAATTGTAACCATTAAGCCCGTTTCTACAATAGCAAATAAAACATTTACAATTTGTAGTGAACAATCTTTTAATGCTACACCTACTAACGGAACAGATATTATTCCTGTTGGAACTACTTATACTTGGACTGTAATTAATAATAATAATATACAAGGCGCAACTAATCAGACTGCACAACAAGGAACAATTAGTCAGTTGCTTACGAATATTTCCAGTACTACACAGTCAGTGACTTATTCGATTCAACCCGCATTGCAAAATGCATGTGCTCCTTCTTTATTTAATGTTGTAGTGCTTGTTAATCCTAAGCCAGCAATTGCAAGTATTTCTCCGCCGGCAATTTGTAGTGGTTCTAGTTTTTCAGTAATTCCAGTTGATGGAACAGATTTAGTACCATTAGGAACAACATACACCTGGACTGTTGCAGCTAATGCATTTATAACAGGCCAGTCAGCTATTACAATTGGCCAGTCTACAATTGGCCAAGTACTTAATAATTTATCTAATTCAAATAAATCAATAATTTATACTGTTACACCTACTTCAGCAGATGGATGTGTTGGCTCATCTTTTCAAGTTACGGTAACAGTAAAGCCTGGCGCAAATATTAGTAATAAATCACAAACTATTTGCAGCGAAGCTTCTTTTTTATTCTCTCCTACAAATGATGGTTTAGATGTAATTCCTTCAGGTACATTGTATACTTGGGTGCCTGTTCCAAATTCGAATATTACTGGTGCTTCTGTGCAAACTATAGCACAGGCTAATATTTCTCAGACACTAACCAACCTAACCAATACGCCACAAAATATTTTTTATAATGTAACTTCTGTTTTAACCAATGGTTGTTCTTCGGGTGGTTTTACAGCAACTATAACGGTTAATCCTAAACCCCAAATTGCAAATGTAAATACTACTGTATGTAGCGTAAGTCCTTTTTTAGTGACACCAACAAATGGTACTATTATAGTCCCTTCTAATACTTTGTATACTTGGATTGTAGGTAGCAATAATAATTTAACTGGTCAGTCAGATCAAACTCTTCCACAAACAAGTATTAGTCAAACATTAGTCAATGCAACAAGTATAACACAGTCTTTATATTATACAGTGCATCCAATAACTAGTGCAGGTTGTGCTGGGCCTCAATTTACAATAAGAGTAGATGTAAAAGCAACGCCAGCAATTGCTTCAGTTGCTAGAACAATATGTAGCGGTACATCCTTTACTGTTTTGCCAACTAATGTTGGAAATATAGTACCAGCTGGGACTACTTATACATGGAATGTAGGTGCAAATTCTAATATTTCTGGTTATGCGAATCAAACCATTGCAAAAGATAGGGTGAGCCAAACCTTAAACAACCTAACCAATGTAAATCAATCAATCGTTTACAATGTTACGGCTACTACATTAGAATCTTGTTCATCTACTTTTAGTACAACAGTTACTGTAAAGCCAACTTCAATTATTGCTAACAAATTCGCGACTATTTGTTCTGCAAATACTTTTAGCGTAACACCAACAAATGGTTCTGACATTGTTCCCTCAGGAACTACTTATTTATGGACAGTTAATCCAAATGCAAATTTACTAGGATTAACTAATCAGTCAACCGGGATAAGTACAATAAGTCAAACCTTAACAAATAGTACAAATCAAATTCAAACTGCAACTTATTCTGTTAGTTCTATATTAACAAATGGCTGTACTGGAGGGAATTTTACTGCAGTGATTACAGTTAATCCTTTGCCTATAGTTACTATTAATACAACATCTTCTGCTGTTTGTGCTGGAGATGCTGTTACATTAACAGGATCGGGTGCGCAAAGTTATACTTGGAACCGTGGCGTTTTAAATGCAATATCTTTTGTTCCATCTTCAACGCTTTCATATACTGTAACCGCTACTGACATAAATGGTTGTGTAAATACTGCAAGTCAAACTGTAGTAGTTAATCCACATCCAATAGTTACAGTAACAAATAATATTGTTTCAAGATGTGGCGAGGGTGCAATTGTTTTAACTGCTACTGCTGATATAGGAACAGTTAAATGGTACGATGCATTAACATCTGGCACTTTAGTAAATTCCGGAAATAATCTATCCATTCCGACTATAACTACTAATCAAAGTTTTTATGCAGATGCATTAACTGCAGAGGGTTGTTATGCATTGGTAAGAAAACAAATTGATGTTGTTGTAAAAGAAATTCCAACAATATCGTCAGTAACCAATAGCTTAAACTGCGGTCCCGGTAATGTTACTATCAAAGCAAGTCCTACAGCTGGAGTAGTAAATTGGTATACTGATAGTGTAGGTGGTAGCTCATTGAGTGCCGGTATATCTTATACAACCCCTAGAATTATTAAGACAATAACATACTATGTTGATGCAACTTTTAATAATTGTACGACTCTGAAAAGAGTACCTGTAGTTGCAACAATTGACACGATCCCTTTAATTACATCTATCAATCCTTTGCCAGTTTGTTATCCTAATTTACAGGACCTTACTGCTACGACAAATACAGTAATTGCTAATTCGTCTGTTACTTATTCGTATTGGTATGATTTAGCTGCAACAAGACTTATACCAAATCCAACAAGACTTTCAAGCTCGGGTACTTATTTCATTAAGGTAACCGATTTATACAATTGTAGTAGTGTAAGTGCTGTAGATGTTGTGATTCACTTATTACCACCTTCGCCTGTAGTAAGTGATTTGACCTATTGTAAAAAAGATACAGTATTAGCATTAACTGCAATAGCATTGCCGAATCATACTTTAATTTGGTATCAATTTGATGCTACTGGAGGAACAGGCTCAAATATTGCTCCGACACCAGCAACTGATATTGTTGGTAATTTAAAGTATTATGTTAGCCAAGTTAATAATGCAACAACCTGCGAAAGTCCAAGGGGAAATATTCAGGTGACCATATTGGATTTGCCAGTTATAACTATTGCTTCGTCTTCTAATCCTATTTGTTATGGAGGAGTTGTTACACTTAATGCTGCAGGTGCTGACAAATATATATGGGATAAAGCCGTTGTAAATAATCAACCGTTCCCAATATTCTCTACAGATAGATATACGGTATTGGGAATTGATGCAAACGGATGTAAAAATACAAATTTCATTGATCAGGTTGTAAATCCATTGCCAATTGCAGCGCCACTTAGACAACCCATTTCGGCATGTGAAGGTGGCGTATTAAGTTTGGCAAATTATGTGTCTGTAGGTAAACCTCCTTATGAGTATTTTATTTATTCTAATAGTCCTAGTATTGTAGGTGATGCAAATGGAAATTTAACAGCCATTAAAGCAGGAAATGCAAATGTTTATTATAAAGTAAAAGATGCGTTTGGTTGTATATCAGATTCGTCAATAACATTTAAGATTAATGTTTATGCGCCAATTTCTTCGCAAACCTTTTATCAGGAGGCTTTTTATGATGACTACTACATGATAAAAACTAAAACCGATTCTGGCTATACTGCCTATAATTGGACGCCTAAAATGAATTTGGATTTTTATGATATTAAGAATCCAACATTTAGGGGAATTAATGATCAAACCTATCTTGTTGATCGCATAGATACTTCTAGTAAGTGTAAAGTGACAGATATTTACAATATCACTATTACAACTAATTTCATCTTTGATTTACCGAATGCATTTACACCTAATGGAGATGGATTGAATGACATTATCAAGGCCATTCCTAATGCTGGTATCGCGAGTCTTAATTATTTAAAGATGTATAATCGGAAAGGTAATTTAGTATATCAAACTGCTAACTTATATGAAGGTTGGGATGGAAGGATAAATGGAATTGATCAAGAGCCAGATGCTTTTTATTGGGTTGCAGAATATGTAACAAAGAAAAATGAAACCATAAGGAAGTCGGGTAGCTTCTTGTTAATTAAATAAATATTGACTAAAAAAATATACATATTATTTTATTGCCTAGCGCTTTCGTTCATAACAAAAGCGCAGGGGGTGGTATTGTCACAGCCTTTTATGTCGAGTCAATTTTTAAGTTCAGCTTCGGTGGGTAATGGATTATATGGCAGTAGAATTCAAAGTAATTTGAAATCGCAAATGATAGATGGTCAAAATTTGTATAAGACAATAGTGGTTGGGTTTGATACAAGATTTAAGCCTGCTGATAATAATAGTAAAAACTATCTTGGTATTGGTGGGCAAATTATTTCGGATCAAGTAATGAATGGTGTGATGCAAACTAATTTGATTTCATTAAATATGGCTTATCATATTTATTTGGATAATAATTTATACAAAAATATTGCATTAGGATTAGGTTCAGGATTTACGCAAACCACTTTGGATAGAACTAAATTAAGATTTGCAGATCAATACGATTATAGAGCAATATTAACCAACAATGCCACATTGGAAAATATACTTCCTTATCCAAGTTCTTTTTCCGCAAATGCTAGTTTGCTTTATACAAAACATGATCAAAAGTCATTTATACAAACCGGGTTTTCAGCATTCTTTTTAGATAAGCCTAACATGACTTACTCATTGACAAATACGGCACCTGAAAATAAATACCGTTTGTTCGCAAGTACTGAAATGCCCTTTATAGGCGACTATTTATTGGCTTTACACGGCAATTATCTTTACCAAAAAAGTAATAATCAATTAAACTTAGGAGCATCGATAGGAGTGCCTTTGAGTAATGATGAAGATGAGGTAAAACGAATTTATTTTGGATGTTTCTATAGGGCTAATGAAGCTATAGTACCTTCGGTATCAATTATTTCAAACAAATACATATTTGGATTGAGTTATGATATTTACAATGCAAATAAAACCAGCTCAAATTTAAGAGTGAGTAGTTTTGAGCTTTCCTTATCTGCATCAATGGGAAGAAAAAAGACGGATCTATTTAGAACTATTTTTGATTAGCCTCTTTTAAAAGTCAATTGAACAGTTTACCCATTCTGGATCAAATCCACTATTGTATTTTCTGTAAAAATTTAACGCAGGTTCATTCCAGTCCAAGGCCTGCCAGTTCATCCCTTTAAAGTTTTTCGCTTTAGCTTCAACAATTAAAGCATCAAATAATAGACTGCCAATTTTATTGCCGCGCATGTTTTCAGAAACTACTAAATCTTCCAAATACATTCTTTGTCCTTTCCAAGTAGAGTAGCGTATATAGTATAATGCCATGCCTTCAACTTTACCATCTACTTCTGCAACCAATGCCCACCATACGGGCTGCGCCCCAAAACCACTCTCTACAAAATGTTCAAATGAAACGATAACCTGCTCTGGTGCTTTTTCATAAAGTGCTAGTTCATGAATCAATCTCATCATGCTTTCGCAATCTTCTTTTTGCGCTTGGCGTATTGTTATTTGCATGGTTGCTTGTTAATCTTTTTCTATAAAATATTATGCTTGAGCTATTGCTAATGCTTGTGCTAAATCTGCTTCTAAGTCTTCGATATTTTCAATACCCACACTCATGCGTATTAGTCCGTCTGTAATACCATACTTTTCTCTTTCCACTTTAGGGATAGACATATGCGTCATGCTAGCTGGGTGTGATACCAAAGTGTCCACAGTTCCTAAGGAAACAGCTCTGGTACAAATTTCAACTGCGTTGATAAATTTCTTTCCTGCTTCAATGCCGCCTTTTAATTCAAAACTAATTAATGGTGCATGTTGCTTCATTTGCTTTTTAGCAATCGCGTGATGTGGATGAGATGCAAGGCCAGTATAATTAACATGCGCAATAGCTGGATGGGTTTCTAAAAAAGCGGCCACCTTTGCTGCGTTGCTACAATGTTTCTCCATTCTTAATTCTAAGGTTTTCATTCCTTGTATTAATAAGTAAGCATCAAATGCATTGCTATTGCCCCCTAATAACACATGCCATTTCCAAACCTTAGTATGCATTAATTCTAAATCTTTTCCTAATAACACGCCATGTAATGCGCTACCATGGCCGTTTAGAAATTTAGTGGCAGAATGAAATACGAAATCGGCACCTAATGCAAATGGTTGTTGTAAATAAGGCGTTGCAACAGTATTGTCAACTGAAACTTTTATTCCATTTGCATGTGCAATTTTACAAACTGCTTCAATGTCCACGCACTGCAAAGTAGGATTGGCAGGGGTTTCTAAATGAATAAGTTTCGTATTTGGATTTGCTTTAATGGTTTCTAACAACAATGCTTCGTCATGAATATCTATTAATATTACTTTAACACCTGCTTCATTCAAAACTTTTTGCATCAACTCCTGCGAACCTCCGTATAATGAGTAATGTGAAATCAAAGTGTCACCAGCGCTAAGATTACTAAAAAATAATGTGGTCATTGCTGCTTGTCCACTTGAGTGTAACAATGCTTTTACTTGTAATGGTTCTCCTTGCTCATTCTTTAATCCATGTGCTTCTAATGCTTCAATAGTTTGTTCTGCAGCTGTAAAAGTTGGATTACCCCATCTTGTGTAAAGTCTGGTTTTATCATCACCTTTAAATCTGTCCATACCTTCTTCGGCCGATCCAAATGTGAAAGTAGAAGTTGCATAAATAGGAGTAGTATGTGAAAAATTATCGTTTTCATGACTAGCAGCGTGTAAGGTTACCGTGCTAATTCCTTTAAATGTTTTCTTTCCCATAGTTGTCCAATTTATTTTGTTAAATATAATCTTTAATAATTAGTATGCCCATTTAACCCAAGCGGCGCCCCAAGTAAATCCTCCTCCAAATGCTGCTAAAATTATATTATCTCCTTTTTTTAGTTGAGATTCCCATTCCCATAAACACAATGGAATGGTTGCTGCTGTTGTATTCCCGTACTTTTGAATATTGATCATCACTTTTTCTTTCGGGATTCCTGCTCTATTAGCTGTTGCATCTATAATTCGTAAATTGGCTTGGTGCGGCACCAACCATGTAATATCTTCTCCCGTTAAATTATGTTTTTCTAATAAATCGGCAGTAACGTCGGCCATGCCTTTCACAGCAAATTTAAATACAGGTTGCCCGTCCTGGAATGCATAATGTTCTTTCGCCATTACAGTTTCCACTGTTGCTGGTTTTAAACTTCCGCCTGCTTTAATATGTAAATAATCACGACCACTTCCATCACTTTTTAAAATAGCATCTTGGAAGCCATTTTCGTCTGCACTAGGCTCCAATAAAACAGCGCCTGCGCCATCACCAAAAATGATACAAGTAGCACGGTCGGTATAATCAATAATAGAACTCATTTTATCTACACCTACTACTATCACTTTTTTGTAACGACCACTTTCAATAAAAGTAGCACCTGTATGTAATGCAAATAAAAATCCACTACATGCGGCACCTAGGTCAAAGCCAAATGCATTTTTTGCACCAATTTTATCTCCAATAATATTTGCTGTTGCAGGGAATACCATGTCAGGAGTAACTGTTGCACAAATGATACAATCAATATCCATTGGGTTTAGCTTCTTTTTTTGTAGAATTTCTTCTATAGCTTTTACAGCCATATCAGAACTTGCTTTGCCTGGTTCCTTTAATATTCTTCGCTCGGAAATACCGGTTCTTGTTCGGATCCATTCATCATTGGTATCTACCATTTTTTCAAGATCAAAATTGGTCAATTTAGTCTCTGGAACATATCCTCCAACCGATGTAATAGCAGCTCTAACTGTTTGTGACATAGTATCTTTATTATTTTGGCATACAAATATCTTAAATTTTGGCTAAGAATACTGCCAAAAGGCCATTTTTCGTGACTTATGCGTTAATTTTGGTCACTTATGATCGCATTTTTAAGAGGCAATTTTGTTCAAGTAACCCCCGCTAAATTATTAGTAGATGTAGGTGGTGTAGGATATGAAGTTAATATCAGCTTACATACTTACGAGGCTATTTCAAAAAAGGAGAGTGGGCAACTTCACACTTATTTACATATTACCGAAAATTCACAGGTACTTTTTGGTTTTCATGAGCTACAAGAAAAGGAATTATTTCTTAATCTAATAAGTGTGTCTGGTGTTGGAGCAACCACTGCAAGAATGATGTTGTCGGGTATGCAACCAGAAGAAATTATTCGTGCCATTGTACAAGGCGATGCAAGACAATTAGAAGCAATAAAAGGCATTGGGAAAAAATCCGCAGAAAGACTAGTGCTTGAACTAAAAGATAAACTTTCTAAGATTAGTATGAACAATAATCCACTAGGTGGTTTTGCAGCGACCCAAGTAAATCCACATCAGGATGCAATACAAGCGTTAATTGCTTTAGGAATTCAAAAAGCCATAGCTGAAAAAGCAGTGGATAAAACCATCAAAGCAGAGGGCGATCAATTAAATTTAGAAACGCTTATTAAAGCTGCGCTTAAGAATTGTTAATTACTAATGTTATTTAATTGAAAATAATTCAAGTCATAATTTGTTCGACTTTACTGTTCTTAATTAAAGATCCAGTAAGTGCGCAATTAAATAAAAACTTGAAATTAGCTGACACAGTTGTCAAGCCAAATCTAAAAGACACGATACATTACGCTATTAGAGATAGGCGTGGAGATTTTTTATCTCAACCAAGCAATAATCCTTTTGACTTAAGAGATACAAGTTTTATAAAGCGTAATGTGGAATACGACCCTGTTACAAAACAGTATTATGTAAGGGAATTTATAAATGGCAGATTAGTAAAGACACCTACAAGTTTAAATTTTAAAGAGTATTGGAAATTAAAATCTGATAAGGACGAAAAAGCATATTTTTTACAACGTGCTAATTCGCTTGGCGTATTAAATAGAAAAATTAGTCGTCCAAAAGCAAAAGTGTTTGATAGTTATTTTGATCGTTTATTCGGGAAAACGGGTAGTGATTTAAAATTAAGTTTTAAACCGGTTGGTGAAATCAATATTAAAGCAGGATATCAAGGACAAACTGTAATGAATCCAACCCTGCCCGAACGTGCACGTTCCAATGGAGGTTTTGATTTTGATGCAAGTACTAATTTTAGTATGAATGCAAGTATAGGTGACAAATTAACATTCCCAATTAACTTTAATACTTTATCTAATTTAGGGTTCGACAATCAAATCAAGTTAAATTACAAGGGTAAGAAAGATGAAATCATAAAAAGTATCGAGGCAGGTAATATTAATTATATTTCTAGAAGTGCATTAATACCAAGTACTCAAAACTTGTTTGGTATTAAAACTCAATTACAATTTGGTAAATTATTTATAACAGCTGCTATTGCCAACCAAAAATCTCAGCGCCAATCTATGAATTTACAGGGTGGGGCAACTACTCAAAAATTTCAGAAGCGTTTAGATGATTACGAAGAAAATAGACACTTTTTATTAGCCCAATATTTTAGAAGTAATTATAATAAGGCAATGTCAACTTTGCCTTTGGTTAATTCACAAGCACAGATTAAAAGAATAGAGGTTTGGGTAACAAACAGAAATGGTCAAACTACAAATGCTAGAGATGTAGTAGGTCTTGCCGATTTAGGAGAACCTAAGCCCCATAATAATAGATGGCAAGGAACTGCTAATTTATATCCGGATAATAGTGCCAATAATTTGTATTCAACTTTATCAAATAATGCGAGTTCCCGAAATCCATCCGGCATAGCTAGTATTTTATCATCTGAAGGCATGCGATCGGCCGAAGATTATGAACGCACATTTGCAAGAAAACTAACAGAGAACGAATATTATTTCAATCCTCAAATTGGGTTTTTATCCTTAAACATTCCGTTGCAACCAGATGAAGTTTTGGGTGTTGCATTCCAATATACTTATAATGGAAGGGTATATCAAGTGGGGGAGTTTTCTGACAATATAGCTTTAAATCCAAACAATGGTGTACAACAAATTATGTTCTTAAAATTGTTGAAAGCAACTACACAAAGAACAGATTTACCTATTTGGGATTTAATGATGAAGAACGTTTATTCATTAGACTTATTTGGCTCTATTCAACAACAAGATTTTCAGTTGAATGTAATGTACGAAGCACCAGGAGCTGGATTAAAAAGATATCTTCCTGTTACAGGCCCTGCAGTAGATGGACAGTCCTTGATAAAAATATTGCAATTAGATCGATTAAACAATCATAACGATCCTCAACCAGATGGTATGTTTGACTACGTTGAAGGATATACGGTTTTATCAAAAATGGGGCGCATTGTATTTCCTTTATTGGAGCCTTTTGGGGAAGACTTAAAGAGTATTGCGTTTAAAGGAGTTGACAGTAATATTGCTAATAAATATATTTTCCCTCAATTATATCGCACCATTAAATCCGAAGCACAAACTTTCACCAACTTAGATAGGTTTGTAATGGAAGGTCAAGTTAAAGGGAGTAGTGGTGGAGCAGAAATTAGTTTAAATGCATTTAATGTTCCTCCAGGTTCGGTAAGTGTTAGAGCTGGTGGACAAATTTTAAAAGAAGGAGTTGATTATATTGTGGATTATGGTTCCGGTACAGTCCGTATTATTAATCCAGGTATTTTAGGTTCCAATATTCCAGTTAATGTTTCATTTGAAAATAACCTTGGCTTTGGATTTCAGGAAAGAGGTTTTAGGGCGTTAAGATTGGATTATATGGCTAGTAAGAATTTTAATTTCGGATTCTCTACAGAAAGATTAAGTGAACGCCCATTTTTTACAAAAACAAATTTCGGTTCTGATCCTATTAAGAATGCGATGTATGGGTTTGACTTTAATTACAAAGCAGAAGTTCCTAGCGTGACAAGACTATTAAACAAATTGCCTTTTTATAAAACTAAAGCAAAGTCTTATATCACGGCTAATGGAGAAGCTGCTTATTTGCAACCAGGTCATGCACAACAAATTGGCAAAGGAGGAGCAGGTGTTGTTTATTTAGACGATTTTGAAGCTACAAGAACGGACATTGATTTGCGTTTTCCATTTACTTCATGGGCATTGGCTTCAACACCAATGGATCGTTTTCCCGAAGGCAATCTTTCTGACAATATTGACTATAATAAAAACAGAGCAAGGTTGTCTTGGTATACTATTGAACCTACTTTGCAGGATCGAAATAGTCCGAATAATCCAATGAACGCTAATGTTGCATTATTAAGTGATCCAAGAGTTAGACAAGTTTTTACCAATGAACTGTTCCCAAATAAAACAACGAATATTACGGATGTTCAATTGCCAACATTTGACTTAACGTATTATCCAAAAGACAGAGGGCCGTATAACTATAACTATAAAGATTTAGATGCTACTGGTAAATTCAAAAATCCTACCGACAAATGGGGAGGTATAATGCGTGCCTTGGATCAAACAGATTTTGAAACTAGTATTATTGAATATGTTGAATTCTGGGTTCAAGATCCATTTATTAAATCTCCTGCATCAAAAGGCAAATTGGTTTTGAACTTAGGAAATGTTAGTGAGGATATTTTAAGAGATGGAAGACGATTCTATGAAAATGGGATGCCAACTCCAACCATACCTGCGCAAATTGATAGTTCGGTATGGGGTAAAGTGCCTGTGAATCCAATCCAAGTAACCAATGCATTTAGTAATAATTCCGAAGATAGAAAGTTTCAAGACGTTGGTTTGGATGGTATGAATGACGAGGAAGAAAGATTAAAACGAGCAACTGTAATTAGTCAAATTTCAAATCCAGTTGTAGCTCAGCAATTCACTAAAGACCCTTCTGCAGATAATTATGTATGGTATCGTGATGCGCAATACGACGCGGGTAATGTAGGCATCCTAGGTAGGTATAAATATTTCAATAACCCACAAGGAAACTCGGCAATTGCAGGCTCAAGTCAATTTAGTAGTGCGTCTACTTTACTGCCAGACAATGAGGATTTAAACAGAGACAATACTTTAAACGAAACCGAAGCATATTTTGAGTATGAGATTCCTTTACAAAAAAATAGTATGGGAGTGGGTGCTACAAAATATGTAACAGATGCTAAAACAGTAAATGTAACATTGGCAGATGGAAGTAAGAGTGTTGAAAATTGGTATTTATTTAGAGTGCCAGTGAAATCATATTCGGATTCGGTTGGGGGAATAAAGGACTTTAAATCTATCAGGTTCATGAGAATGTATTTGACTGGATTTGAGGATTCAATCACTTTACGTTTTGCAAAATTTGGTTTAGTTCGTAATCAGTGGAGACAATACATGTATGAAGTGGATAGTACGGGGAATTATACTCCAATTGTCAACAGCACTAACTCAACAGTAAATACTTTGGCAGTAAGTATCGAAGAGAATGGAAGTAGAACTCCAGTGAATTACATTATTCCTCCTGGTATTGAGCGAGTTCAATTGTTAAGTAATAATGGAGTTAATTTATTGCAAAACGAACAAGCATTAAGTGTTCAAATTCATAATTTAGAAAAAGGGAAATCGGCTAGAGGTGTTTTTAAAACAATGAATGTTGATATTCGTAAGTATGGTAAGTTATCAATGTTCTTGCATGCTGAAAATAAAAATAATATTACACAAACCGAAAATGGTGTAATAACTGCAGTGATTAGAATGGGTCAGGATTTTCAAAATAACTATTATGAAATAAGAATACCGCTTACTACAACCGCACAAAAATCATACTCAAACGCAGAAGCAAATTTAGTTTGGCCTGCACAAAATGAGCTGAACTTAAATCTTGTTGATTTAATTAATTTAAAATTAGAGCGAGATAAACAACACTTCTCTTATACTACAAAGTATTCGCAGTTTCAGTCTTCAAACAATCAGCGATATGCAGTAATGGGTAATCCTAATTTGGGTGAAGTGCGCGGCATTATGATTGCATTTGAAAACACATCTAATTTGCAACAGATGGATGCAGAGGTTTGGATTAATGAATTAAGGTTATCAGATTTAGACGAACGTGGTTCATGGGCAGCATTGGGTAGAATGGATTTGGTAATGGCGGATCTTGGTACCATTGCTATATCTGCAAATAATAGAACAGCTGGATTCGGAACAATAGAACAAAACATGAATCAGCGCGCTAAAACAGGGTTGACGCAATTAGATATAGCAACTAATATTGACGCTGGTAAGTTACTTCCTAAAAAAACCAGATTGTCCTTGCCTGTATTTGCGAGTATTAATAAGTCAATTGAAACGCCATTGTATGATCCTTTCGATAAAGACATCTTGTATCAGGATAAAATAAATTCTTTAAGTGGTGCAAAAAAGGATTCTGTGCGTAATGCCTCTGCAGATCAAACTACTATTAAGACTTTGAATTTTACCAATGTAAGATTCTTGCCTAGTACTAAGACAAGTTTAATTAGCATAAGCAATTTGGATTTTAGTTATTCATATTCTCAATTGATACAGACAAGTCCATTAATCGAAGAAAATAAAATGGTAAAGCAAAGAGGAGCTATTGGGTATACCTATAATCATAATGCTAAACCAATTGAGCCATTTAAGAAAATACTTAAAAATGCCTCACCGTGGCTAGCATGGGCAAAGGAGATCAATGTGAATCCATCACCAAGTTTAATTAGTTTTAGAACGGTGTTGGATAGACAGTATGGTGAATTTACGCCAAGGGTAGTAAGTTCTTATGATGGCACAACTGAAAAAGTTGAGACTACCTATAATAAGTATTTCACTATGGTTAGGTTGTTTAACATGCGTTGGCCATTAACTAGGTCATTAAATATGGATTTTAATGCAACGATGAATTCTCGTATTGACGAACCAGATGGTCAAATTAATACACAAGCTAAACGTGACTCAATAAGTAGAATGTTATTTGGCGGAGGCAGAAATACATTGTACAACCAAAAGTTGACAATGCGTTATGATATCCCATTAAATAAATTGCCAATTACCAACTGGATTACTTCTAGTTATAATTTTTCTACTAACTACAATTGGATTGGTGCAAGTAGGTTAGCGCAGTCATTGGGAAATACAATTGAAAATACTTTGTCACAACAAATTAACGCACAGTTTAATTTTACTAACTTATTTAAGAAGTCAAAATATATTAATGCAGCAATTACAACAGGGTATAATACAGGCCGTCAAAATGTAAACAATCCATTAGCGTCTAAGATTTTAATGACAAAAGAAGAAGCCCTAGCGGGTAAGGTAGGAAAGGCACGTGATGAGGCATTAAAAAAATGGAGAGAAACTAAAAGGCAAGAGCGCATAGCACAAAGATTATTAATGGCCAATCAGCCTATTGATGTACCTGAGTATGTGAAACCAATAGCTAGATTCTTGACAATGATGCAAACTGCAAATATTGATTATGGTGAAAACTATAATAGCAGATTGCCCGGATATATGTCAGGCGTCAAGTTCTTAGATAAATCATTTACTGGATTGTCTCCCAATATTGATTACATGTTTGGTACTCAGCCTGATTCAAGTTGGTTAAATGCCCAAGAGAAAAAGGGGAATCTAACTAGAGATCCTGCTTTTAATATGGTCTTTAGACAAACTTTTGATCAAAAATTAACTGCAAGAATTTTATTAGAACCCGTTAAGTCATTTATCGTAGACATTCATTTTAATAAAACATTCTCAAAAGAGTATTCTGAATTATTTAAGGATACTAGTTTTTCATACACAGGTATTAGAACGCATGCCAATCCTTTGTCGGCAGGAGGTTTTAATATTAGCTATATGGCTTTAAATACCTTCTTTGATAATCATGATCCAAATGTTATTTCATTACAGTTTAAGGCATTCCAAAATTATCGTAGTATTATCTCAAAAAGGTTAGGTGGCAATGTGGATCCAAGTGGATATGCATTGGGTTATGGAAGATATGCACAGGATGTATTAATTCCATCATTTATTGCTGCATATACCGGACAGGATCCTAAAAAAGTTTCATTAATAAACGAGGTAAACAGTAATATTCGTTCTAATCCATTTACAGGAATGATTCCAAAACCAAACTGGAGCATTATGTATAGTGGGCTTTCTAAAGTTCCAGGACTATCAGAATATTTTACTAATATCACTTTAACCAATGGGTATAATGGTAGCTTAGCAATGAATAGTTTTACTAGCTCATTGAATTTTGTAGACGATATTACAAAGAGAGGAACGCCAACATTCTTGGATCCTATTAGTGGGAATTATATTCCTTATTTCTTAATTCCAAACGTGACAATTAGTGAAAGAATGGAACCATTAATTGGTATAAATGTTACAACAGTTAATCAATGGTCTCTAAGATTTGAATATAAAAAGAGCAGGATGTTGTCTTTAAGTTTAGTGGACTATCAACTTAGTGAAAACAATAGTAAGGAGTGGGTGATTGGCACAAGCTGGCGTAAAAAAGGATTAAAGCTTCCTTTTAATATTCCTGGTTTAAATAACAACAAATTAAACAACGACCTAACATTCCGTTTTGACATGTCAATGCGTGATGTATATAATAGTAATAGCAGATTGGATCAAACCAATGCATACGGCACTGGTGGTCAAAAAGAAATTACATTACAGCCTTCAATAGACTATGTATTAAATAGTAAGATTAATCTGAAATTCTTCTTTGACCAAAGAAGGGCTACGCCATACATATCTTCATCTCCTCCAATAGTGAATACTAGGGCAGGAGTGAATGTTAGAATTGCTTTGTAAAAGCCCACTTGATCATTGTTTTCCAATTTACCTTTTTGCCATACATTAATATACCTGTTCTGTAAATTTTACCACTTAACCAGGTTGTAAATAAAAATCCGGCAATTAATAAGGACATACTAAGTCCAAGTTCCCAATAAGAAACGGCGCTAGGAACGCCATAAGCAACTCTTGCCATCATAACCATTGGAGAGCTTAACGGTATGATACTTGCCCAAAATGCCAATGGTGTGTTAGGATTTTGAGTGACCATATTGGTAATGATATATGAAAAAATTATTGGCATAGTGATTGGGAAAACTAAACTCTGTGCATCCTGAGGGTCTTCGTTTACAACACTACCAACTGCAGCAAAAAGAGCAGAATAAAATAAATATCCTCCTAAAAAATAAAATACAAAACATGATAATATTAAAGGCCAATTTGCAGTAGCTATGGTATGTTGCATATTATAAATACGCATTGCAGACTCACTTGCTTGTGCCATTCCTGCGGCACCCATTTGTCCATTAGATTGTTGTAGCGTTGTTACTTGATGTTGTAAATCGGCTGGTAACAAGCCCATTCCTACACTTGTTAAAGTGGTAATTAGCACAATCCAAAGTATAAATTGCGTTAATCCCACTGCGCCAATGCCAATAATTTTTCCTAACATTAATTCAAAAGGCTTTACGCTGCTAATGATAACTTCGGCAATACGATTTGTTTTTTCTTCCATAACTCCACGCATTACCATTGTACCGTATATGAACAGCGTAATGTAAATTAAAAAACCACTAGCGTAACCGATACCCATCGCAAGTCCTGCATTACTTTCCTTGCTTTCATTCCCTTTGTCTTCGTATGCTTTTAATTCAGCAAATTGAGAAGCTTTGTGTATTGAGTCTAAAACGTTTTGCTTAATACCAGCTTCTTGTAACATTTGATCTTCAATAGCGCTATTAATTTTATCTCCAATACTATTTTGCAACAATAATCCCATTGACTTTTTAGATCTTAAAATATAGTTGGTTTTTTCCTTTTTGTCAAAGTTGGGAAGTATAATGATATCGGTAAAGCCCTTGCTGTAATAATTGCTTGTGTCAACATTTTCGGGGAAAGCAAACTCTATTTGGCTTGTATTTTTTAAAGAGGATTTAATAAAACCATTTGGGTCGATAACTGCAATTTTTCTGTGCTCAGTACCCGTTGTTGACAAATAGGCGCTCCCGAAAATTAGCCCCATCATTAATAAAGGCATTAAAAATGTAACTAATAAAAAGCGTTTATTTTTAACTCTTGTTGTGTATTCTCTTTGTATTATTAACCAAGTCTTGTTCATATTATAAGTATTGTGCTGGAGTAAGTATTAAATATTTTGAAATGCTCTTGTGGTTGCATGTGTGCCTTCTACTAATTTGATAAAAATTTCATTTAAAGAAGGCAAAAGTTCATGACATCCAACTATATTAATCTTGTCATTAATTAATTGACCAAGCACATCGTTGGTGCTATAGCCAGGGTTTATTTTAACAAGTACTTGCTCTGCCTCTCTACTTACCACATTAAAAATGCTATTGTCTTTAATGTGCTCGCTTTGAGAAGTTTGAACAGAGAAGATATTCTCTTTGTATTGTTGTTTAACCTCCTTTACGGTCCCATCTAATATTTTCTTACCAAGATTTATAAGAACAATATGATCGCATATTTCTTCTACTTGTTCCATACGATGGGTGCTAAATATAATTGTAGCCCCATTTTTAGCTAACCCATAAATTTCATCCTTAATAAGGTTGGCATTTAATGGATCCAGGCCACTAAAGGGCTCGTCTAATATGATTAACTTAGGCTCGTGTAACACAGTGATCACAAATTGCAGTTTCTGGCTCATTCCCTTACTCAAATCTTCGACCTTCTTATTCCACCAGCTTTCCATTTCAAGCTTTTTAAACCAGTATTTGATTCTTTCGGTAGCATCTGCTTTAGATAAACCCTTTAACTGGGCAAGGTATAAAGCTTGTTCACCAATCTTCATTTTTTTATACATTCCTCTTTCTTCAGGCATGTATCCAATCTTACTTATATCTTCCATTGGATTAAAAGGCTTTCCATCCAACATAATTTCTCCGCCATCCGGATAGAATATGCCAGTAATCATGCGTAATAGGGTAGTTTTACCAGCTCCATTGGGACCTAAGAGCCCAAATATGCTGCCTTTTTGAATATTAAAACTAATATCGTCTACTGCTTTTTGCGTAGCGTAAAACTTTTGTAAATGCTTTAAACTTAATATAGGATCCATATGGGAGGTTTGTAGACTCAAATATAGAAGTTATTTAACTTTCATATGCCTCAATTTATGAAGTGGTTAAATTACAGGAAAGGCGAATTGAAAAAAGGATAATAGGCTATATTCGTCTAAATATTTAGAATATGATCTCAAAGAAAATGGGTATTTCGGCCCTATTATTAGTGGTATTAATTGGGTTTAGTAGTTGGGGGTTTTTAGTGCATCGCACCATAAATCAGTTGGCAATTTATAGTCTTCCTGCTCCATTACAATCTTATTTTCATGCCGATATGAAGTACTTAGTAGAGAATGCACCAAGACCAGATATTAGAAGAAATACTGACAGAACAGAAGATACAAAACACTTTATTGACCTTGAAATGTTTGGCCCCAATGCCGCGAATGATATGCCTTTGGATTGGGCAAGTGCAGTGAAGAAATACTCAGAAGATACTCTAAAAAAGTATGGATGGGGTCCTTATAATGCCATGATGCAAATGGAGCATTTAACCAATGCATTTAAGTCAAAAAACAAAGACAGTATCTTGTTTTATGCAGCCGATTTGGGTCATTATATTGGAGATTTACATGTTCCTTTACACACTACAGCTAATTATGATGGTCAATTGACAGGTCAAAAAGGGCTCCATGGCTTATGGGAATCCTTTATACCTGAGTTAAAAATTAGCGAGTATCAGCTATATAATAATCATCAAGCAACTTATTTAAAGCATCCAGCTGAAGCGCTTTGGAAGGATGTGCGTCATGCAAATGCATTGTTACCTGAGATGTTTGCAAAGGAAAAGGCTTTGACCGTAAAGTTTACGCCAGAAACAAAATACAAGGTTCAGATGCGCTATGGTAAAGAGTCTAAAATGTACACAAAGGAATTTGCAGAAGCCTATGCTTTGGAGCTTGGCCCAACCATTAATGGACAGCTTATTGCCTCTGCAAATATGATCTCTGACTTTTGGTATACAGCATGGGCAAATGCAGGTAAGCCTGATTTAGGAACAACAAGAGGGCTCTCAAAAGAACTTGAAGCTGAATTAAAATCATACCAATCTAATGAATTGATAAAGAATGATTTATTGCTTTCAAAAAAAGTTAAATCTCAAGACTAACTGCGTATTAATTTCAACTTAGTTTGTAATAAAAATGGGCTATTCACTTTGTTGTGAATAGCCCATTTTTATTAGTTATATATACAAGCTATTTGGTATTTTCAAGTGGTATTAGTTAGTCTGTAGGCGTATTATTTAAACTTATCTGCTATAATCTGCGCTAGTTTTTGGCCATCCATTGCCGCACTGACAATCCCGCCTGCATAGCCGGCACCTTCGCCACAAGGGTATAGGTTTTTAATTTGGGGATGTTGATAGGTGTCAGCATCTCTCGGGATTCTTACAGGGGAGGAGGTTCTACTTTCTGTAGCTACTACTATAGCATCATTGGTATAGTATCCCTTCATTTTTTTACCAAAAGCCTTAAAGCCTTCCTGTAAAGTATGGTGAACAAAATTGGGAAGTATCTCAGCTAAGTTGGCGCTATGGAGTCCTGGTAAGTAACTTGCATCTGGCAAATTAGTCGAGGTTTTGTTGGTGCAAAAATCCACAAGCCTTGCGGCTGGTGCCACTTGCTTTCCGCCGCCAAATTCAAAAGCATTTTTTTCTACAAATTGTTGAAATTCAAGTAATAGTAATGGGTCATTTAAATTTAAACTTAAATTAGATTTTGCTTTAATTTTTGTTAAATATGCTGCTGCAGTAGCAAGGTCAATTTGAACTACCATGCCACTATTGGCATAGGGGTTGTCTCTTTTACTAGGGCTCCATCCATTTACCACAATCTCTCCCGGTGCTGTCGCAGCTGGAGCAATTATACCACCTGGGCACATACAAAAACTAAATACCCCTCTGTCACTTACTTGCTCAACTAGGCTATATGAAGCTGGTGGTAAATCGGGTCCTCTAAGTGCACAATGATATTGTATCCCGTCAATGATACTTTGCGGATGTTCAACTCTTACTCCAAGTGCAAATGGTTTGGCTTCTATTAATATCTCTTTTTCCTTGAGTAGCACAAATATGTCTCGGGCCGAATGGCCAGTTGCAAGTATCAGTGCTTCAGTTGGATATCTATCTCCATCTAAAGTAATTGTTTCTTTTATCACACCATCTACAATGACAAAGTCAACTAGCTTTTTTTCAAATAAAACCTTGCCGCCACTTGCTTCAATTTGTTCCCTCATAGCAGTTATGATATGGGGTAGCTTATTGGTTCCAATATGGGGGTGTGCTTCGTAAAGAATACGTTCATCAGCCCCAAACTGATAAAATAGTCTTAGGATCTTTTCAATGCTTCCTCGCTTATTACTTCTTGTATATAATTTTCCATCACTATAAGTTCCAGCGCCCCCTTCCCCAAAGCAGTAGTTGCTCTCGGGGTTAACAATGCCCTCTTTGTTTAACTTGGCCAAATCACGTCGACGAGATCGAACATCTTTTCCTCTCTCAAGGACAATTGGTCTTAGCCCTAATTGAATACATTCTAAGGCTGCAAATAGACCGGCCGGCCCTGCTCCAATAATAATTACTTCCTTGGCTTTAGCAGGGAGGATAGGGAACTCTAAATTCTCTTCAAAACGATTACTAGGAGATTCATTCACAAAAGCCAAAATGCTTAGATTAATCCAAACCTGTTGGCGGCTTCTGGCATCAATGGATTGCTTGAGAATATGGTAGCCAGAAATTGCTGCTTGGTTTTGTCCAATAGCTGCGGCTAAAATAGAAATTAAGGAGGAGGCATTTGCTGCTTCCTCGGGCTTAACACGAAGTTGTATTGTCTTTTGCATGGGTTAGGTTTTTATCCTAAAAAAATGCGATGCTTTCTAGGAATACTAGAATGGCAAATCGTCACCTGATTCGCCTGGAGGCATATCAAAGTAACTATTGTCGGTAGGGGCAGTGTCTCCACCTAAAGAGACAGCTTCCATACGCCATGCATCTAAATTAGTTATATAGTTGTCTTTACCGTCTTTATTCCATTTAGATCCTTTGATATTAAACAACACTTTTACTGTGTCACCAAGGTTAAAACGATCAGGCATAGTTGTTCTGTCTTGCACGCATTGAAATTTCACATAATTGGTAATGATTTTACCATTGATGTCGTCAGACTTTTCAATCACAAACTCCCTTGTCTTAAAGGTTTCCTTTCTTTGAACAGTATCGTATTTGGCAATTAATTTACCTGTTAGTTCGTAACTCATATTTATAATTAAGTGCATAAAGGTAGTATTTAATGGGCAAATGAATAGGGCTTATATACCAATACAAATGGTCATTCGGTTTTCCGCAAAAAAAAGACTTAGAAAAAAAATTAAATAATAGTGGATAAAATTTCTTTTTTACAGAATTTGGGCTATCTTGAACGCCTGATTCATTGAAGAAATAGACGGGAAAATCAGCGTTTTTAGGACATGTTAAAAAAACCAAATAAAAAAGTTTTTTTTTCAACAATTGTTTTGAATATTCGCATTCCGGTTCAGGGTTCGATAATCGGGAAAAGGAATAGAATTATCTTATTTCACTATATAAAGGGTTCGTAAGTAAAATGGCTAAGAGCGCAGAATTAATTTGGAGCAATTGTTTAAAGATCATTAAAGATATTGTCGAATGGCAACATTTTAAAACATGGTTTGAACCAATTCAACCCGTTGACTTAAAAGACAACGTTTTGATGATTCAAGTTCCAAGTCAATTTTTTTATGAGTATATCGAAGAGCACTACGTTAATTTATTAGCTAAGACTTTAAAACGTGAATTAGGAAAAGAAGCAAGATTAGAATACCGCATTATGGTGGACAGCGGTAATAATAAAAAAGGATCAATGGATGTGCCAGCAAGTGGCATGAAAACATATAATAACAATGAGATGAACTTCCCATTGGTTATTGATAATCCGGTTAAGAATCCATTTGTGATTCCAGGATTAAAGAAAATGCAAATTGATCCTCAGTTAAATCATAATTACACATTCGATTCTTTTATAGAGGGTGATTGCAACAGGGTAGCTCGCCGTGCTGGTAAAACAGTGGCAGAAAAACCAGGAGCAAATTCATTTAACCCATTGGTTATTTATGGTGGTGTAGGTTTAGGTAAAACACATTTGGCACAAGCAATTGGTAACGACGTAAAACGCGTTCATCCAAACAAAGTGGTTTTATATGTGAGTTCAGAAAAATTCATTAATCAGTTCCAAGATCATAGTCGCAATAATGCAATTAACGATTTCATACATTTTTATCAATTGATAGATGTGTTGATTATTGATGATGTTCAATTCTTTAATCGTGCTGAAAAATCTCAGGATGCATTTTTTGCCATCTTTAACCACTTACACCAAAGTGGAAAGCAATTGGTATTGACTTCTGATAAAGCACCTAAAGATTTAGAGGGATTACAAGAAAGATTATTAAGTCGTTTCAGATGGGGTTTAAGCGCTGACATTCAAGTGCCAGACTATGAAACACGTATCGAGATATTAGAGAAGAAGATGAAGGCAGATGGTTTAGAAATGCCTAAGGAAGTGGTGAAGTATGTTGCTTATAATATCAATACTAATGTAAGAGAATTAGAAGGTGCGTTAATTTCATTATTAGCTCAGTCTTCTTTGAATAAGAAAGAGATTGACGTTGAACTAGCGAAGAAAGTATTGCGCAACTTTGTGAAAACAAGTAGCAAGGAAATTACGATTGACGCGATTCAGAAAATGGTTTGTGAGTTCTTTGAAGTGCCTTATGACAAGCTATTGCAAAAAACACGTAAGCGTGAAATTGTACAAGCACGTCAAATTACCATGTATTTGGCTAAGGCGTTTACTAAAAACTCATTAAAGACTATTGGAGAGCATTTTGGTGGTCGTGATCACACTACAGTTATTCACTCTTGTCAAACAGTGAAAGATTTAATGGATACCGATTCAATGTTTAGAGAGAATGTGATGGAGTTGACACAAAAAGTACAATTAGCCGCTATGTAAATGAGCTGAGAATACTCATAAAATACGCTGATTATAAATATATTGGTCCGGAACGAACTTTATTTAGTTTATTCCGGACTTTTTTTAGGAATTTAAAGAATCAGTGCTTATTTTTGCACCCCTCGAAAGAGGTTCGGAGGAGAGGTGGATGAGTGGCTGAAATCAGTAGTTTGCTAAACTGCCGTACGGGTTAAACTGTACCAAGGGTTCGAATCCCTTCCTCTCCGCACTTAGTTCTTATTTTGAAATTAAACCGGTTAACAATATTTATAACGCAAGTTGTAATGGAACGGGAAGTAGCGCAGGCCGGTAGCGCACTTGGTTTGGGACCAAGGGGTCGCAGGTTCGAATCCTGTCTTCCCGACAAAAAAGTCAGTAGCAATACTGGCTTTTTTTATGCCCCTACTTTAACAGGCCTTGCCGAAGGCAATGAGCAGAAAAAATTTATAAACACAAGCTCGCTTGATGTTATATAAATTTTGAACTGCTCACATCATTGCGCAGCAATGAGGCCTGTTATAGTATATTAATAAAACTATTGTCGGGAAGACAGTATTCGAACCACTACTGATGAATTTTGTACACCCCCATTAGGATCAGCGAACGAAGTGAGCTAATTCTAATTACCAGCAACTACTTCCTTTGTTCCTAATTGTAATGCGCTATGTGTGGTTGCATCAGCTGCATTATAAAACTTAATTTGCCCAAGCTGTGAGCTTGTAAGTGCTGTCCCATTTGTAATAAACTTTCCAAAACTACCAGTACTCCCTGGAGTTGTATAAGTGCCTTCCCATCCATTTATAGTTAATATTTTTCCATTTGTCAAACTTCCCATTGCAGTGACAGTAAAAGTGTTTGTGTTACTATTAGAAAAATTAAGAGTGGCATTATCTGAAATATTTAAGCTTGCAACAGTTTGATTAAATCCATTTGTATTTAATATTCCTCCATTAAGATTAAAGGTTGTTGATACAGGTAAGCTATTGTTGATTCCTAATTGTAAAATACCCGCGTTAATTGTAGTAGTTCCGCTGTAGGTATTTAATTTGTTTATAGTAAGTGTACCTAATCCTTCTTTTATAAAATTTCCGCCTGCAATAATTCCAGTATATAAACCATCATTTACGCCTCCGCCTGTTGTTATGTTTGAGTTGCCGTTATTGATTTTGACATTACCGTTGTTGCCTGATGTTATATAACCTGAAGAAGCATCAATAACACCATTGCAGGTTAGCCCTTTACCGGCAGTGATATTAATATTGCCACCATTACTCGTAGTGAGATTATTATTAGGAGGAGGAAGCGTATTGCGTCCGCCATAGGACAGTATAGTTCCAGTAGATGTAATTTTAATATTTTCATTTGCCGTTAAAGTTATATTACCTCCATTGCTTTTAACCGATGCCCAGGTTTGCCAGCTACTTCCTTGAGAGTTAATTGCATTTGCAATAGTAATATTTAATCCTGCCGAAAAATCTAAATGGTTACCTGTGTAATTTAAATCATAATATCCGCAGCCTAAATTAATTTGTGAATTGGATACAATGCTACCGCCAGCTTCAATTTTAAAGGTATAGGAAGTAGGCTTAGAATTAACTCCATATAATGTTTCGTTTATAAAAACACTTCCTAATTGCGTACCAACACTTGCGCCAATAATACTTCCATTATTTGTTAATCCATTTTCACCATTTGATTTAAGTGCACCGTTGCTATTAATAAACTTAGTGCTATTGAAAGTGTATTCTCCGTTGGTGGTTATATTTTTTACACCCGTAGTATTAGTTGTTTTTATAGTAACATTCCCAACTGTAAATCCATTACCAGTGATTCTGTTATTTATATCATACATGCAAAGATTCGCATTGTCAGTAAAAGGCATAAATGTATAAGTTATAACAGCGCCTAAAGTAGCACTTGTCCAATTCCCTCCAAAAGTAGGAGCGGAACTTATATTAATATTGCTATTCCTAGTGGGGAATATTTTTATGTCTAGATTGGGTACAATTTCTCCTGTACTAAGTTGCTTTGTGTTAAATTGATTATTGGTCGGGTCAATAAAACGTATTTGATCTAAAAATTCTTTACTGGTAGTTTCTGTTGCTCCAATTTTAATAATACCCATTGTACCGGCAGTTCCATCATAAGCACCTTGCCAATTCTTAATTAGTAATCTTTTAAAAGCAAATGATCCTTCCCCTGTAAATGTTATGGTATGTGTAGCATTAGCTAAATCAATGATTGAATTTTCTTTAATTGTTAAGTTTTTAAAGTTTTGATTAGTCCCAGTTGTTTTTAAGATGCCTCCATTAAATATTAAATTACTATTGGCAATTGCATTTTCGGCGTTAAGTTGAATGGTGCCATTTGTAAATGTAGTCTCACCAGAGTAGGTGTTGGCTGCATTTAATTGAAGTGTACCAAGGCCATCACGACTCACAAAGCCCGATCCGATAACCCCATCTACTGAAACAATACCGTTTCCTCCAAAATTGATATTGTCAGTTGCTGTAATTGCATTTATTGTATTAGGTAGCAATAAAATTCCATCGTCTGAATTAATTCTGCCAGGACTTGCAAATGTAATAGCTCCCGTCCAACTATTGGTTCCGCTTATATTTCTTAACCCACCTGCATTATTGAGTCCTGAAGCTGAAATGTAAAGTGGAATATTGCTTATTGTAAATCCGTTCTCTAATTCCAATGACCCGGTATTATAAATATATACTTTAGAAGTAGAGCCAAATACTTTTTCATTCTCAATTTTTACAATTCCCCCTACAATACTGGTTAATCCTGAATAGAAATTTTCTTTTTGTAATACCAAAGTACTAGCACCCATTTTTTGCAAAGTACTGCTTCCTAAATTTATTGCGCCATTTGCATAAATGGTCCCTCCATTGCCTGTGAACTGTATATTATTGGTAGTGCCAGTGATAGAATTTACAATAAAAGTTCCTGCGTCGCTACTAATTACGGAGTTGCCATTTAGGATAATATTACTAGTCCAAATATTATTCCCACTAACATTTTTTAAAGTGCTGTATTCGTATGGATAGTTTACCAGTCCTCCGTTTATCTTAATAGGTGTAGATTCAATGTTAATGGGAGAGGCAGTTGATTCTAATTCTAAAAATGTATTCACTGCATTTAAAGTCACTAAACTGCTCATGCCGAGGGCGCCATCATTTTGAATATTTAATGTGCCTGCATTAATTAAAGTTGTGCCTGTATAATTGCTGTTGCCTGCTAGAATTAATTTTCCACTTCCTACTTTTACAATATTTAAAACAGCTGCCGTTTCATTAAATGCACCAGAAAACGTAGTACTTGCACTTGCGGATCCTGTTGTAAATGTTAACGCACCGGCTGCATTACTAATTATATTTCCCGCACCCTGTAGGGATGCAATGGTAAAGTTCTTGCCGTTCATATCCAAAGTTCCATCTGCATCAATCGTTAAGGCATTGGCTACTGGAATAGTATTTAGTGTAATAATTTTTAAAGTGCCTTGATTGATATTGGTGCCATATAAAATGCTATTAACGGATTTAATTGCAAATACACCAGTTCCTTTTTTATAAAAACTACTACAATAAAATACCCCAGCAGTTTGACCGTTATTCACCCCGTTAGTTGTATGCGTACCATTGCCTGAATTAATGGTAATAGTGCCTGAAGAACCACCATAGGGGAAGCTTGTGATATCACTAGAGATGCTTACGCCACCTAGTCCAGTAATACTTATATTGCCACCATTACTATATTCATAGGCTGCTTGATATCCTGAATTATAATTTCCATCTGCATTTATCGTATTAGCAATCTTAACGAATCCATTAGCATTGATGGTAATATTACTGCTTGAACTATAAAGTGAAGCATTGTCTTTGTAAGCGCCATCTGGTGTTAGGTTTATTCTGCCAATAAGTGATATGTTTCCTCCTGCTGTTAAAATTAAGTTATTGCAATTGGCGGTGAGTGCAGAATTTGAAGCAGACATTTCAAAGCTTCCATTAAGGAGCATATCACCTGCGGCTATGATTTGTAAAGTATACCTTGTTGTGGATCTGTTAATAGTCCTAAGTTCGGAAGTCATTGTTAAATTCCCGGGTTCTGTTCCAGCTGCGTTATTGGTATTAATGGTTACATTGCCAATGGTATATCCCGTAGCTCCATATAGCCTGTTTACAATGTCAGTGTTGTTCAATATGGCACTATTGGTGTTTGGAGTAAAAGTATACGTTATATCAGATCCAATTGTAGTTGAAGTCCAATCGCCTCCACTCGTTGGACTTGTACTAATGGTAATATTGCTGTTTTGTGCAATTGCGTTTAGTCCAATTAATTGGAAAAGTATGAGTATGCTTTTTAGAAGTATTTTTTTTCTGCTCATAATGTTTATAACTGGACCTTAATAGTAATAATCAAACTGAATTCTGTCACTTGCTGTTAAGGAATATGCGCCATTATTAGTCGCATTATAAGTCAGGGTAGTGCCTGACATACTATAGGCAGCATTACTTATCCTCACACCATTGATATACATTTTAACCTTGCTATTAGCTGAGGGAGTCTGGGTTAAGGTAAAAGATGTTTGTGAAGTAGTCGCCGAAAATTCATCAGCAATTTCTCTTATGAGTGTAGTGCTTGGTGTACTTGAAACCCATGTTGTGCCGTTAGAAGTTAAAACATTTCCATTGGTGCTTGGAGCAACAGCATTAACAGCACTTATTCCGTTTCCCAATAATACTGCATTGGCTGTTAAAGTAGTAGCGCCTGTACCTCCTTTGGCTACAGTAATGGCGGTGGCATTCCAAGTGCCCGTTCCAATGGTACCTAAAGTAGTGATAGATGCTGAGCCAATTGATGGGGCAGCTCCAATAGTATTATATGATAGTGTTTTTGCTGCCGATCCATTAAAAGTGGTGCCTGAAACATCCCCTGTTCCACCATTGTTGAAACTTAAAGCGTTGACCGTATTGGTAGAGAAACTAATACTGGCACTACCATCAAATGAAGTGCCATTAATTGTAACAGGAATTGCTAATTTAGTTGCTGTTGCAGCATTCCCATTAATAGATCCTATAATTGTACTGCTGAAGGTTTTACTACCAGTGACAGTTTGTGCACTGGTAAGTGTCATGTCTCCTTTTGAATTAAAGGTTGACCAATCAGAAGCCGATAACAATCCTCTGTTGGTGATAGAAGCTGTAGGAATATTTAAAGTAATTGTTGGCGTGGTTGTTTCGTTTGCAACGGTGCTACTGATGTCGGTTCCTGTGGTGCCGATTGTTAAAGCTGCAACAGAAGTGACAGTGCCATTTGTTAGTGTTGGTTTGCCAGTCAAGTCCGCATAAGCACCACTAAATAAAGTTGGTTTACTAGTCAAGTCAGTATAGGAACCGCTAAACAAATTAGGCGTGCCAGTCAAGTCCGCATAAGCACCACTAAATAAAGTTGGTTTATTTGACAAGTCATTATAAGACCCACTAAATTGTAATGGGGTGCCTGTTAAATCTGAATAAGTTCCACTAAACAAACTTGGTTTATTTGACAAGTCATTGTAAGATCCACTAAATAGTACTGGGGTGCCTGTTAAATCTGAATAAGTTCCACTAAACAAACTTGGTTTATTTGACAAGTCATTGTAAGATCCACTAAATAGTACTGGTTTATTTAAAATTGCTGAACCGCCACTTACTGCATTCCAATTAATATATGCATTTGACAAACTTGAAGCACTGCCAGTTGTATTTTGATTAAGTGTTGGAAAGTTGGTTAAGTTATTGGCGCTGCCTGATGGGCTTAAATAGTCTATAATAGCAATACTAGCATCTACATATGTTTTCACTGCTTTTGTACTTGGATATTTTGAGTCTAAGAATCCATCTGTAATAATATCCAAAGATTTATTTATTACTTCTTCCTTTAAGTTAATCCTATTACTTAACGAAACTGTATCTCTCCCAATTCTACTACTTAACATTAAGCTAGTGTCATTATGATTAAGCTTTGTATTTAAATAGTTGTTTAAGAAAGCGCTTTTAAAGTAAGGACTTAGCATACTAGTTGTATCTGCGATATTTAACTTTAAGTTAATCCTATTGCTTAACCAAATTGTATCTCTCCCAATTCTACTACTTAGCATGGCGCTCGTATCGTCATAGCTTACTTTGCTAGCAATATAATTATTTAAAAAAGCAGTTTTAAGGTAAGGCCTCAAGATGCTTGCAGTGTCTGTATTATTTAATTTTAAATTAATTCTGTTACTTAACGAAATTGTATCTCTAGCAAGACGAGTACTTAGCATAACGCTGGTATCATTACTATTCAGTTTGAGATTTATCCTTTCTGATAAACTACTAGTGTCTTTTGAATTAAGTTTGTAATCTATTTTATTTGTGAATAAAATAGTATCTGTGGCATTAAGTTTTTTATTTATTCTTTCACTCAATGAAATTGTATCTCTAGCAATACGATTACTTAGCATTGCACTAGTGTCGGAATAGTTTACTTTGTTTATTAAGTAGTCGTTTAAATAGACTGTTCTAAAATAGGGGCTTAATATACTTGCTGTATCCGTTATATTTAGTTTTAAATTTATTCTACTTGATAAATTTGCTGTATCAAATGTTTTTAGCTTAAGCTGATAGGGAGTTACATAAACTGAATTGCTGTCGGTAAAATTTACTTTATTATCCATGCCTGCCGCATTCCCAGCATATAAGGCATAGGGAACAATTCCAAACGGCGTTGTTCCTAAATCAATCCATTCTTTTGAATAATCCCAATATGGAATTGGAGCTGTTGGAGAAATAGCAATTTTTAAATTTAAATAAAAGGGACCATTATCCCATGGTATAGAAGATAGGGTTAAAACAGAACCTCCATTTCTAATGCCTTGACCAATACTAATACTAAAAATGCCGGTTGCATCGGTGTTAGTCTCATGAATTTCTGAAAGCATGATACTGCCTGTTGCAGTAAATTGTCTAATATTTGATTCTACATATATTTTCCTTTCTTTTGCAGGGTTTGAAGAAATATCTCTTGCAATTGCTTGAAAGAACATACCCGCTCCTTGAATTTGTCCATATAATAAATTCCCATACAATGTTAAAACGCATATGCAAATCAGGACTTTTATATTATTATGACAACGCTTAAGCATTATTATTATTTAGCGTTCCTTAATGAATTTAATTACATCAACGGATTTAGCGGACTCAATTCTTAAAATGTAAGTACCGTAGGAAAGACCAATTAAATCAATATTAATGCCCCTCATTAAGTCATTTCCTGATTCTTTTCTACTACTAATTAGTTGACCGTTGGTTGTCCAAATACAGATTGAAAACACTTCGTTATTGGGTGGTGGGTTATTTACCTGAAGCTTGGTGTTATTTATAGCCGGATTAGGATATAGCTTTATCCCTAAACTATTAAATGATTGATCTACTTCGCATTTAATGGAAAATTGCCCATTCCCTCTTTCCCCACTAAGCACAGCAATGCCATTTTGAACATCAATGCAGTTTGCGGTACTTTTAAATTGAAAGGCTGGACTTTGATTCCTTGTGTTTCCCATACTTCCAACACTGCTCATAACAAATACAGGATTTGCAGCTAAAATAGAACTAGCCTGTGCACTTAGCGTATTTTGTAGTAAAAGTAAAATAGGAATAATTGCAAGTACCAGCTTTTGCATATGATGTTGGATCTTTATAAATGAGAAAATAGACTGATACGAAATTCATCTATTTAGGGCTCAGTTTATATAGGGCATAAGCCTCAAATGCTAATCTTGCTTAATATTAGTAATTGCCCATTTAAGTAGGCTATTATTGTCATTTGGCAGGTTCAATTTTTTGATAATATTATACCTGTGATTCCTGACTGTTTTTTCAGAAACAAATAAGATCTCTGCTATTTCCTTGCTCTTTTTCTGTTTTGATATCAAATCAATTATTTTGTATTCAGTTAAACTTAAATCCTTTAAAATATCTTCACTTTGACATTTCTTTTCAATATAAGAGAAGGCCATTTTAACAGTCACTTTGATTTGTTCTTCATTCCAAGGCTTAACAATATAGTTTAATGGATTTGTCGCTTCAACTTCGTCTATTATTTGCTTATTACTAAATGCAGTAACGTAAATTATTTCAAGTTTTGGCAATAGAATATATATGTCTTTTACAAAATCAATGCCTGTATAGCCATTGCCTAGATTAATGTCACATATGGCTAAATTAGGTTTAAACTTTTTAGCTTGTTCTAATGCTTCATTATAATTATGCGCAGTGATAGTTTCATATCCTGCTTCTTGGAGTAGTTCTTGTAAGTCTATTGCAACGATTTGATCGTCCTCTAAAATTAAGATTCGTTGATATTTCATAGTTCTAAATTATTAGATTCGAATTCAATTGTATAGCTCACTCCGTTTGTTGATGAAGTGTCTATGGTTGCATTTAACTGAGCGCACATAATTTCAACTAGCTTTAGTCCAAGACTATCTTCCCTAATTTGTAATTTTGAGAACCCAGGACCGTCGTCATTAATCTCTAAAATAATGGTATTGTTAATCTTTGCAAGTGTAATGTCTAGGGTAGTACCCTTATTATCATTAAATGCATATTTATAAGCATTTGAAATGATCTCATTAATGATGAGTCCTAGTGAGATGATTTGATCTATAGGGAATTGAATAGTTGAATCAATGTTAATGTTTTGAATGATATTCCTATTTTCTTGTTTGTATATAGATTTAAGATGATTTGCAAGGGTTTCAATGTATTTTTCGGCAACAACATATTCAAAATTCCCTGAGTTATATAAGTTTTCATGAACAAGGGCCATGGTTTGAATCCTGTTTTGAACAGTAGATAAGTTATTCTTTATTTCCAAGTTATTATTTCTTCTTTTCTGAAGATTTAATAGACTATACATTAATTGAAGGTTGTTTTTTACACGATGATGTAGCTCTTTCAATAATAAATCATTTTTTGAAATTTGTTCTCCTGTTAATTTTACACTTTCTTGTAATTCTTTATTCTTTTGACTGATTGTCTTTTTGTTTTTTAAACTTTGAAACAAAAACAGAGCTATTATTATTGTAATTAATGCTGTTACACCAATTGATATACCTAGAAGCCAAATCCTACTTCTTGAATTCTTATTTTCTTTTTCAGAATTTATTAAATTAAGGTTGTTTGCGATTAATTCAGATCTTCTTTTTTGTATTTCCAATTGACCTAATAATAAAATAGATTGGTTCTGTTGAATACCCTTGGTCATTCTATCTTTGTATTGAGCATACAATGTTAAATATCGGAAGGCGGAGTCGTATTTGTTTATTTTAGCGAAATATTGTTGAGAGGCAGAGTAGTAGCTTCGGATTACATCTTCTGCATCAATTGATTTTATTCTATTCTTAACACTATCACTGTATAGTCTGTAATTTTTTAAATCATTTAAGTTTAAATAACATAAACTTAAATAGATCATACTTAAAGTATTGCTCTCGATATCTATTTTGCCGTTGTCTACATTGTATTTAAGTTTTGGTATGGCTTTGATGTATTCTTTATTAGTCATGTCGCATTTGCCTAAAAATCCAATGTACAATGCCTTCCAGTTGGCTAATATTTCCTTCTTATTTATAAATTGAATAGATTTATCTTGATTTGCTTCATCTATTTTAGACAATCCTAGTGTAGCATATTTTACTGCACTGTCAATATTGTTATTTGCAAAATAGAGTCTACTTAAATTATTGTAGTAATTAGGCTTTATTATTTTATTATTATCATTGTAAAATTCTTTTTGTTCAAATAATAAATAGTCTTCAATTGCAGCTTCTCTTAATCCACAGGCCTTATAAATTTTCCAGTAATTGCTAAGCAGTTTGTTTTCAATTATTTCTTTTCGAATTGAAATGGCCTTGGCAATTTCGTTTTTTGATTTATAACATTGTTCGAGATTGTCAAGTAAGATTTCATATTCATTCTTAGTCAATCTTCTCCTTTCGGTATATACTTGTTGTAAAACTCCTAAAGCCTTTTCGTACTGTGATAAGTCAATTAAAATGCTAGAATAGTGAATTCCAATTGCTGCTCTTAAATTTGGATCATTTGTTTTACAATATTGTTTTTCAAATATTGATTCCCATTTTTTTATGGGTAAAACGATATAAGGATTGAATTTATTTTCTTCACGTTCTTGCATCACCCAAACATTAATTAAATGCTCAGCAAATTGTGGATTATCAATTTTGCTTGAGTCTAAGCCAAGTTGACTAATTTTTAATTGCAAATCCATATTATTCACTTGGCTTCTAGTGTTTATTGCCATTAATAATATAATGATGATAGAGGATAATTGCTTCATTATTCAGTTCTGATTGTTAAGCGCTTTTATTGCTAAAAATTAAAAGTATCTTATTTGTATAAGAATTTGAAATATAGTTTCATTCGGAAAATACGCCAATTTGATACAATTCAATACAGTATTGACTTCTACAAGGTATAATATGTTACTAGTTTAAATAAATGAGGCGTATGACTTATAGGACTGCCTTGTTAAAAGAGGTTTATTTGCTACTTCATCAAAATTATAAAATGAAAAACATCATTCATTTTCGATTCAATTCTAATACAACTTTAATCATTGTATTTTCTGTCTTATTTATTTTTCAAAGTAATCATAATATTCAAGCACAGTCTAGTAATTCAGGTATTATTTTTCAGGCTTTGGCAAGAGATTCATATCAAAATCCAGCAATTACAAAGAATGTTTATATACAATCTAATATTATACAAGGTTCCAAAACAGGCTTAATTGTTTATTCAGAAGAACACAATACTACAACTGATGCAACTGGTGTATTCTCAGTTAGTGTTGGGATGGGGAATAGAATTGGGGGTACTAAGTCTAATTTGCCAGATATAGACTGGTCAAATGGACCTTATTTTTTAAATATGAAAATTTCAATACCATCAACAAATGATTTGTTGACTGCTAGAAATTGGGTTGATTTGGGTACTACTATTTTTGGTGTAGTTCCGTATGCTTTAAATATTATTGGTGCTAGTAAGACTAATTCATTTGATACAAGTTCTTTTAATCTAAAACTTAATATTGCAGATACTAGTTTAATGCTTTCAAAACGTATAGCTAGAGATACGATTAATTTGAGTAAACGAATTATTGAAAAATTAAATACTTCTGACAGTGTCTATGGCTATGTTACGAAATATCAATTAATGTCTAAAACAATTGACCTTAGTCCAATATATAGCAAATTAGATGCAAAAATGTCATTTAGTGATACCGCTTCAATGCTTTTTAATTATACTAGACTTTCTGATTTATCTAATTATTTAGATTTTAAATTAAATAAAAGTGATACTGCTGCAATGTTTAATGCAAGATTTGGAAGAGACACAATTTCTCTTAGTAATAGAATCAGTTTAAAGGTTAATATTTCCGACTTAAGTAATTCATTATTGACTAAAGTAAATATCACAGACCTTGAAAATGGTTTATATAATAAAGTTGACAAGGTAACTGGGAAATCTTTATCTACAAACGATTTTACTAATGCAGAGAAGTTAAAGCTTGCAACTATTACTGGAACGAATACAGGAGATCAGGATTTAAGTGGGTATGTTACTATTTCTGGAGTTACATTGAAAGCAAATACAATTGATGTAAACACTAGTTTAGCTACAAAAGTTGATAAAGTAACAGGTAGGAATTTGTCTACAAATGATTATACCACAATAGAGAAGAATAAACTTGCATCGATTACAGGAATCAACACTGGAGATCAGGATTTAAGTAGCTATGCGACTTTAGTTAATATTGCGCTTAAAGCCAATACTGCAGATCTTAATGCTGGTTTGTTGCTTAAAGCCAATACATCCGATGTGGAGGCTAGTTTAACACTTAAAGCCAATACTGCAGATCTTAATGCTGGTTTGTTGCTTAAAGCTAATACATCCGATGTGGAGGCTGGTTTGTTGCTTAAAGCAAATATTACTGATATTACTTCTTTATTATTGTCAAAAGAAAATACTACAAACAAATCTATCGATATTAATTTAGGGGGCATTGCATCAAATGATAATTTTTATCCTACACAGAAAGCTGTGAAATCATATGTTGATGGTCAAATAAGTGCAGGAGGTATAAGTGATGGAAGTATTTTGACAAGGCATATAGCCAACTCAAATATTACTTCTGCCCTTATTGCAGATGCTTCTATAACAGATGCTAAAATTGCAATGGGTATTAATAAGTCTAAAGTAGGATTAGGAAATGTTGAGAATATAGCCTTAAACACATGGGGTGGTTCAAGCCAAATTACCACTCTTGGAACTGTCTCTTCTGGTATTTGGAGTGGGACTACAATAGCAATTAATAATGGTGGAACTGGAGCCACAAATGCAACTGATGCAAGAGATAATTTAGGACTTGCCATTGGAAGAGATGTACAAAGTGTATTAACTGTTATTCAGGCAGCTGTGTTATCCAACACATCGGGTTTTAATAGTGGAGATGAAACTTCCGCATCTATTAAATCTAAATTAGGAATCACGACGCTTTCAGGTATCAATACTGGTGACCAGGATTTAAGTAGTTATGCCACTACAACAAACTTAGCGCTCAAAGCGAATACTAGTGATGTTACTTCTAGTTTAGCTGCAAAAGCTAATAGTAGTGATTTAACCTCAGGATTATTGTTAAAGGCAAATGCTAGTGATGTTACCACTAGTTTAGCACTAAAAGCTAATAGTAGTGATTTAACCTCAGGATTATTATTAAAAGCAAATGTCAGTGATGTTACTACTAGTTTAGCACTAAAAGCTAATAGTAGTGATTTAACCTCAGGATTGTTGTTAAAAGCAAATGCCAGTGATGTTACATCTAGTTTGGTGACTAAGGTTGATAAAGTAACAGGTAAAGATTTATCAACCAACGATTATACTACTGCTGAAAAAACTAAATTATCTGCGATAAGTGGTACTAATACTGGTGACCAGGATTTAAGTAATTATGCGACTACAACAAACTTAGCGCTCAAAGCGAATACTAGTGATGTTACTTCAAGTTTATTATTAAAAGCGAATGCGAGTGATGTTACCACTAGTTTAGCACTAAAAGCTAATAGTAGTGATTTAACCTCAGGATTGTTGTTAAAGGCAAATGCTAGTGATGTTACCACTAGTTTAGCACTAAAAGCAAATTTAATTTCGCCAACTTTAGTAACGCCAACTTTAGGAGTTGCAACTGCAACAAGTATTTTATCGGGCACTATTACTTCAACAGCTGATATTATTGCTAAAAGATATAAACTCACTATGCCCACTGCAATTACTGCAACTGCTAACACAACTATAGATTTAAGTACTGGAAATATGTTTACTATTAATTTAGGAATTACTCCTTCAAACTTTGATGTTTCAAATGCTGGAGTAGGGACTTATCTAATAAAATTTGTGCAGGATGCAACAGGGTCTCGGGATGTAATTTTTCCTGCTGCTTGGAAATGGTCTGGAGGTATTGCACCTAACTTAACAAATACAGCTGGCAAATTAGATATCGTAACATTAATTTATGACGGATCTACCTATTACGCTACAATTGTCTCAAACTTTTAATTATGAAATACTTTATATTTTTATTTGCATTATTAGTTGGTAGTAATAATATTGCTCTAGCACAAGTTATGCCACAAGGCTTTTTGGTTGATCTGAATGTGCCTTCAATTGTAATTGGCACACAAACCTGGATGGCAAAGGATTTGGATGTTACCATGTATAAAGAAGGTACAGAGATTCCAGGTGCGATGACTTCAGCCGAATGGATATGGTATGTAAATCATCCTAGTGTTTCAAATGATGCTTGGGTTTTTCCTACTGCCGCTAATGGATCAGGGAGTTTTATAAAAAGCAATCCAGATTATGGCAAACTTTATAATTGGTATGCAGTTACTAATTCTTTAGGAGTTTGTCCTGTTAACTATCATGTTCCTACCAAAAGCGAATGGGGTACATTAAATACTTATTTAGGTGGTACATCTGTAGCTGGAGGTAAATTAAAAGAAGCTGGCTCTTTGCATTGGAGTAGTAGTAATGTAGCAACTAATTCTTCAAAATTTACAGCAGTTCCAGGTGGTTATATGGGTGCAGGTGCATCTCTAGGATATCCTGATCGAGGATATTATTGGGCAAGTGATGCATATGACGCAACTACTGGATATAGTTATTCCTTAGAACCTACAACAACTGTAGTTACAGAAACCTTAATGGGTAAGGTTGCAGGTTGTGCAATAAGATGTATTCACAACTAACTACAATAATTTTAGTTCTTTAATATGGCATTGAGTACTTCAATTCTACCGTCAATAGTTTTTTGATCAATTTGCAGTCCAAGTATTTTTGCAATTAAAGGGTATACATGTACGTTTTCAAAATCACCTATTGTCAAGTCTGATTTAAATGCTGGCCCCCATGCTATAAAGGTAGCACGCATATCTACTGTGTGATTGTCAAATCCGTGTTTGCCTGGAGTTGTCTTACGTGTAGAGAAATTAAAAACTTTTTGATTTTTTGGAAGTACTATCAAGTCTCCAATTCGATTGTATTTATCATCACTTGTAGAATAATGCCAATATTTTGGTGTTTCATCTAATTTGTAAACATCAATCGTACTATCTTTTTTTAAAGCTTGGTAAGTAGATTCAATCTTAGATTTATCTTTCGCATACAAATGAATTAACGCATCGCCCCAAGGCACTCTAAACGCTGCGGTATCAATAGCAGCAGGCATGCTTAAAGTATTATCATTGTCTATTTTTGCCATTCCATGATCAGAAACAAATATATAATTGATTGGCAAATGTAAGGTAGCAAGTTCGGCCTGAAGTGCATTAACACTACTATCAACAAACTTAACAGCATCTCCAACATGCTTGTCATTTGGTCCATATGTATGTGCATCATGATCTACTTGTGGAAAATAGAAAGTGATCATATGTGGTCGTTGATCTTCGGGTAGGCTTAGCCAGTCTTTTACCGCTTTTATTCTATTCGCAATATTTATCTTTTCATTATAAACATAATAATAGGTAGGTCTTGTATTTTGAATATCTGCTTCGGATGCTACCCAATAAAAACTCGCGGATAACATTTTTTGTTGTTCTGCTAAAACCCAAAGAGGAGTACCTCCGTACCAAGATCCATCCTGCACTATTTTTTGATTGCCCATTCTGTATTCGGTTCCACGTGCTTTGTCATAATAAGTATTATCAACTAAGCCATGATGTGATGGGTACATGCCCGTTACTATAGAATAGTGATTAGGGAAAGTTAAGGATGGGAAAGAAGGGGTCATAAAATTGGCGCGAACTCCTTTCTTTGAAATAGAATTTAAGAATTGAGCATCATATAATTTAGCAAAATCCGATCTAAATCCATCTGCTGAAATCAATATAACATATGGTTTGCTATATTGACTTTTGTCGTTATGTCTTCCTTGAATAATTTTTTGTGTTGTGTCTTGTGCCATTAAACCGTTTACAAGTAATAATGCCACAAATAGTTTAGTTAAACGCTTCATTTTCTTTCTTATTTTTTCTAATATATATACTTAATAATATTGTTATTACTGCTACAATAATTCCACCTGCTACATCTAATGGGAAATGTTGTCCAAGATATACTCTTGAATATCCACAGGCTATAGCATAAATGCCCCCAAAAAACAGTACCGATTTCTTTGGAAAAAAGTAAACTGTCACCAAAAAGATTGTAAATGCTGTTGCTGTATGACCCGACGGAAAACTATTCCATAAATGTATTTCTACCCCTTTTACTGTATGAATTTGTTCGTGAGGAATACCACTTGCCATAGGTCTACTTACTTTTGCCCAAATGAAGTTTTTGGGTATTTGGGTTAATAAGGTAGAAATCAGGAAATTGAGTAGTATGAAAACAGCGTCTTTTTTGTACCATCCAAATAGAAGAATAAAGTAGGGTATCCAAATCCAACCTTCGGCCAAATAGCTCATAAAGTTGAAGCCGTAGTCACCTAAAATACCTAAGTCACGATTAAGCCATAAAAATACCGCCTCCCTGGAAAGCAAATAGCTAGCTGTAAATAGCAAAATGGCTAAGGATAAGCTTAGGCCAAGGGCTAATTTAAATGGATGGCTCATTTTAGAATACATGCTTACTTTGAGGGCTTATTTGCGCATAAAATTACAGAATGTTTATAGCTTATTGTAAACTAATTATTTAAATCCTTGTTATAACTTTACAATCCATCATGAGCAAAGACAAAGACCAAATTAAAGTAGTAGGTGCCCGAGAGCATAATCTAAAGAACTTCGACATTTCTATCCCTAAAAACCAACTAGTAGTTTTTACAGGGGTAAGTGGAAGTGGTAAGTCCTCACTTGCCTTTGATACCTTATATAATGAAGGGCAAAGAAGGTATATGGAGAGCTTTAGCGCTTATGCCCGTCAATTTATGGGGGATATGGAACGTCCCGATGTGGATCAAATTACAGGACTTTCTCCCGTTATTGCCATTGAGCAAAAGACAACCAATAAGAACCCTAGATCAACTGTTGGAACTGTCACGGAGTTATATGATTTTTTAAGACTTTTATATGCCCGTATCGGCAAGGCCTATAGTTACAATACTGGCAAGCCCATGGTCAAATTTTCGGAGGCCGAAATAGTTCACAATATTTTCACTCAGTTTAAGGATAAGAAAATTAATTTATTAGCACCAGTTGTTAGAGGTAGAAAAGGGCATTATAGAGAATTGTTTGAAGAAATTCGTAAAAAAGGTTTTGTAAAAGCTAGGGTTGATGGAGAGATTATTGAGCTAAGACCTAAGTTTCAAGTGGACAGATATAAGATACATGATATTGAAATTGTAGTGGATCGTATTCCTGTTACAGATGCCATGAAAACAAGATTGGGCGAGAGTGTTGCGCAGTGTTTAAAAATGGGGAACGATTTAATGTTTTTATTGGAAGAGGGTAAAACTAAAACAGTTCAATTTTCTAAACAATTAATGTGCGAGGAAACGGGATTAAGTTATGAGGAACCTTCTCCAAATAGTTTTTCTTTTAACTCGCCTTATGGAGCTTGTCCTGTTTGTAAAGGGCTAGGTAATGTATATGCGATTGATTTAAGTTTAATCATGCCTGACACTAGTTTAAGTATTAATGCTGGAGGTATTGAGCCATTAGGTGAAGCGCGCGAAGCAAGTGTATTTACGCAGGTAAAACAATTTGCAAGAAAGCATAAAATAAGTTTGGATAAACCTATAAAGGATTTGCCAAAGGAACAATTGGATTTAATTTTATTTGGAGACAAGGACATCACCAATTCTTTGGACTTGGATTTAAATGACGAGAACATTCCAGATACTTATACCGGAAGTTATGAGGGTATTGTGTCTATGTTAAAAAGATGGTTTACATCTTCACAAAGTACCGATCATTTAAAAGGTTGGGTAGAAGGTTTCATGGAATTAAATACTTGTTCAGCTTGTGGTGGGGCTAAGTTGAAAAAAGAAAGTTTATGGTTTAAAGTAAACGAATTAAATATTGCAGCATTAAATGATATGCATTTGGATGACTTGCAACAATGGTTCTTGAAATTGCCGGCCAAGTTGGATAAAAAAGATACGCAGATTGCTGCGGGTATCTTAAAAGAAATTGATGATAGAATTTCTTTCTTGATGAATGTTGGATTATCTTATTTGTCTTTAAGCCGACCCTCTAAATCATTGAGTGGTGGAGAGTCGCAACGTATTAGATTGGCAACTCAAATTGGCTCACAATTGCAAGGGATCACTTATATATTAGATGAGCCAAGTATTGGATTGCATCAAAGAGATAATCAACGATTAATTATTGCATTAAAACAATTAAGAGATATTGGGAATACGGTTTTAGTCGTTGAGCACGATAGAGACATTATGATGGCATCGGATTACCTAGTTGACATTGGTCCGCGAGCTGGAATTCATGGTGGACATATTGTTGCACAAGGAACGCCTAAGGAAATTTTAAAACTAAAATCAGAAACTGCACTTTATTTAGCTGGAAAAAAAATGATTGATGTTCCCGCAGAGCGCAGAAAAGGCAATGGTAAATCTATTGTTATAAAAGGAGCAACTGGTAACACATTGCGTAAAGTGGATTGTGAATTTCCATTGGGTCAATTTATTGTAGTATCTGGTGTGAGTGGTAGTGGAAAGAGTACTTTGATTAATGAAACCTTGTATCCTATTTTATCACAGTTTTGTTATAATAGCAAGACTAAGCCAATGCCCTATAGCAAGGTAACGGGCTTAGAGCATATTGATAAAGTAATTGAAATAGATCAGTCTCCAATTGGCAGAACGCCTCGTAGTAATCCAGCAACCTATTGTGGGTTCTTTACAGATATTAGAACCTTATTTGCATCGGTGCCCGAAGCTAAAATTAGAGGTTATCAGGCAGGACGTTTTTCTTTCAATGTTAAAGGAGGAAGATGTGAAGTGTGTGAGGGTGGTGGTATGCGTGTAATTGAAATGAATTTCTTACCAGATGTTTATGTGCATTGTGAAAAGTGTGGAGGTAAAAGATATAACAGAGAAACTTTAGAAATAAGGTACAAAGGAAAGTCTATTAGTGATGTATTAAATATGACGGTAGAAGAAGCTTGTGAATTTTTCCAAGCAGTTCCTTTTATCTATCGTAAAGTAAAAGTATTGCAGGACGTTGGGTTAGGTTATATCACATTAGGACAGTCGGCAGTAACATTAAGTGGTGGTGAAGCGCAACGTGTTAAATTAGCAACAGAGTTAGGGAAGAAAGACACTGGTAAAACATTTTATATTTTAGACGAGCCTACAACAGGGCTGCATTTTCAAGATATTAAATTATTGATAGGTGTATTAGATCGATTAGTGGACAGAGGCAATACCGTATTAGTGATTGAACACAATATGGACGTCATTAAAGTAGCTGATCATATTATTGATTTAGGTCCTGAAGGTGGAAGTGGTGGAGGTGTGATTCAGTTTACTGGTACACCCGAAGAAATGATTAAAAAATCAAAATCACATACTGCCAAGTATTTGGAAATTGAAATGAAGTAGCCTAATAAAAGGAGATTATTGTAATTAAAGAAATAGGGAATTAGATCCTATTTCCTGATCATTGGGATATGTTCTATATCGTCCTCGTAGTACATTTCACCAGCTTGTTCCCAACCTAATTCGCCATAGAATTTCTTAAGGTATAATTGTGCACCAATTTTAATGGGATGTTTGCCAAATATTCTTTCACATTCTGCAATAGAATAGCGCATTAATTCTTTTCCTGCACCTATGCCTCTATGTCTTGGCGAGCCCACTACACGACCAATACTTTGGTAGCCTGGATAGCTTTGATCAATATCAAATAAACGAGTAGAAGCAATTAAATCATCACCAATCCATCCCATGGTATGGTATGCTTTTTGGTCGTTATTATCCATGTCTAAAAAGACACAATTTTGTTCTACTACAAACACTTCGCTTCGCAGTCTTAAAATAGCATAAAGCTCATCTACAGTCAGTTCTGAGAAGTGCTTTGTGCTCCATTGGATGGTTGGGTTACTTGACATGCCTACAAAATTAAGGCTTTGGCCAAACTCTTTGCCATTATTGATGGCAATCCCAATATATTTTTGCAATTTTGCCCAAATTATTTCCCTCCATGACTAAAAAAGTAGCCATTATTGGTGCAGGTCCAGCAGGTTTAACTGCGGCTTATTTGTTAGGTAAAGCACAACAAGATGTAACTGTATTTGAGAAAGATCCACAGTATGTTGGAGGTATCTCAAGAACAGAGTCATACAAAGGGTATCATTTTGATATTGGCGGTCACCGCTTTTTTTCAAAGTCAAAAGAGGTTGAGGATTTTTGGACCGAAATTTTAGCTGACGAATTATTAGAGCGTCCTAGAAGTTCTCGTATTTTTTACAATAAAAAATTTTTCGCATATCCATTGGCAGCATTTGAAGCTTTAATGAAGTTGGGAATTTTTGAAAGCTTCTTATGTGTGATGAGTTATTTAAATGCAAAATTATTTCCTGTAAAAGATCCTCAAAATTTTGAGGACTGGGTAACCAATCAATTTGGAAAACGATTGTTTAATATTTTCTTTAAAACTTATACCGAAAAAGTATGGGGTATTCCTTGTAAAGAAATTTCTGCCGATTGGGCTGCACAACGTATTAAAGGATTGTCTTTAAGTAGCGCGGTTTGGAATGCATTATTTAAACCAAGTGGCAAGAAAAGCAAGGGAGATGTAATTAAAACTTTGATTGATTCATTCCGTTATCCAAAGCGTGGTCCGGGAATGATGTGGGAAGAGTGTGTTGTGAAGAGCAAGGCATTAGGAGTGAAGATTGAAATGAATACTGGAGTTAACAAAATTGAGAAAGTAGGTGAGACATGGAAAGTATATACTAGTAATGGTGCAGTGTTAGAAGGCTTTGATTATGTATTGTCTTCGGCTCCAATGCGTGAATTAATTCCTGCAGTAGCTCCTGCATTTCCTGCAAATGTTTTACATGCTGCAAGTCAATTAAAATATCGTGACTTTTTAACCGTGGTGTTAATTTGTAAGGATCAAGATGCATTTAGTGACAACTGGATTTATATTCATGAGCCAAATGTAAAAGTAGGTCGTATCCAAAACTTTAAATCATGGAGTCCTTATATGGTGCCTGATCCAGAAATGGCTTGCTATGGATTGGAATACTTCTGTTTTGAAGGAGATGGTTTATGGACTAGTAGCAATGAGGATTTAATTGCATTAGGAACCAAAGAGATAAATCAAATTGGTTTGACTAAACCTTCTGCAGTAGTAGATGGTTATGTAGTAAGACAACCTAAAGCGTATCCTGTGTACGATCATGAATACAAGGATCATTTAAATGTAATTCGTGAAGCGATAAAACAATATAAAGGGTTGTATTTAGTTGGCCGTAATGGTATGCATAAATACAATAACCAGGATCATAGTATGATGACTGCAATGTTGGCTGCAAAGAATATTATTGCTGGTACAGAAGTCTATGATTTATGGGATGTTAACGAGGATGCTGAATACCATGAAGGTGGTGACAGAGGTGCCGCTGCAGGTATTGTAGGGCGTGCCGTTCCAGAAAAAATCAGCTAATAGCCCCATAATAATTAACGAATCTAATAGCCATACTTGCCGCGCCAACGCTCATGCAAGAACTTTTTAAGTTCTTCTTCTCTTGCGTTTTTTTGTGGCTGATAAAATGCAGTTCCTTTTATTTCGTCTGGAAGGTATTCTTGTTCAAGGAAGTTATTTTCTCCTAAATGGGAGTATTTGTAATCCTTGCCATAATCCATGTCTTTCATTAATTTTGTAGGTGCATTGCGTAAATGTAATGGCACGGGTAGGTTACCAGTTTTATTCACCAACGCAAGTCCTGCATTAATGGCTTCATATGACGCATTGCTTTTTGCAGAACTCGCTAAATAGATAGCACACTGTGAAAGGATAATTCTGCTTTCGGGGTATCCAATTTTATTTACTGCGTCAAAGCAGTTGTTTGCTAGTAATAATGCATTAGGGTTTGCATTGCCTACATCCTCACTTGCAAATATCAACATTCTTCTTGCAATAAATTTTACATCCTCACCACCTGCAATCATTCTAGATAACCAATAGATTGCACCATTGGGGTCGGAGCCGCGCATGCTTTTTATAAATGCCGAAATAATATCATAATGTTGCTCACCATTTTTATCATACAAAGCAATATTGGTTTGCGCAACTTGCATTACCCATTCGTCCGTTAATATTAGAGGCGTATTGCTTTTTGATGTTCCAATTAATGCTTCCACTGAAAGTTCTAAAAGATTTAATAGTTTTCTGCCATCTCCTCCGGATAACTGAAACAGCGCCTCAGTTTCTTTTAGCTCAATATTTTTATTGGCGAATAGCGGATCTTTAGCAACAGCTTGTTGTACTAATTTGTTCAAGCCTTCTTTATCCAATGCTTTTAAAATAAATACCTGACAACGACTTAGCAAGGCGCTATTTACTTCAAAACTTGGATTTTCGGTTGTCGCGCCAATCAAAGTAATGATTCCTTTTTCTACTGCACCTAATAATGCATCTTGTTGACCTTTATTAAAACGGTGAATCTCGTCAATAAATAATATGGCGCCATCTTTTGTTTTTGCTTCTTCAATAACTTCTCTTAATTCCTTAACACCACTGCTAATGGCACTTAGTTGGTAATAGGCACTATTAAATGTAGTTGCAATAATATTAGCAAGGGTTGTTTTGCCTACGCCAGGAGGGCCCCATAATATCATGGAAGGCACTTTCCCTTTTTGAATTGATTTTTGTAACACACTATCCTCACCGGACAAATGTTCTTGTCCAACTAAATCTGAAAGCTTTTGTGGCCTTAATCTTTCTGCTAGTGGGATGGTTTGATTCATTGTGTTATTCGAATAAGTAACTGTATTGTTTCAACAATCTTAGTGTTGTGCGAATATGCAGTAGTCCTACAGTACCTGTAATTAAAAGTATTACTGATACGGCTTTTAATACTGTCAAAAGCATGTTAGCATTTGCGTCTGCTGGCATACCGGGTTTTTGAATAATATAATCGTCAATGTATTTTAAAAGTGTTGCATTGCTTGAGCCTAAAACACTAACACCGTCTAAGCAAAATAAGCTGCATAATATAATACTCACAATCGCATTTACTTTAATCCAGTCTTTTGTTTTTGCATTTAATGGCTGCTCACTTAATACACCTTGCTTGTAAAATTTAAAACTTAACAAAGTATAAATTACTAAACAGGCAATACCAAATACAACAATTAAAGCAGCTGGATTCGCTAATGCAGACATTAAAAACATAACATCAATAAAAGCAAAGAAATAGGCGATAGGGATTAATATATAAGTTAGTACCTTATATAGTTTCATGCTGTTTAACATTGCTTATTTCAAATTTAATTTGATATGAAGTTCTTCGAATTGTTTTTCGTCAATACTACTAGGCGCGTCTAACATTACATCACGTCCACTATTATTTTTAGGGAAGGCTATAAAGTCTCTAATACTTTCGCTGCCACCTAGCAGAGCGCATAAACGGTCAAACCCAAAAGCAATACCACCATGCGGAGGTGCACCATATTCAAAGGCTCCCAATAAGAAACCAAATTTATGATTCGCTTCTTCAGGCGTCATGCCTAATGCTGCAAACATTTTTTCTTGAAGATTTCTTTGGAAGATACGAATAGAGCCACCGCCAATTTCATTACCATTTAATACCATATCATAAGCGTTTGCTTTGATATTAGCATAAGGGTGTTCCAAATATTTAGCTGCGTCTTTAATCTCCGGTGCATTGTTAATCATAATGTCAATATGATCCGGTTTAGGAGATGTAAATGGATGGTGTCTAGCTACCCATCTGTTTCCTTCCTCGTCATATTCAAATAATGGGAAATCTAATACCCATAATAATTTAAATTCATCTTCTTTTCTAAATCCTAATTGCTTTCCTAATTCTAAACGTAATTCACTAACTGCTTTACGTGTTCTTTCTTCAGCACCTGCTAATATTAATACCAAATCACCTGCTTTTGCATTCGCTGCTGTTGCAATTGCTTTTAATTTATCTTCTGAATAAAATTTATCTACACTGCTTTTGAATGTACCATCGGCATTACATTTAATAAATACCAAACCCTTCATGCCAATTTGTGGACGCTTAACCCACTCCGTTAATTCGTCGGTTTGTTTACGAGAATACTCACTACAACCTGGAGCAGCTATTGCGATCACTGTTTCGGCTTCGTCAAATACTTTAAAGTCAACACCGTTTATTAAAGCAGCATTGTCTTGCTTATCAGAAAAAACGTGTCCTGGCTTTTTCAAGTTGCATAATTCCATACCAAAGCGAATATCTGGTTTATCATTACCATAATTCCACATGGCATCCTCCCAAGTCATTCGTTGAACAGTCTCGGTGTAATCTATATTTTTAACATCCTTAAATATACTTTTGATTAATCCTTCAAACATATTTAAGATATCTTCTTGCTCTACAAAACTCATCTCACAGTCAATCTGTGTAAATTCTGGTTGACGATCGGCTCTTAAATCCTCGTCTCTAAAACATTTTACAATTTGGTAGTAGCGATCATATCCGCTAACCATTAATAATTGCTTAAATGTCTGAGGTGATTGAGGTAATGCGTAAAATTCACCTTCGTTCATTCTACTAGGCACCACAAAGTCACGCGCACCCTCTGGAGTAGACTTAATTAAAAAAGGAGTTTCAATATCCATGAATCCTTTTGAATGTAAGTAGTTTCTTGTTGCTCGGTTTACGCTATATCTTAATTCAATATTCTTTTTTACTGCATTTCTTCTTAAATCCAAGAAACGATATTTCATTCTAATATCATCACCACCATCTGTATCATCTTGAATTGTAAATGGAGGAACGATAGAAGCGTTTAATATTTTGAACTCAGCAACTTTAATTTCAATTTCACCAGTAGGGATATTTGCATTCTTATTGGAACGTTCAATAACAGTACCTTTTACTTGCAAAACAAATTCACGACCTAAGGGTTGTGCATCTAATTGTGATTGCAATTCTTCGCCCAATAATAACTGGGTAATTCCGTAACGATCTCTAAGGTCCACAAAAGTGATGGCCCCGAATTTACGAATGGTTTGAACCCATCCAGCTAAGGTTACATTATTACCTACAGATTGGATATTTAACTCTCCACAATGGTGTGTACGATACATATAAAACTATTGAAATATGATAGGACTGCAAATATAACCCAATTCCTAGAAAAACCCCATCTTTGCGCTATGACAGAGTCGATGATTTCATTAAAAACAAGGCGTATTATACTTTCTGGGTATTTCTTTTTAACAGGTATATGTTTTTCAAGCTGGGCTAGTCGTATTCCAGATATTAAAATGCAGTTAGGATTAAGTGATGGTGCATTTGGTGGACTACTATTTTTCTTACCAATTGGCTCTTTTTTAGGTATACCAATTTCCGGAAGTTTAACTGCTAAACACGGAAGTAAAAAGATGGTAACCATTGCTGCCGTTATTTATCCAATTTCATTAATCAGTTTAGGGATTTCAACAAATACGACTCAATTAGCAATTTGTTTATTTTTATTTGGGATGGCTGGCAATTTATTTAATGTATCAGTTAACACACAAGCTGCTTCCTTGTCAAAATTATTTGATAAAAGTATTGTATCTAAATTTCATGGATTTTGGAGTTTGGCTGGTTTTAGTGGCGGATTATTAGGTGGCTATTTTGTAGCCAATGCTATTTTGCCTCTGCAACAATTTGTAACTGTTGCAGTATTAGGTTGGATATTTTTATTTTTCTCAAGACATTATTTATTGCCAGGAGAAATTAGTTCACAACCTGTCTCAAAAATGTGGAATAAGCCAAGTCCTTTATTATTGCAATTTGGTTTGGTTGCATTGGGAAATATGATTTGTGAAGGAATGATGTTTGATTGGAGTGGAGTATACTTTCAAAAAGTTGTAAGGGTGAGTGAGGAATGGAGAACAGTTGGTTATATTAGTTTTATGGCTTGTATGACAACAGGAAGAATGTTTGCAGATACCCTTATTAATTATTGGGGCGCCAGAAAACAATTAATGTTAAGTGGTTTAGTTGTGACTTTAGGATTGATAATCGCAGTCTCTTATCCAAATATATTTGTAAGTAGTATTGGATTTATGCTTGTTGGTTTTGGCGTTTCTTCTGTGATACCAACAATTTATGGCACAGTGGGCCGTAATGCAGCGCCAGGAAGGGCTAGCATAGACTTAGCATCTGTTTCTAGTATCGGATTCTTTGGCTTTTTAATTGGCCCGCCTATCATTGGATTCTTATCTCAGGCTATTGGATTGAGATGGGCTTTTTTAACTATAAGTTTATTAGGTATTTCTACTTTTGTACAGGCTAATAAATTAAAAAAGTATTTATAGTTTATTACACAAAACATTAAAGGGTAGCTGTCTCTTTTTCGTGTCTTGGCTTATGAATTAAATAATAAAAAGCTAAGATGAGTACCCCGGTTAAAAAAGGAATCATCGCTAAATGTTTTACAGTGATGTCCTTATATACTATCACGTTATCTACTTTAAAAAATTCGCTACACATCCAAAAAGAGTTTGCTGTAATCCATACTACAATCGCCAAATTATGACATAGTTCAGAAAAAATTTGTCTAGTTCTCCATGCAATAACTATAGAAATAAATAGGGTAGGAATAATCATCATCACGCCCAAAGGTCTCCATACCATACACCAAGCAATGTCTTTAAACAACCAAAAAATAATATGCAAGTTTTCCATCTTCCTATAGGCAATGGGAATATTGTAATATTGATTTTCTTGATTGGTATTGTCTGTCATCTTTCTCTTATTAATTATTTGTAATCCGAAAATATTAATTTTTATTTACTTCTTTTAAAATAGATTTAAAACGGTCCAAGTTTGCCTCTGGTTCAATAGCATGTTCTTGTTCCATATGGGCTAATAGTTCATTTGTAAAATAAGGGGCTAAGGAACATCCTTTTGTTCCCATACCATTACATATAGCTAATTGAGGGTAAATAGGGTGAATGCCTACAAACGGCCTTCTTTGTGTATTTGCGGGTCTTATTCCTGTAATATGGTCCATTACCTCAAATGGTAATTCCATAAACTGATTGAGGCTTTCTATCATTTTATCCTTAAAAGATTCAGTTGGATTAGAATCTGAAAATTTCCATTCATAGCTAGAACCGACCCAAAATAAATCATCCTTCCAGGGTACCACCGAAACATTGTTCTTGTAAATATGATTATTAGGTAAGCCCGGCACTTTGATAATTAATGCTTCGCCTTTATTAGGTGCGAATGGGAGTGAATTAAAATAAGGATTGTTCATTGCATTTACACCATCGCAAAACAGAATTTTTTCTGCTTGAATATTTTTCCATTTAACACCTGCCTCTGTTAATTCAATGTCCATATAAGAAAAATGATCTGCAATAAATTTCCCAGTTCTTGTTAAATAACTATGCCAATGTTGAGTCATGGTATTTAAATCCATCCAATAGCATTCATCAATTGCTCCAATACCATGAGGCATTTTAAAATAGGGTGTCCATGCTGTTGGATTTTGATTGAACAAATAAATATTTTCATGCGCTATTCTGTAGTCAAAACTTTCCTTCATTTGTAGTGAAGGATGAATAAGCAGGATAGGAGCACTCTTAATGATTTCAATATTTAGTTTAGTTGCAATTGCTTGGTATTGTTTAACAGCATAAGGAAGAATGGTTTCAATCATCCATGTTTGCACAATTCTTCTTCCAGTAACAGGATTAATAACGCCACTTGCCACTGAGGTCGCGCTTTTTATAGTTGGATCATTAACCACTTTATAGCTAATGCCTGCATTGTCTAAATGGTAAGACATCCAAGTGCCTACTAAGCCTTGCCCAATTATTAAGTACTTAACTTTTTCAGTGGATTGCAATGCTATTTAATTGTTGGTACTAAAAAATGAATACTGTCTTTTATCTGATCTACTTGTGCAACTAAAACAATTTCAAATTTCCCTTTATAATCGTTTGGTACGGTGAAACTAAATTCGGTTTCGAAAGGTGTTTTTGCAATAGTGGTGAAATATTGAAATGGGAAAATATTAATAAACCAACCATCTACAGGCTTATGTGTTGCTGCATTTAATAGTGTGCAAGTAAGTCCTCCCGTTTTTTCTTCTTTAAAAGTATGAGAAACAGTTGCATTTAATTTATAAGACTGTCCCCATTTTAATTTAGTAGGAGGGGTTGCTTTAATTTTTAAAGTCGGAGTTTGTGCATTGGTATAAAATCCAAACGATAAAAACAATGTGAAAAATAGTACTCGTTTCATATAACAAACTTACAATAAAAAATCCCTTAACATTAGATGCTAAGGGATTTGTAATAATAAATGCAATCTTTTACTTGAATCTGAAGGTCGTATTTATTATGCGCTTATGATTTTAAAGTCCCTCTGGGACTTTTGATAAATTGTAAAGCTTAAATTATTTCTTTAAAGCTGCAGCCATTGTTTTACCAATATCCGCAGGGCTAGCACAAACGTGGATTCCACATGCAGCCATAATTTTCATCTTAGCTTCTGCAGTATCATCTGCGCCACCGATGATTGCACCAGCGTGACCCATACGGCGTCCAGCAGGAGCTGTTTGACCAGCGATAAATCCAACAACTGGTTTTCTTAAATTGTCTTTAATCCAGTTTGCAGCGTCTGCTTCCATGCTACCACCAATTTCACCAATCATGATGATACCTTCAGTTGCAGGATCGTTCATTAATAATTCAACTGCTTCTTTAGTTGTAGTTCCAATAATTGGATCACCACCAATACCAATTGCAGTTGTAATTCCTAAACCAGCTTTCACAACTTGGTCTGCTGCTTCGTATGTTAATGTACCGCTCTTTGAAACGATACCAATAGTTCCTTTCTTAAAAATAAATCCTGGCATAATACCAACTTTAGCTTCTTCGGCAGTGATAACGCCTGGACAGTTTGGCCCGATTAATCTTGTTGTTTTACCTAATAAAAAGTTTTTAACTTTTACCATATCCTGAACTGGAATACCTTCAGTAATACAAACAACTAATGCAATACCTGCATCAGCAGCTTCCATAATTGCATCAGCAGCAAAAGCTGGAGGTACAAAAATGATACTCACATCAGCGCCTGTAGTTTTAACAGCATCTGCTACTGTATTAAAAACAGGTCTATCTAAATGTGTAGATCCACCTTTACCTGGAGTAACACCACCCACTACTTGCGTACCATATTCTATCATTTGAGACGCGTGGAAACTACCTTCTGTACCGGTAAAACCCTGTACAATAATCTTTGAGTTTTTGTTAACTAATACTGACATGAGGACTGAATTTGTTATTTGTGGCGCAAAAATAGGCTAAATGCCCTTTTTTTACCCTTATTTTCCAACAAAAATTATAGGTTTTTTTATAAATGGCTAGCAAGTAGTACTTTTGTCCCTCGCAAAGACAAAATTAAAACAAAAATTATGGCAACAACTTCAGACATCACACGTGGCATGATCTTAAAATTAGACAATAACTTATACACTGTAGTTGAGTTTGGTGAGAATAAGACTGCTCGTGCAGCAGCAAAAATTTGGGCTAAATTAAAGGGTGTGGACAATAAGAGATCTATCGAAAAAACTTGGAATAGTGGTGAAACCATTTTCCCAGTGAGAGTAGAGAAAAAGACTTATCAGTTCTTATATAAGGATGATAGCGGTTATAACTTAATGAACAATGAGACATTTGAGCAAATTGTTATGGCAGAGGAAATGATTGATGCACCTCAGTATTTGAACGAAGGCGGTGAAGTTTTTGTATTTATGAATACTGAAACTGAATTGCCTATTGGTGCTGAATTACCTGAAAAATTAGACGTTTTAATTACATATTGTGAGAATGGCGTAAAAGGAGATACTGCAACAAGAGCTTTAAAAGCTGCAACTATCGAGTCAGGTGCAACCGTAATGGTGCCATTATTTGTAAACGAAGGAGAGAAAATCAAGATCAATACAAAGAACGGAGAATACGTAGAACGCGTAAAGTAGTTCCTATTTTATGATATTCAAAAGCCTCCTTTTTAGGGGGCTTTTTGTTTGTTACAACTATCGAATTTATGTGGAAAAATGCCCTTTTTGGATAAAAAAAGGCATATTTTTTGTGTTTTTCGCTAAAAATACCCCAATTTTACCCAAAATTGCCAAACATGGACTTAAAACAAATTCACGACCTAATTAAGGTTGTAAACAAAAGTAATATTGGAGAAATTAGTATCGAAGACAAGGATGGTAAAGTAACCATCAAACAAAAAGAAGACAAAATCACTGTTAGTTCGGCACCTGTTTACGCAGCTGCTCCTGCTGCTGCACCAGTTGCTGCTCCAGTAGCCGTTGCATCAGCTCCTGCTGCTGCACCAGTTGCAGATAATTTAATTACAGTTAAGAGCCCAATGATTGGTACTTTCTACCGTCGCGCTTCACCTGACAAGCCTTTGTTGGCTGAAGAAGGAACTGAAGTAAGCCCAGGAAAAGTAGTTTGTATTATAGAAGCTATGAAATTGTTCAACGAAATTGAATCTGAAGTAAAAGGAACAATTGTAAAAGTATTGGTTGAAGATGCAAGTCCGGTTGAATACGACCAGCCTTTATTCTTGGTGCAACCTGCTTAGTCTTAGTTCTTCAACTTTAAAATAACAAAATGTTTACAAAGATATTGATTGCCAATCGCGGTGAAATTGCATTGCGTATAATTCGCACCTGTAGAGAGATGGGCATTAAAACTGTTGCTGTATATTCTACTGCCGATAAAGATAGTTTGCATGTAAAATTTGCTGACGAAGCAGTTTGCATAGGTGGACCAAAAGGTCAGGAGTCTTATTTAAACATTCCGCATATTATGGCGGCTTGTGAAATTACAAATGCCGACGCTGTTCATCCTGGATATGGCTTTTTAGCAGAGAATTCTAAATTTGCTCAAATATGTGCCGACCATGGAATTAAATTTATTGGCCCAACTCCAGAGATGATTAATAAAATGGGGGACAAGATCACTGCAAAGGATACTATGATTAAAGCAGGTGTTCCTGTTGTTCCGGGTAGTGAAGGTTTATTAGAAAGTATTGCTGAAGCAAAAGTTTTAGCAAAAGAAATAGGATATCCAGTAATCATCAAAGCTACGGCTGGTGGTGGTGGTAAAGGTATGCGTGTGGTTTGGAAAGAAGATGAAATTGAAAAAGCATATGAGGCTGCTAAAATGGAAGCAGGTGCAAGTTTCAAAAACGATGGTTTATACATGGAGAAATTTGTGGAAGAACCAAGACATATTGAAATTCAAGTTGCTGGAGACCAATACGGAAATGTTTGTCATTTGAGTGAGCGTGATTGTTCAATCCAAAGAAGACATCAAAAATTAGTTGAAGAATCTCCTTCACCATTTATGACGCCTGACTTACGCCAAAGAATGGGAGATGCTGCTATTAAAGCCGCTTCTGCTATTAATTATGAAAGCGTTGGTACTGTTGAGTTTTTAGTGGACAAGCATCGCAACTTCTACTTTATGGAAATGAATACACGTATCCAAGTAGAGCATTGCGTTACAGAGGAAGTTGTTAGCTATGACTTAATTAAAGAGCAAATTAAAATTGCTGCTGGTGAAAAAATATCTGGTAAAAGTTACGAACCTAAATTGCATGCAATTGAATGTCGTATCAATGCCGAAGATCCATACAATGATTTCAGACCTTCTCCAGGTAAGATTACAGTATTACATACTCCAGGTGGTCATGGTGTTCGTGTTGATAGTCATGTGTATGCAGGTTATGTAATCCCTCCTTATTATGATTCAATGATTGGTAAATTAATTACTGTTGCACAAACACGTGAAGAAGCGATAAACACAATGTATCGTGCATTAAGTGAGTATGTGATTGAAGGCGTTAAAACAACTATTCCTTTTCACTTGCAATTAATGCAAAACGAAGATTTTAGAAAAGGGAACTTCACAACTAAATTCTTGGAGACTTTTAAAATGAAGTAATTTTTAATAGCCTTTTTATTCAAAGATAAAAGGCTATTAAAAATTCTCTAATGAAATAAAAGAAGGGGCCCCATAAAGGAGCCCCTTCTTTTATTATGGAGGTTGCTTCGCAAAAATAACACAGTCTAAAAATGCTCTAATGATATTAAAAAGGCTCCGAAACTCGGAGCCTTTTTTTGTTGGGGGTATTACCTCTGGGGAATATTTTTCGCTATTTAATTAGCGTAAGAATAACAATTCTCTGTACTTAGGTAAAGTCCATAATTCATCGTCTACCAATTGTTCTAATTTGTCAACATGGTAACGGATTTTATCAAAGTATTGAGCTTTTACTTTTGCTTCATATGCAATTGCTTTTTCTCTTGTGTCAGAAATATTGTTAGCCACTTTTCTTTCTTCAACCATAGCATGCACATTCTCATATACTTGTTGTATGTGTGTGCTCACGTCTTTTAATAAAGTTAATTGGCCTTTATATAATTTTTCTGGTAAAGCTGCTTCACGTAATAAGCTAACATTTTTCAACAATTCATTCTGATACTTAATAGCAGCAGGAATAATGTGATTCGTTGCTAAGTCCCCCATTACACGTGCTTCAATTTGTACTTTCTTTATATACTTTTCTAGTTCAATTTCGTGACGTGCTTCTAATTCAGCGTGTGTGTAAATGCCATTGTCTTTAAACAATTGTTTTGCTTTATCAGTCACCATTGCATCCAACGCAACAGGTGTTGTTTTTAAATTAGGCAAGCCTCTTTTTTCAGCCTCTTTATGCCATGCTTCACTATAACCATCGCCTTCAAATAAAATCTTTTTACTTGCAACAATGTATTTTTGAATCACTTGCATGATTGCAATTTCTTTCTTGTCACCTTTTTCAATTAAAGCATCTACTTCAGAAGCGAACTTGTTTAATGTGTCTGCAACAATTGTATTTAAGATTGTCATTGGCAATGCACAGTTAGCAGTAGAACCCACAGCACGGAACTCAAATTTATTTCCTGTGAATGCAAATGGAGATGTTCTATTACGATCGGTGTTGTCAATTAATAATTCAGGAATACTTCTGTGTAAATCAATTTTCAAAATGGCTTCATCCTGCTCGTCAAACTTACTGTTTACGCGGCTTTCAACGTCACCCAATACTTTTGTTAAGTAGTCGCCAATAAATACAGAAATAATTGCCGGAGGTGCTTCGTTTGCGCCTAAACGGAAATCGTTTGAAGCTGATGCAATAGATGCTCTTAAAATATCAGCATAATCATGTACTGCTTTAATGGTGTTCACAAAGAAAGTCAAGAACATTAAGTTGGTCTTAGGTGTTTTGCCTGGTGCTAATAAATTCACGCCAGTATCTGTTGCTAAGCTCCAGTTATTATGCTTACCACTACCGTTAATTCCAGCAAATGGTTTTTCGTGTAACAATACTACTAAGCGATGACGTTTTGCAACTCTTGTCATTACATCCATTAAAAGAATGTTATGATCTACAGCAATATTCACTTCTTCAAAAATAGGAGCACACTCAAACTGAGCAGGTGCTACCTCGTTATGTCTTGTTCTTAATGGAATACCTAATTTGTAAGATTCATTTTCAAAGTCACGCATAAATGCATACACTCTTTCTGGAATGGATCCAAAATAATGATCTTCTAATTGTTGTCCTTTAGCTGGAGTAAAACCAAATACGGTACGTCCGCATTGAACTAAGTCGGGACGTGCATTTACCAATGCTTCATCTATTACAAAATATTCTTGCTCCCAACCTAATGTAGGAGTTACTTTAGCTACATTCTTATCAAAATAATTACAAACTGTTACAGCTGCTTTATTTAATGATTCTACTGCTTTCATTAAAGGTGCTTTATAGTCCAAAGACTCACCAGTGTATGCAATAAATATAGTAGGGATACATAATGTTTTACCATTACCAATTTCAATAATGAATGGGGGAGAAGAAGGGTCCCAAGCGGAATATCCTCTTGCTTCGAATGTTGCTCTCAATCCTCCGTTAGGGAAAGAAGAGGCATCTGGTTCTTGTTGGATTAATGCAGCTCCTTCAAATTCTTCAATAGCAGTTCCGTCTCCTTTTAATGTGAAAAAAGAATCGTGTTTTTCTGCAGTTGTTCCTGTTAAAGGTTGGAACCAGTGCGTGTAGTGTGTAACACCTTTGCCCTCTGCCCATGCACGCATGCCAGAAGCAATTTGACTTGCAACAGCACGTTCTATTTTTTTACCACCTCTAACACTTGCTAATAAACTTTTATAAGCTTCGTCGCTTAAATACTCTCTAGCTGTTTTTAATGTAAACACACTTTCGCCAAAAACACCAGTGATTTTTGCACCTTTAATATCAGGAGAAATGATATTGCCATGACTCACATGATTTACCGCATCGGTTCTTAATGACATATGTAATAATTTTTAATTTGTTAAGCAAAGCAAATTTAACCCCTATTATTGACCCATTTCGTAATTATAAAAGCATTAATGCACAAAAAATCCCCCAATTTCTTGGGGGATCACAATTCAAAACACAATTTATGAATGCTTATTCTAAAAAACCTTAATTATGAGACCCTTAAACCTTAGCAGTTTTCACCGTTGTGATAATTCTAGCTGCTACTTTATAAGGATCAGCTGCTGAATTTGGACGACGATCTTCTAACCAGCCTTTCCATCCTTTTTCTACCGCTCCAATTGGGATACGAATAGATGCTCCTCTGTCAGAAACTCCGAAAGAGAAGTCATGGATAGATGCTGTTTCATGCTTACCAGTTAAACGTAAATGGTTGTCTGCGCCATAAACATCAATATGCTCTTTTACAAATGGACGGAAAGACTCACAAATGATATCGTAAATTTCTTTCTTACCACATGTTCTTAATGTAGTGTTAGAGAAGTTAGCGTGCATACCTGAACCATTCCAGTCTAAAGTACCTAATGGTTTACAATGCCAGTTAATTGCTACGCCATATGTTTCACCAATTCTTTCTAATAAATATCTTGCTACCCAAATTTGGTCTCCAGCTTCTTTTGCACCTTTTGCAAAAATTTGGAATTCCCATTGTCCTGCAGCAACTTCTGCATTAATACCTTCTACATTCAATCCAGCTTCTAAACACACATCTAAATGTTCTTCAACAATATTTCTTCCGTATGCATTGTTAGCGCCAACTGAACAGTAGTAAGGACCTTGAGGGCCAGGGTATCCACCTTCTGGGAAACCTAATGGTTTGTTTGTTGCTGGATTCCATAAGAAATATTCTTGCTCAAATCCAAACCAGAAATCATTGTCATCGTCTTGAATAGTTGCACGACCGTTTGATACGTGCGCTGTTCCATCTGCATTTAATACTTCGCACATTACTAAATATGCATCCTTGCGTTGAGGATCTTTACAAATAAATACTGGCTTTAATAAGCAGTCAGAAGAACCACCTAAAGCTTGTTCTGTAGAAGAGCCATCAAAGCTCCACATATCACAATCTTCTAGTTTACCACTAAAGTTGTTTTCGATTTTTGTTTTGCTTCTTAAAGACTGTGTTGGTTTGTAGCCATCTAACCAGATGTACTCCAATTTAGATTTAGACATGGTGCGGATGTTTAAATATTAAAAAAATAAATTATACAAATAATAATGTTCTATTTATCGTATCTGAGCACGAAAATAAGTAAGAAATGTAATTTTCCAAGATAATATTGATAATTAATACCTGTTTGTGAATAAAATATATACATTATTAAAAAACATAATAAGATTAAAATGTGCAATTCATTGATTTTCAAATAATAGGTAATTTATAAATACAAACGTTGCTTAGTAATTATAAAAAATGATACACATTTTATCTGGCGACATGTTGGTAATTCTCCCCAAAGCTTAACCACCCATTTTGTAACTTCGCGACATCTATAAACGCATAAGTAAACACAAATGGAAATCACGGTAAAAACAGCGCAACAATTAAGATTAACGGAGGAAGAATTTGAAAGTATAAAAGTCAAGTTAGGTCGTACGCCAAATTTTACAGAGCTATGTGCTTTTAGTGGAATGTGGAGTGAGCATTGTAGTTATAAAAACTCAATTAAATGGTTAAAGACTTTGCCTCGTGATGGTGGTAGAATGTTGGTTGCAGCTGGTGAAGAGAATGCAGGATTAATGGATATTGGAAATGATTATGGTGTTGTATTTAAAATTGAAAGTCATAATCACCCAAGTGCATTGGAACCATTCCAAGGTGCTGCAACAGGTGTGGGTGGAATTCAAAGAGATATTTTCACAATGGGTGCACGTCCAATTGCATCTTTAAATAGTTTACGTTTTGGTAAATTGGATGATAATAAAACAAAAAGATTATTGGCTGGAGTTGTTCATGGTATTGGTCATTACGGAAACTGTTTTGGTGTTCCAACAGTTGGTGGTGAATTATATTTTGAAGATTGTTATCATACCAATCCATTAGTGAATGCAATGAGTGTTGGTATTGTTAAAGCTGGAAAAACTGTGAGTGCAACTGCCGAAGGAACAGGTAATCCTATTTTCTTTGTTGGTAGTGCTACAGGTAAAGATGGTATTGGTGGTGCAAGTTTTGCATCTGCCGAAATTACTGCAGATAGTGTTGAAGAATTACCAGCAGTGCAAGTGGGTGATCCATTTCAAGAAAAGAAATTATTAGAAGCTTGTTTAGAAGTAATTGAAACAGGTGGTATTGTTGGTATGCAAGATATGGGTGCAGCTGGAATTATTTGTTCTACTGCAGAAATGAGTGCAAAAGGTGGAGTGGGAATGCGTATTGATTTAGATAAAGTACCAACGCGTCAACAAAATATGAAAGCTTGGGAATTACTTTTAAGTGAGAGCCAAGAACGTATGTTGATATGTGTGCAAAAAGGAAAAGAAGCTGAGGTGTTAGCAGTGTTTGAAAAATGGGATTTATCATGTAGCAATATTGGTGAAGTTACCGATGATGGTTTATTAAACTTTTATATGCATGGTGAATTAGAAGCTTCCTTACCTGCTTATGAATTAGTATTAGGTGGAGGTGCTCCTCAATACACTCGTGAATATAAACAACCTGCTTACTTAGCTAAAGTAAATGCATTTGATATGAATTCAATTGCAGATACAACTAACTTAAAAGCAACGGTTAAAGATTTAGTGAACCTTCCAAACATTGCATCTAAGCGTTGGGTATATAACCAATACGATAGTATGGTGGGTGCCGCAAATACAACAACTAATGCACCAAGTGATGCTGCTATTGTGTTAGCAAAAGGCACAGGTAAGGCATTAGCAATGACGGTTGATTGTAACAGTAAATATGTTTTCGCAGATCCCGAAAAAGGTGCGATGATTGCTGTAGCTGAAGCTGCAAGAAATATTGTGTGTAGTGGCGGTGAGCCAATTGGTGTAACAAACTGTTTGAATTTTGGTAATCCATATGATCCAGAAGTGTACTATCAATTTGTAAAAGCAGTAGAAGGTATGGGTGCTGCTTGTCGTAAATTTAATACTCCAGTAACTGGTGGCAATGTAAGTTTCTATAATCAAAATCCGGATGGTCCAGTATTCCCAACACCAACTATTGGAATGGTAGGTATTGTTGAGGATATGAAAAATAGAATGACATTAGATTTTAAGAAAGAAGGTGATGTGATTGTTTTACTAGGTGAGCAAAGAAACGATATTGGTTCTTCTGAATATTTGAATAAATTAAAAGGAGTTACGCATTCTCAAGCACCCTATTTTGATTTGGAGGAAGAATTTAATTTACAACAATTAGTTGCGGAATTAATTAAGAATGCGCATGTGAAAAGTGTGCATGATATTAGTGAAGGTGGATTGATTGTTACTTTATTAGAGTCTGCTTTCTTTAACAACAAAGGGTTTGAAGTTTCTTCAAATGGATCTGCTTTACGTAAAGATGCTTATTGGGTTGGTGAAGCACAAAGTAGAGTAGTGGTTTCTACCGATGCTGTAAATGTTGCTGCTATTGAAGCTGCAGCTGCTAAGCATGGCATTAAAACAACTGTGATTGGACAAGTAACTGCAAGTGATGTTGTTGTGGAAGGTGAAAACTGGGGCGCGATTACTTCTTGGAAAAACGATTACGATACTGCAATTGAAAAAGAATTAGGTAAATAATATATGTCAAAACAACCAACCATAGTAGTTACCGGCACCGCTGGTTTTATTGGTTCGGCCTGTGTTCAATTTTTTAATGAACAGGGTTGGAATCAGTTACTATTGGTCGATGATTTTGGCGTAGAGGCAAAACGAAATAACTGGGAGAAAAAGCAATTTGTAAAAGTAATCGAAAGACAATCTTTTATCGAACAGCTTTCTGATTTAGATTTTACCATTGATGCCATTGTGCATTTGGGTGCAAGAACTGATACGACTGAATTTAATTATGCCATACACGAGGAGTTAAATGTTGAGTATTCAAAATCATTATGGAATTATGCTACTAAAATGCAAATTCCATTTATATATGCATCTTCTGCCGCAACCTATGGTGGTGGCGAGCATGGGTATGATGATTCGCATGCTATCTTAGATAAACTCGTTCCTTTAAATCCTTATGGAGTTAGTAAGAATGAATTTGATAAATGGGCCATTGCGCAAAAGGGTACTCCTCCATCATGGACAGGTTTGAAATTTTTTAATGTTTATGGTCCTAATGAATATCATAAGGGTCGTATGGCTAGTGTGATATTTCATTCTTATAATCAAATAAAAGAAACTGGACTCGTAAAATTATTTAAAAGTCATAAGGAAGGTTTTAAAGATGGCGAGCAATTACGTGACTTTGTATATGTGAAAGATGTTGTGAATGTGATTTATTGGATGGTTTCAAAAATGCTTTCATCGGATTGGGATAAATCATTGAATGGATTATATAATTTAGGAACAGGCAAAGCAAGATCCTTCTACGACCTTGCTGCTAATACATTTACTGCGCAAGCTTTGGAACCTAATATTGAATTTATAGATATGCCTTTGGATATTAGAGATAAGTATCAATATTTTACCGAAGCGAATATGAACAAGCTGCGTGCTGCTGGATATGATAAACCTTTTTCAAGTTTGGAAGAAGGCGTTGCAGATTATGTTAAAAATTACTTAGTTCCCTCAAAGGGTTACTAAATTTTCGATTCCAATTATTATAGTTGAAGCACTTTTTATTTTAAACTACGTCTTAAAAGGGATGGTGTTTTAAAATCTCAAAAACATTTATCATAATATTTTATTTTCAAATTTATTTAATATGTCTAATCATAAAATTGCCATCATTGGTGGCGGGAACCTTGGATCTTCAATTGCTGAAGGTTTAATTGCAAGTGGATTTGTGAACGCAAATCAAATTACTATTACAAAAAGAAATTTAGCTACCATTCAGCACTTGGCTGATAAAGGTGCAACTACAACTTCAGATAATCAAGCTGCTGTAAAGGATGCCAACTATGTAATACTAGCTGTAAAGCCTTTTCAAATAAAAGACATAGTAGCTGATATTAAACCTTATTTAACTGCTGGTCAACACACTGTAATTAGTGTTGCAACTGGTGTTTGGATTAAGGATATGGAAGAAATGTTGGACACTAATTTTGCTTTATTTAGAGCCATGCCCAACACGGCTATTTCTATTCAACAAAGTATGACTTGTATTTGTGCCAATGCAAAGGCAAAAGACAAAGTGGAATATGTAAGTTCTTTATTCAATCAATTAGGAAAGAGTATTGTAATTGATGAGAAATTAATGGACGCAGCAACTGTTTTAGGTGCTTGCGGAACAGCTTATGCATTAAGATATATTCGTGCTAATATACAGGGTGGAATCGAGATAGGATTTAGTGCTGCACAAGCTTCTTTAATTGCTGCTCAAACTGTAAAAGGGGCTGCCGATTTATTGCTTACAAAGAATACACATCCAGAACAAGAAATTGATAAAGTAACAACGCCAATGGGATGTACCATTGCTGGTTTAAATGAAATGGAGCACCAAGGATTTAGCTCTTCTTTGATTCGTGGTTTAACAGCTAGCTATCGAAAGATTAAAGACGATATGTAGTATTAATTCACAATTAATAAAGGCATAAAAAAGCCCTGTAGAATAGTTCCATGAAGCCGACTTTGGCTTCGTGCCACGGAGGCAAATGGAATTCTATTTTACAGGGCTTTATTAATTAGCTTATAATTAGTGTGCCTTTAAAAAAGCTATTGCTTTTGCATACGCATCAGCAGTTGCTGTAGGATTAAAGCTTGGGTTGCTTGGATTTGCAAAACCATGATTCGCTTCATATCTATTTACAGACAAATTCTTGCCAGCTTCTTTCATATCTTTTTCAAACTGATTCACCATTGCAGGAGAAGGAGCTTGGTCTTGGTTTCCGAAGAATCCAATGATATCACATTTAATACTTTTTAATTTATCCATATTTGTTTCAGGACGACCATAATACATTACCGTTCCTTTAGCTTGTGGTCCTGCAAGTATTGCAGTTTGCAAACTCCACATACCACCAAAACACCAGCCCACACTGTAGATTGAAGCATCTGGACCTGCTTTCTTAATTGCACCTTGAATAATTGCAGTCATTCTTCCCATATCTGCACCGCGCATTAATTTCATAGCACTATCTGGTGTAGCTGCAATTTTACCATCATACATGTCCACCGCCATTACGTTTACATCTCCCAAAGCACTATAATATTTATCTGACTCTAATTTAATATTGTCATTTAAACCCCACCATTCTTGAATTACTATTAACCATTTATTGGACTTCTTTTTAGCTGGAATAAAATAGGCGCTCGCTTGTTTGCCATCTGCTGCTTCAAAATTGGTCATTTTGCCTAATAAATTCTCGGGATTAGCCACAATAGGTGCTGGGTGCATGGCAGCAAATGCCGGAGTAGATGCCTCTAATTTGTAAGCTTGTTGGGTTTCCATATTTAAACAATCTATAACGCCCGCTTTGTCTACAGGGCTATATTGTGTTTTTTCCCAATGCCAGCTTAATAAACCTGCTGTAAATAAGACTGCCAAAAGGCCAAAAAGTAGTTTTTTCATAGAATTTTATTGATTTTATTTTAAGATGTTCACTTTTCAATAACACTTATAAACATTTATTGTTTAGCGCTTCAGCTTGATTTTTTTTGCGGGCTTTTTTGGCGTATTTTTGTATGACCTCTAAGATTTTTTCCCAATTATAGATAGGTCGATTAACAAACCCCGTTGAAAGGGCATTTCCTCGTAGGAAACTATGATAGGGCATGCTTTTTTGATATTAGACGAATTTAATTTTTATGGCAAAGTATATTTTTGTAACTGGTGGTGTAACAAGTAGTTTAGGTAAGGGTATTATTGCTGCCTCTTTGGCAAAGCTTTTACAAGCAAGGGGCATTACTGCTACCATTCAAAAATTTGATCCATATATTAATGTGGATCCAGGAACCTTGAATCCATATGAACACGGGGAGTGTTATGTTACGGAAGATGGTGCAGAAACCGATTTGGACTTAGGTCACTATGAGCGTTTTTTAAATACCCCAACTTCTCAAGCAAATAATGTCACAACGGGTCGTATCTATCAAACCGTTATTAATAAAGAAAGAGCCGGTGAATTTTTAGGTAAAACAGTACAAGTAGTTCCGCATATTACCGATGAGATAAAGCGTAGAATGTTGTTATTAGGCGAGGGTGGAAAATTTGATGTAGTTATCACTGAAATTGGTGGTACTGTCGGTGATATTGAAAGCACTCCATTTATTGAAACGGTTCGTCAAATTCAATGGGAATTACCAACTGAGGATGTCATGGTGGTGCACTTAACTTTGATTCCATATTTAAATGCGGCTAAAGAATTAAAAACAAAACCAACACAACATAGTGTTAGAATGTTAAGCGAAACAGGAGTACATCCTGATGTGATTGTATGTAGAACGGAGCATCCTTTAACAGATGATATTAAACGTAAGATTGCTTTGTTCTGTAATGTTAAAGCAGGTAACGTAATTGAGTCTTTAGATGCAAGTACTATTTATGAAGTGCCTTTGTTAATGTTAAAGGAGCAGTTGGATTTAATAGTAATGAAAAAACTAAATATTACTAAATACAATGAGCCAGAATTAACGAAATGGAATGTCTTTTTAAGTAAGTTAAAAAATCCAAAATCAACAGTTAATATTGGATTGATTGGTAAGTATATTGAATTACAGGATGCATATAAATCTATCTTAGAAAGCTTTATACATGCAGGTGCAATGAACGAAGTAAAAGTGAATGTAGTGAATGTGCACAGTGAAAATATTACTTCTGCAAATGTAAAAGAGCAATTAGATGGATTAGATGGTTTATTAGTGGCTCCTGGTTTTGGTAATAGAGGAATTGAAGGAAAAATTCTTGCGGTTCAATATGCAAGAGAAAACAAAATGCCTTTCTTTGGTATTTGTTTGGGAATGCAAATGGCAGTAATTGAATTTGCAAGAAATGTATTAGGATTAAAACAAGCACATTCCGTTGAGATGGATCCTGAAAGTCCAGATCCAGTTATTAATATGATGGAAGAACAAAAGCGAATCACCATGATGGGTGGTACAATGCGTTTAGGTTCTTATCCATGCACAATTACCGAAAATACTTTGGCACATACTATTTATGGAGCAACTTCAATTAATGAGCGTCACCGCCATCGTTATGAGTTTAATAATGAATATTTAAATGCTTTCCACGAAAAGGGTATGGTTACAAGTGGAGTGAATCCAGCTACTGGATTGGTAGAGATTGTCGAATTGCCAAACCATCCTTTCTTCATTGGGGTTCAATACCATCCTGAATTAAAAAGCACGGTCGAAGCACCTGCTCCATTATTCGTACATTTTATAGCAGCTGCTAAAAAACACGCTACAACAAACGCTTAATTTACTGATGGTATATTGCTAACATTTGTTAGCTTTATACCATGAATAAGATTAGGATTTTAACTTGTACAAGTTTATTTGATGGCCATGATGCATCCATTAATATCATGCGTCGCGTACTCCAAGAAAATGGGGTTGAAATAATTCACCTTGGTCATAATCGATCGGCTTACGAAATTGTCGAAGCTGCCATTGAAGAAGATGTTCAAGGTATTGCGATTACTTCTTATCAGGGAGGTCATTTAGAATTTTTCAGTTTTGTACGAAAACTATTAAATCAATCAGGATATCAGCATATAAAAATTGTCGGAGGAGGTGGAGGTACTATTTTGCCTACTGAAGCTAAGTGGTTAGAAAAAAATGGCATCTCTAAAATTTATTTACCCGATGATGGTTTAGAGATGGGTATTAAAGGAATGATTAAAGATGTAATTCGCATCTGTTCAAATACTTTAAAAGCGTTTACGCAAAAACGGTTACCTAAATTATCTATAGTTAAGAAAATAGATCCTCGCGTATTAAGCCGCAACATTACACTTTTGCAAAATGGAGATTTTAAAGTTGCTAAGAAAAAGAAGTCAGAAAAAAAAGCTCAATCTACCATTCCAATAATTGGATTAACTGGAACTGGTGGTGCTGGAAAGTCCACTGTAGTTGATAGGCTTGTACAATATTTTGTTCAATGTAATCCAACTAAAACGATTGCAGTTGTTTCTGTAGATCCATCTAAACGTAAAACAGGCGGTGCACTTCTTGGTGATAGAATTAGAATGAATGCAATTCATCACCCTAATGTTTATATGCGTTCATTGGCAACCAGAAGCGACGTACAATCCGTTGCTAGTTGCATGGATGGTGTGATAGATTTGTGTAGAGAAGCTGGTTTTGATTGTATTGTAATTGAGACAGCAGGTGTTGGGCAAAATGATGCAACCATCGTGGACTATGTAAATTTACCTGTTTATATAATGACTCCAGAGTTTGGTGCGCCTACACAACTGGAAAAAATTAATATGATTGACTTTGCAGAAATTATTGGCATTAATAAATTTGATAGATCCGGTGGATTAGATGCGTTAAGAGATGTTCGTAAGCAATACAATCGTTCACATCATATTTTTGATGCAAGCGCAAAGTCAAGTCCAGTCTATGGCACCATCGCTTCTCATTATAGTGACCCCGGGATGCAAGCCTTGTACAATGAGTTAATTCAAAAAACAAATGCATTGCTTGGCCTTAATTTTAATTGTATCGTTAATCCAATTCCCTATGATGAAAATTTTATTACAGCACCAACTATCCCGAATAAAAGAAACGCTTACTTAAGCGAAATAATGGATACTATTCAACAAAATAATATTTGGATTGAAAATCAAAAGCAATTGGCGTCAAAGTGGTATTGCTTAGATAAAACAATGCAGGATACTTCTTTATCAAAAAATACTGCACTTGTTAAGGCTTTAAAAATAATGGAAAATTCCTTAGACATTGAGGTGAAGCAACTAGTAACTGAATGGCCTGCACTCTATAAAAAATATCAACAAAAGGTTTTTGTAGACGATGTAAGGGGTAAACGTAAAGAGCATCCATTTGTTTTTGAAACTCCTTCTGGCATTGAATTAAATAAAGTGTACTTGCCTAAATATGCCGACTGGGGTGATATTGTTGAATGGCAGTTAAAAGAAAATGTACCGGGTAAATATCCTTTTACTGCAGGAGTATTTGAGTTGAAAAGAGAAAATGAAGATCCAACTAGAATGTTTGCTGGAGAAGGTGCTCCTGAAAGAACCAATTGGCGTTTTCATTATTTAAGTAAAGGGCAATCCGCTATTAGATTATCGACTGCTTTTGATAGTGTTACTTTGTATGGACATGACCCCGCATCTAGGTTAGATGTGTTTGGGAAAATTGGAAACGCGGGGGTAAGTGTTGCCAGTTTGGATGACGCTAAAAAACTATATTCAGGTATTGATTTAAATGCATCAACTACTTCCGTAAGCATGACAATTAATGGACCTGCTCCTATGCTGTTAGCCATGTTTTTTAACACTGCAATTGATCAAGCTTGTGAGCAATATATTACGCAACATAAATTATGGCCACAGGTTCGTAAAAAAGTAAAAACTATTTTAGGTAATCAACATGTTCCTAATTATGAGTCCATTCATCCTGAAATTCCTTTTAATAAGTGGCATAACGGACTGGGCTTGCAATTGCTTGGTGTGTCGGGTGATCAAGTATTAGATGAAGAAGTGTATGGACAAATAAAATCTAATGTGCTAACTAAACTTAGAGGTACTTTACAAGCAGATATTTTAAAGGAAGATCAAGCGCAGAATACTTGTATCTTTTCTACCGACTTTGCATTGCGTATGATGGGGGATGTACAAGTATATTTTGCAAAAAATAAAATCACTAATTTTTATAGTATTTCTATATCAGGATATCATATTGCCGAGGCAGGTGCAAATCCAATTACACAATTGGCTTTTACATTAGCAAACGGGTTTACCTATGTTGAATATTTTTTAAATAGAGGTATTGCGATTGATGATTTCATGCCCAACTTAAGCTTCTTTTTTAGCAATGGAATGGATCCTGAATATGCTGTCATTGGTAGGGTTGCCCGAAGAATTTGGTCTCGTGTTATGAAGCTGAAATACAAGGCTAATCTACGTTCTCAAAAATTAAAATACCATATTCAAACTAGTGGTCGCAGTTTGCATGCACAAGAAATTGATTTTAATGATATTCGTACAACGCTTCAAGCCTTATATGCAATATATGATCAGTGCAATAGCTTACACACGAACGCTTACGACGAAGCTATTACAACCCCTACCGAAGAAAGTGTTAGAAGAGCCTTGGCAATTCAATTAATTATTAATAAAGAATTAGGGACTGCTAAAGTTGAAAATTTCCAACAAGGTAGTTTCTTGATTACTGAATTAACCGATTTGGTTGAGGAGGCAGTCATGCAAGAATTTGACAAAATCAATTCCAGAGGTGGTGTGTTGGGTGCTATGGAAAGAATGTATCAAAGGTCTAAAATTCAGGAGGAAAGTTGGGTATATGAGACCAAAAAGCACCATGGTGAAATTCCAATTGTTGGGGTAAATACTTTCTTGAATGAAAATGCCTCTTTAAAGGTGGATCATAAAAACATTATCAGGTCCACAAAAAAAGAAAGGACAAGACAGGTTCAATGCTTACAAATGTTTAAAAAACGTAATCCGACCAAGAAAATGATCTATTTAGAGCTACTAAAACAGGCTAGTCTTAACAATGACAATCTGTTTGAAATACTCATGGAAGCAGTCAAATATTGCAGTTTAGGCGAGATGACGGATGCCCTGTATTTAGTGGGGGGAAAGTATAGTAGAAACCTATAAAAAACATACCTTTGCCCCACGTTATTTACGTTTAAACATTGAATATGAATACTGATAAAAATACGGTCATTGGGTTTGTCTTGCTTGCTGGTTTATTTTTTGCTTATTTCTGGTTTACAAATAAACAACAAAATGAAATCCAAGCTTATAAAAAGCATTTTGATGACTCTGTAGCAATGGTAAAGTCTGCTGCTGAAAAAGCGGCTGCTGCAAAAAATCCAATCAAAGTTGATTCTACATCTGGAACAGCAATTGCTGTTGATTCAGTTAAGGAGCAAATTACAACTTTAGAAAACGAGTTAATAAAAGTTCAATTTAGCAATAAGGGTGGTCAAGTAGTTGGAGTTACTTTAAAAAAGTATAAGAATTCCGATAAAAAACTTGTTACCCTTGGCGATAGTAGCTCACTTAGTTATCCAGTAAATATTGGTAACAATCAAACAGCTCAAATTAATCAAGTATTATTCCCAGTTGTAAATATTTTGCCTTCAAGTAATGGAGTGCAAAAAATTGAATACGCATGGACAACACCTTCTGGTAAAACAATTCGTCATCAGTTTTCACTTGCGCCAAACAAATACAATGTTGAATGGAATGTGCAATTAGACGGTGCTGATCAATTGTTAACCAACGGTCAAATTAATTTATTATGGGATGTACATTCTTACCAACAAGAAAGAACATCACAATATGAGCGTCAAGTATCAAATGTGTGTTTCTCAGAAGGAAATGAGTTTGATTATATCTCAAGTAAAGCATCTAAAACATTTGAGAAACCAATTCAATGGGTTGGTTTGGTTCAACAATTCTTTACAACAACATTAGTTGCTAAAGATGGGTTTGCTTCAGGTAAAATAGATTGGCAAAGGAAAACGGATTCTAGTAGAGGTTTAGCTACAATGCAATCTCAATTACAAACTAAAGTAAGTGGGGCAATTGTTAATATTCCACTTTCATTATATTTCGGACCTAACGACTTCCAAATATTAAAAACAGAAGCTCCAGAAATGGACAAGATTGTGAATTTGGGAAGAGACTTATATTCATTTGTACGTCCAATTAACAAGTTTATTATTATGCCTGTTTTTGACTTCTTTGCAGGCTTCGTTTCTAATTATGGATGGGTAGTATTATTATTGACCATCTTTATTCGTTTGGTGACTTCTCCATTAACTTATTCTAGTTACTTGAGTAGTGCTAAAATGAAAGTGTTGAAACCTGAGTTAGATGAAATCAAGAAAAAGTTAGGAGACGATCAACAAGGTTTTGCAATGGAGCAGATGAAGTTATTTAGAGAGGCTGGCGTAAACCCACTAGGCGGTTGTATTCCAGCGTTATTGCAGATTCCTATCTTCTTTGCATTGTATAGTTTCTTTAACTCTAATATTTCACTAAGAGGCCAATCTTTCCTATGGAGTCAGGATTTATCTAGTTATGATGTAATAGCAAAATTACCTTTTACAGTGCCAATGGGATTTGGTGATCATATTAGCTTGTTTACATTAACTGCTGTAATAACAAGTGTATTCATTTCTGTTTATAATATGTCAATGACACCTACACAGGATAATCCAGCATTGAAATATATGCCTTACATTTTCCCTGTGATGTTATTGTTTATTTTTAATCGTTTGCCGTCTGCCTTAACATGGTATTATACAGTTTCAAACGTAGTTACTTTATTGTTACAATTAGTGATTCAGAAATTCATCATCAATCATGATAAAATTTTAGCTGATATTGATGTGAAGCGTAAGACGCCAAAGAAAAAGAGTAATTGGCAAAGCAAGTATGAGCAAATGATGGATGCTCAGAAAAAAGTACAAGACTTGAAAGATAAACACAAGAAATAATTTTTGTCAAGAAAAGGCCCTTTTATAGGGTCTTTTCTTATCAATAGTTAACATGATATATCGCAATACCCCCCTAATTTTCGTTTTCATATTACTTCCGTTTTGTGCATTAAAGGCACAGACTAAAGTTATTGGTGAGTGTACATTGCAATATTTTATAAAGCAGCTTAATAGTGATGATACTATTGGGTATAAATTAGTTTATGTTAAAGGCGATCAATGTAAAACTACCCTTCAAACATCCCATTTAACTCAAACTTTATTATTTAATGTACAGCAGTCCACTGCCACTATAACCAAGGATATTGGGACTAGTCATTTTTTACAGTCTGTGGTTTATCCTCCATTATCCCAGCCCAACTTAATTTCAATGAAAGAAATTGCATCTGATACTTTGGTGCAAATACTTGGATATAATTGTAAGAGTGTAGAATTAAAATGGAGCGATGGGGTAGTATATCAAATAGTATATACAACCGATATAGCGACCACTGTAAATACTTTTGAATTGGCTTTTAAGGAGGTTGCTGGTCTTGTATTATCTTATACCATTATACCTGTGTCTGGCCAGGCTATACAATATCGAGCTACTAAAATAGATTTGAGCCCTATTTCATTAAGTCAGTTTAACATTAACAAAGATCTATATCAAATTATTGATTAGAATAGTTAAGTCCATTAAAATTAAGAATATTACTATTGAGCAGAAGGTGTCTTGAATTTAGACAAGATCACTTTGTAATGATAAGGAATCACATAAGAAACGTTTCCTTTATTATATTTTAAGTAATTAGCATTGCTATTACTTGTTATACTATTTGTGTTTGCGAATCCTTTAAAATCTAAACTTGATTTTAAAGTTGCGAAGCTTGCAGTTTTATGTGTGAATGCACTTAAGTTTTTAAGCGTGTATTTTTCTTCTGCCTTTTTTGATTCAATAGTTCCAGTTACAACCATACTTGCATTCAAATTTGCAGTCACTAGCAATAGACTAGTGGCAAAAGCAATGAATAGTATGTTTTTTACGGTACGCATGATTCATACGAAGGTAATTGTTTATGGCTGGTTTTTAAAAAAATAATTTTAACTAAATCTGGCACCATTTGTGTACAATAAAATATGGTGAATTTGTGCCGGGATAGTATATTTATTAGAGAACTAGCATGTAGTATTTTATTAATGTATTGAAAATCAATTATTTAATAATCGTTTAAAAATAGTATAGCCATGTTTGATCGTCAAAAGGAGGAAGACAGAGGGGATATTCAAGAATTGATGCTTAGATACCAAAATCTAAAGCATGGGCGATCTAATGCCTATATTGAGGAAGACGATTTTGAACGAATTATTGAACATCTTGATGAAAAAGACGAGATTATTGAAGCAATACAAGCTGCAGATTTGGCTTTAGACCAATATCCCTTTTCGGCATTACTTATGATCAAAAAGGCAGACCTTTTATTAGCTACAAGAAAATACAAGGAAGCTTTAAAGTTATTAGATACAGCTGCTTTATACGATCATAAGGATATGAACTTGTTTATTTTAAAGACTGACGCTTATTTAGCCTTAGATCAGCCAGAGAATGCCATAGTACTATTACAAGAAGCGTTGCATTTATTTGAAGGTGCAGAGCGAACCGAAGTTTTGTTTGAATTAGCAGATGTATATGACGATCATGAAGCTTTTGATAAAGTTTTTGATTGTTTGCAATTGGTTTTGGAAGATGATCCAATGAATGAAGAAGCTTTGTATAAGATTTGTTTTTGGACCGACTTTACAGGAAGAAACGAAGAGAGTATACGTTTACATCAGCGTATCATTGACGAACAACCATACAATGCATTAGCCTGGTTTAATTTAGCTGCTGCATATCAAGGATTAAAATTGCATGAAAAAGCTATCGATGCATATCAATACGCAATTGTAATTGATGAAAAATTTGATTATGCATATCGTAACATGGGCGATGCATATTTGCGTATTCGTAAATATAAAGAAGCTATTGAAGCTTTAGAAAAAGTATTAGAATTGTCAAGACCCGAGGATGTTATTTATGAAGCCATTGGGCATTGTTATCATAGAATGAAAAATTTTGCACAAGCAAGATTTCATTATAAAAAGGCGGTTCATTTAAATCCCGATGACAGTAGATTGTATCAAAAAATTGCAGCTACGTATATGCAGGAGGGGCAATGGGAGCAGGCTATTAAACAATTAGAACATGCAGTGAGAATTCATAAACATATAAACGAGTATTCTATTTTACTTGGAGAATGTTATATGAATTTAAATCAGTTTAAAGAAGCAGCTGGCTATTTTGGCATGGTTGTAAAAAACAAGCCTAAGCAAATTGCAGGGTGGGAATATTTAATTAAATGTTTGGTTGCAAACGAGCAATTAGATGCTGCACTGGAGCAAACTGAAATTGCATATTTGTCTACCCAGGGTAAAGTAATTTTCATATTTTACCGAAGTGCAATTTTACACAAGATGGGCAAAACTGCGGAGGGTTTATTGCAATTAGAAATGGCATTATCTAAGTCATCTAAATTAGTTAGCAAATTGCTTAAATTTTATCCCGAAATAATGCAGGATGGCAAAGTTGCGGAGTTAATCACTCAATATAAGAAGCGTAAGTTATCTTAAGCATTTTGATTTACCTTTGTAGTATATAAGCAGTAAACTATGATTAATTTTAATTTAACTCAAATACCAGAAAGGACACCAAAGCCACGTAAGCATGGGTTAACAATGGTAATGGATAAGGGGTTAAGTTTTGGCGAAGCCGAAAATTTTATAAGCGTTTCGGGAATACATACAGATGTGGTAAAGTTAGGATTTGGTACTTCTGCAGTAACTCCGAATTTACGTGCTAAAATTGAGCTGTATCAATCACACGGAATTCCTGTTTATTTTGGTGGTACTTTATTTGAAGCCTTTATTATCAGGAATCAGTTTGACGATTATATCGCAATGTGTAAAGATTATAAAATTGATTTGATAGAAGTGAGTGACGGTTCTATTGAAATTCCACATGCTGAGAAGTGTGGTTATATCGAGAAGATTGCAAAAATTTCTAAAGTGATTAGCGAGGTTGGAAGTAAAGATGCTGCTCATATTATTCCTCCGTACAAATGGATTGAGTTAATGACAGCAGAATTAAGTGCTGGTTCGGAATATGTAATTGCCGAAGCACGTGAGGCGGGTAATGTTGGTATATATAGAGGTAGTGGAGAAGTGCGTGAAGGTTTAGTACAAGAAATTTTAACTAAAATTCCTGCTGAAAAAATATTGTGGGAAGCGCCTCAAAAAGCGCAACAATTATATTTTCTTGAATTAATAGGATGTAATGTAAACCTTGGGAATATTGCCCCTACGGAAGTAATTCCATTGGAAGCGATGCGTATTGGATTAAGAGGAGATACTTTTAACTTATACTTAAATAAATAGTCTTGAGACAGTTTGGACTTATAGGATATCCTTTGTCTCATTCCTTTTCACAAGGTTATTTCAAAGATAAATTTCAAAAGGAACTAGTTTTGGATGCGCAGTATGCGAACTTCCCAATCCCATCCATTGATGCATTTGAACCCCTTTGGGACGATGTGAATTTACAGGGATTAAATATTACTATTCCTTATAAAAAGGAGGTGATTCCTTTTATACAACATCCATCTTCTGTTGTAAAATCTATTCAAGCATGTAATTGTATTCGTAGGTACAATAATGCACTATATGGTTATAATACCGATGTTATAGGATTTCAGAAATCTTTGATGCCTTTTTTAAAACCGCATCATACACATGCACTAATACTTGGAACTGGTGGTGCAGCTGCGGCAGTAGAGTGGGTAATGCAAAACTTAAATATCAAATATCAGTTTGCCTCAAGAGCTAAAGGAGAAAATTGCATTGAGTATAATCAACTTACTAAGGAGATTATTGCTACTCATACACTTTTAATAAACACAAGCCCAATTGGCATGTATCCCAATGTGAATGATGCCCCAGCTATCCCATACGAAGGAATCACAGCGCAACATCATTTATTTGATTTAATTTATAATCCAGGAGAAACTATGTTCCTTTTTAAAGGGAAACAACAAGGAGCAACTATTCAAAATGGGTTGGAAATGTTACATATACAAGCCGAGGAGAGTTGGAAAATTTGGAATGCAGAAACACCCTTAGTGCAGTAATTAAATTAATTACAATCAATGCTTAATTAAAAGCATTTTTTTGTTTACATTATTTAGATCTTAGAAATTCAAACAGTTTAGTAACTGCTTTTTGACGATGACTGTATTGATTCTTTTCTTCCATAGTCATTTGAGCAAAACTCTTAGTCGATCCTTCTGGTATAAATATGGGGTCGTATCCAAATCCTTTCTCACCATGCATTTCAGTTGCTATATTTCCTTTACAAATTCCTTCAAAATAATGGGTTTGAAATCCTTCTTTTTCATTACCCCATTTTAAACAGATTACGGTTCTAAATTGTGCATTTCTATTTTCAGTTGTTCCAAGATTACTTAATACTTTATCAATATTTGCCTGAAAGTCACGCCCTTCGCCAGCGTATCTGGCACTCTTAACACCTGGCGCACCTTGCAATGCAAGTATTTCTAATCCGGTATCTTCGCTAAAACAATTCTGATTTGTAATATTCAAAATGGTATTCGCTTTTTCCGCAGCATTTTCTTGCAATGTATCGTGAGGTTCTGGTATATCAATATTAATTCCTGCCGTTTTTAATGGAATAATATTAAAATCTGCTCCAACTAAGGATTGTATTTCGTCAACTTTATTTTGATTATTGGTAGCAAAAATTAAGGTGTGCATTGCAAATTGTATTGATTGGTAAAAGATGTGTTATTAAACAATAAGTAAATAAAAGATTGCTTAAATTATAATTAAGCAATTACAATTTGAATAATAACTTTAACGCATTCCATAGTTTAGACTTTTCTAATTTAGCTGTTTGATCTGCGCCCTGCATGCTTTGAAGGCTGCTGCTAAATAAAATATGTGTTTCTCCTAATACAATTGGTTTGTATAAAGTGGTTGGTAATTTTATTTTTAATTGTGCCGCAGATAAATCAAATGCAAGTACCAATTGTGAAGGAAGTGTATTTAACATTTCGTGCATACTTAATGGTTGTTGTGCAGTGTTAATTAATGCGATATCTGCTAATGTTAATTTACATGCATTTAATATTGATGACAACAAACCTAAATCTGTTTCATTCAAGTGCACTGCATTAGAATCATTTACAATCACCATAATTTTTTTCAAATGATCACCTAAAAATTTAAGTGGAGCAGGAGGAGTGGATTTTTGTTCATTTACTACCTCGTTTACTTGCGTAGATTCAATGGCTTCTTTTCCAATTGCAGTAATCAATGCTTTCTCTATATTTTCTGGTGACTTTATTTCCATTTCAGGCAATACCAAAGTATCTTTGAACAAAGAAACAAGTGCTGCTGCGGGTAATATCGTTTTAGGTTCTTGCATTGGGTTGGAAAATTAACTCAAATGCATTGATTGAAAAAATAACACTTGTAAGTTTTTAGTTTATTTCTTATTTTTGTTTCTTTGTAACCTTAATGTTCTTCATAAAAAGCAAGTATATGTCAACGCAAACAATTCCAGTAACTCTTAACACCAATCCAAAGCTTCCTACGTATAATATGGATGAAATTGCATTTGGTAAAAATTTTACAGACCATATGTTGGTTGCTGATTATGAGAATGGAGAATGGAAAAATGTTGTCATTAAGCCTTACGCTCCATTTGAAGTAGATCCATCTTGTGCAACTTTACATTATGGTCAAACTATTTTTGAAGGAATTAAAGCATTTAAAAATAATAAGGGTGAAGCAGTTATATTCAGACCCGATCAAAATTTTAAAAGATTTAATATTTCTGCAGAACGTATGCAAATGCCTGCCATTCCAGAATGGATTTTTATGGAAGGGATGAAGCAGTTAATAAAATTAGAAGCGGGGTGGATTCCAAATAAACCTGATGCGTCTTTATACATCCGACCATTTATGATTGCGATGGATCCATTCTTAGGAGTTCGTCCTTCACAAACTTATAAGTTCATGATTATTCTTGGTCCTAGTGGTGCTTATTTTTCTGCTCCAATGAAAATTTTAATTGAACAGCATTACACGCGTGCAACACCCGGTGGGGTAGGGTTTGCGAAGAATGGTGGTAATTATGGTGGAAGTTTATATCCTGTTTCATTGGCACAAAAAAATGGTTACGATCAAGTATTATGGACCGATGCAATAGAACATAAATATGTAGAAGAAGTTGGTATGATGAATGTTATGTTTGTCATTGATGGCAAAATAATTACGCCTTCTGTTGAGAAAGGAACTGTATTAAAAGGAGTAACAAGAAATTCTGCTATTACATTGTTAAAAGAAATGGGCTATGAAGTAGAAGAAAGATTTTTATCGGTAGCAGAAATTGTTGACGCACATAAAAAAGGATTATTTCAGGAAGTATTTGGAGTTGGAACAGCTGCAGTTGTCTCTTATATATCAAGATTAGCCCACGGAGAATACATCATGGATTTTGATGTAGAAGCATTAAAAGTAGCTCCAGCACTCAAAAAACACCTTAATGATATCCGAATGGGAAATATTGTGGACAAACATGACTGGTTGGTACACATTTAGTTAAAAGGCTGTAAGTCAAGCATTTAAAAAGATATAATTCAGCTTTTTGATGTTTTTGAAGAGCAAAAAATAGGGAATTGTGCTATTTTTTTAAAATTAGCCAATAAACATTTTGGTAATTCGTTCACAGCCATTACCTTTGCCGTCCGAATTTTTTATAAACCGAATTGAACAAAATAGCATAATAAATGCCTACTATTCAGCAACTAGTTAGAAAAGGCCGTGAGATCATCAGGGCGAAAAGTAAATCAAGAGCTTTGGATGCGTGTCCTCAGCGTCGTGGCGTTTGTACAAGAGTGTATACAACTACACCTAAAAAACCAAACTCTGCGTTACGTAAAGTAGCTAAAGTACGTTTGACTAATAAGATTGAGGTTATTGCCTACATCCCAGGTGAAGGTCATAACTTACAAGAGCACAGTATCGTATTAATCCGTGGTGGTCGTGTAAAGGATTTACCAGGGGTACGTTACCATATTGTACGTGGTAGTTTAGATACTGCAGGTGTTAAAGACCGTAAGCAGTCTCGTTCTAAATACGGTACTAAGAAAGAAAAAGCAAAGAAATAATAACAACTAATTAATATTCGACAGACATGCGTAAAGCACAACCTAAAAAGATTCCATTAGCACCAGATCCTAAATTTAACGATGTACAAGTAACTCGTTTTATCAATAACATCATGTTAGATGGTAAAAAGACTACTGCTTTCAATATTTTCTACGATGCATTAGACAAAGTGGCTAAGTTCACTAACGAAGATGGATACGAAATGTGGAAGAAAGCTGTAGCAAATGTAACTCCAGCTGTTGAGGTTCGTAGCCGCCGTATTGGTGGTGCTACTTTCCAAATTCCTGCTGAAGTTCGTGCCGATCGTAAAATTTCTTTAAGCATGAAATGGTTAGTACGTTTTAGCCGTGAGCGTAACGGTAAAACAATGGCTGACAAATTAGCAAATGAAATCGTTGCAGCTACAAAAGGCGAAGGCGGTGCATTTAAAAAGAAAGAAGATACACACCGTATGGCTGAGGCGAACAAAGCGTTCTCTCACTTTAAAGTGTAATCGAAAACAAAAGAATAATCTCTTTTATATAGAAAAACCTCAACTTAGTTGGGGTTTTTTATTGCCCATAAGTTACTTAAAACACTCTGTTTACCTTGGTTTACAATGCAGTGGGAGACTTGTGGAATAGTTTATGGAAAAATATTGTGGGAAACCGTTGTTCAATCACTTATATCATTAACTTTGCGCCTCGGAAAATTGACACTTAAATGGGTCTAATTTTTAGAGCTATTAAAAAATAAACAACCCTAATATGGCGGATTTAAAACTACAAAGAAACTTTGGTATTGCTGCGCACATTGATGCGGGTAAGACAACTACCACTGAACGTATCTTGCGTTACACTGGTATGATTCACAAAATTGGTGAGGTACATGATGGTGCTGCTACCACTGACTGGATGGAGCAAGAAAAAGAAAGAGGTATTACTATTACTTCTGCAGCAGTAAGTTGTCAATGGCAGTTTCCTACTACGTTAGGTAAGAAAGATGCAAACACAAAAGATTATTATTTTAATATCATTGATACTCCGGGCCACGTTGACTTTACTGTAGAGGTAGAGCGTTCAATGCGTGTATTGGATGGTTTGATTGCTTTGTTCTCTGCTGTTGATGGTGTTGAGCCACAATCAGAAACTGTATGGCGTCAAGCAAATCGTTACCGTGTACCACGTATTGGTTTCGTAAATAAAATGGACCGTGCTGGTGCAGATTTCTTAATGGTGGTAACACAAGTAAGAGAAATGTTAGGTGCAAAAGCTGTGCCATTACAATTGCCAATTGGTGCCGAAGATAATTTTACTGGTGTTGTGGATTTAATCAGAATGAAAGCAATTATTTGGGATGATGCTACAGAAGGTATGACTTATGTAGAACATCCTATTCCTGATGATATGAAAGAAGATGTTGATTATTGGAGAGCTCAATTAATTGAAGCCGTAGCAGAATACGACGACAAATTAATGGAGAAATTCTTCGAAAATCCAGATTCAATTTCTGAAGATGAAGTACATGAAGCAATTCGTAAAGCTTGTATCGATTTAAGTATTGTTCCAATGATGTGTGGTTCTTCTTTCAAAAACAAAGGAGTACAAACAGCATTAGATGCAGTATGTCGTTACTTGCCTTCACCAGTTGACGTTGCTGATACAGAAGGTACAGATCCTGATACAGGAGAAAAAGTTTTCCGTAAGCCAAATGCAAAAGAACCATTTGCTGCATTAGCTTTCAAAATTATGACAGATCCTTTCGTAGGACGTTTAGCATTCTTCAGATGTTACTCTGGTCACTTAGATGCGGGTTCTTATGTAAGAAACGTACGTAGTGGAAAGAACGAGCGTATTTCTCGTATCATGAAAATGTTTGCAAACAAACAAAACCCAATCGATTTTATCGAAGCAGGTGATATCGCAGCAGCGGTAGGTTTTAAAGAGATTAAAACAGGAGATACATTATGTGATGAGAATCACTTAATTGTTCTTGAAAATATGTTTATTCCAGAACCAGTTATCTCTGTAGCTGTTGAGCCTAAAACTCAAGCAGACGTAGATAAAATGGGTATGGCAATTGCTAAGTTAGTTGAGGAAGATCCTACTTTAAGAGTAAAAACTGACGAAGACACTGGTCAAACTATCTTATCTGGAATGGGTGAATTACACTTAGAAATTATCGTTGACCGTATGCGTCGTGAATTCAAAGTGGAAATTAACCAAGGTAATCCTCAGGTTGCCTATAAAGAATCATTTGGAATGACTATCGAGCACCGTGAAGTGTTGAAAAAGCAATCTGGTGGTCGTGGTAAATTCGCTGATATCCAATTCTCAATTGGACCTGCAGACGAAGAATGGTTAGCAGCAAATCCTGACAAAAAAGCCTTCCAATTCCAAAACGATTTATTTGGTGGATCTATCCCTAAAGAATTCGTTCCTGCAATTACAAAAGGTTTTGAATCTTCAATGAGTGCTGGTGTATTAGCTGGTTTCCCAGTGAACAATATGAAAGTACGTGTTTATGATGGTTCTTACCATGACGTGGATTCTGATGCAATGTCATTTGAATTATGTGCTAAAGCTGGTTTCAGAACTGCTGGTAAAAAAGCAAAACCAACCTTGCTTGAGCCAATCATGAAAGTAGAAGTGGTAACTCCTGACCAATACATGGGTGACGTAACAGGTGACTTAAACCGTCGTCGTGGTATGTTAGAAGGTATGGATAGCCGTGGTAACTTACAAGTTATCAAAGCTAAAGTACCTTTGAGCGAGATGTTTGGTTATGTGACTCAATTACGTTCATTAAGTTCTGGTCGTGCGACTTCTACAATGGAGTTCAGTCATTATAATCCAGCGCCGAACAATATTGCTGAGGAAGTAATGGCTAAAAACAAAGGAAAAGTGAAAGATGAAGACTAGTTGTATTTAAATCAACTATCTGATTTTCAATAACTTAAGAGCCCCTTCCCGTTAAAAGGAGGGGGCTTTATTTTGCCTACAGAGGGCGGTGGAAAATATTTTGAAAAAAAATTAAAAAAAACACAATATTTCTTGAATGTTAGGTTACAACCCATTACCTTTGCAACCCCAAGATAATTTGGAAAAATAAGCTATGTCTCAAAGAATTAGAATAAAATTACAATCTTACGATCACAACTTAGTTGACAAGTCAGCTGAGAAAATCGTAAAAACAGTACGCAGTACAGGTGCAGTAGTTACAGGTCCTATTCCTTTGCCTACACACAAACGCATTTTCACTGTGTTACGTTCACCACACGTTAATAAGAAAAGTCGTGAGCAGTTCCAATTAGCAACGCACAAGCGTTTATTGGATATCTATACTTCTTCTTCTAAAACTGTAGATGCCTTAAGTAAGTTAGACTTACCATCAGGTGTTGAAGTGGAGATCAAAGCATAAGTATTTATAATTACCATCTCCCAATCACTGCACATTATGCAGCAGTTGAAAAAGGAGCGCTGGTTTGAAGTAAGTAAAATATAAACAGGCCCTTCGAGGTTTGTTTACTTCCGGTACTTCCCCTCTCAAATTGAGAAACTCAGGAAAAGGTCGGCAGCAAACAGGGATTGAATCCGAGCTACCATAAAACGTAGCATCATCATCGGATGTCCTCAGAACCAAGCGCGGGGCATAAACCGCAAAAAAAGATGAAAGGTATTATTGGAAAAAAAATTGGCATGACTAGCATCTTCGGTGAAGATGGAAAGCAAATTGCTTGCACCATTATCGAAGCTGGTCCTTGCACTGTTACTCAGGTTAAAACTCCTGAAGTAGATGGCTACAATGCAGTACAATTAGCATTGGGCGACAAAAAAGAAAAGCACTCTACAAAGTCTGAAATTAATCACTACGCAAAAGCACAGACTGCTCCCAAAAAATTCGTAAAAGAGTTCCGCGATTATTCTATTGACACAACATTAGGCGCTACACTTACCTTAGACATGTTCTCTGAAGGAGATACTGTTGAAGTTGTTGGTACAACTAAAGGTAGAGGTTTCCAAGGTGTTGTTAAACGTCATGGATTTAGCGGGGTTGGTGAAGCTACGCACGGTCAACATGACCGTTCTCGTGCTCCAGGTTCTATCGGTGGATCATCTTATCCAGCGAGAGTATTCAAAGGAATGCGTATGGCGGGTCATATGGGTAACGATCGCGTTAAAACAAAAGGATTAAAAGTATTAAAGTTATTCCCAGAAAAAAACTACGTACTAGTTAGTGGATCTGTTCCAGGTCACAACGGTTCAATTGTTTTAATCCAAAAGTAATCACCACATTAATCGACAATCATGCAATTAGAAGTATTAGATATAAAAGGCAAAAAGACTGGCAGACAGGTAGAATTACCTGCTGAGATCTTTGGAGCAACTCCAAACGACCACGTTATTTATTTAGCCGTAAAACAATATTTAGCTGCACGCCGTTCAGGTACGCATAAAGTTAAAACTCGTGCGGAAGTACAAGGTGCTAGCAGAAAATTACACAAACAAAAAGGTACTGGTGGAGCTCGTAAGGGTAATATCCGTAACCCTTTATACAAAGGTGGTGGTACTATCTTTGGACCAAAACCTCACTCTTACGATTTCAAATTGAACCGTAAAGTAAAAGACCTTGCAAAAATTTCAGCGTTAAGTCATAAAGCAATTGATCAAGCAATTTTAGTTTTAGAAGACATCAAATTAGATGCTCCAAAAACTTCAGCAGTTGCAGCTATCATGAGCCAATTAAACTTAGACAACAAGAAGACTTTAGTAATCTTGCCTGAGTATAATGACAACGTTTATTTGAGCACTCGTAACATTCCTAACGTAGCAAGTACATTATTAGCTGACATCAACACATACGACATCATGAATGCCGATGTATTAGTGATCACAGAAGGTGCTGCTAAAATTTTTAACGAAGAAGAAGCTGCGTAGTCTCTTTTAAAAAAAGATAATCATGAAAGTAACAGAAATATTAATCAAGCCGATTTTAACTGAAAAAGCAAATGCTCAACAAGAGTCATTAAGAAGATATGCTTTCAAAGTAAATCGTCGCGCGAACAAATTAGAAATCAAAACAGCTATTGAGCAATTCTACGGCGTGAACGTTTTAGAAGTAAATACTTTAGTTGTTCCTGGTAAAAATAAAACTCGTTCTACTAAGTCTGGTATTATCTCTGGTGTTAAATCTGGATATAAGAAAGCGTTAGTAACAGTAGCGGAAGGTGAAACCATTGACCTTTACGCAAGCATTTAATAATAGTTAGTGAAGCTGAAAATTTCACGTGCTCTAACACAAAATCTAAAAAATGGCATTAAGAAAGTACAAACCGATTACAGCAGGTACCCGTTGGAGAATAGGTAACGCCTACGCTGAAATCACTACTAACAAACCAGAAAAAAGTTTGTTAGAACCGCAAAAGAAAACTGCAGGACGTAACTTCCAAGGTCGTCGTGCAATGCGTTACATGGGTGGTGGTCATAGACAACACTATCGTATTATCGATTTCAAAAGAAATAAGAAGGATATGGAAGCTACTGTTGTTTCTGTAGAATACGATCCAAATAGAACTGCATTTATCGCTTTAGTTCAATATACTGATGGCGAAAAAAGATATATCATTTGCCCACAAGGGTTACAAGTAGGCGCTAAAGTTGCTTCTGGTGACAATGTGGTTCCTGAAATTGGTTACTCATTACCAATGAAGAATATTCCATTAGGTACTGTAGTGCATAACATCGAAATGCAACCTGGTCAAGGTGGTAAATTGGTACGTAGTGCGGGTACTTCAGCTCAATTAGCGAATAAGGAAACTGAATACGCTGTATTAAAAATGCCTTCTGGTGAATTAAGAAAATTATTGATTAACTGTTATGCAACTGTAGGTGTGGTTTCAAATAGCGACCACAACTTAGAAACAGCTGGTAAAGCAGGTAGAAATCGCTGGAAAGGTGTACGTCCTCGCGTTAGAGGTGTTGCCATGAACCCAGTGGATCACCCGATGGGTGGTGGTGAAGGTAGAGCGTCTGGTGGACATCCAAGAAGCAGAACTGGTAAGTATGCTAAAGGAGAGAAAACTAGAACAAGAGGAAAGGGTAGCGACAAGTTGATCATTCAACGTCGTGATGGTAAAAAATTGACTAAATAATTAACATTCAAATTAACTCGTTACTATGGGTCGTTCGATTAAAAAAGGTCCTTATATAGATCATAACCTTGAAGAAAAAGTAGAGGGTATGAACGGAGGCAAAACTAAGAAAGGTGTAATTAAAACTTGGAGTCGTAGAAGTACAATTTCTCCAGAATTTGTAGGACATACTTTCGCAGTTCACAATGGAAATAAATTCATTCCAGTTTATGTTACCGAATTCATGGTAGGTCATAAATTAGGTGAGTTCTCTCCAACTAGAAACTTCAGAGGACACGCAGGTAGCAAAAAATAGTAAATAAATTAAGGTTTGTTTTTAAAGACAAACACTAAATAATAAAAAAATGGAAGCAGTAGCTAAACTAAACAATTATCCCACAGGTCCACGTAAGATGCGTTTGATCGCAGACGTTATTCGTGGCATGGAAGTGGAAAAAGCATTGGCAATTTTGGAGTTCCATCCTCAACACAATGCAGTTCCATTAGCAAAGTTGTTAAAAAGTGCAATCAGTAACTGGGAGCAAAAAAACAGCGGCGCTAGCGCAGCAGATAGCAAACTAGTAGTTAAAACAGTTTTTGTAGATGGTGGCCGTACGTTAAAGCGTATGCGTCCAGCTCCACAAGGACGTGGCTACAGAGTTAGAAAGCGTAGCAACCACGTGACATTGATTGTTGACACGAAATCAGATTCAAAAAACTAAATATTCTAAACCATCACTATGGGTCAGAAAGCAAATCCAATTGGAAACAGATTAGGTATCATTCGCGGATGGGAAAGCAACTGGTATGGTAGCAAAAAAGACTACTCTACAAAGTTGATTCAAGATCAAAAAATTCGTACCTACTTAAATGCGCGTATTAACAAGGGCGGTATCGCTCGTATCGTTATTGAACGTACTTTAGGAAAATTAATCGTAACTATTCATACATCAAAACCAGGTATCATCATCGGTAAAGGTGGTGGAGAAGTTGATCGTATCAAAGAAGAGTTAAAGAAATTAACTGGTAACGATGATGTTCAAATTAACATCTTAGAAATCCGTCGTCCAGAATTAGATGCAACAATTGTTGGAGAAACAATTGCTCGTCAAATCGAAAACCGTATCAATTACAAACGTGCTATTAAAATGGCGATTGCTTCTACCTTGAGAATGGGTGCAGAAGGAATTAAAATTAAAGTAGGTGGTCGTATTGGTGGTGCTGAGATTGCACGTAGCGAAGAAATCAAACAAGGCCGTGTTCCTTTACATACTTTCAGAATGGACATCGATTATGCTAACGTATACGCTTTAACAGTGTATGGTAAAATCGGTATCAAAGTATGGATTTGTAAAGGTGAGGTTTTAGGAAAGCGTGAATTAAATCCAAATTTCATCGGTGGTAAAGAAGGCGGTGAAAGAGCAGATCATCCACGTGGAGATCGTCGTGACGATCGCCGTGATGGTGGAGATCGTCGTGGTCCAGGTGGTCAAGGTGGTCCAAGAAGAAAATAATTCACTGAATTAGAATTACGATAGAAACAAATTAATTAAGAGATAACAATAACTATATATGTTACAGCCAAAAAGAAGTAAACATAGGAAACAACAGAAAGGACGTATTCGCGAAGTTGCGAAGCGTGGAACTTCTATTGCATTTGGTTCTTTTGCATTAAAATCATTAGATCCAATTTGGTTGACAAGTAGACAAATTGAGTCTGCTCGTCAAGCGATGACACGTGCAATGAAAAGAGAAGGAAATGTTTGGATTCGTGTTTTCCCAGATAAAATTATTACACATAAGCCTGCAGAGGTGAGAATGGGTAAAGGTAAAGGTAACCCTGAATATTGGGCTGCTGTAGTTGAACCAGGACGTATCATTTTTGAGATCGACGGTGTTACTGCAGAAGTTGCAAAAGAAGCAATGGGATTAGCTGCTCAAAAATTACCAATCAAAACTAAGTTTGTTACAAGAAGAGACTTGTAATCACCACATAAAAAGTATTTGCTATGGCAACCAAGAAATATGATTTTAACAAAGGCTTAAAAGACGCGAATGTGACTGATTTAAAAGCACGTATCGACGAAGATCAATTAAGACTAAAGAAATTAGAGTTCGCTCATGCTATTTCTCCTCTAGAGAATCCAATGAGTATCCGCGGACTTCGTAAAGACATTGCCCGTTTAAAAACGGAATTAAAGAAAAAAGAGTTAGGTATCTAATTATTAATTTAATTAGCCAACAAAAAAATAATGACAATGGTAGTAAGAAATTTACGTAAAACAAGAATCGGTGTTGTAACTAGCGACAAAATGGATAAAACCATTACTGTAGCAGTTGAAAGAAAAGTAAAGCACCCGATGTATGGAAAGTTCGTGAAAAAAACAACTAAGTTCCACGCTCATGATGAGAAATCTGAATGCGGTATTGGCGACGTTGTGAAAATCATGGAAACTCGTCCTTTGAGTAAAACAAAACGTTGGAGATTAGTAGAAGTAGTTGAAAAAGCTAAATAATCTAATCCAAAAAAAGGTATTAAATCGTATTAACCCAAGTTCGAAAGAACAAGGAATAAAAGCTAAAAGCTAAATAAAATGATTCAGCAAGAAAGTAGGCTAAATGTAGCTGATAATAGCGGCGCTAAAGAAGTACTTTGTATCAAAGTATTAGGAAATAGCGGTCAAGACTTCGCAAAAATCGGAGACACGATTGTTGTTACAGTTAAAGATGCGATCCCTGCAGGCGGTATCAAAAAAGGTACTGTATCTAAAGCGGTAATCGTTCGTACAAAAAACAAATTGCGCAGAAAAGACGGATCTTATATTCGTTTTGATGATAACGCAGTAGTATTATTAAACAATTCAGAGGAGCCAAGAGGTACACGTATCTTTGGACCAGTTGCTCGTGAATTGCGTGATAAAGGATACATGAAAATTGTTTCATTAGCACCTGAGGTGTTATAAAATAAATATAAATTATGAGTAACAGATTCAAACCCAAATACAGCATCAAGAAAGGTGATACCGTTGTGGTAATTGCTGGTGATGATAAGGACTTGAAAAAACCTCGCACAGTGTTGGAAGTAGACGTTGAAAAAGGTCGTTTAGTAGTTGAAGGCGTAGCTATCGCAACTAAGCACACTAAACCATCTGCATCTAATACAAAAGGTGGTATCGTTAAAGTAGAAGCTTCTATCAACATTAGTAATGTAATGTTATGGGATGCTAAAACTAGCGCTCCAACGAAAGTTAAGCGTTCGAGAGAGACAGGTAAATTAGTAAGAATTTCTAAAAAATCAGGGGAGGTAATTAAATAATGAGTACCGTAAAATACACTCCAAGATTAGCAGATAAGTACACTAAAGAAGTAGTACCTGCTTTATCTAAAAAGTTTGGTTACAAGTCTGTAATGCAAACTCCAAAGTTGGAAAAAATTTGCATCAACCGTGGTGTGAATGGCGCAGTAAATGACAAGAAATTAGTTGACATCGCTATCGATGAGTTAACAACTATCACTGGTCAAAAAGCAGTACCAACTTTATCTAAGAAAGATATTTCAAACTTTAAATTACGTAAGGGTATGCCAATTGGTGCTCGCGTAACTTTAAGAGGCGAAAAAATGTTCGAATTCTTAGATCGTTTAGTATCAGTTGCTTTACCACGTGTACGTGACTTCAAAGGAGTTAGCGATAAAGCTTTCGACGGTCGCGGAAACTACACATTAGGTGTAACTGAACAAATCATCTTCCCAGAAATCGACATCGATAAAGTAAACAAAATCACTGGATTGGATATCACTTTTGTGACTTCAGCACAATCTAATGAAGAAGCATACGAATTATTAAAAGAGTTAGGTATGCCGTTTAAAAATATCAAAAAAGAAAATAACTAATTAATACATAATTATTATGGCAAGAGAATCAGTCAAAGCGAGACAAAGAAAGCGTGAAGCAACAGTAAAACAATATGCTGAAAAACGCGCTGCTTTAAAAGCTGCTGGAGATTATGCAGGTTTAGACAAATTACCTAAAAATGCATCTCCTGTACGTTTGCACAATCGTTGTCAATTAACAGGCCGTCCTAAAGGATATATGAGATACTTTGGTGTATCAAGAAATATCTTCCGTGACATGGCTTTGAACGGATTGATCCCAGGTGTAAAAAAGGCGAGCTGGTAATCACTGTTTAGGCAGCATATCAACAAGCAAAAATTGATTTAAGTTCAATCATAGAATTGAATACTGAAACAAAACAAAATTTAGAACTGATTTAAAATACTAATATGGTAACAGATCCAATAGCAGACTACTTAACGAGAATCCGTAATGCTCAAATGGCACAACACAGAATCGTTGAAATCCCTGCATCTAATTTAAAGAAGCGTATTACTGAAATCTTGTACGAACAAGGTTATATCTTAAAATACAAATTCGAAGAAGATACTAAACAAGGTTTAATTAAAATCGCGTTAAAGTATGATGTAAACACTAAACAACCAGCTATCCGTTCTTTAGAGCGTATCAGCCGTCCAGGTTTACGTCAATATGCTAAACCAGCAGAAATTAAAAGAGTAAGCAATGGTTTAGGTATCGCTATCTTATCTACATCTAAGGGTGTATTAACAGATAAGCAAGCAAAAGCCAACAATGTTGGTGGTGAGGTATTGTGTGCTATTTCTTAATTGAATTAGTAAACAAATAAAAATAATATTCTTTAATGCTTAGTATGCATTTAAGCCTTTTAGTCGGGGCTGAAAACAACTAAGTGAACAATAAAACAAAAGCGACTATGTCACGTATCGGAAAAAAACCAGTAAGTATCCCTAAAGGAGTTACTATTACTGTTAAAGATTCAGTAGTTACTGTTAAAGGACCAAAAGGGGAATTAACTCAAGAAATTGATCGCGATATCACTATCGAAATCACTGAAACTGAATTAATCGTTGGACGTCCTACAGAACAAATTCGTCACAGAGCTATGCACGGTTTATACCGTTCTTTAATTAGCAATATGGTGAATGGTGTTACTGATGGTTATAAAAAAGAATTAGAATTAGTGGGTGTGGGTTTTAAAGCTTCAAACCAAGGAAATGTTTTGGATTTAGCTTTAGGATACTCTCACAATATTATATTTCAAGTTCCTACTGAATTAAAAGTAGCAACTACTACCGAAAAAGGTCAAAACCCTAAGATTTTCTTAGAAGGAAGCGACAAACAATTAATCGGTGCTGTTGCAGCTAAATTAAGAAGCTTACGTAAACCAGAACCATACAAAGGTAAGGGTGTTAAATACTCTGACGAGGTTGTAAGAAGAAAAGCAGGTAAAGCAGCAGGTAAATAATAATTAAAAATCAGGCGAGCGGCAGAATCGCACGCTTAAAAAATAAATCATATGAGTAAATTAGCTCAAAGACAAAAGATCAGATATAGAATTCGCAAGAAAGTACAAGGTACTGCGACTAAGCCTCGTTTGTCTGTATTCAGAAGTAACGCAGAAATTTATTGTCAATTGATAGATGACGTTAATGGTGTAACATTAGCAGCATCATCTTCAGCTGAAAAAGATATCGCAGCACAAAAAGTAGTGAAAATTGAAAAAGCTAAATTAGCTGGTCAATCAATCGCAAAAAAAGCAGCAGCTTTATCAATCACAACTTGTGTGTTTGATAGAGGTGGTAACTTATACCACGGAAGAATTAAGGCAGTTGCTGAAGGTGCAAGAGAGGGTGGACTTCAATTTTAATTCGCAAAAAAATACTAATAGAAAATCATGTCTAAAGTAAACGTAAATAAGGTTAAAGCAGCAGGTGATGTGGAACTAAAAGAGAAAGTAGTTTCTATCAACCGTGTAGTTAAAACAACAAAAGGTGGTCGTACTTTTAGCTTCTCAGCTTTAGTAGTAGTTGGTAACGAAAATGGCGTTGTAGGTCAAGGTTTAGGTAAAGCCAAAGAAGTTCAAGAAGCTATTACAAAAGGTATCGAAGATGCTAAAAAGAATTTAGTGAAAGTGCCTATTATGCACGGAACTATTCCTCACGATCAATTAGGTAAATCAGGTGCTGCAAAGGTATTAATTAAGCCAGCTGCACACGGAGCCGGTGTAATTGCGGGTGGTAGCATGCGTGCTGTATTAGAGAGCGCTGGTATTACCGACGTATTAGCAAAGAGCTTAGGTTCTGCAAACCCACACAACGTGGTTAAAGCAACAATCAAAGCATTAGGTTTATTACGTGAGCCAATTCAAGTTGCTAAAACAAGAAACATCAAATTATCAAAAGTATTTAACGGGTAGTTTCATACTACTTCCATAAAATAATTCTAAGATGAAAAAAGTAAAAATTACTCAAGTAAAAAGCGGAATCGACAGATCTGAGCGTCAAAAACAAACATTGATCGCATTAGGTTTGAAGAAATTAAATGCTTCAAAAGAAGTAGAGGCAACTCCACAAATTTTGGGTATGATCGATAAAGTTGCACACTTAGTAAAAGTAGAAGAAGTAGCTTAATTGCATTCTTTCTAAATTAATTAAAGCGAGGGGAGATTCCCCGCAAGTAAAAATCAAAAAAATGAAATTACACAATTTACAACCTGCTGCAGGTTCAGTTCACAAAGCAATCAGAATTGGTAGAGGAGAAGCATCTGGTAAAGGTGGTACTTCTACAAAAGGTAACAAAGGTGGTCAGTCTCGTGCTGGTTACAAAAGCAAAATGGCACACGAAGGTGGTCAGATGCCAATTCAACGTCGTGTTCCTAAGCGTGGATTTAAGAACATTAATCGCGTTGAGTATGTAGTATTCAATTTAGGTCAATTAGATCAATTGATTGAAAAATACGGTTTCACAGAAATCACTCCAGAGAATTTATACATGAACAGTTTGATCCAACGCACTGATTTAGTGAAGATTTTGGCAACTGGCGAATTAAAAACTAAGATCAATTTTAGAGTAAACAAAGCAAGTAAGAAAGCACAAGATGCAATCGTAGCTGCGGGTGGTACCATTGAAATTATCTAATAAATTTTATGTATATTGAGACGCGTTACAAATGCGTCTTTTTATATTAAAAGGCGGACTGTACAATAACTAAATTCTGATGAAAAAATTACTAGACACATTAAAAAATATTTGGGCTATTGATGAACTTAAGAGTAAAATCTTAGTAACATTAGCGCTTGTATTAACTTATAGAATTGGTGCGCAAATCACTTTGCCTGGTATCAATCCTTTAGCTATCGAAGCTGCTCAAAAAGCAGGTAAGAGTAATGGCTTATTGGGTATATTTGATATGTTTGCAGGTGGTGCATTTTCTCAAGCATCTGTATTGGCTTTAGGTATCATGCCTTATATCTCTGCTTCTATCTTCATGCAGTTGATGACTATTTTAGTTCCTCAATTACAAAAGATTCAAAAAGAAGGTGAGAGTGGTCGAAACAAAATCAATCAATGGACAAGATATTTGACAGTAATCGTAACTGCTTTCCAAGCTGGTGCGTATGTTGCTTATTTAAACAGTCCTGGTTATGCTGATGCACTTATTCCAGCTTACAAACCTTTCTTCTGGTTCTCAACTGTAATCACATTAACTGCAGGTACTTTATTTGTTATGTGGTTAGGAGAAAAAATTCAAGACAAAGGTTTAGGTAATGGTACTTCTATCATTATCATGGTTGGTATCTTAGGTCGTTTACCACAATCCATCATTTTGGAGTTTGGTTCTAAAAGCCAAAAAGGCGGTGGTGGTTTATTAATATTCTTAATTGAAGTAGCTATTTTAGTTACTATCATCATGGGCTTGATTGTATTAGTACAAGGTGTTCGTAAGATCCCTGTAACTTATGCTAAGCAAGTTATTGGTGGTGCTCAAGTGGGTGGTGCTCGTCAATTTTTACCTGTAAAAGTGAACAGCGCTGGTGTAATGCCAATCATTTTTGCGCAAGCAATCATGTTCTTGCCAACTTTAGTTTCATTTACAAATTTAGATTCTGCTCAAGGTATTGTTAGAATTTTCAATGATCATAGTAACGTATGGTACATGTTAGTGTACTCTATTATGGTAATTGGATTTACATTCTTATACACAGCATTGATCTTTAATCCTAAGCAAATTTCTGAAGATTTAAAACGTAATAATGGTTTTGTACCTGGTGTTAAACCTGGTCAACCAACTACAGATTATATTGGAGCGGTAATGGATAGAATTACTTTACCAGGCGCTATCTTATTAGCATTGGTAGGTATCTTACCTGGTTTCGCTCAAAAATTAGGTGTAACTCAAGGATTCAGCACTTTCTTTGGAGGAACTTCTTTATTAATCATGGTAGGTGTTATTTTAGACACTTTACAACAAATTGAGACATACTTATTAATGCGTCAATACGACGGCTTAATGAGTTCAGGAAGAGTTCAAGGAAGAAGCGGAGTTATTGGTTCAGGCATTTAATTTTTTTAAATGATTTATATTTACAAACCTGTCCCAAAAAGGCAGGTTTGTTTTTTTTAGCAAACAATTGGAAATTATGATGTACACTAAAACAGAAGAGCAAGTAGTATTAATGAAAGATGCAGCTATGTTAGTGAGTAAGACATTAACCGAAGTAGCTACAGTGTTAAAGCCTGGTATGACTACATTAGATATAGATCAATTATGTATGCAATTTGCAAAAGATCATAAAGCATCTTTGTCTTTTTATAATTATCATGGTTATCCTCATAATATTTGCGCATCGGTAAATGACGTGGTGGTACATGGTTTTCCCAATAAAACGCCATTAAAAGAAGGGGACATAATTTCAATAGATTTTGGTGTTGTTTTAAATGGCTGGCATGGCGATCATGCATATACTTTTATCTTAGGTGAAGTAGCCCCAGAAGTGCTTGAATTAGTTAAGGTTACTAAAGAATCACTATATAAAGGAATTGAAAAAGCAATTGTAAACAATCGCGTAGGAGATATTGGTTACGCAATTCAAGAACATACCGAAAAGAAGCATGGCTATGGTGTTGTAAGAGAACTAGTAGGTCATGGATTAGGTAAACATTTACACGAGGATCCACAAGTGCCAAACTATGGTAAACGAGGAACTGGTTTAAAAATGAAAGAAAATTTAGTATTGGCAATTGAGCCAATGATTAATATGGGTACGCATAAAGTATTTACAGACGAAGATGGCTGGACAGTGAAAACACAGGATGGTAAACCGTCTGTGCATTTTGAACATGACGTTTGTGTTAAGAAAGATACAGCATTAATTTTATCAGACTTCTCCATTATTGAAGCTGCTGAAAAAGCAAACTCTAATTTAAATTCGTCTTACTATTAGTAGTAATTAATTGGTTGCGTATTTTATTGCAAAATCATTCAAGATATTTACAAATTCAATTGTATGGAAAAGAAAAAAGTTATCGTGGTAGGAGGTGGAGCTGCGGGTTTTTTTTGCGCCATACAAATTGCAGAGGTACATCCCGACTGGGAGATTGTTCTTTTAGAAAAAACCAATAAGCTTTTATCAAAAGTTAAAGTGAGTGGTGGTGGACGTTGTAATGTAACGCACGCATGTCCTGATGTTGAAGTGTTACTAAAAAAATATCCTCGTGGTGCAAGGTTTTTAAAAAAAGCATTTTATCTTTTTGCTACAAAAAATACCATTGAATGGTTTTCTAAAAATGGAGTTGAATTACATACAGAAAAAGATGGTCGTATGTTTCCAACAACAAATAGTTCAGATACTATTATAGATTGTTTTTTAAGAAAGGTACATCAATATAAAATTCAGATACTAACCCAGCACGAAGTATTGGATATTATTAGTAATGCTAGTAATATAAATGCAGGAGCTATTGTAGATAAAAAAACTAAAACATTTACCGTTCAACTACAAGGTCGTGTTGCAATGCAAGCTGATGCTATATGTTTAGCAACAGGCGGCTTGTTAAAATCGGACAGATTAAAGTGGTTAACCAATTTTGGGCATACTATTATTGACCCAGTCCCTTCTTTATTTACATTTAATACCATTGATAAAAAAATAACAACATTAATGGGTGTTGCAGTTGACAAGGCAAGTATACAATGGAAAGGAAATAAAAATATTGAAACTGGACCTTTGCTAATTACACATTGGGGCATTAGTGGACCTGCTGCTATTAAATTATCAGCATGGTGTGCAAGAGAAATGGCAGAGACAAATTATGAAGGAGCAATTCAAATTAATTGGACTCCTTCTTTTAATGAGTCTACATTAAAAATGGAATGGATAAATTTCAGAATGGATTTTGGCAGAAGAGAAATGGGATCAAAAAATCCATTTGATTTACCACAAAGATTATGGCATTTTTTATTGCAAGAATCTGGCATTGTATTAACAACAAAGTGGGCCGATTTAAAAAGTGTAAATCAACAACAGTTGATACAATTACTAACGCGATATACTTTAGATATAAAAGGTAAAACTACTTTTAAAGAAGAATTTGTTACTTGTGGTGGGGTAGATTTAAAAGACATTGATGCCTTAACAATGGAGAGTAAATTAATACCAGGCTTGCATTTTGCAGGTGAGATGATGGACGTTGATGGGATCACTGGCGGCTTTAATTTTCAGCATGCATGGACCTCTGGATGGATTGCTGCACAGCATATTGGCCAATTAGCATAAATCCACGCATTTTCTTAATTGATTATCAATTAGTTACAATTTACAAATACCTAATTTTCTAGCCCTTTTTAGGGCTTTTTTTAGCTTAATGTGATACCTTTGCCGTCCGGTTTAAAAACACCGGTTTTATTATGAAATTATTTTCAAAAAACCTAAACGCAGACGCACAGGAATTCGATGGCGCTACAGCTAGCGAAGCAACTGCGACAACAAAAGCACCTGAAGTGGTAGTTGTAGAAACTGCACACGACGATTTCGACTGGAGCGTTGACAAACGTAATGTTAGTCATTATGCTGAAGCTGAAAGAGTAAAGTATGATAAAGTGTATGATAACACTTTCGTACAAATCAATGACGGAGAAATCATGAATGGTTTAGTCGTTGCTTTAACTAAAACAGATGTTGTAGTAAACATTGGTTTTAAAAGTGATGGTCTTGTATCATTAAATGAATTCCGTGACACCAATGGTGTTAAAACTGGTGATACTGTAGAAGTAATGGTAGTAGAGAAAGAAGACCGTGATGGTAATCTTCACTTAAGCCGTAAGTCTGCTCGTATTTACCGTGCTTGGGAGCGTATTATGGAAGTACATAAAACTGGTGAAGTTGTTACTGGTTTAGTTACAAGCAAAACAAAAGGTGGATTAATCGTTGATGTATTTGGTATGGAAACTTTCTTACCAGGTTCTCAAATTGACGTTAAGCCAGTTACAGATTACGATCAATTCGTAGGAAAAACAATGGAATTCAAAGTTGTTAAGATTAACGAAACAATTAAGAATGCCGTTGTATCACATAAAGCATTAATCGAAAGTGATATTGAAGCACAACGTGCAGAGATCATGAGTAAGTTAGAGAAAGGTCAAGTGTTAGAAGGTGTTGTTAAAAACATCACTGACTTCGGAGCCTTCATGGACTTAGGTGGATTAGATGGTTTATTATATATCACTGATATCTCTTGGGGTAGAATTTCTCATCCAAGTGAAGTGGTTAAGATGGATCAAAAGATTCAAGTTGTTGTATTAGACTTTGATGATGACAAAAAACGTATCAGCTTAGGTTTAAAACAATTAACTCCACACCCTTGGGATGTATTACCAGCTGACTTATCAGAAGGTAGTGTAGTGAAAGGTAAAGTAGTTAACATTGAAGATTACGGTGCGTTCTTAGAAATTCAACCAGGTGTTGAAGGTTTAGTACACGTTTCTGAAATCACATGGGCTAACACTCCAATCAACGCTAAAGAATTCTTCAAATTAGGAGATGAGCATGAAGCGAAGGTTGTTACATTAGACAAAGATGCACGTAAGATGAGCTTGAGCATTAAACAAATGACACAAGATCCTTGGAATGCAATCGAAAATAAATTCCCTGAAAACAGCAAGCACAAAGGTTTAGTGAAAAACATTACTCCTTACGGTGTATTTGTTGAATTAGAATCAGGAATTGGTGGAATGATTCACATCAGCGACTTAAGCTGGTTGAAGCGTTTCAATCACCCTTCTGAGTATGTTAAAGTAGGTGAGTCAATCGACATCATCATCTTAAACATCGACAAAGAAAACAGAAAATTACAATTAGGTCATAAGCAATTAGAAGAAGATCCTTGGAATGCATTAGAAGAAACTTTTGCAATCGGATCAATTCATGATGGTACTATCGTTCGCAAGGATGATAAAGGTGCTATTGTACAATTGCCACATGGCTTAGAAGGTTTTGCTCCTAACCGTCACCTTGCAAAAGAAGATGGTAAGCAAGTTCAAGCTGAAGAAACTGCACAATTCATGGTGATCGAATTTGATCGTAATGAAAAGAGAATTGTAGTATCTCATGCAAGAATTTGGGAACAAAACATTGTAGAAGAAAAAGAAGCGGCTAAGAAAGAGGCGAAAGCTGATTCTGATAAAACTAAAAAAGCAGTTAAAACAATCCAAGCTAAAGTTGAGAAATCTACTTTAGGTGATTTAGGTGCTTTAGCAGAAATCAAAGCTAAATTAGACGAGAATAAGGAAGGGTAATAATACCTCTCTTAAGATATCAAAACCCCGGCAATTGCCGGGGTTTTGTCTTTTATAGCACCGTCGGGCAGCCTATTTGCCCTAAATGCTTGGTACTCAATCCGGATTTAGCTATTTCTTAACGTCTAAGCCTTTATTCGCAATCTTTTTCGTCCTAAATTGGGGATTATTAGTTAATTTTGCCACCCTGTATGAATAGAATAATAGTAGTCCTTTTTGTGTTATTGAGTCTATCTTCTTGTACTTCAAAATTTCAACAAGTTTTAAAGAACAAGGATGTAGAATATAAAGTGCAAATGGCAGAGAAATATTTCACTGCAAAAAAGTACAGAAATGCACAGCAGCTCTTTGAGAACGTCATGCCTTTTGTAAAAGGAACTCCTCGTTACGAAGAGTTATATGTGAAATTTGCAAACTCATATTACTATGATGGTGATTATGAAAATGCAGAAAATTTATTTAAAACTTTCGTTGAGTATTTCCCTAATAGTCCAAAGAGAGAAGAGGTTGAATATTTAAGAGCTTACACTTATTATAAGCGTTCTCCTAAAGCCGAGTTGGATCAAACAACTACGAATAAGGCAATCTTAACTATGCAAGCTTTTATTGATGCACATCCAACAAGTTCAAAAGTAAAAGATGCTACAGAAGTGATTGATGCATGTCGTTCAAAATTGGAATTAAAGGATTTTAAAACAGCTACATTATATGACAACCTAAGTCTATACCGCGCTGCGGCTATATCATACGGATTGTTGTCAGATAATTATCCAGATTCAAAGAGTGCGGATAAGTATAAATTATTAACAGTGAAAGCGTATTACAAATTTGCTGAAAATAGTTTTGCCGAAAAACAAAAAGAACGTTTTGGTAAAGTAGTGGAAGAATATAATGACTTTATTGACAGATTTAGCGACAGCCCATTATTGCCAGAAGCAAAAAAGATAAAAAAACAAACTGATAATTTTTTAAATATAAAGAAATGAGTAAACTAAGAAGACACATGGGTGCTAATACACCTGCGGTTGTAGAAACAAAAAGTTTAAAAGCGTTAAAAGCTAAAACTGGCAATCTATATGAGTCTATTTCTATCATTGCAAAAAGAGCAAATCAAATCAATATCTCAATAAGAGAGGAATTACATTCTAAGTTAGAGGAGTTTGCTAGTCATACTGATAGCTTAGAGGAAATTCATGAGAATAAAGAACAAATTGAAATCTCAAAAGCATATGAGCGCATGCCAAATCCAGCTATTCTAGCAACTGCTGAATTTATTGATGATAAAATCTATTACAGAAATAACGAAGAGACTGATCTTTTCCGTTAATATTAAAAATACCTATCAAAACGTCCTGGAATCTTTATGGTGTCAGGACGTTTTTGTATTTTAGGGTATCAATCCAGGGAATATGTTACGCAAGTACATTCTTATTTTGTTTCTTTTATTTTGTTCAAGTGCATTAATGTCACAGGAACTATCTGCGACTGTTTCTATACAAAGTAGCAAAGTGGATAATCAGGTTGACCCTAAAACGTTTGTACAATTACAAACTCAACTTAAAGATTTCATAAACCAACGTAAATGGACTGCAGAGACATTTGGGAATGAAGAAAAAATTGATTGCAGTTTTTATATCACTATTGAATCGGTATTGTCTCCTGGAGTATATGATGCAAAATTAAGTGTTGTATCAAATAGACCTGTATACAATTCAAATTATACAACGCCTGTTTTAAATATGCAGGATGCAAATTTCACTTTCAAGTTTCAGTTATCTCAGCCCATTGAATTTAACGAGAATAAGGTACAAGGCACAGATCCATTAGAGGCAAATCTTACCGCGACACTAGCATATTATATTTATGTAATCATAGGGCTGGATTATGATTCATATGCGCTAAATGGGGGAGCTCCATATTTTGCCAAGGCATTAAATGTAGTTTATAATGCGCCAGAGGGTTCTGGTATTAATGGCTGGAAGTCCTACGATGGCCAAAGGAATCGGTTTATTTTTATAGACAATTTAACCAAAAGTAGCATGGATAAAATCCATGAGGTAATGTATAGTTATTATAGAGAAGGGTTGGATCAGATGTCTGATAAATTTGAAGTTGCAAGAGGTGCTATATTAAATGCCTTAATGACAATGCAGGAAGTGCAGGAGGCCAATACTAATACAATGGTAGTGCCAATATTATTGCAGGGAAAATACACCGAAATTTCAGGGATATTTGTGAATGCCAATAAGTCAATGAAGAAACAGTTAGTTAGTACAATGTCAATTATAGACGTTGCCAACTTGAACAAGTATAAAGAGAAGTTAGAATGAGGAAATGTTTATACATAATATTATCAATCGCTTTTTTATCTAGCTGTGTTAAAGACAGAAAGAAAGAAGGTGAGATACCTTTGGATAAAATGAAGGTGGTCGTTTGGCAATTAATGAAAGCCGACGAATATTTCACAAGAAAATCTTTAGCCGATTCAACCTGGAAGAATACAAGAAAAAACGTTCAGTTTTATCAGCAAATTTTTGATTTAAACAAAGTTGATAGGGCTCAGTTTTATCAACAAATAAATTATTTAGAAACGCACCCTGTTGAGTTTAAAGTATTAATGGATTCGGTAAGTGAACTTTCGAAAAGAGAAAAAAAATCAGTAATACCTTTGTAAATAACAACTAGGTGGAGAAACAATTTTACTTTTGATCTCTAATTTTAAACAAAAAACCACAATAATATATGAGTAATTTTATCGGCAAACCAGCCCCAGCTTTTACTTTGTTTGATACAGACAAAAAGGCAACATCATTAGCAGATTTTAAAGGCCAAAACGTTGTAGTACTATTTTTCCCTTTAGCCTTCACTGGTGTATGTACTGCTGAATTATGTAGTATTAGAGACAATATCGGAACCTATAACAATGCAAATGCACAAGTATTAGGTATTTCTGTAGATTCTGCATTTACTTTAGGTAAATTCAAAGAAGAGCAAAAGTTAAACTTCCCTTTATTAAGTGATTTTAACAAAACAGCTTCTAAGTCATTTGATGTATTGTATGAAGTATTCCCTGCATTAGAAATGCAAGGTGTAAGCAAGCGTTCAGCGTTTGTAATTGACAAAGAGGGTGTAGTTCAATACGAAGAAGTTTGTGCAACTCCAGGTGATTTACCTGATTTTGCTGCAATTCAAAATGTATTAAATACATTAAACTGAAATGTTAAGTCTTGTTAAGTCAAGATGAATATAAAAAAAGGCTCCAAGAAATTGGAGCCTTTTTTTATATTATACAACTAGTTTAAATTACTACAACTCACTTATTTATCGCATACCTCAACAATCAAAAACTTTAGATAGTGCGTATTTTCCATGCCCCAAATAATAGGGTGGTCGCTAGACTGTGATTGATAAGTAACTTGTCTTATTCTTTTCTTTGCATCACGCGCTGCCATTTCGATAGTATCTAAAAATAATTCAGGACTTACTAGGTTTGTGCAGCTAGAACTTACAAGGAAACCTCCATTGCGAAGTAGTTGCATACCACGTAGGTTAATCTCTTTATATCCAGTGATCGCTTTGTCTATATTATTTCTGCTCTTGGTGAATGCAGGAGGGTCAAGCATTACAACATCATACTTCTTGCCTTGTCTCCCCCAATTCTTTAATACATCAAAAGCATTCATTGCTTCGAACTTAACAATATGATCTAGTTTATTTAATGCTGCATTTTTATTGGCTTGCTCAACAGCTGATTCAGAAATGTCAATACCTAAAACCGATTTTGCTCCATAATGTGCAGCATGAATTTCAAATGTACCTGTGTAAGTAAATGCACCTAATACATCAGCGCCTTTCACAATGTTTTGAATAGCACGTCGATTGTCTTGTTGGTCTAAAAAGTATCCTGTTTTTTGTCCATTCTCAATGTTCACATAAAACTGTAAATCATTTTCTTTAATAATAATTTCAGTAGGAAATGGGTCCGTTAAAAATCCTTTTTGTTGCACGAGACCTTCCAGTTCTCTCACAGGAACATCGTTACGTTCGTAAATCCCTTTTGGATTAAATATACTCTTCAATGCAGCAACGATTGCTTCTTTCCAAACCTCAATTCCGAATGACAAAGTTTGTATCACAAAATAATCATTAAACTTGTCAATGATGAGTGCAGGTAATCCATCGGCTTCTCCAAAAACTAAACGACAGTTTTCGGTATAACCCAAGTGCTTACGATAATCCCAAGCCTCTTGTATTTTTTGATGAAAAAAAGCCGGTGTAATATCTTCTCTTTTTCGTGTAAGTAAACGGATAATAATTTGAGATGCCGGGTTAATATATCCACGGCCAGCCAATTGACCATCAAAGAAATATACTTCAACAATATCGCCTGGTTCCACTGGTCCTGCAATACGATCTACTTCATTGTTATAAATCCAAGGATGTCCTAGCGCAATCCTTTGGTTAATTTTCCTATTTAAATACACTTTTGTCATAGGGCAAAGATAGGCAGTGATTGACTGACAACTTGTTCATTTTTAGCCTATTTAATGTCAATTTTGCTCTTTTAGCCCTTTGGCAATATATTTGCTCGCAATAGATAACAATCAGACAATTATGGAAGAAAAAGAGATCAATACCCAAGAAACACCGGAACAAGTGGAAAATGGGGCCGAAAATGCGCCAGAAGTAGAAAATGAGCCCCTAAGTGAGCTAGATCAAGCTAAGGCAGAATTGGCAGAGCAAAAGGACAAATACCTACGCTTAATGGCTGAATTTGACAACTATAAGCGTAGAACCGCTAAGGAAAGAATGGATCTTATACAAACCGCGGGTAAGGACGTTATCGTTTCCTTGTTGGATGTATTGGATGACTGTGACCGTGCAGAAAAACAATTAGCCGTTTCGGATGACATTGCTGTTCAAAAAGAAGGTATCCAATTGGTATTTAATAAAATCAGAACTACAATGCAGTCAAAAGGATTGGTTGCAATGGAGAGTATTGGTAAAGATTTTGATGTTGAATTACATGAAGCAATTACAGAAGTCCCAGTGCCTGATAACAAACAAAAAGGTAAAGTAATTGACGAAGTAACTAAAGGTTATTTTTTGAATGAAAAAATTATTCGTTTTGCTAAAGTGGTTGTAGGCAAATAAAAAATCGCATATGTCTAAAAGAGATTATTACGAAATATTAGGTGTAACAAAATCGGCTTCGGCGGACGAAATTAAAAAAGCGTACCGTAAAGTTGCAATGCAATTTCATCCGGACAGAAATCCTGGTGATAAAGCAGCAGAAGAGAAATTTAAGGAAGCTGCAGAAGCATATGAAATATTAAGTGATAATGATAAGAAGGCAAAGTATGATCGTTTCGGTCATCAAGCTTTTGGTCCAGGCACGGGTGGTGGCGGTGGTGGTGGTTTCCACGGAGGCATGGACATGAATGATATTTTTAGTCAATTTGGAGACATATTTGGTGACGAAGGTTTTGGAGGATTCTTTGGTGGGGGCGGTGGTGGAAGATCTCGTGGTGGCGGTGCGCGTGCAAGAGGTCAGAGAGGAAGTAACCTAAGGATTAAATTAAAATTAAATTTCGAAGAAATTGCTAATGGTGTTACTAAGCAAGTAAAAGTTAAAAAGCATGTTGCTTGTACTACTTGTGGTGGTAATGGTGCAAAAGATAAAAATAGTTTACAAACATGTACCACTTGTAATGGACAAGGACAGGTAAGAAAAGTAACCAATACCTTTTTAGGTCAAATGCAAACTGTAAACACTTGTCCTACTTGTAATGGAGAGGGTACAACAGTTACTGCAAAATGTACTGCTTGTAAAGGGGAAGGACGCGTATACGGAGAAGAAACTATTTCAATTGATATTCCTGCTGGTGTTCAAGACGGCATGCAATTAAGCATGTCTGGAAAAGGGAATGCAGGTGAAAGAGGCGGAATGTCGGGGGACTTGATAATTATGATTGAAGAAGAAGCACATGAATCATTACACCGTGATGGATTGAATGTTGCTTATGATTTATACATTACAATTCCTGATGCAATTTTTGGAACAAGTGTAGAAGTACCTACTATTGATGGTCGTGCAAAAATCAAAATTCCAGCTGGAACACAGAGTGGTAAAATATTCCGATTAAAAGGAAAGGGGTTTCCCGAAGTGCAGGGATACGCAAAAGGTGATCAATTAATTCATGTGAATATTTGGACACCACAGCAGGTTAGTGACGAAGAAAAAGCAGCTTTGGAGAAAATGCAAGAAAGTGAAAACTTTAAACCTAAGCCAGTAAAAGGAGATAAGAGTTTCTACGATAGAGTAAAAGAAGCTTTCAAATAAATAAAAAAAGAGGGAATAAAATTTCCCTCTTTTTTTATTTAATCTTATTATTTTTTATTAGGTAAAACTCAATTAATTACTTTAATCTCTTTATACACTAGTTGTACTTGTAAATGCACTATTAGTTTAACTATGAGAGGGAATAAAAT
>CAIJFI010000016.1 GCA_903819975.1 uncultured Bacteroidota bacterium | reverse complement strand
TGACCCGCTCAACGTGTTTCTGGTCACACTCACGGCTTTTGTCAGCCTGACCACCGCCATTTTTTCGCGCCCTTACATGCGCGTCGAGCAAGACCACGGCAAGATGACCCCCAAGCGCATGCGGCTCTACCATGCCATGTACCAGTTGTAATTGTACCCAGTGTTGTGATGCTTGTCTGACCAACATATGTGCTAGCAATGTCAATGGCGTCACTTGATATAGAAATGCGATCAGCAGTTCCGCCAATATCAAGAACGCCAGTTGTATAAGTTAAACCATTACCAGCAAGTGTTGCCTTTAATTGGAATTGATTAGAAACAATTTCAATGCCACCACTTGTGCTGTTTACATTGGCTTTAAATGTTGATCCGTCTAAGTATAGCCCTTGATCTGCTAGATAAGAGCCAAGACCAGCAAACTGTAGGAATACAACTGAATCAGAACCTAAAGCAACAGCATCCGTAGTTTGGACCCAACCAGTAGAACCATATCTAGTTCCTTTTTCAACGAACACAAAGTCGCCGCCGTGAACGAGAGCAGTGGTATTAAAATCAATCGCACGAGTTAGTACTTTACCATTTGCGCTAATAGTATAGATACCATTTTGCACTGGATTGGCTTGATCCTTAACTAAGATTCTATCACTTGACGTAAAATCAACACCAAATGTTTGATCATCAATTAAGGTAATTGCGTTTTGTAATGTTAAAGTTGCACCATCACCTGACGAACCATTATTATAAGTTACCGTACCACCAGTTGTAAGTGCTGATAGTGTATCAGTAGTTGCTACGACAGCAGGAGCATGAACATGTAATCCAGTGGCTACAGCATCAACGTAATGCTTAGTAGCAGCATCGTATGGCTGTGATGGATCTAATAGACTCGAAATTCTTGTGTTACCAACATCAATGACACCAGTACCATTTGCTCTTAGATTAATGTTACCATTAGTTTCTTGAGTTGTAATTTGATTGTCACTGTAAAGCTTAATGTTGCCAACTTGGAAACTTGTAAGACCGGCAAATGCAGTTACAGTTTGACCAAGATTTACTGTTGTGCTACCAATTGTAACATTACTATTTGCTAGGCTGGCGTTTGTAATACCACCTGCTGAAAGACTTGTTGTTACTGATACAGTTGTGCCAACCTTAACAACAGCAGTATTAATGCCAGTTGTACCAACAAAGTCAATTGTATCAGTGATGAGACTTACATTGGAAGAACCGCTGTCAGCTGTAAGATTGAGATAAGCAGCAGTATCAGGCTTATTAATTAAATCATTGTAGTCACCACTAGTAGCAACAGCAGCAAGCATTGGAGTATTAGATAGATCTGTGTAACTGCCACTTGTAGCAACACTAGCAAGCATTGGAGTATTAGATAGATCTGTGTAACTGCCACTTGTAGCAACACTAGCAAGCATTGGAGCGTCAGTTAAATCAGTATAACTGCCACTGAATAATGTTGGCAAATTAGATAGATCATTATAATCACCACTTGTAGCAACACTAGCAAGACTTGGCTTGTTCTTAATATAATCTTTGGCATTGGTATCGGCTTGTGTCCAATCACTCTGCAATTGTTCAGCAGTTGGAGAAACCCAACTTA
>CAIJFI010000015.1 GCA_903819975.1 uncultured Bacteroidota bacterium | reverse complement strand
TTTATAATATAATTAAATATTGTATATTTTATTAATTAAAATTCACCCTCCTACCGATTTAGTCAAAGTTTAAGGATTCGTTAACGAATTGGATTTTCACTTGGGTTGTTTGTTATATGTATAGCATCAGGTTTGAGATAGTTTTCTACACATCAGCCGCTTTCGCGACTTCTTCTCTCGGGTCGCGATTACCCTTAACTGTGAGGAAAGAAATTTACATTCCCATTGATCATTAGGGGCATAAAAAAGCCCCGTCCAATGGACAGGGCTAATTATATAAGGGTGACCTAAGTCAAGTAAATTACTTTACTTCTACTTCAGCACCAGCTTCTTTCAATTTACCAGCGATTTCGTCAGCTTCTGCTTTAGAAACACCTTCTTTAACTGCTTTTGGAGCGCCATCAACTAAGTCTTTAGCTTCTTTCAAACCAAGACCAGTTAAATCTTTAACGATTTTAACTACGTTTAATTTGCTAGCACCACCGCTTACTAAGATAACATCAAATGCTGTTTTCTCAGCTGCTGCTTCACCTGCACCACCACCTGCTGCTACAACTACTGCTGCTGCTGCTGGTTCGATACCGTAATCAGCTTTTAAAACGTCTGCTAATTCTTGTACTTGTTTTACTGTTAAGCTTACTAATTCTTCAGCTAGTTTTTTTACGTCTGCCATTTTGTTTCAATTTTTTCCGCTTTCAAAGCATATGCTCCAGCGGAAGGTTTAAAAAAATTATGTAACAATATAAAAACAGAAACTCATTCGAGTCTTCTGAAATTAACTATTTGTTTGATGAAAATTTCCTCTTTCATCACAAGGTTTGATACAGTAGTTTCCCGCCTGTATCAGAAGGTGCCTATGCACCTTCTTCTGGAGCCGCTTCTGGAGCCGCTTCCGCTGCAGGTGCTTCTGCTACTGGAGCTTCCACAACTGGAGCTTCTGCCTCAGCAACTGCTACTTCAACCGCTGCGGCAACTACTTCAGTTTCTGTTGCAGAAGAACCGTTTTCAGCATGGTTTAATAAAGCTGCAATTACGCGCTTAGCAGGAGATTGTAACAATCCAATAACTTCGCCGATAAGCTCGTTCTTAGTTTTGATATTTGTTAACGCTACTAAAGAATTATCTCCAACAAAGATATCTCCATTAATGAAGGCAGCTTTTAAAGTTGGTCTTTCTCCAGCACTTGCTTTTCTAAATGCGCTAATGATCACAGCTGGATCCTTAGGATTTTCAGAAAACATCAATGCAGTTACATTGTTTAATGAATCAAACAAACCTGCATACTTTTCGCTGTCCAAACCTTCTAATGCTTTACGGATCAAAGTGTTTTTAGCCACTTTCATTTCAACTTGCTTGTTAAAGCAAGAACGACGTAAGTTAGAGATTTGTTCTACGCTCAAAGATTCTGTGTCTGTGATATAGAAGTTATTATATTGATTGAATTTTTCTTTTAGAATTTCAATCACTTCATTTTTTTGATCTTTGGTCATAACTAATTTTATTTAATTACCTGGGTCATTTCCTTTCGGATCACCAGGACTAGTTGATTAATGATTTAGTTTCTAATGCAATACCTGCACTCATTGTAGAAGCCATGCTTACACCTTTCAAGTAAGTTCCTTTAGATGCAGATGGTTTCAATTTAATGATAGCATTAATTAATTCAGCACTGTTCTCAGCAATTTTATCTGCAGAGAAAGATACACGACCAATTGATGCGTGAACGATACCAGCTTTATCAACTTTAAATGCAATCTTACCACCTTTAACCTCGTTTACTGCTGCTGCAACATCGTTTGTTACAGTACCAGTTTTTGGGTTTGGCATTAAGTTACGTGGTCCTAATACTTTTCCTAGTTTACCAATTTTAGGCATAACTGCTGGAGTAGCGATGATAACATCCATATCTACCCAACCGCCTTCAATTTTAGCTACGAACTCATCTAAACCTACGTAGTCAGCACCCGCTTCTCTTGCTGCTGCTTCTTTATCTGGTGTACAAAGTACTAATACTTTTTTAGTACGACCAGTACCGTGAGGTAAAGAAACAGTACCACGAACTTGTTGGTCTGCTTTTTTAGGATCTACTCCTAAACGAATATGTAAATCTACAGAGCTATCAAACTTTGTACAGTTAATTTCTTTTACTAATGCAGATGCATCTTTAAGGGAATAAAATTTATTCTTATCCACCTTTGCAACCACAGCTTTTCTTTTTTTAGTCAATGACATGTTGATTATTATTTAAGGTGAATAAATTAGTTTTCCCAAGGAGCTTTACCATCTACAGTAATACCCATTGAACGTGCAGTTCCAGCAACCATACTCATAGCGCTGTTTAATGTAAATGCGTTCAAGTCTTCCATCTTGTCTTTAGCGATGGCTTCAACTTGCTCCCAAGTTACTTTACCCACTTTGTCACGGTTACTTTCTTTAGAACCTTTTTGAAGTTTTGCAGCTTCCATTAATTGTACTGGAGCTGGCGCAGTTTTGATAACGAAGTCAAAAGACTTGTCAGTGTAAACTGTAATTAAAACAGGAACAACTTTTCCTTGTTTGTCTTGAGTTCTAGCATTGAATTGCTTACAGAACTCCATGATGTTGACACCCTTAGAACCTAAGGCAGGTCCAACTGGAGGAGCTGGATTCGCAGCACCACCTTTCACTTGCAACTTAACGTAGCCAGAGATTTCTTTAGCCATTTTGTTATGTTTTTTTTGGTTAAGCGTCGGGCCAATATAGCCTCGACTCCCAAATACCCACACTTAAAAAAGTGTAAATTGGACGGCGAAGGTATGATTCTATTGACTTTTAGCCAAATATTTGACAATATTTTTTATCCATTTCTGCCCTTTTGGGTAAAAAAAATCCCCTCAAATTGCTTTGAGGGGACCCTTTTACCTTTTTCCTTCTAACTCAGTTTTTCTACCTGCATGTAATTTAATTCCACTGGGGTAGATCGACCGAAGATCTTCACGGTCACTTTCAATTTCTTCTTTTCTTCGTTCACCTCTTCGATGACACCATTAAAGTCATTGAAAGGTCCCTCAATTATTTTGATCGTTTCGCCTAAAATGAATGGTTCGCTGATAGATCCGCCCATGTCGTTCATCTCATCTACCTTACCCAACATTTTATTCACTTCCGATTTTCTTAAAGAAATAATATTTCCTTTTGACCCTTTCCCGTCGGTCAAAAAGTGCATTACGTTTGTGATGTTACTAATATGCATAACAATGTCATCCGCAATTGGAGCTTTGTTATCAATCACTTCCATCATTACGTATCCTGGAAAATAGTTTTTCTCGCGCATTACTTTTTTACCGTTTTGCACTTTGTAAACTTTCTCCATTGGAAGAAATACTTGCTTGATAATATTTACCCAACCGTTTCTCACGATATCCTTATCAAGATATTCCTTAATTTTTTTCTCTTTACCGCTTACAACACGTAACACATACCACTTCGTTTCTGGAGCAGCAGGAGCCACTGGAGCAGTTGTATTCGTATCTATAGATTGTACTTCTGTTTCCATTGTTTACTTAAATAAAGAGTATATCAACTTTAATAATTGGTTGCTTGAGAAATCCATGATCCAAACCATGGCAGTAATGATAACTGTTGCTACCAACACTATCACCGTACTTTGCTGTAAATTAGCCCATGTAGGCCAAGTTACTTTTTCTTGTAACTCTAAATAACTTTCTTTAAAGTAGTTGCCTATTTTGTTCATAATATTTTCAATTTATTCTCCGTCAAATTTTGCTAAATATAGCAAATTTTCTTTGCACGGGCACTAGGATTCGAACCCAGATCAAAGGTTTTGGAGACCCGTATGCTACCGTTGCACCATGCCCGTATGAACCAAAAGTCTCTGGTCGAAGCTTACGCTCTAACCAAAGACTTTCAGTTATATGTTTAGTTAAATTACTTAACGATTTCAGTAACTTGACCAGCTCCTACAGTTCTACCACCCTCACGGATCGCAAACTTAAGACCTTTTTCCATCGCGATTGGTTGGATCAACTTAACGCTGATGCTAACGTTATCACCTGGCATTACCATCTCAGTTCCTTCTGGTAAAGTACACTCTCCAGTAACGTCCGTAGTACGGAAGTAGAATTGAGGACGATATTTATTAAAGAATGGAGTATGACGTCCACCTTCTTCTTTTGATAATACATAAACCTCAGCTTTGAAGTCAGTATGTGGAGTGATCGTTTTAGGAGCACAGATTACCATACCACGACGGATATCTTTTTTCTCGATACCACGTAATAATAAACCTGCGTTATCACCTGCTTGACCTTGATCCAATAATTTTTTGAACATCTCAACACCTGTTACAGTTGAGCTCATTGGAGCATCCATTAAACCTACGATTTCACATGCTTCACCAACTTTGATGATACCACGCTCAATACGACCTGTAGCAACTGTACCACGACCAGTGATCGAGAATACGTCCTCTACAGACATCAAGAATGGTTGATCGATAGGACGAGGAGGCAATGGAATGTAGGTATCTACAGCTTCCATTAACTCATTCACTTTAGCCACCCATTGTGGCTCACCAGCTAAAGCGCCAGTTGCAGAACCACGGATGATTGGAGTGTTGTCACCATCAAATCCATAAGAAGATAATAATTCACGAATTTCCATTTCAACTAAGTCTAACAATTCAGCATCGTCAACTAAGTCTACTTTGTTCATGAATACAACTATTTGAGGTACACCTACCTGACGTGCAAGTAAGATGTGCTCTTTAGTTTGTGGCATAGGACCATCAGTAGCCGCAACTACTAAGATAGCACCGTCCATTTGTGCAGCACCAGTAATCATGTTTTTAACATAATCGGCGTGACCTGGACAGTCTACGTGTGCATAGTGACGAGAATCTGTTTGGTATTCTACGTGCGCTGTATTGATAGTGATACCACGCTCTTTTTCTTCAGGTGCACCATCAATTTCGTCGTAGTTTTTCTTAGCTGCTAAGCCTCTTTGAGACAAAACGTCTGTGATAGCTGCAGTCAATGTTGTTTTACCATGGTCAACGTGGCCAATAGTTCCAACGTTTACGTGAGGTTTCTCCCTCTTAAAGGTCTCTTTAGACATCTTTATTAATTTTTGTTTTTTTTATAATCGCTGTCAATAGACCACCGAGTCCATCGACCATAGCTTTAGTTTTTTTTTCAACCCTTTGAGCCGTTGATGAGAATTGAACTCACGACCTCTTCCTTACCAAGGAAGTGCTCTACCACTGAGCCACAACGGCAATTTACTACACCGGCTCCTCTCTTCTCATTCTCAATAGCATCTCAATATCACTCTTCCTACTCATCAACTTACTGGAGCGGGAGACGAGGCTCGAACTCGCCACCTATAGCTTGGAAGGCTATCGCTCTACCAAATGAGCTACTCCCGCATTTTATAATTCATTTTCACGAATCTTAAAAGAACTGTATTTTATGTTTTCAAACCTTTGTACCATCCATGAAGTACAAATCTACATAAAATTTTGTGGGCAGAGTAGGGTTCGAACCTACGTACTCGTGAGAGAACAGATTTACAGTCTGTCGCCTTTAACCACTCGGCCATCTGCCCAAAAAACTGAGCCGGAAATGGGACTCGAACCCGCGACCTGCTGATTACAAATCAGCTGCTCTACCAACTGAGCTATTCCGGCTTATCTAAATTCCACAAAAGAGCACACCCAATTTTTTGGATGGCAAAGGTAATGGAATTCTTTATTTATCAAAATTTTAGATGATTTTTTTATCCTATTTTTTCAGGAATTATTAAAAAACCCACTCAAATGGCTTTTTTATTGGATTTCACACTCCTCTTTTCCCCTTTTTGGATAGAAAAAAGCCTAGTTTTTAAAAAACAAAAGGCCCTAATCGGGCCTTTTGTGAAATATTGGAATTTTTTTTCGCGCTTCCTAAGCTGCTAATTTTTCTTTTTTCTTCTTTAATTGGTTGGTTACTGATTCGATTGCTTGTTCAAAAGACTCTTCAAATGATTTTGAAGTTGCTTTCACAAAACAATCTTGTTTTGGAATGTGAACGTTAATTTCTACAACCTTGTCTTTTATTGCATGTACCAGATTATCTAATTTTAAAAATACATCTACCTTGGTTATTCGATCGTGAAATGTTGACAATTTTTGAACTTTCTTCTCTACTAATTCTAAAAGCTTTTCATCTGCATCGAAATGCACTGTTTGAATGTTAATGTTCATAATTAATTTGTTTTAAATAATAAACTAATGAAAGAACTGATCAGGTCTTATCTCTAACTCCTGCACCATTAAGTTACGACAATAGTTGAATAATAAAAACAATTAATTTCTTTTAAGAAAACTTTATGAATTGCGAACGAATATGGTAAATTTTCGATAACCTACACTAGGCTTTAGGATGGGCTTTGGCAAATACCTCTTTTAATTTTTCGATAGTGTTGTGCGTGTATACCTGAGTAGCAGCAAGGCTTGCGTGACCAAGCAGCTCTTTAACTGCATTTAAATCGGCGCCATTATTCATTAAATGTGTCGCGAAACTATGCCTTAAAACGTGCGGGCTTTTCTTTTGCAAAGTGGTTACTTGTGATAGATAAAATTTCACAAAAGTATATACGGCCCTTGGCTGTAAAGTCTTGCCCTTTTCTGTAACAAATAAATGAGGATTACCAGCAGCCTCTGGTGGTTTTTGACTAATGTATTTTTTAAGCTCTTCCGCCAATTCTGGGCTTAATGGAAGCATTCTTTCTTTGTTCCCTTTACCTAGCACTTTAATGATGCGTTTTGAAATATCTAATTGCTTTTCCTTGCAATTAATTAACTCACTTAAACGTATTCCAGTAGCATAAAATAATTGGATAACCATTTTTTCGGTATAGCCCTTCCACCCTTCTGTAAACTCTAAATTAGTAAGCAGTTGTTCCATGTCGTTTTCTGCAACAAAAGCAGGCAATCGTTTACTTATTTTGGGGCTAATTACTGTTTCCATGGGACTCTTGGTTAATTGCCCTTGTTGTATCTGATATTTGTAAAAGGATTTTAAGGAAGATATTTTACGGTTTAAAGTTTTACCAGTCATTTCATCCTCTTTCATACCTGCCAACCAAGTGCGCACCATGGTGCCTGTAATATGTGTAAATGGAATGCCCTCGTATTGAGTTTCCACAAAATCAAAAAACTGTATAAGGTCATTTGAATAGGCAGTGATAGTGTGAACAGAATACCGCTTCTCAAATTGAAGGTAAGCCAGGAAGGCATTGAGAGGTGTATAGCGGGTTTGCGTTAACATAACTATGCTAAAGATAGCAAAAGGCCCGAAAAAAAGCATAAAAAAAGACCCAACTAAATGTTGAGTCTTAAATATGTTTAAGCGAAGATATGTATACTATCCCTCGATCTTGCCGCTGAAAATCTGTTGCTTGTATATCGCTTTCAATACTTGGAAACGACGTTTAACAGATGGTTTCACAAATGCTTGACGAGCACGTAAGTTCACTAAAGTCTTACTTTTTTCGAATTTCTTCTTGTACTTTTTAAGCGCTTTGTCGATGTTTTCGCAGTCTTTTGAATCTATAATTAACATAATATATACCTCCTCAGGCGTTTTTGAAAAAAATTAAAATTAATTTTCCAAACCTTTAAATTATTAAAAGGTGAAGGGAAATTGGAGGGCAAAGATAGTATTCTTGTTGAAATAACCAAATTTCTAGAAGTTTTTATCTTGGATATCCTTTCCTCTTAGGGCTCCAGATATAGCTTGGTCCATGGCACGTTCTGCAAAAGGACGTGTTATGTCGTTCAATTCCTCGGTTTTCACCTGAATTAAGTTCTTGTCTTCCATAGTGATAGCTAATTGAAGCGCTTGCATCGCATTTGCAGATGCTGTCAACTCTTCCTTAGTCAAAATGGATGCATTTTTAGTTAAAAACTTTTCTGTAACAGATAACATTTGTTCGGCTTCGGTTCTTGCTTCCACCAATGCTCTTGTTGCAATATCTTCTTTTGCATGTGTAATACTATCCATTAATCTTTGTTCCACTTCTTCGTCTGTTAAACCATATTGAGGTTTAATGTCAATGCTTTGAGAAACACCACTTCTTAATTCTTTTGCACTTACTTGTAAAATACCATCCGCATTAATTAAGAAACTTACATCAACTTTAGGTAAGCCTGCTGGCATTGCTGGAATGCCTGTTAATGTGAACTCTCCTAGCTTTCGGTTATCTTTTACTAAATCACGCTCTCCTTGATATACAGCAATTTGAATACCAGATTGACCGTCTTTTTGTGTGGTATATTGTCTACCTGCTTTAGTTGGAATTTTTGCATTTCTTGGAAGCAACACATCCATTAATCCACCCATTGTTTCAATACCTAAACTCAATGGTGTTATATCTAACAACAACATGGACTGGTTGTTTCCTGCTAATATATCTGCTTGCACTGCTGCGCCTAATGCAACAACTTCATCCGGATTTACTGAATCATTTACTGCTTGATTAAAAAATGTAGATACTGTTTTTTTAACCAACGGAACCCTTGTACTACCTCCCACCATTAAGACTGTATTTATATCAGACACTTGTAAACCAGCGTCCTTCATAGCATTGCGACAACAATCCATAGTTCTATCAACAATGGGTTGCACCAAAGATTCAAAAATTTCTTTAGTGATAGAAATTTTTTCGCCTGCAAATTCTGTTTCAAAAATATCATTGTTTGATAAATGAATTTTTGCTTTTTCTGCTGCCAATCTTAGTTGTTGTTTTAGTTCTTTATGTTGATCTAAATTATCAATAGACCATTGCTTAATCCAATATTCAATAATGGCTCTGTCTAAATCGTCACCTCCTAAATACGTATCACCATTGGTACTTAATACTTCGAAAATTCCGTTTGAAATTTTTAAAACAGAAATATCAAATGTTCCACCTCCTAAGTCATACACCGCTATAGTTTTTTCTTCGGCAGGGTTTAAACCTAACCCGTATGCAAGGCTTGCTGCTGTTGGCTCGTTGATGATTCTTAAAACATCAAGTCCTGCTAGTTTTCCTGCATCACGTGTAGCTTGTCTTTGCGCATCGTTAAAATAAGCAGGTACCGTAATCACTGCTTTTGTAACAGGTGTTTTTAAAATATGTTCGGCACGTTTTTTTAATTCTTCTAAAATAAAAGAACTCAATTCAATTGGAGAATAAAATTTATTCCCAACCTGTACTTTTACTAAACTTTCTGTGTTATCGTCAATTACTTTGTAAGCGAAAAAATCTTGATGGGTTTGTATATCCTTGTAACTTTTCCCCATTAAACGCTTGGCGCTAAAAATGGTATTTTTTGGATCTGATTCTAAATAAGGTTTTGCACGCTCTCCTACTTCTACGTTTCCGTATTCATCAAAATGCACAACACTAGGCACAATGCTACTGCCATCAAACTCCTTTAATGCAGTGGGTTGTTTTGTATCAGGATGAATAATAGCCACCAAGCTATTTGTTGTTCCTAAGTCAATACCCACAATCATTTCTGCCTGTTGCAAACTACCAGTAGCAATATTAATACCAATCTTAGCCATTCAAAAAATTTTACAAATGTACATTTACCCCTATTATTAAGGGTTGCGAATTAAGGAATGATTTACGCGCCTGTAGAAACCAAAACTGTTTTAGAAAAAGTATCATGCAAAGGCTTGTCGTTCCATGCTAGGCCAAACATAGTTACCAATGAAGTCCTAATGGTTGCACGAATTAAGAACTGCAATACGTTTGGTCTTTTGCCATCAAGGCTTCGCACTTTGGTTTTAGTGATCATTTTTGCTAGCGTTTGTGAAAATAATAGCTCAAATAAAAAAGTATAAGCCCAAGTGGTAGCAAAGAAAAAGTATCCATATCTAAATGGCTTATAATGCCAATAAAGTACATAAAAGTTATACCATTCGTAGATGATATAGCTTAGAATACAGATAAAAATGGTGTCTAAAAAAAAGTTCATTATCCTAGTTCCTTCACCAATTGTGCGAGTTGTTGGGTTCATGATGCAAAAATATTGCTTTTTAGTAGTTAAATTTGCCGAAAGTATTACAATATGACATTAGTACAAGAACTACGCTGGAGAGGTATGATTCAAGATATTATGCCAGGCACGGAGGAATTGTTTGAAAAAGAGATGGTATCTGGTTATATCGGATTTGACCCTACTTCGGATAGTTTACATATTGGAAGCTTGGTTCCTATTTTATTATTGGTGCATTTACAAAAAGCAGGGCACAAGCCATTTGCTTTAGTAGGTGGTGCAACAGGTATGGTGGGCGATCCTAGTGGAAAAAGTGAAGAGCGTAATTTATTAAGTGAAGAAACATTAGCATTTAATATTGCTGGTGTTAAAAAACAATTATCACATTTTTTAGATTTTAATAGTGGTGCTAAAAATGCAGCTGAACTAGTTAACAACTATGATTGGTTTAAGGATTTTAGTTTCTTACATTTTATCAGAGATGTAGGTAAGCATATTACCGTGAACTACATGATGGCAAAGGATAGCGTTAAAAAAAGAATTGAAGGTGATACAGGTATGAGCTTTACTGAATTTACTTATCAATTGGTTCAAGGCTATGACTTTTATTGGTTGTATCAAAACAAAAATTGTAAGCTACAAATGGGTGGTAGCGATCAATGGGGTAATATCACAACAGGTACCGAATTAATACGTCGTAAAACGGGTGGTGAAGCATTTGCATTTACTTGTCCTTTAATTACTAAGGCTGATGGAGGAAAATTTGGTAAAACTGAAAAAGGAAATGTATGGTTAGATGCAAAGAAAACTTCACCTTATCAATTTTATCAATTTTGGTTAAATGCAAGTGACGAAGACGCAACTAAATGGATTAAAATATTTACTTTATTAGATCCTACGACAATAGATGCATTAATTGCAGAACACGCAACTGCTCCACAATTAAGAACTTTGCAAAAAGCGTTAGCAGCTGAATTAACTAAGTTTGTTCATAGTGAAGAAGATTTGAATTTCGCAATTCGTGCAACAGAAATTTTATTCGGCAATGCCACCACCGAGGTTTTACAGTCTTTAAACGAGGGGCAATTATTGCAAGTAATGGAAGGGGTACCTAAAGTGAATGTATCTTTTGCACAATTAGAGGAAGGCTATGATTTAGTAAGTCTATTAGCTGACACTCAAATATTTCCAAGTAAAGGCGAAGCGCGCAAAATGTGGCAAGCTGGGGGGTTGAGCATTAATAAGGAAAAAATTAATACTGAATTCACTACTGTCACAACTACACAATTATTACAAGGAAAATACATGTTGATTCAAAAAGGGAAAAAGAATTATTATTTAGTCGTAGCAAGCTAATCGATTCCTAAATATCAAACACATAAAAAAACCTCCTAACATTTTGCTAGGAGGTTTTTTATTTTATTAAATAATTTATTGCATTGCTTTCCACATTTCTGTTGCAACTAATGCATTTCCTTTTTCATTTAAATGCACTCTGTCAGTCGTTAAAATGCCTCTATCAACATTACTTGGATTATTCGCTACATTATAATCATGAAATGTTTTTCTTAAATCAACCAAGCCTAATGTATTGTCTGCTGCGTACTTTCTAATCCAGCCACTATACAAATTTAAATCACCGTCTTGCTCGTTTGAATAGTCATTTCGCTCTCCTATTGCAGCAGGTGTAACTAAAATAACTTTAATGCCATTGGATTGCAATTTCTTTACAACGGCGTCATAAAATTTACCAAATTTATCATAGTCTGTTCCTGTTCCTAAGCTAGACTTATGCCAAACATCATTTACTCCAACCCAAATAAAAACAACGTCGGGTTTTTGTTCAAGCACATCCTTGTCCATACGCAAGTAAAGATCATAAATTTTATTTCCTCCAATTCCGGCTCCAACTATTTCAAATTTATCCGCCAAGCCCTTATTAGCAAGATCCTGATTGATAAGATCTATATACCCACCTTTTTTAACCCCCATTTGGGTGATTGAATCCCCAAAAAATAGCACTTTTTTCTTCTTGTCCCCTCTAAATGATAGTAGGAATAAACAGCATATAAAAGTGGTTAGTAGAAATAATTTACCCATCATAAATGGCATCGTTTAAGTTTTGTAATATAAATAGCAGTTTAAGTTAGCATAAATTGATAATAATGACTTTAAAAGGCATAAAAATTTGGAAAATTTTGTGCTGACCCCTATTTTTGCACTCCATTCTAAGAATGGCATAGGGATTGCCTGATGGTGTAACGGTAGCACAACTGTTTTTGGTGCAGTTTGTCTTGGTTCGAATCCAGGTCAGGCAACCAAAGAAAAGCCTCAACGAAAGTTGGGGCTTTTTTAATGGGATAAATAAAGAAAACGAAGGAGCCGAGCGAAGCGAGCACAATGTATATACAAGGCAAAATCAAGCATATAGCAAAGCGTAACAAGTCTGCGTAAAGACAAATGCGAGCTTGCTCGTAATTTGAATTGGAGAAGGCTTGTTAAAGTTGCAACGCAACTTGCTTGAATTTTGAATTGGAGATACATTGTGAAAATTGTGTAACAATTTGCGACTGAGTTTTATTCTTTTAAAAAGCATTGAAACTACCACTCCTATTTCGTTGAGGTCTTTTTATGTTGGGATTTGCCAAAATAATAGGATCAGCGACCAAAGGGAGCTAATCCTATTTGTTGGGATTTCCCTACAAAAAGGAAGGCCGAGCAACGCGAGGCCAATCCGTTATGTTGGGTTTTTCCAAAATTATAGGATCAGCGACCAAAGGGAGCTAATCCTATTTGCTGGGATTTTCAAAAATTATGTTTAAATTGGTGATATAAAAAGGATACTAACTAATCTTTATAGTAGAGCCTGGGTAAAAGTTACATTCTTACTTTTATTAATGATTTTGACTAAAAAACTATCTAAATCTACTAATAACGGTTTCATTATCGGTTGCCTTGAATGTTTAAGAGAAATTAGTATGGGATTGATTATTATGATGTTCATTATCTTCATAATAAAGAAACCTGAAACTAAATTATAGTCCCTAACTCTTAAGTTCATTTCCCCCAATCCCTAAATACTGCTCCGCAGTCATCACGCTAATTTTTGCTTTTTTAAAGTCTTTTAAGTCTCTTGTAATGAGCGTAGTAATATTATGCTCTAAAGCTGTATAGTATTGAATAGCATCCTCGAAATCATCAAAATCAGATGCAAGTGCCAATTGAATAATTTTATCATTAAGTGGCAGAATATTAATTAGAGGTTTGATTTTTAACAAAATCTGTTTCGCTAATTTTTTATCAGAAACTTTTGTCAATATATAATTAATATTAGGAATAGTTAATGCAGATACATACAATTCAATTTTCAACCTTTGACTTCTTGAAAATATTTTTTGAGCAAATGTTGTATATGGAGGTCTATTTGAAACAAGGTCTAAAATTATTTTGGTATCTAGAAATAGCATACTAATTATTTATACTTTTCAATTAGATATTTGGTATATGCCTCTTTTTCATCTTCTTCACTAATATGAGGCACTATTCCAGTCAAACTTTTTACCAATGGAGTAATTTCTTCTTCAACCATCGACTCATTAGAAATAGAGTTAAAATAATTCTCGACAAGCTTGGATAAACTAGTGCCCTTTTCTTTAGCATATTGCTTTGCCTTTTCTATTACTTGATCGTTTAGCTTTATAGTAAGTTTTGTATCCATTGTTTTAAATTGTACGTACTAAATTAATAATTATATACGTATTATTGTTAAATATTTTAAATCTAACTATAAATCAAGGGCTTATATAAGTATTTTTACTTGATTTTGATACTCAAAACAAGCAGGACCACCTATGCAAAGGATTAATAAACTTGACGGCCTCCGCGGACTATTCGCACTATTTGTGGTGTTATTTCATTTCAATATCAACAACGCTCCGGCGGCACTTGTAAACAATTTCTTTGTACGTGAATCTTATATTTTCGTAGACTTCTTTTTCATACTAAGTGGCTTCGTGATTTCATTAACCTATGACAATAAATTAAACACCACAAAAACGATATGGCATTTTATTAAAAAGAGATTTATTCGCTTATACCCACTACTCCTATTTTCTACTTTAATGTATTGGTATTTTGTACATCCATTTTTAGATAAACAAAACATACTTCTAGCACTAGACACATTATTCCTAACCAATGCAACGCCAATTTTAGGGACTGGCATTGGAATGAACTACCCTTCCTGGTCAATATCTAGTGAAATGATTTCTTATATTTTTTTCGGATTATGCTCATTGATTTCAATAAGCAAAAAAAAGACCACTCTAATTGTAATTCTAACAATAGGATGTTTTGCACTCCTCGCATTACATCAAAACTACTTTGTAACTGGGTCTTTTGGGTTTGTAAGAGGCCTAGCCTGTTTTAACTTAGGATACTTAATACATATCATAACAAAGAAGGATTTTAAAATACCTAATACATTAGAATGGTTCATTACGATAGGTATTATAGCATTAATGTACTTTCATTTTACAGTTCCACGAATTAACCCTATCTATACTATTGCATTGCAATTTCTAATACCAATTACATTTGCTTTATCTATATTGATATTTATTAAAACCAATGGTTTAATAAGCAAAGCACTGCAAACAAAACCTTTTTTGTTCCTTGGAAAAATATCTTACTCTGTATATTTAAACCAAGCACTTGTCATTGGATTTGGGATACCTAAATTATATAACTGGATTCAATTTGTAAATGGAGATATGAAAAAAATGATTTGTGTTTTACTCATTTTAACAAGCTTAATTGCTTACTCCACAGCAACTCAATATTTTATTGAGAACCGAATAGGTAAAAAATTAGCAAGATTAATAAAACACTAATGCTCAGTCCTATCCATTGGCACTACCAATACCGGTACTGTAGCATGTCTAACAATATATTCTGCAGTGCTTCCCATTACAGTATGAGACAATCCGGTGCGACCATGTGTCCCAACAACTATATATGTAGCTTTTGATTCTATAGCCCTTTCAATTACATCAAATTTAGGATTACCCACTTCTACTAATAATTGAATTTCAAGATTATTATGTTTTTCTTTAATCTTCTCTAATTCTTTCATAGCATGTTCCTTTTGTGCAACATATATTTCATCCCATTGTGTTGGGATTAAAGCCATTTGTGATTGCAAATAGTCAACATATACAGGAATGATAGAACTTATCAAAATAGATCCATCCATTTTAACTGCTAATTCAATTCCCTTTTCAATGATTGATGCAGATTGCTCGCTTAAGTCCACTGCAATAAGTATTTTGTTTTTCATGACTAACTATTTGTATAAAGTTAGCATTATCCAATACCTGTAAAAATGATAAATATTAGTAATTGAAGCTTTTAAAATGAGTCCTGTCAGTTATTCATCACAATCTACAATCGTACCATAATCCACTAGTAGTTCGTCTCCAGCTTTTATGTCAACAATTGCTTCAAAAAACTCGCCTTCATTAATAGATACGACATTAGGCTTATCCGAATGATTTAAATAAATCACTAAATCCACCAATTTAAAGCCATAATCAGGCACATAATAACAATCTTCGTCAAATAGACAATGATTCTCGACCAAGTCTCTAGAATGCTTCGGAAGTGCTTCTACTTCGGCAATGGTTAATTTAATCCAATCGCCCACTCCTTGTGAAAAAATATCTTTCGTGCCTTTAGGAATATCCCTAATGGCAAATACACCAATACCATGTAAGGGTGATGGTTTTATGATCACATAAGTAGATTGCTGTAAGTCTTTTAATAGGGCTTCCTTTGTCATTACAACTTGAATTTAGGATGCTTGTATTTTTTTAATACATTCTTGCAAAGCAGTTTCCCAATGCGGGATTTGCATATTTAAATCTTTTTCAATTTTTTGTGTATCTAATACCGAATAAGCCGGGCGTTTTGCAGGAGTAGGAAATTGGTCCGATGTGATTGCCGTTAAATCGCATTCAAGTCCTGCCAATGCTTTTATTTTTTCTGCAAATCCAAACCAAGTCGTTTCACCCGTATTTGCATAATGATAAGTTCCTTTTATGTTCTTTCCTGCATTTAACAGCTCTATCATTTTAATGCTCGCCAATGCCAAATCTTTTGCATAAGTGGGTCTCCCTTTTTGATCTCCTACTATATTTAATGCGTCTCTTTCTTTCATTAAACGCATCATTGTTTTCACAAAATTATTTCCGTGACTACTAAACACCCATGAAGTTCTAATAATGATAGTTGCTGGATTTTCTGCAATCGCTAATTGTTCTCCTTCGGCTTTTGTTTGTCCATAAAAATTAACTGGCTCTATAGTAGTATCAGTTAAATAAGGACTTGTAGCATTGCCATTAAAAACATAATCGGTAGAATACGTAATAAATGGAATGTTTCTTTCTTTGGCAATATGTGCTAATTGCTTGACAGCAGCTGCATTGATAGTTGTTGCTAATTCTTTTTCGGATTCTGCTTTGTCAACTGCTGTATATGCTGCGGTATTAATTATTGCATCTGGATTAAACAATTCAAAGATGCCATTAAATTCATCTGGCTTTGATAAATCCATAGCATTTCTGTCTACAAATACAAATTCAAAATTAGGATATGCGCTTGTAGTTTGAGCCAACTCCCAACCTAATTGCCCATTAGCACCTGTAACTAAAATCTTGTGAATGGCCATATTGTTATTGTTAGAATTAGATGTATTGATTTATTTAGAAGTAAACTCTTTCGGAAGTTTAGTCCACTCGCTTGGTGGCAATGCTTTAAAGTAATCGTAGGTTTTCTTTAAACCTTCGGCACGATCTACTTTTGGCTCCCAGCCTAATAATGTTTTTGCTTTTGTGATATCTGGTTGTCTTTGCTTAGGATCGTCTACAGGTAATTCCTTGTAAACAATTTTAACAGTAGATCCTGTTAATTTCAATACTTCTTCTGCAAAATCCTTTAAGCTAATTTCATTCGGGTTTCCAATATTCACGGGACTTGAATAGTCACTTAATAATAATCTATAAATACCTTCTACTAAATCATCCACATAACAAAAGCTTCTTGTTTGTGAACCATCTCCAAAAACCGTCATGTCCTCGCCTCTTAATGCTTGACCAATAAATGCAGGTAATGCACGGCCATCATTCAGGCGCATTCTTGGACCATAGGTATTAAAGATTCTAATGATTCTTGTTTCTACATGATGAAAAGTGTGGTAAGCCATGGTGATGCTTTCCATATAACGTTTTGCTTCGTCATACACACCTCTTGGACCCACCGGATTTACATTACCCCAGTACTCCTCGGTTTGTGGATGCACCAAAGGATCGCCATAAACTTCACTCGTACTTGCCACCAATATTCTTGCACCCTTTGCTTTTGCTAGACCCAATAAATTATGCGTACCCATTGCACCTACTTTTAAAGTCTGTATAGGTATTTTTAAATAATCAATTGGGCTTGCTGGTGATGCAAAGTGTAATATATAATCCAATGTGCCTTCTATCTCAATATACTTAGTAACGTCATGATGAATAAATTCAAAATTAGGATTCGTTAATAAATGTTCGATATTCATCATATCGCCCGTAATTAAATTATCCATTGCAATTACATAGTAACCTTCCTTTATAAAGCGATCACTTAAATGTGATCCTAAAAATCCGGCTGCTCCTGTAATTAATATTCTTTTTTGACTCATGTTACTACTTGTTAAATATTGCTTATTGATGACTTGAGTCTTATTTATTTTTCTTGTTTGAGTCCGCTCTTCCAATACTTTCATAATGATATCCTAACTCATTCATCTTTGCTACATCAAATAAATTTCTGCCATCAAAAATGATTTTGTTTTCATTTAATTTCTGATCCATTAATTCAAAATCAGGTGTTCTAAACTCACTCCATTCTGTAGCAATAATTAAAGCGGCAGCGCCTTCCAATGCTTGGTATTGATTATCGGCATATTTAATCTTATCTCCAATTTGCCCCTTTACATTAGCCATGGCTTCAGGATCATACGCTGTTACTGTAGCGCCTGCACTTGTTAATGCATCAATAATACTTAATGCTGGTGCTTCTCTAATATCGTCCGTATTTGGCTTAAAGGCTAGGCCCCACAAAGCAAAATGCTTGCCTTGTAAATTATTATTATAATAGGCCTTTATCTTTTCAACTAAATGTATTTTTTGATTGGCGTTTACTTTTTCAACTGCTTTTAATATCTCAAAATCATATCCCACTTCATCCGATGACATGATTAATGCTTGCACATCCTTAGGAAAACAAGAACCTCCATATCCAATCCCTGGGAATAAAAATCTTTTTCCAATTCTGTCATCACTTCCAATTCCTCTTCTTACCATATCCACATCCGCTCCCATGCGCTCACACAATTGTGCAATCTCATTCATAAATGAAATCTTAGTGGCAAGGAAACTATTGGCTGCATATTTAGTCAACTCCGAGCTACGCTCATCCATAAAAATTACCGGATTACCCTGTCTAACAAATGGCGCATATAAATCGCTCATTAGTTTCTTAGCTCTTTCTGATCTCGTGCCCACAACCACTCTGTCGGGCTTCATGAAATCATCCACCGCAACGCCCTCTCTTAAAAACTCGGGGTTGCTTACAACATCATATTCACCTGTGTAATTTTTTGCAATCGCAGCACTTACTTTATCCGCTGTACCTACTGGCACGGTGCTTTTATTTACAATTACTTTATACCCCTTTAATATTTTTCCTAAATGATCCGCTACATCCAAGACATACTTTAAATCCGCACTACCATCCGCACCCGGAGGTGTTGGCAATGCTAAAAAAATAATCTCTGCATCTTCTATTGCTTCTTCTAGTTGAGTGGTAAATTTTAATCTACTCTCTTTGATATTTCTTAAGAAAATCTTTTCTAAACCTGGCTCATAAATGGTTATCTGTCCACCACTTAATTTTTCTACCTTACTCTTGTCAATATCCACGCAAGTAACCTTATTGCCCGTCTCAGCAAAACAAGTGCCTGTTACCAAGCCTACATAGCCCGTCCCTACTACTGCTATTTTCATTTACTTAGATTTTGTTAGAGGTAATTAATTAAAAAAAGATTTAACGCCTTCCACAATATAAGACAATTGCTCCTCATCCATTTCAGTATGAATTGGCAAAGAACAAACACAAGGTGTTAATTGATCTGTAACTGGCAAATCCCAATGTTGATTATTTTGATTGCCAAACATTTTTTGCAAATGACCTGGCACTGGATAATAAATCATACATGGAATATCTTTCGCAGCTAAGTGAGCAATAAATTTTTCTCTATTTACTCCCTTTAACTGCATGGTATATTGATGAAACACATGTGTTGTATATTTTCCGATTGCTGGTGTAATTATTTGCTCGATACTAGCAAAAGCATTTGTATAATATTTTGCTACAGCTTGCCTAGCATTGCTATATTCATCCAAATGTGCCAGTTTAATATTTAAAATTGCTGCTTGTATAGAATCCAATCTGGAGTTACATCCAACTACATCATGGTAATATCTTTCTGACTGACCATGATTTGCAATCATCGCCATTTTATTGGCCAATGCTTTATCGTTTGTAAATAATGCACCTCCGTCTCCAAATGCCCCTAAATTTTTACTTGGATAAAAAGAAGTTGCTCCGATATGGCCAATAGTTCCAGTTTTCTTTTTAGTGCCGTCAGAAAAAGTATAGTCGCAACCAATTGCTTGTGCGTTATCTTCAATTACATAAATATTATGTTGCTTTGCAATAGCCATTATCTCTTCCATTGGAGCAGCTTGTCCATATAAATGTACGGGCACAATTGCTTTTGTTTTTGGAGTGATTGCTTTTTTTAAGCTTTCAATATCCATGCAATAGGTCACAGGGTCTACGTCAACAAAAACAGGTGTTAATTTAAGCAACGCCACCACTTCGGTAGTTGCGATATATGTGAAAGAAGGTGTAATAACTTCGTCGCCAGGTTGTAAATCCAACGCCATCATGGCAATTTGTAAAGCATCTGTTCCATTTGCACAAGGAATCACATTTGCTGTACCCAAATAGCTGCCCAAATTTTGAGCAAAATCCTTAACTGATTTACCATTAATATATGCCGCTGAATCTAACACCTCGTGTATTGCTGCATCAACTTGATCCTTAATAGCTAAGTACTGCGTTTTGGTGTCAACCATCTGAATTTTTCGCATCCTATAAATTTTAGCAAAATTACAATAAAAAGACTGATTTTTGCCCTAACAACCACATTCCATGCTATTGTACAAGCTATTCCTATTTTGCTATCCTAAAATAGCCAAACTACTAGGTTTATTCAACCCTAAGGCCAAACAATGGTCAATTGGACAAAATATGGTTTGGGAAGAAATTGCCCAAGAACAAAATAAGGTACAAGGACATTCAATAGTTTGGATTCATGCAGCTTCTTATGGAGAATTTGAACAAGGATTACCAATTATTGAAGCCATCAAACTAAAATATCCTGACTATAAAATTTGGCTTACATTTTTTTCTCCTTCGGGATACCTACATCGAAAAAATGATCCTGCAGTTGATGTAGTAACTTATCTCCCTTTTGATGGTGAACATAATGCTGCAGCGTTTTTAAACATGGTAAATCCCAAATTAATAGTCTTCATAAAATACGAATTTTGGTTATACTATTTAAGTGAAGCAAAATCTAGAAATATTCCAACCATTTTAGCTTCTGCAATTTTCCGTCCAAATCAAATATTTTTTAAATGGTATGGTGGTTTTTATAAAAACATGTTGTCTTTATTTACAAGTATTTTAGTACAAGATCGTGAAGCATACGAATTAATAACTTCTGTTTCAAAAAAAATACGCGTATTTATAACTGGCGACACGCGTTTTGATCGTGTATTACAAACTGCAAATGAGACCAATGCAATTGACTGGATGGCACTTTTGAGTAATCACAAAAATATTGTTGCAGGAAGCACTTGGCAGGAGGATCATCAAATTTTATACAAAACTTCAGCTCACTATAATCAATTCAATTGGATCATTGTTCCGCATCATGTGGACTCAAAAAGTATTGAGGGTTGTAAACGTTTATTTCCTAATGCAATTACACTTACGCAATTATTGGATTCAGGCGTTAAACAAAATAAAGCCATTGTTTTAATTGTTGACAGCATTGGCTTGTTAAGAACGCTTTACCAATATGCTTTTATAAGTTATGTTGGAGGTGGTTTTGGAAAAGATGGCATTCATAATGTACTAGAACCAGCAGCTTTTGGGAAACCTGTAATTTGGGGATATAACGACAATAAATACAAGGAGGCAATTGGTTTAAGGAATGCGCATGGAGGGTACCGTATTAATAATGAGTCAGCATTTGTGATGCATTTAAATGAGCTATTGCAGACTGCAGGCCATTATGAACATGTTTGCCAAAACGCAAAAAAATACATTTTAGACAATGCCGGAGCTACCCAAAAAACTATTGCCGAAATTGTTAAACAATTAGATAGGTCTTAAGCTAGGAATGTTTACTTTTGGGGCTTATAAATAGGCGTCTATTTAAAAATAATTAAGAAGAAGATATGTTTATCGAACAGAATATTAGAGGTGAGAAAAGAGGCTTTATCGAAGTTATTTGCGGAAGTATGTTTAGCGGTAAAACAGAAGAATTAATTAGACGATTAAAACGTGCTAAAATTGCTAACCTAAAAGTTGAAATTTATAAGCCAGCAATTGATACACGCTACGATCAAAATAAAGTAGTAAGTCATGATGCAAATTCAATCCCCTCTACCCCAGTGGACCATTCAAGTAAAATTTTATTACTAGCCGAAAATGCAGAAGTGGTTGGAATAGATGAAGCACAATTTTTTGATGAAGATGTGATTCGTGTTGCAGAACAATTAGCAATGCAAGGCAAAAGAGTAATTGTTGCAGGCTTAGATATGGATTATTTAGGCAAGCCATTTGGACCAATGCCTCAATTATTATCTATCGCCGACTTTATCACTAAGCTTCATGCTATTTGTGTTCAATGTGGTCATCTAGCAAATATATCTTATCGAACTAGCGAAGAAGGCGGCACCGTTGTATTAGGTGAAAAAAATAATTACGAACCTAGATGTAGAATATGCGCGAGCAAATAAAAAATATATTCACTTTACTTAAAAAAGATTTGCTGTTGGAATTCCGTCAGCAGTATGCCTTTTTTGGAATATTATTATATATCGCTTCTACTACTTTTGTTATTTATTTAACAATGGGTCAACCAGATGATAAGGTTTGGAATGGCTTATATTGGGTAATCCTTTTATTTATTTGTATTAATGCTGTTGCCCGTAGTTTTTTACAAGAAGGGCGCGGTCGCATGCTTTATTTTTATACGATTGCAAGTCCAATACATTTTATTTTCTCTAAGCTTATTTACAACAGTATCTTAATGGTGCTTATGAGTGGCCTAAGCTTATTATTATTTACATTGTTATTAGGCAACCCCCTACAACATGGATTGTTATTTTTTGGCATCAGTTGCCTAGGTGGTATTAGCTTAAGCCTTGTATTTAGCTTCCTTGCAGCGATTGCTGCAAAAGCACAACAGCCTTCTGCAATTATGGCAATATTAGGATTCCCATTAATTATACCTCAGATTCTTTTATTAATGCGCATTGCAAATATTGCATTTGCCGATGTGGTACAAAATGGATTGCCTCAATTGGTTGGAATGCTAGGCGGATTTGACCTTATGATAATCGCACTTGCCTACATACTATTCCCATTTTTGTGGAAAGACTAGGACCTTATCTAAAATTGCAAATGCCTTACTGTTTGTCCGTTATTGATTAATTGTTTCAATGACTCAATTCCAATTCTTAAATGACGATCCACAAACTGAGCTGTAACTTTACTATCACTTGCTTCTGTTTTAACGCCCTCCGGAATCATTGGTGAATCGCTCACTAATAACAATGCGCCTGTTGGAATTTTATTATAGAATCCTACTGTAAAAATGGTAGCAGTTTCCATATCAATTGCATAAGCACGAAGCTTCGTTAGGTATTCTTTAAATTCATCGTCATGCTCCCAAACTCGACGGTTAGTAGTATATACCGTGCCTGTCCAATAATCTACATTATTATCACGTATAGTAGTTGAAATTGCTTTCTGTAATGCGAAAGCTGGTAATGCTGGCACTTCGGCTGGGAAATAGTCATTAGAGGTACCTTCTCCTCTTATTGCTGCAATTGGCAAAATCAAGTCGCCAATAGTATTTCTTCTTTTCAATCCACCACACTTGCCTAAAAATAAAACTGCCTCTGGGTGAATTGCAGTTAATAAATCCATAATTGTTGCAGCACCTGGGCTACCCATACCAAAATTAATAATGGTTATCCCTTCGGCTGTAGCACATTGCATGGGTCTGTCTCTTCCTATCACTTCTACACCATTCCATTCGGCAAACATGTTTACATAATTGCTAAAATTGGTCAATAAAATATATTTGCCAAATTGTTCAAGCGTTGCACCAGTATACCTTGGAAGCCAGTTGGATACAATTTCTTCTTTCGTTTTCATAAGCGTATCTTTGATTATCTAAATTACAATTTTTATCGGACATTGTATGATCTCCTTAAATTACCCATCTTATTCCTTTAAGCTTCGCAAGAATGAAACTAAGAATACAGGAGCTGTAAATAGTCAAGAACAAAGTAAAGATCAAATATTCGACCCTTTCAGGAAACAATGGATTATGCTCACACCCGAAGAATGGGTTAGACAAAATATATTGCAGTATCTAGTTCAAATTTGTGGTTATCCTGCTTCATTAATTGCAGTTGAAAAATCTATACAGTTAGGAGAACTTACTAAAAGATTTGATATCCTTGTTTACAAAGATTCAAAACCATGGATGATTATTGAATGCAAGGAAGCCAATGTACCTATCACTGATAAAACAATTCAGCAATTATATCAGTATCAACAAGTTTTAGAAGCCGAATTTTTATTTGCTAGCAATGGGCATGAAACGGTGGGTGCCCAAATAAAATCGGGGAAACTGCAAGCGCTGCAAAATTTCCCCGAGTATTTATAAATATGTTATTTAGTTGCTTCTTTATTCCCCTAACTACTATGGGAAAATACCTAATTCAGCATAAGAAGTTCCTACCTTATCAATAGCACAAACATATGCCGCAGTTCTCATATCTGGAATAGAAGGATTCGCTTTCCAAATATCCATAATTTCTCTAGTTGCATTAATCATAGTCTCTTCCAAACCACTATGCACTAAATCAATTTCGTCTGGACCATGTGCTATGATTTGTTTTTCAGCATCTGTTACTTTTTTGCCAGTCAATTCCTCAATTTGATTTAAGATATTGATGTTCGCATTCTCAGTAAATCTTTTCTCTAAACGACCATAACGTACGTGACTTAAATTCTTTAACCACTCAAAGTAGGAAACTGTTACCCCACCTGCGTTTAAGTACATATCTGGAATGACTAAAATTCCTTTTTTAGCAAACACATCATCTGCTTCTGGCGTTAAAGGACCATTCGCTGCTTCTCCAATAATTTTAGCTTTAATGCGGGGTGCATTATTACCATCAATTACATTTTCTAATGCAGCAGGAATTAAAATGTCACATTCCATTTCTAATGCATCTGCACTCTTCTCAATATTAGTTGCACCAGGGAAATTTAATATACTTCCAGTTGCTTTACGATGCTGAAAAACCGCTTCTTCATTCAATCCTTCTTTACAATAAATTGCTCCTTCATATTCAGCAATTGCAATAACTTTCGCTCCATGTTCTCTAAAGAATTTTGCAGTATAGTAACCAACATTACCTAACCCTTGAACAATAACATTTTTATTTTCAATTCCAACGGTTAAACCCGCTTTTGCCATTACATCAGGCATTAAACAAACTTCTCTTACTCCGTAAAAAACACCTAAGCCTGTAGCCTCCTTTCGACCTCTTACACCACCTAATGAAATTGGTTTACCAGTTACACAACCTGCAGCATCAATTTCACCTGGCTTTAAAGATTGATAAGTATCAACAATCCATGCCATTTCTCTCTCTCCTGTTCCATAATCTGGCGCAGGCACATCAATACCAGGACCAATAAAGTTTTTCTTTACTAATTCAGATGTATATCTTCTTGTGATTTTTTCTAATTCATATGGGCTTAAAGATCTTGGGCTAATTTTAATCCCACCCTTTGCTCCACCAAATGGAACATTCACAATAGCACACTTATAAGTCATTAAAGCAGCTAATGCCATTACCTCGTCTTGGTTAACTGCCATGCTAAAACGAATACCTCCTTTACATGGAGATTTATGCTGCGAGTGTTGCACTCTGTATGCTTCAATAACTTCGATACGCCCGTCGTCCATTTTCACTGGGAAACGCATACTATATATACTATTGCAAGCTTTAATTTGTTCTAAAATTCCAGTCTCCCACTTGGTATATTGGGATGCTTTATCAAAACTTCGTTCTACACTTTGGAAAAAACTATATTCCTTATTTTCTGTCATAACAATCGTTTAAAAATTGATTAAATTATTTCTTCTCTAATTGTGATACTTTCTTGTCAATGCTAGCAACATAAATAAATAGTCCTATTAAAATAATAGATACAATAGTCATCACTAAATAAATTTTACCATCTTGTACCATGATACCTTCATTTTTTACTGCCTGCATTTGTAATAAGTTGAACATATAAATTATATTATTTGTTGATTAAATTTTGTTTGAATTATAAAAGACCATCTTTCTTTAATTGTAATAATTGAATACGAATACGAATGGTGCTAATCCATACACCTAATAATGTCCAGCCAATTACAGCTGGATAAAAAACAGTACGCATATTTGCAGTCATGTCTTTCCCATTCATACCAGGATTCCCTTCACTACCTTGACCTCCAGGATGTAAGGACTCCGTAAGTCTTGGTAAAATCCAAAGTGTTGGAAACAGCATAAAGAAAGAAAAAATATTATACACTGCGGATAAACGAGCACGTTTTTCAACATCCAATAAACTTCCTCTTAAAACAAAATAGGCGAAATAAATAAGTAAGGCGATAGCTGCACCATTTTGCTTTGGATCACCTACCCATGGACTTCCCCATTGATAGTTGGCCCAAAAAGCACCAGTGATAATACCTAGTGTTCCAAAAACTAAGCCCATTGATGCATAGGCATATGAATACACATCATGTACTAAATCTCCGGACTTTAAATACTTTATAGCATATACTAAAGAAACAAACAACAATATCATCATTCCAAACCACATTGGTACATGGAAAAAGAAATTGCGAATGGACTCTTTCATGCGATCATCTAATCGGGGAACTTTTACTAAAAAACCATAAGTACAAGTGTACAATAACAATACAAATGACAATACCTTCCACCATTTTGCTCTTAGCATAATTAATTGTTTTAGACCAAGTAAACCTTAAACTAACAATCGTTTGCAAACATACTGAATTTTGTATAAAATTGCTGTATTTGGGTTAAATACTTGTTCCACAAATTTACTGCTAAAGTTGTACATTTGCCTCCATAATTTTCATGCCGTAACATGAAGCGAACTGCCCCGTAAGGCTGTAGTAAACTTAATGTGGCTATCATCTTAAAATCATAGACACAAATGAAACTTTCACAATTTAGGTACGATCTTCCTTTAAACCTGATCGCACAGTATCCAACCAAGCGCAGAGAAGACAGCAGATTGATGGTGGTAAACCGTCAAAATGGTCATATGGAAAATCGCAATTTCTCTGATTTATTAGAGTATTACGATGACAAGGATGTTTTTGTAGTTAATAATACCAAAGTATTCCCTGCAAGAATGTATGGCCGTAAAGAAAAAACAGGCGCTAAAATTGAAGTATTTTTATTAAGAGAATTAAATAAGCCTAACCGTTTATGGGACGTAATTGTTGATCCCGCAAGAAAAATTCGTGTAGGAAACAAATTGTATTTTGGAGAGAATGAGGAATTGGTTGCTGAAGTAATTGATAACACAACAAGCCGTGGCCGTACCATTCGTTTTTTATGGGAAGGCGACGATGAGAGCTTTAGAAAAATGTTAGAATTTTTAGGAGAAACCCCTTTGCCTAAATACATTAAACGCAAGCCAGACGAAGAGGATAAAGATAGATACCAAACTGTTTACGCTAAACACGAAGGTGCCGTTGCTGCTCCTACTGCTGGTTTACACTTTAGTAAAGAATTAATTAAGCGTGCCGAAATTATTGGTATCCGTTTTGCTGAAGTTACCTTACATACTGGCTTAAGCACTTTCCGTCCTATTGAAGTAGAAGATTTGAGCAAACATAAAATGGATGCTGAATACTTTAAAATTGACGATGATGCTTGTCGCATTATTAATACTGCTAAAGAAAATGGACGTCGTGTTTGTTCAATTGGAACAACTGCAATGCGTGCAATGGAAAGTAGTGTTACTGCTCAACGCTTATTAAAACCAGCAGAAGGTTGGACGAATCATTTTATCCACCCTCCTTACAATTTTAATATTGCTGATAGCTTAGTAACAAACTTCCACTTACCTAAGACTAGCTTATTAATTATGACTTGCGCGTTTGCAGGTTATGAATTAGCTATGGAAGCATACAAAAAAGCAATTAAAGATAAATACCGCTTCTTCAGTTACGGTGATGCGTTGTTATTTATCTAAGCCCTTTTATTTTTTTACTAGTTATAAATGCAAAAAGAGCCAAATACAATATTTGGCTCTTTTTTATTAGCGTAAATGAAGAAATTTTAAGATATTTTTTATAAATATTTTCTAATCGCGAACATTTGTGAATAGCGTGAAAAAAAACACTTACAAATTGAAAAGTCCTTTATTAACCAATTGCAAAGTCTTTGTCTTATAAGCGCTTGGCAATAATAATGAAATATTATGCGGGCTACCACCATAGCTTACCATGGTAACAGGTATTTCATTGATAGCATCAAATAACTTTTTTAGGATTGCATCTGTTTTCGCTATCTCATTACCAACAATAGAAACTATAGTTTGTTCTTTCTCTACTTCAATTGAAGCAAAATTATTTAACTCAGCAATAATTTCCGCCAAGTGTTCATCATTGTCAATTGTAACTGATACAGCAACCTCCGATGTGGTAATCATGTCAATTGGGGTCTTGTATTTTTCAAACACTTCAAAAATCTTTCTCAAGAAACCATATGCCAACAACATTCTACTACTCTTAATTTTAACTGCAATAATACCATCCTTTGCAGCTACTGCTTTCACACCTACTGTACCTGCTTCCTTTTTAATTACTGTACCTGCAGCAGAAGGCTGCATGGTATTTAATAATTTTACTGGAACGTTTTCTTGTTGTGCAGGCCAGATACAAGTTGGATGTAAAATTTTTGCTCCAAAATAAGCAAGCTCCGCAGCTTCGTCAAAACTTAATTGCTCAATGGCAACGGTTTTATCAACAACACGTGGATCGTTATTATGCATCCCATCAATATCAGTCCATATTTCACAAACCGATGCTTTCACTGCAGCTGCAATTAATGAAGCTGTATAATCACTTCCACCTCTTTTTAAATTATCTACTTCACCTTTTGCGTTACGACAAATATATCCTTGCGTGATAAATAATTTTTTAGTTGGATGCGAAGCTAATACTGCTTCTAACTTTTCTCTAATTACTGCTAAATCAGGTTCGTCATTTGCATCTAAACGCATAAACTCCAATGCAGGAATTAATGCATGATCAATATTTTCTTGCTCTAAGTAAAGAGAAAATAATTTAGTACTCATTAATTCCCCTTGCGCTAAAATATCTCTATTTAATGCATCGCTTAAAGAAATTCTTTGCGTGATTTTTAAGAATTCAAAATGCTCGTCAATAATTGAATTTGCTTTTGCTCTTAATTCCTCGGATTTTAATAAATCTAAAATAAAAGCACGATAATGTTTTTCTAATGTTTCAATTTGATTCGTTGCACCCGCTTTATCTGACTTAGCTAAAAAATCACTAATCCCAACTAATGCATTTGTGGTGCCACTTAATGCACTTAATACAACTATCGTAGGCGCTGCGTCTTTTGTTATTAATTGTGATACCTGGTGCATGCGCTCTGGCTTTCCAACACTGGTGCCCCCAAACTTCATTATCTTCATAATCGTTATTATTCAATTTATAAGAGCCTCAAAGGTAAAAAGTAAATTGGAAAACAGGCGTTAGTCTTATATAAAATGACTACCGTTCAAAAATAAAATTTCTAGAATTTCAAGCTAAGCTTATCAGCTAATTGGGTTAAATCCTTAACTACTTCTTGCACGAGCGGAATGCCATTTTTCATTCTTTCCCCTTCCATATTTCGCTCTATATCCCCTGCTACATAAACACGGTCTTGACCCTTAATTGGCTTAGCATTACGGAATCTATTTAACCAGGTATCCATACTGTTTTTAAAGTCATCGGCTGGTCTGAATGCATCAATGCGCATAGCTCCTAAAAAATGACCCAATCCCTCACCAGGCATATTTTCTGGCATAGGAACATAGGCAGGGAAAGGAGGCGCCCAAGGACCAAAACTAGCCCCACTTAATACTGCACTAAATATATCTACAATACTACCTAATGCATAACCCTTGTGACTTCCTAATTCTTTTTCTGATCCTAAAGGCAATAAAGCACCGCCTTGTTTTAAAATATGTGCATCATTGCTTGCATTACCTTCTGCGTCTTGTGCCCAACCTGTTGGAATAGATTCATTTTTTCTTTGTGCAATTTCTAATTTTCCATTTGCTGCAGTTGTTGTTGCAAAGTCCGCAACAAATGGCTCTTCGTTTCCTGCTGGCACAGCCACTGCAATTGGATTGGTACCCAAAATTTTTTCTGCAGCATAAGTTGGCGCTACTAATGCACTAGCATTGGTCATAGCCATACCAATCATATCCTGCGACAAGGCCATCATTGCATGATAACCTGCAATACCAAAATGATTGCTGTTTTTTACACTCACCCATCCTGTTCCAACTTGCTTTGCTTTGTCAATGGCAATTTGCATTGCTCTTGGCGCTACTACTAAACCTAACCCTTTATCCCCATCCACCACAGCAGTTGAAGGGGTTTCATGTACAATTCGAATATTTGGTGTTGGATTAATTCTTCCCACTTCCCATAATCTTACATAGCCTATTAAACGTGCGATACCATGACTATCAATTCCTCTAAGGTCTGCAGATAATAAAACACTTGTTGCTAAACTTGCATCTTCGTTAGAGCAACCCATCTTTAAAAAAACACTCAATGCAAATGAATATAATTGTTGATAGGAATATGTATTATCGCTCATGTCATTACTAAATTATGGGATTACAATTTTGCAATCACCGAATAAAAGATATGCGACAAATTTACGCATAAAAAAAGGTGTACCGAAGCACACCTTTATAAAATTATTTTGTTAAAATCTAGAATGGTAAATCATCTGCCATTGCTGAGTCATCGCTAGATGCTGCACTTGGTGTGTATGTTGCACCAGCGCTTTGATCTGGAGCTGGGCTATCTCCACCATTTGATTTTCCACCTAATAATTGAACCGATGCAATTCGTAAAGTTAAAGATGCACCATTACGACCATCAGCAGTTGTATAGGTTCTTACATCTGGTGTACCTTCTACATACACTTGTGTTCCCTTTTTTAAATAAGGAGCAACTGCAGTACGATCTGTCCAATAAGAACAGTCAACCCATGTTGTTCTATCTTTTTGATTACCCTGTGCGTCCTTAAAACGCTCTGTATGCGCAACATTAAAGTTGATTACAGACTTGCCATTCACATTGTTTACTTGGGCATCTTTGCCTAAATTTCCGATTACTTGTAACTTGATCATTTTCTTAAATTTTGTCGTTATATGGCAGTGAAGATAGTATTTTTCGTTTTTCAACAATAAAAATAGGCATCCCATTTACCCACAAATGGAAAAGCTTAGTAAAATGAGTTAGTTTTGTGCCAAGCCAACATTTAACTGGCCAAACACTATGAGTAAAAAAGGTAAGGTATTAGTCGCTATGAGCGGCGGAATTGACAGTACAGTCGCAGCCCTTATGCTGCATAACGAAGGTTACGAAGTGGTAGGAATTACCATGAAAACTTGGGACTACTCCACAAGCAATACAAACGGCAAGGAAACAGGATGTTGTAATATTGACTCGTTTAACGATGCCAGATTAGCAGCAGTTAACAACGGATTCCCACATTATATTTTAGATATTAGAGAAGAGTTTGGTGATTTTGTAATTGAAAACTTTGTTGAAGAATATTTAGCAGGTCGCACTCCTAACCCATGTGTGATGTGCAATACACATATTAAATGGAGGGCTTTATTAAAAAGAGCCGATGCTTTAGGATGTGATTTTATTGCAACAGGTCACTATGCAAAAGTGCGTCAACATACCAATGGTCGTTATGTGATTTCAAAAGGCTTAGATGAAACCAAGGACCAGAGTTATGTATTATGGGGTGTGGATCAGGATTTATTAAGCCGTACTATTTTGCCATTAGGAGGAATGCATAAAACTGATATCAGACAAATGGCCATTGATTTGGGCTATCCCGAACTAGCTAAGAAAAGCGAGAGCTATGAAATTTGTTTTGTTCCAGATAATGACTATCGCGGTTTTTTAAAACGAAGAGTAGATGGATTAGAAGAAAAAGTAAACGGTGGATGGTTTGTAGATACGAACGGTAAAAGATTAGGTAAACACAAGGGCTACCCTTTTTATACTATTGGACAACGCAAGGGCTTGGAAATTGCATTAGGCAAACCTGCTTATGTTACAGCAATTGATCCTGTGAAAAATATTGTTGTGATTGGGGAAGAAAAAGATCTTGATTCAAATGATATGTTAGTTGCAAAAATTAACTGGATTAAATACGATCATTTAGATGGACCAACTGACCTCATGGCAAAAATTAGATACCACGATAGCGGTGCTTTATGTACATTATCACATACCAATAATGGAGTAGAAGCAAGATTTTATGAAAATGTAAAAAGTATTGCTCCAGGACAGAGTGCCGTATTTTATGAAGGAGATGATTTAGTAGCTGGAGGTATTATACAAAGTGGGGCTTTAACACCACGTAGTTAATACTTGTCAGTTACTTGACTTTATTAATACTGATGTTGACTTTAGTCTGCAATTTTTTCAAGCATGGCTCCAAACAATGTATCCGCTTGTTTATCGTATCCTTTAAAATATTGCTGCTTCACTAATTTAAACTTACCTGTAGCTAACAAAGCAGCTACATTATTTTCATTTTCATCCTTATATACCGAACAAGTGGCAAATAACAAATGCCCATGTAATTTTACAGTGGGAATAATATTATGTAAAATTTGACCCTGTAATTTTGTGTACTTATTTAATTGCGCTTCAGTAAAATAAGCTAATTGCTCTGGTGTTCTACCCCAGGTTCCACTTCCAGAACATGGCACGTCCGCAAAAACAAAATCAAACGGCTTCTTAATATCAAAAGCCTGTGTTAAATCAATTTCTTGAACACTTGCTGGCCGAATTCCAGCTTCCTGTAAACGCTTATCTGCATTAAATAAAATACTTTCTCTTACATCGGAAAGGTGCATTCTAATATTTGACATACAGTCAAACATTAAGATTGTTTTACCACCACTAGCAGCACATGCATCCCAAACTTGTATTGGATGCTCTACACTAGTTGGCACCAATTGCAATAACTCAGCAATTGCTTGTGAACTAAGATCCTGAATCACCGCTTCCTTATTTAACTCCAAGATATTTTGCAAAGAAGTTGTATTTGTAAATGCCAACGCATTTTCTGTAACTTCTGTAAATTCAATATTTGCAACTTGTAATTTTTGAATTACTTTTTCCTTTTGCCAAGGACGAATTCTAATAAATAATAAAGGCTGCGTTTGATGAGATGCAACAAATACAGGCTTATCAATTTCCTCCGAAATTTTATTCTCAAAAGGAAAAGAAGTTATAGTATTTCTAAAATGTCCATAACAAAGTGCACTTATATTTTTACGATCCTTACTCCCATGTTTCTTATTTGCTGCAAAATATTTTTTTAAATAATTAGCAAGCGGCTCTTCTCCATGGTAAGCTGCAATTAATTTATTGGCGATATCTTGGTGTACTGCGTAATGCATTATAATTCTAGTAAGCTTGCTACAGGATCTTTTCCAATTAATAACAATGCAGGATTTTCTAATAACTCTTTTACCCTTACTAAGAACCCAACACTCTCACGACCATCAATAATACGGTGGTCATAGCTTAATGCCAAATACATCATTGGTAAAATTTTCACTTCCCCATTCACTGCCATTGGACGATCTTGAATTTTATGCATTCCTAAAATAGCAGACTGCGGTATATTAATAATTGGTGTACTCATTAAACTTCCGAATACACCTCCATTGGTAATTGTAAAGGTACCACCGGTTAAATCTTCGGTAGTTAATTTTGAATCTCTTGCTTTACCTGCTAACACAACAACACTCATTTCAATTTCTGCCATACTTAGACTTTCTACATTTCTGATAACAGGCACAGTCAAGCCTCTTGGCGTACTAACAGCTATACTAATATCTGCATAGTCATGGTATAATAATTGATCGCCGTCTATAAACGCATTCACAGTTGGCCACTCGGTTAATGCAATGGCACAAGCTTTTGCAAAGAAGCTCATAAAACCTAAGTTAACACCATGTGCTTCTTTAAATTTATCTTTAAACTGTTTTCTTATTTGCATAATCGCAGTCATGTCCACTTCGTTAAAAGTAGTCAACATCGCTGTCGTATTTTTTGCTTCTACCAAACGACGACTAATTGTTTTTCTTAGGTTACTCATTTTCTCTGGACGCACATTTCGAGAAAATAAATCCTGTCCAGCAAATTGAATCTTACCTGGATTGTTCAAAGCATCCAACACATCTACTTTAGTTATTTTGCCTGCATATCCACTTGCTTTAATTTGAGAAGCATCTACTTTTTTATCAGCAATAATTGCTGCAGCAACTGGTGTTGTTTTTATATTATTTGAGACAGATGTTACTGGCGCTTGGCTTACAGGAGCAGCCATAGTTGTTGATGTACTTGGAGTAGCAGTTGTTGCTGGAGCCTCTGCTTGCGCAGGTTTAGCAGCCGACTCGTCAATGTCTGCTAACACGTCGCCAATTAAAATACTATCTCCTTCTTTTGCTTTGTGAAATAAAATACCTGCTTGTTCGGCATTCACTTCAAATGTAGCTTTCTCGCTTTCTAATTCTGCAATTACTTCATCGCGATCCACCCATGCACCTTCGGCCTTTGTCCATTTTAACAAAGTAACTTCGGTTATAGATTCTCCTACTGTTGGAACTTTTATAGAAATCATAATAAAAATTTATTAATAATATTTTTAAATAGAAAAGGCGGTTGTAATAATATCTGCTTGTTCTTTGGCATGTACTTTCATATAGCCCGTTGCAGTAGATGCACTTGACTGTCTGCTAATAACACCAAACTTAATTGCTTTTAAATTCATTTGTAAAAATCCTGCTGCCCCCATATTCAATGGCTCTTCTTGCACCCAGAACCAAACTGCCTTGCCATATTTTTGTTGCAATGCTGTAATTTGATTTACCGGCAATGGATACAATTGTTCTAATCTTACAATGGCAATATCATTTCTATTTTCAGTCTTTTGCTTCTCCGCTAATTCGTAAGAAATTTTACCAGAACAGAATATCACTTTTTTAACCTGAGTAGGATCTTGTACAAAACTATCATCAATTACTTCTTTAAATCCACCTTGAGTCAAATCCTTTATATCACTAAATGTCCAAGGACTTCTCAAGTTTGCTTTTGGCGAAAAATTAATCATTGGTTTTCGGAAATTCCAAGTTAATTGACGTCTTAAAGCATGGAAGAAGTTAGCAGCTGTAGTAATATTTGTAATAACCATATTATACTCCGCACATAATTGCAAGTAACGCTCTAGTCTTGCACTACTATGCTCTGGACCTTGCCCTTCGTATCCATGAGGCAATAACATTACTACCCCATTTTGTCTCTGCCATTTTTGTTCACCAGCTGCAATAAATTGGTCAATAATAGTTTGCGCCCCGTTAGAGAAATCTCCAAACTGTGCTTCCCAAACCACCAAAGCTTGTGCATTGGCTAATGCATATCCATATTCAAAACCTAATACACCATATTCACTTAATAAGGAATTGTAAACTCTAAAAGGTTGTTGATTCTGTGCAATATGATCTAGTCTGCAATATTGCTCATTGGTATTTTCATCAAACAAAACCGCATGACGATGACTAAATGTTCCACGCTTCACATCCTGTCCACTCATTCTTACCGTTTTTCCTTCGGCTAATAAAGAAGCATAAGCCATTAATTCACCCGTAGCCCAGTCTATTTTATTTTCGGTCTCGAATAATTTTACTTTCTCTTGAATTAATTTTTCTACTTTCTTTAAAGGAGAAAAACCTTCTGGCCAGCGCATTAAAGCATTAAAAATATATTTTGCTTTATCAGTACTAATAGATGTGTCCGGTGAAGATTCAAAATCGGCAGGTGTTGCTTTATGCATTGCCTTCCATGCAATTTCAGGTGCTTGGTATTTATAAGGCAGCGGATTTTGTTTCACCTCGTCTAACCTAGCTTGTAAATCGGACCAGAATTTCTGCTCCATTTCTTTTGCTAAAGTTTGTGCATCTGCTTCTCCGTTTTGCAATAAAAACTCCACATATATTTCTCTTGGATTTTTATGCTGCTCAATTAATTTATACAATTGAGGTTGCGTATACTTAGGATCATCCCCTTCGTTATGTCCATGCTTTCTGTAACAAACCATATCCACAAAAATATCAGACTGATAAGTTTGTCTATACTTTGTAGCAATCACAACTGCTTTATAAACTGATTCCGCATCATCACCATTCACATGCAAAACAGGTGCTTGCACCATGGCTGCAACCGATGTACAATAATTCGCACTTCTTGCATCATCAAAGTCGGTCGTAAATCCAATTTGATTATTAATTACAAAGTGAATTGTACCGCCGGTATGATATCCATGTAAATCACACATTTGTAATATCTCATACACAATTCCTTGCCCTGCAACAGATGCATCTCCATGAATTAATATTGGTAAAACTTTATTAAAATCTTTCTCATACAACACATCGGCTTTAGCACGCGCAAATCCAAGTACTACAGGATCCACTGCCTCTAAGTGTGATGGGTTTTGCATTAATTTTAAATGCACATTCTTTTTTGAAACCGTTTCCACTTCTGAACTATAACCCATATGATATTTTACATCACCACTTCCCATAGTTTGATCCAACACTGCTGTTCCTTCAAACTCACTAAAAATTTGCTCATAGGTTTTACCCATAATATTTGCAAGCACATTTAAACGACCTCTATGTGCCATACCAATTACAACTTCCTCTACTCCATGTTCTGCACCTTCATTAATAATTGCATCTAATGCAGCAATAGTAGACTCCCCGCCTTCTAATGAAAAACGTTTTTGTCCAATGTATTTTGTGTGTAAGAATTTTTCAAAGATGACCCCTTGATTTAATTTTTCAAGGATGCGTCTTTTTTGATCTAAATTAATTGGATCCGAAAAGTTATTTTCCATTTCTTTTGTCAACCAATCTACTTTTGTTTGGTCTGAAATGTATTTATATTCGATACCAATATTTTTCGCATACACATTTTGTAAGTGTGTAATAATATCTTGTAATGTAGTCGCACCTAAGCCCAATAAATTACCAGCATAAAACGTAGCAGATAAGTCAGCCTCTGTTAATCCAAAAAAAGATAAATCTAAATTGGCTTGCCTATCTTTTCTTTCTCTAATTGGATTGGTCTTAGCTATTAAATGACCTTTGTTTCTATAACCTAATATTAAGCGATACACATTTATTTCCTTAGTCCAGTCTATAGCTTTACTAGTAGATGAATTTGAAGAAGGTGTTGCATTAGTTGAAGTCGTAATGCTATTATTTGCTGGTGCAACAGCTGAAGCGCTTACTCCATTTTGCATTGCAAAATCAAACCCTTCAAAAAACTTTTTTAATTCAGGATCAATTGATTGTGGATCTTGAACAAATTGCTGATACATCCCTTCAATAAAAGAGGGATGCGAATTGGTGATATAGGAAAAATCCTTCATTTAGATTGCTTTCTTTATGTTGAATACTAAGAGGGCAAATATCGGGTTAAATGATTGATTTTAAAGGAAAAAATAGGCTAAAAGGAATGCATTTAAAAGAGTTTTCGCATTTCAAAAATGAGCAGTTTTGTCTTGTTTAACTTCAAAAAAACATGAATAAGACAAAATAATATAAAGTACTGATTATCAGTAAGTTAAATACTTTTTATATTTTTTTTCATTTTAATTTTAATTATTAGGCTTCTTCCCTTACCTTTGCCCTCCTGAAAATTAATTAGTACATGGCAAATCATTCGGCTACCAAAAAAGATGTAAGACAAGCAACTAAACGTCGCGATAGAAACCGTTATTATGGTAAAACTACACGTAATGCAATTCGTGATTTAAAAACTATCGGTGAGCAAGCTACTTACAACGAGAAATTACCAAATATCATTTCTCAAATTGATAAATTAGCAAAACGTGGAATTATCCATAAAAACAAAGCTGCTAATTTAAAGAGCAAATTGGCTAGACACACTGCTGTCGCTCCAGTTGCTAAAAAGAAGTAATTAATTAGCATACTCATTAGAGTAGTCTATTATTATATTGAATCCCGCCTAATCGGCGGGATTTTTTTGTTACCTATTAGCCCTGTTGCTAAAAACTTGTGTATTATTCGTTAAAAGACGCATAAAAATTCAATGTATCTTCGCGTCATGACTGAAAAAATACTTATCCTCGACTTCGGAAGTCAATACACGCAACTTATTGCTCGTGCAGTAAGAGAAGCAAATGTTTATTGTGAGATTAAGCCCTTTAATACCACTATCCAATTTGATAGTTCTTTAAAAGGAATCATATTGAGCGGTTCCCCTGCCAGTGTAAATGAAGCTGACGCACCCAATGTAGACATTAAAGCTATGTTGGATAAACTTCCAGTATTGACTGTTTGCTACGGGGCTCAGTTAAGTGCTAAGAATTTTGGAGGCAAGGTTGAAAAGTCCAATAAGAGAGAATATGGGCGTGCACAATTGAGAATTCAAAAGGACGATATCATATTTAAAAATATAGCCAACAATAGTCAGGTTTGGATGAGCCATAGCGACTCCATTACCCAGCTACCAGATAATTTTGAACTATTAGCAGATACCGATAGCATTCCAGTAGCAGCTTTCCGAAAAAAGGCAGACGCTGGGAATAGCCTACACGGTTTCCAATTCCACCCAGAAGTTTACCACTCTACCGAGGGTAAAACAATGATCCAAAACTTCCTTGTGGAAATTTGTGGTTGTCATCAAAATTGGACCCCAGCTTCATTTGTTAATGAGACAGTAGAAAAACTAAAGGCTCAAATTGGAGATGGTCATGTGATTATGGCTTTAAGTGGTGGTGTGGACAGCACCGTTGCTGCTACCTTAATACATAAGGCCATCGGTTCTCGCCTTCATGGGATATTTGTAGACAATGGGGTTTTGAGAAAAGATGAGTTCCAAAACGTATTAGATATCTACAAATCAGTGGGATTGAATGTTAAGGGAATTGATGCGAAGCAAATGTTTTATGATGCCCTAGCTGGCAAATCGGACCCAGAAGAAAAACGTAAAATAATAGGAAAACTATTTATAGATGTATTTCAAATAGAAGCTTCTAACATGTTGGAAGCCAAATTCTTAGGTCAAGGCACAATTTATCCAGATGTTATTGAAAGCGTGAGCGTTCATGGACCTTCTCAGACTATTAAATCACATCATAACGTAGGTGGCTTACCTGATACCTTACACCTTAGCTTAGTAGAACCATTAAGATATTTATTTAAAGATGAGGTTAGAAAAGTAGGCCTTGAATTAGGCATCCCAGCCGACCTTATTAATAGACATCCTTTCCCAGGACCAGGACTGGCTATTCGTATTTTAGGCGACATTACTCCCGAAAAAGTAGACCTTCTTCAACGTGCCGACGATGTTTATATGAAAGCCCTAAAGCAATTTGACCTTTACAATAAGGTTTGGCAAGCAGGAACTATTCTTTTGCCGGTTAAAAGTGTAGGTGTTATGGGCGACGAAAGAACCTACGAATACACTGTGGCATTAAGAGCAGTTACATCCGTTGATGGAATGACCGCCGATTGGGCTCACCTTCCTTACGAGTTCCTTGCACATGTTAGTAATGCTATCATCAATGAAGTTAGAGGCATTAACCGCGTGGTTTATGACATTAGCAGTAAACCACCAGCTACTATAGAATGGGAATAATACTTCATATTTAATATTAATAATAAAGGCCTAAACAAATGATTAACAAATGTTTAGGCCTTTATATTTATAATTATTAGCGGCGTGAAATTGACATCCTCTCGATGCTCCTCATTACGCTAAAAACACTTTCCCACATCTAAAATCGCGAACTCGCTTCGCTCAGACATGCGCGATTTCTAAACGATATGCTCAAGTGTTTTCTTAACGCTATGACTCAAATCTCGAGTCTTATCTATTTCACATCGCTTTCAATTTGTCCAAAAAGATAGAGTATTGCAAAGAAGGGAAATAAAAAAACCCGAGAGGTTATCCCGGGTTTTAACAATATCTAATGTACAAGAACTAGTTCATTGTACGCTTCAAATTGCTGATTTTATCTTGTAAGCTATTCACTACACCAGCTAATTGATCCACATTCCACATAGGTTGCGCCCCTGCCTTATGGATAATATAAACAGCCTTCCAAATTTCTACTATATCTTGACTATTTACTTGATATGGCTCATATAAAGGGTTGTCACTCAATAAAGTAAGCTTCTCTTTATTATCATCGTTGGTAATGATTCTCTTATAAACAACGCCGTCTGCATTTGAGACTACGATATAGGTATTTGAATTTTTTACGTCCTTAAAGCTATCAACCTTCTCCCCAACTATCACGCTTCCGCTTGGGGTTGGTAACATACTATCTCCTATAATTTCAAAGGCACGGTAATCACCTGGCGCCAACATTGGAAGGGTAAATGTATTGAGCTCGTCAAGGAACTCCGGATCGGCATACCCTGCCAAATATCCCGCTGCCGCCTTAACGGGCACAAACGGCACGATTGGGGCAGATGAACTTGACTTATCCATCTTCATAGATCGACGACGGTCTAAGTATGAGATTCCTGATCCACTCTCTGAATCAGAACTTGTTTTCTCCGAAAGATCCTGGAACAGGAATTCTTCCAAACTAATATTAAATAGAGCGCAAATCGCTTCCTGTACTTCTAGTCGGGGTTCTGCCCTTTCTTCTTCATATGCTCCCACTAAGGAACGTTTAATTTGAAGCTGATTGGCCATTTCCTCTTGTGTCCATTCGCGCTGCTTTCTGATGTATTTTAAATTCTTACCTGCGTATGACATAACTAATGATTTTAGTGCAATTTACTAATATATTTAGTAATTCCAAATATTTTTAGCAATTTTTTTAAAAAATTTTCGTTGAGCCCTTTCGCAAACTGGTTCAGTTATAATTTTTTGTAGCAAGAGCCTTGCTTAGTAACTTGCATTATGGCTAAAACAAAAACTGAACGACCTCTAATATTAATTACCAATGACGATGGCATCACTGCCCCTGGAATTAAAGCGTTAGTGCAAGCTGCCCTACCATTTGGCAAGGTAGTAGTTGTGGCTCCCGATAAACCACAAAGCGGAATGGGTCATGCCATTACCATTGGGCATCACTTAAGATTGACAAAAGTTGATTATTTAGATGGCGTGGAAGCCTACGCATGCAGTGGAACACCAGTAGATTGCGTAAAATTAGCTGTAGACAAAGTACTTCATCGTAAGCCAACCATTTGCTTAAGTGGTATCAATCATGGCGCTAACCACTCTATAAATGTGATTTATTCTGGAACAATGTCAGCTGCGCTAGAAGCATCTATTGAAAGTATTCCAAGTATTGGCTTTAGTTTATTAGACCTAAGTATTGAAGCTGACTTTACAGCTGCAGCTCATTTTGCAGGCATTATCATAGAACAAGTATTAGCAGATAAAAATTTAGATAAACACCTTTGCTTAAATGTAAATATTCCAAAAGTTGACACTAAGTTGATTAAAGGAATAAAAATTTGTAAGCAAGCATATGCTAAATACGAAGAAAAATACGTGGAACGCAAGGACCCATATGGTAAAAAATATTATTGGCTAACAGGTGAGTTTGTAAATTTTGATAAGTCAAAAGATACCGATGTCTGGGCTTTAAAAAATAACTATGTTAGTGTAGTTCCTGTGCAATTTGATTTAACCAACCATGTAATCAGAGAAAAGTTGACTAAAAAATGGAAATGGTAAAAGACAACTATATCACTGGAACATTAATAGGACTAGCACTCCCCTTTTTAGGATTCATTGGATTCTACGAATGGAAATTTAGTGTATTTAGTGTTCAAGATTTCCTGTCACTCCTTATTCAGCAAAAATCCATTTTGTCTGCAATGATTAGTGTTTCATTATTATTAAACGGCGCAATACTCACTTTCTTCTTTCAAAAAGAAAAAGACAAAGTTGCGAAAGGTATTTTTATTACAACATGTCTATATGCATTCATTGCATTAGCCTGTAAATGGTTTTTATAAATGCGATATTATATTATAGCTGGCGAAGCTAGCGGCGACTTACACGGCTCCAATTTAATAAAAGCCATCAAGGATAAAGATCCTAACGCAGTCATTCAATGCTGGGGAGGTGATTTAATGCAAGCTGCCGGAGGCAATGTGGTAAAGCATTACAGAAGTTTAGCATTTATGGGATTCGTTGAAGTAATAATGAATCTGCGCACTATTTTATCAAATATCAAATTTTGCAAACAAAATATTTTAGACTTTAAACCTGATATATTGATTTGTGTAGACTATCCAGGATTTAATTTACGTATCGCAAAATGGGCCAAGTCAATTAATTTAAAAGTGATTTATTTTATTGCGCCACAGGTTTGGGCCTGGAAAGAAAACAGAGTTCCTGCTATGCGCGAAAGTATTGATCGCCTATTATGTATTCTCCCTTTTGAGAAACAATATTTTAAAGATAGATGGAATTGGGATGTAGATTATATTGGTCATCCTTTAATGCAGGTTTTAGAAAGTCAGCATGGACTCCCTCACCCATTGCCAGAAATAGAAGGAGAAAAAATTATTGCATTATTACCAGGAAGTAGAAAACAAGAAATTTTAAAGAAGTTACCCGAAATGCTTTCTGTAGTGACCGCATTTCCTGAGTATCATTTTGCAATTGCACAAGCACCAGGATTAGATGACCAATGGTTTGCTTCATTAGTGCCTGCGAATAAAAATGTACATATTGTCAAAAGCAATACTTATGCCTTATTAAATCATAGCATAGCCGCTTTAGTCACAAGTGGGACTGCAACCTTAGAAACAGCGTTGCTAGGTGTGCCTGAAATAGTTTGTTATAAAGGAAACCCGATTACACTTGCACTAGCTAAACATTTTGTGAAAATTAAATTCATCGCCCTAGTAAATTTAATAATGAACAAAGAAGTAGTGAAAGAATTAATTCAAGCAGATTTGAATAAAAAGAATCTTGTAAAGGAATTAGGACTTTTATTAAATGATACAGCTAAAAAAGCACAGATACAATCCGACTATAAATTATTAAAAGAAAATTTATACACAGGACAAAGTGCTACAGAAGTTGCAGCTTCTATTGTTCAAGAGGAATTGTCTAAATAATTTTAGATTAGTGTGAAAACTTACGCACTAAAATCACAATCAATCCAATCAAGAAAATAATTAAGGAAATGCGATTCATGCCATGCATGGCTTTCATCATACCTGTTCTTTCTTGCTTAGGATCTCGTTTTACTAAAAACAAGTACTCACCAATTTGTCTAAAAAATCCCATAATGTATAATTTTAAAAATTATGCGTTTTGTGAAACCAACCAACTCTTTAACAAGTTGGTAATTTGAACTGCTTCAATAATAAAACCATCATGTCCATACATTGAATCTATTGCAATTAATTTTGCATTAGGCATATGGTGTTCCATAAATCTTTGCTCATCCAATGGACAAAGAATATCACTATTAATACCAATAATAAATGTTGGTATTTTAATAGTAGCCAAAGTTGTCATTAAGTCTCCTCCACGCTTACGTGCTAAATGATGACTATCCATTGATTTTGTTAACAACCAATAGCTATATGCATTAAATCGTTTTACCAATTTGTCGCCTTGATATTCGATATAAGAGGATGCTTTAAAATTGTCAATCTTTTCTGGATCCTCGTCGGTTTGTTTCTCTTGGAAAATTCCATAATTACGATATGTTAACATACCAATAGCACGTGCTGCTTTTAATCCCTTCGCACCTGCATTTGGCGTTGCTTCTTTCCAAGTACAATCTGCTTCTATCGCTAAACGTTGCGCAGTGTGAACTGCTACACCCCATGCACTTTCGGAAGGCGATGTTGCAATCAAAAACATTTTTTTTATTACAGTAGGTTCAAAGATGGCCCATTCTAATGCTTGGTATCCCCCCATACTTCCTCCTAATAATAAATCAATGCTATCTATTCCTAAATGTTGTCTTAATAAAATATGTGCTTGCACCATATCACGAATGGTCACAGTTGGAAAATTATTTAAGCTAATTTCTGTTCCTAAATCTTCCACACTCAATGGTCCTGTTGATCCATAGCATGAACCAATAATATTTGCACAAACAATAAAATAATCTGTTGGGTTAATTAAATAACCTTCCCCAATCAAACCCTTCCACCAATCTGTCACTTCCGAGTTGGCAGTTAATGCATGACAAACCCAAGCCACTTTCTTACCAGGAGTGAACTCCCCGTAGGTATGGTATGCTATTTTAAGCTTTGGCAAACTCACCCCACATTCAAGTGCAAAAGGCTGATTGTATTGATATATTGTTGGACCCATTTTTTCGAATTCTATTGCTAAATAAGTATCTATTTGAATTACCTTTGTCAAAGGTACAAATTTTATACTTCTTATATACTAACAAGCATTAACCTATGGCTACTATCAATTTAAAGCGAATAGACGACGATTATCAATTTGTAACTACCGATGAAGCTGGACAAACCATGACAATGGATATTCCTGTGGATCAGGGTGGACACGGCAATGGCGTTAGACCTATGCAAGCTATATTAAGTGCATTAGGTGGCTGTAGCGGTGTAGATGTTGTGATGATATTAAAGAAGCAAAAAGAAGCCATTGAAATATTTGAAATGGAAATAAATGGAGAACGTCAAGTTGGTAAAGAACCTGCTTTATGGGAAACCATCCATATTGTTTTTAAATTAAAAGGAACCATGACACAAGAAAGAGCCGAAAAAGCATGCGCCCTTTCTATGGATAAATATTGTTCGGTTGCTGCAACATTGAGAGCAGCTGGCGCAAACATCACTTGGACTGTTGAAATTTTATAATTTAATTTTTCAACACCCCTGAATCAAATTTAGCAAGAACACATTTTAATACAAGTAGCATGAAGCATAATCAATCCAAATTAATTAGAACAAGGGTTCCTCAAACTCCACAACACGAACATTCTTCTCCATTATTTTTAACAAGTAGTTTTACTTTTGATAATGCCGAGGACATGCGTGCTGCATTTGCTGACGAAACCGATGCGAATATTTATAGTCGTTTTTCGAATCCTTCAGTTAAAGAATTTGTGGACAGATTATGTGTTTTAGAAAACGCTGAAGCTGGCTTTGCTACTGCATCTGGAATGAGTGCAGTTTTTGGATCATTCATGGCCTTATTAAAAAAAGGCGACCATATTTTGTCTTGTAACTCTATTTTTGGAAGTACACATACCGTGATTTCAAAATACTTACCTAAATACGGAATTGATTTTAGTTATGTGGGCGCAAGTGCCACTGCAGCTGAATGGGAAGCAGCCATCACACCTCAAACTAAAATGATTTATTTAGAAACGCCAACCAATCCAGGATTGGATGTGGTGGACATTAGTATGGTAAGTGCAATCGCAAAAAAACACAACGTAATATTAAACGTAGACAATTGCTTTGCCACTCCTATTGGACAAACTCCAATTGATTTGGGTGCAGACTTAGTTGTACACTCTGCCACTAAATGGATTGATGGACAAGGCCGTGTATTGGGCGGTGCAGTAGTTGGTCGTAAAGATTTAATAAAGGAAATTTATTTATTCTGCCGAAGCACGGGGCCATCTCTTTCTCCTTTTAATGCATGGGTATTAAGTAAAAGTTTAGAGACTTTAGAAGTAAGAATGGAACGTCATTGCAGCAATGCTTTATATATAGCTGAACAATTACAAGGTAATGCGAAAATCAATTTTGTAAAATATCCTTTCTTAACATCTCACCCTCATTATGAAATTGCAAAAAAGCAAATGAAGAATGGTGGAGGAATTGTTTGTTTTGAATTAAAAGGCGGTATTGAATCAGGAATAACCTTTTTAAATAGTTTAAAAATGCTTTCAATGACAGCGAACCTTGGTGATACACGCAGTATTGCATCGCATCCTGCAAGCACTACACACGCAAAATTATCTGAGGCCGAAAGACAAGCAGTGAGTATCACGCCAGGACTTATTCGCATCTCTACTGGACTAGAACACAAGGAAGACATTTTAGCTGATATCTTGCAGGCATTAGAAGCTTGCTAAAGATTATCCCTCTCAATTATTACCGCCCTATAGCATCAACATGTTATAGGGCTTTTTATTTGTGTCCTACAAACGCATTGAAGGATAAAAATGAGGATTTCTAGGTACTATTTTTAAGATTTATTAGTATATTGAATGCGCTTAACAAACGATTATAAAAGCTTAAAACCACACTTATGAAATTAAAAACAGGTATTTTATTATCTGCCATGATGTTCCTTCAATATTATATTTGGGGGGCATGGTATGTAACAATGGGAACTTATATGGGCGAGGTATTAGGATCAAAAGGAGTTGATATTGGAGCTGCATATAGTGCAGGCGCAATAGCAACAATCATCTCTCCTTTCTTTGTTGGTATGATTGCTGACAAATTTTTTGCTGCTCAAAAAATAATGGGCGTATTGCATTTAGTAGGTGCTGCTTTATTATTTTATGCTACCAAAGTAGATAATAGTAGCTTTTACTGGGTGATTTTAGTTTACTCTTTATTATACATGCCAACTATTGCATTAAGTAATAGTGTTGCTTTTGCTCAAATGACTGACCCAGGAAAACAATTCCCTTGGATCCGCGTATTTGGAACCTTAGGCTGGATTGTTGCAGGTTTGATTATTGCAAAATTAGGTATCGAAAAAACTGCTGGCACGTTCCATGTCGCTGCTGCTATTTCCTTAGCATTAGGAGTTATTAGTTTTATCTTGCCTAACACTCCTCCAAAAGGGGCTGGCACAAAAACATCTGCTGCAAGTATTTTAGGCAAGGATGCATTTGTATTATTAAAAGAAAAATCTTACTTAATATTTTTCGGTGCTGCTATTTTAATTTGTATCCCACTATCTTTCTACTATGGTTTTGCTAATCCATTCTTAAACGAAGTGGGTTTAGAAAACGCTGCTGGAAAAATGACTATGGGCCAAATGTCAGAAGCATTATTCATTTTAGCGATTCCATTTATGTTTAATAAAATTGGCGTTAAAAAGATGCTTATTTTAGGAATGAGCGCATGGATTTTACGTTATGTATGTTTTGCATACGGCACCATGGATGCAAGTTGGATGTTATATGCAGGTATCATTTTACATGGAGTATGCTACGACTTCTTCTTTGTAACTGGTTACATGTACACAGAGAAAAAAGCAGGTGAGTCTATTAAAAATGCAGCTCAAGGATTATTTACATTTGCCACCTATGGTGTAGGTATGTTTATAGGCACTTGGTATAGTGGTTATGTAGTAGACCAACACAAAACAGCAACTGGCCACGACTGGACTAGCATCTGGTTAATGCCGGCAGCTATTGCAGGTGCAGTATTAATTGCTTTCATTATTGGATTTAATGAGAAAAAAGAAATTGCTGCTGCCTAAATTTATATTTCTAAAAGCCTATCCTTTGGGGTAGGCTTTTTTTATTTTTCAAAACATAATATTTATTCAAATGCGTATTGCAATGTTAGGAGCAGGATTCATTGGCCGTTTTTATGCTGATGCCCTGCAAGGTTATAGAAGTAAAGATAAAGTGGTGAGTATTTATGCAAGACGAGAAGAATCGGCTGTAAAATTTGCTGCAGATTATAATTGTGCTCATTGGACTACAGATATGGAAGCCGCTATTGCACACCCCGATGTGGATGTGGTTTGTATATCACTACCTAATAACATTCATGAAATAGCGGTGATGCTTTGTTGCAAACATAAAAAAGCAGTCATGACTACAAAGCCATTAGGCCGTAATAGTGATGAAGCAAAAAGAATGTTGATTGCTGTAGAAGAAGCCGGTATTTTTAATGGATACCTTGAAGACTTAGTATATACCCCTAAGTTTATTAAGGCAAGCCAAAGTGTTAAAGAAGGCGCTGTAGGACGCATTCTTTGGGCTAAGTCTCGTGAGACCCACCCTGGCCCACACAGTGATTGGTTTTGGGATATTGAGCAAGCTGGAGGTGGATGTATTTTAGACCTTGGATGTCATTGCGTAGAAATTTCAAGAAGTTATATTGGAAAAGATATTAAACCAGTAGAAGTAATGTGTTGGGCAGATACGCAGGTTAAACCCATCGATGCAGAAGATCATGCAATTGGCTTGGTTAAATATGAGAATGGTGCCATTGGTCAATTTGAAGTAAGCTGGACATTTAGAGGTGGTTTAGATTTAAGAGACGAAGTAATGGGTACCGAAGGAACCATTTGGATAAATAGTTTCTTACGTACCGGTTTTGAAATGTTTACTACTGGAAAAGGTGGAGACTATATTGCTGAAAAAGCTGAGAGCGATCGTGGATGGTTATTCCCTGTTGGTGATGAATTAAATGAACTAGGCTACAACCATATGTTCATGGATATGTTTAACTCAATGGAAAAAGGAGTAGCACCAAAGGAAACTTTTTATGACGGCTACGTAGTTAACTGTATTTTAGATGCTGCTTATAAATCGGCTAAGACTAAATTATGGGAACCTGTTAAATTAGATATTTGGCGAGGTCAAGAAGGACTGACAAAAGAAAGTCATTTAGTTGAATATGATGCCGAACATTATTTAGTTAAAGAGGAAATGACGCATTATGGTGCTAAAAAATTAATCTTAAAAAATAAAACAACTGGCAAAATTACCGAGCAGATTATTAACTAATTAGTATGGCAAAAAAGGCACCCCTACCTAATAATTTTAAAGTTGTTTTAGAAAAAGGAGACAAGATATACCAACCTGGCATCTCTGTGGACTGTGCCATTTTTGGATTTCATGAAAACATTTTAAAAGTATTGTTGTTAAAAGTAACGCAATCCAATAAACTTGCATTGCCTGGTGGTTTTATTTACAAAGAAGAAACTATTGATCAAGCTGCTTATCGTGTTTTACACGAACGCACTGGAGTTGATAATATTTTCTTGCAGCAGTTTAATGCTTTTGGTGAACCATACCGCTCTGATGCATCAATTCATCAAAATAGGTATCTTGAATACGGGATTAAAATCCCTAAAGACAATTGGTTGTTACAAAGGTTTATTACCATTGGTTATTACGCATTGATAGACTTTACCGAAGTGAAAATTGATCATTCAATTCCTAACGAAGGAGCCGAATGGATTGATATAAACAAACTAACCAATCTAATGATGGACCACGAATCCATTATTTTAAAAGCATTAGAATCTCTTAGAACACAACTTGCCTACCTTCCTATTGGTCGCAATTTACTCCCTAAGAAATTTACGATGCCTGAGCTACAAAAATTATATGAAACTATTCTTGGTCAAAAACTTGATAGAAGAAATTTTCAGCGTAAAATGATCAGCTTTGGTATTCTTAACAAATTAACAGAAACAAGAAAAGGCGGTGCTCACAAAGCCCCCTTCCTATATACTTTTAACGATAAGAAATATCAAAAGGCACTGAAAGAGGGATTGTATGGAAGTTGGTAAATTCGAAGAATTTATTACCAACTTCCATATTTCTCTAATGATTTCCAAATAAATAGCAAAGCAATTTATTTGGGGTTCCTGGTAGCTAGTTTGGATTAAAATACTTGAAATATATTTTAATCCAAACATAGCCTCTTATGATTTTTTCAAATAAATAGCGTGGCAATTTATTTGAACTACCTTACTTATTCCAGTTTATTTTTACTGTTTTTACGTCGCGTGAATTAGGTCCAACCATAATTTGAAATTCCCCTGCTTCCCAGTCGTATTTTAAATTTGTATTGTAGAATTTTAATGACTCTGGAGTGATTTCAAAACTTACAGTTTTAGTTTCGCCAGCAGCCAACTCTATTTTATTAAAGCCTTTTAATTCCTGAACTGGTCTTGTAATACTACCTACTACATCTCTTATATACAATTGCACCACTTCCTTACCTGCAACTGATCCTGTATTTTTTACATTCACAGTTACTTTTAATTTTTGGTTCCCTTTTAACTCTTTAGCAGATAATTGGATATCACCATATTCAAATTGAGTATAGCTTAACCCATATCCAAATGGATACAATGGCTCATTACTAACATCAATATAATTAGATTGAAACTTTGAAAACCATTTTCCTGTTAATGGACGGCCTGTATTTTTATGATTATAGTAGATAGGAATTTGACCCACATTTTGAGGGAAACTCATACTTAATTTACCTGAAGGATTTACTTTGCCTAACAATGCATCTGCAATGGCATCTCCAGCTTCTGAACCTGCAAACCAAACATCTAAAATTGCAGGTACATTTTCTTTTTCCCAATTTAAAGTAATAGGACGACCATTAAATAATACCAATGCAACTGGTTTACCTGTTGCTACTAAAGCTTTTAATAAACGTTTTTGAGCCTCTGGAATATCTATATTTGACTTAGAGGCACATTCTCCGCTACTCTCAGCACCTTCGCCTAATGCAGCTACAATGACATCTGCATTGGCACTTACCGCTAAGGCTTCATCAATCATTTGTTGTGCAGTTCTATTATCACGTGTAATATCTTTTCCAAACATAGTTTGACGATTTTGCATTTCTGCATCATCTTCTAAATTCGATCCCTTTGCATAAACCACTTTACCATTGGTGCCAACAGCATCTGTTAACCCTTTTAATAATGTTACTGACTGTGAATTATCGGCACCAACACTCCATGTACCCGTCATGTTTTCTTTTGCATTTGCTAAAGGCCCAACCAATGCAATAGTCTTTCCTGTTGCAATTGGCAACACATTATTGTTCTTTAATAATACAAAACTTTGTGCTGCAATTTTTCTTGATTCTGCTCTATTCGCTGCAGTAAAAACTTCAGTAGCAGATCTTTTTTCATTACAATAACGATATGGGTCATCAAATAAACCCAAATCATATTTAGCTACTAATATTCTTTCACATGCTTTATTAATTTGAGCCAATGTTACTTTACCTTCTGCCATTGATTTTTTCATGGTATTTAAAAAACCTTCCCCTACCATATCCATATCCACCCCAGCATTCATTGCTAAGGCATTCACAGTTTGAGCATCTCCCATTCCATGTGAAGACATTTCAGGAATACCTGTATAATCTGACACCACAAAGCCGCCAAATTTCCATTGTTTTCTTAATACATCATCTACCAACCATTTATTACCAGATGCAGGCACTCCATCAATTTCATTAAATGAAACCATTACCGAACCAACACCGGCATCAACTGCAGCTTTATAAGGAGGAAAGTATTCATTGTACATTCTTACTCTACTCATATCGGTTGTGTTATAATCTCTACCACCTTCGGCAGCTCCATATAATGCATAGTGCTTAACGCATGAAATAATAGTATTGGGTGCCGATAAATCATCCCCTTGATATCCATGTACCATGGCTTTTGCAATAGCTGAACTTAAAAAAGCATCTTCACCGTTTCCTTCTGATACTCTACCCCATCTTGGATCTCTGGTTAAGTCAACCATTGGAGAAAATGTCCATTGAATACCATCTGCACTCGCTTCACTCGCTGCAATTTGTGCAGAACGTTCCACTAATGACATATCCCAAGTCGCAGACATTCCTAATGGTATGGGGAAAATTGTACGATATCCATGAATTACATCCATCCCAAATAATAATGGAATATGCATTCTTGTATTGTTCACTGCAAACTGTTGCAGTTCCTTAATTTTTGTTACTGAACGAATATTAAATACACCACCTACTTTTCCTGCTTTAACTTTATCTGCAATATCAGAACTACTTACACTACCAGTTACAAAATCGCTTGATGCTGGCAAATTAAGCTGACCCAATTTTTCATCTAATGTCATTTTAGACATTAAAGTTGTTACAAATTGATGCTTCTTGGCATCCTTAGTAGTCTGAGCAAAACCAACTGCAATGATTACAACGGTCAAAAGCAATAAAAAAATCCTTTTCATATAATCTTGTTTATTTTAAATACCATTACTATACAATTTTTGCGTCAGATTGTGTAGGCTTTGGAATTGACCACTAAATTAACTTTTTTTGTAATTAGGCAAAGCAAAAAAGGGCTGTCAATTTATAATGAATAGCCAATTATTGAAAACTACAAATAATAGACAATTATGGTTAAAAATGAGATAAAACCATTATCTTTTGTGAAGGCTATAAAATCTACAACTTGATGTATCATAAAATCAACAAATGGTCAGTGTATTCACTTGGAGATCATGCCATTGTGTTTGCGCTTGAAGAAAAAATAGATCCTTTTATTGTACATACCATTACTAGGCTTAGCGATTTTATCAAATCAAAGGGATTGCCAGGAGTTAAAGACATTATACCATCTTATCATACTTTAACATTGGTATATGACATTATTCAATTCTCAAATACTTCAAAAAACACCACAGATTATCTAGTAGCATTTAGCAATCATATCTTAAATGAATTTGACCTTATTCCAACTACTAGTTTAATTGAAAGTAAAGAAATAATAGCAGTGCCCGTTTGTTATGAAATGCCTTTTGCTATGGATATTGAAAGTTTAAGTAAAGCAAAAAATATTTCAACTGATGCGCTTATTCAAATTCATACTTCTAAAATTTATGAAGTATACAGCATTGGCTTTTTACCTGGATTTGCATACATGGGAACAGTTGACGAAAAAATTCAAATGCCAAGACATGAAAAACCTAGAATGCAAGTAATTGCTGGAAGTGTTGGTATTGCAGGATTACAAACGGGCATTTATCCAAGTGATAGCCCCGGAGGTTGGCAGATAATAGGAAGAACACCGTGGAAAATATTTGATCCTAACCCAAGTGTGTTGGCGAAATTTAAAGTGGGGGATAAAATTCAGTATTATTCAATTTCAAAAAATGATTTTGATAAAATGAACGAATATAATTAATTCAGATGTCAATAAGAGTAATTAAAAAAGGATTGTCCGATTCTATACAAGACCATGGAAGATATGGCTATCAGCATTTAGGCATTCAACCTAATGGCTGCATGGATTATATGTCCGCTTGGCTAGGTAATTATATTTTACATAATGACATTCATAATCCAGTTATTGAATTACACTTCCCTTCTGGCCAATTTCAATTTGAAGAAGATTATACCATTTGTATCACTGGCGCCAATTTTGTGCCGGTAATTAATGATAAGAGTATCGAATTAAACACTGCAATCCAAGTTAAATCAAAGGACGTTTTAAGCATGCTACAACCTATTGAGGGCAAGACAAGTTATATTGCCATTGAAGGGAAATTTGAGGATCCTGCATGGCTTAATAGCAAGTCATACAATGGGAAGAGATTAGACAAAGACCAGTTGCTGCCTTATAAACCAAAGCCTAATACCAACAAACAGAATCAATTAAGGTTACATGAGTTAGTTGAGCATACGCAAGAGATTGTTTTTAACAACCATAGTCCAATCAGAATTTTGCCTGGACCTAGTTGGAAGTATCTTAAGGATAGTTCTTTATTTGAAATCCTAAATGAAGGCTTTAAATTGTCTCCTCAGGCCAATAGAATGGGTTTTAATCTTATTGGCCCCAAGCTTGAACTAAATATCCCTAACGCCTTTTTATCCAGCGCTGTAACAAGAGGAACATTGCAATTGCTTCCTAGTGGGGACATCATTGTTTTAATGGCCGATCATCAAACCATTGGTGGCTATGCCAACCTAGGTCAAATAATTTTGGTAGATTTACCTAGATTTACTCAAATGAAAACCGATAAATCTTTTCATTTTGAAATAATAGACCTGGATAAAGCAAATCAATTATATAGAAACATTTATGAACAGTTTCAGTATTGATATTAACTGCGATATGGGAGAAGGTATAGGCAATGAAGCTTTTATTATGCCTTTTATAAGTAGTGCAAATATTGCATGCGGCTTTCATGCCGGGAATGCAGATACTATCAAAAGGACCATTCAATTAGCATTAGAGCACAATGTAGCCATTGGTGCGCATCCAGGATATGATGATAAAGAAAACTTTGGTCGTGTTTCACAATTTTTATCTGTTTTAGAATTAGCCGAATTAATAGCTGAGCAATACTATCAATTTGAAAAAATTGCTTTGCCAATGGGCGCTTCCATTAATCATGTTAAATTACATGGGGCACTTTACAATGATTGTGCAAAAGATCCAATTCTTAGCAAAATATTTATTCAAACTATTCAGGCCATTGATCCACTCATTAACATTTATGGACTAAGTGGAAGTTGCACTATACAACAAGCAATCCTACTTGGACAACCATTTTCCAGAGAAGCATTTGCAGATAGAACCTATCAAAATAATGGACAGCTTACCCCTAGATACCTGGATCATGCCATGATTCATGATGCGGAAAAAGTAAGTGAACAGGTATTAAAAATTATAAAAGAACATAAAGTAATTTCCTTGCAGGGAGATGTCATAGATTTAAAAGTGGATACTATCTGCATACACGGCGATGGCGAAAATGCAATTGAATTTGCAGAGAAATTATTTACCGATTTAAAAAACAATAATATTGAAATTAAAAACTAATAATACAAGTCCTGTCACAAGCCTAAAATCTATGACAGGCCTTAGTTTAGGCGCTGCTTTTTTAATGGCTAATTCTTCTATAGGACCTGGTTTTTTAACGCAAACTTCTTTTTACACAGAACAACTTATAACTAGTTTTGGTTTTGTAATTCTACTTTCTATCTTATTAGATTTTGGGGCACAAATTAATATTTGGCGAAGCATTACATTAAGTGGCATGCGCGCACAAGAAATTGCAAATGAATTGATTCCAGGTTTAGGTCATGTCCTATCTACACTTGTTATTATTGGCGGCTTTGCTTTTAACATTGGAAATATTGCAGGTTGCGGATTAGCATTAAATATACTCACAGGTATTTCATTTGAGCAAGGTGCTATTATAAGTGGACTTATTGCAATACTTATATTTTGGATTCAAGAAGTTGGGAAAATGCTTGACCAAATCACAAAGTATTTAGGCATCATAAAAATTGGGCTTACATTACTTATTGTTTATGCAGCCCACCCTCCTATTTTACAGGCTGTGCATCACACATTTGTACCTGAAAAAATTTCACTCCTTGCTATAGTTACCATTGTTGGCGGAACTGTTGGTGGCTACATCACTTTTTCTGGTGCGCACCGATTAATTGACGCAGGTATTGCTGGTCCATCTCAAATAAAATTTGTTACAAAAAGCGCTGGCACCGGCATTCTCATCTCTTCCTTTATGCGTTATATATTATTTCTTGCTGCGGTAGGAATTGTAAGTAAAGGAATTCATTTAGACAAAAATAACCCTGCTGCTACTGTATTTGAATCGGCAGGAGGCAGGTGGGGATTATTCATTTTTGGCATTGTACTTTGGAGTGCAGCAATTTCTTCGGTGATAGGCGCTTCTTATACTTCTTTTAGTTTTATTAAAAACTTGCAGCATAATATCATTAAACACGAAAAAGCAATTATCACTTTATTTATTGTTTTATCTACTTCTCTATTTGTAGTTGTTGGGAAACCAAAAGAATTACTTTTATTGGCAGGATTGTTGAATGGATTTATTCTGCCATTCGCATTAGCTATCATGCTTATTGCAAGCAGAAAGCTACCCGTTCTAAAACAGTATAAATATCCTATTTGGATTGAAGTAAGTGGATGGCTTGTAGTAGTATTAATGGGAAGTATGAGTGTGTTTGCTGTAATAGAAAAGCTAGCAGTAAAATAATTATTTATTCTCCGAGCCAGCTTCCAGCATATCCATTTTATTTTCCTTTGGCTTAAATCCAAAATTATACCTTAAGGATATCCCCCATCGTCTAGAGTCAGTTTCTCTATACCCTACTGCATTTTGCGTACCCTGGTGCAACACAAAACGATTGTTATTCGTAAACAAGAAGTCATTATAACTAGCAGTAATTATTAATTTCTTCTTCAAAAACTGTCTATTAATTGAAGTATTTAAAGAACCGAAATCTGATAATTCATAAAATTGTTGTTGGCCATTAATTCTCCAAAATCCGTTTAGTGTAATTGTAGATAATCCATCTAGCTTAAAGGACTGGAATGTAAATATTGCCCAAGTACCTTTATTAAATACTATGGGCTTGCCTTCATAATAACCAGTGTAGTCATTTTTATTATATTGTGTACCAATTACAGCAAAATATTTTTTTCCAGGAGGTATAACACCTACAATTCTAAAATAAGTTTCTCTACTCTTACCTAAATTATCATAAGTGCGATAACTTATTTGTTTATTAGTTGGAGATTGATACACTACGTTCGTAAATATATCCTTGGTTTCATTTACACCATAAGCAAACAATGGCTTATCGTCTACACTTATATTGGCTTCGTAATTTGTTGTAAACTGAGGTCGTAAATTTGGATTACCTACTTCGTATAAGAATGGATCTATGTATTTTGCAAAAGGATTTAAATAGTCATAGGAAGGCCTACTAATAGTTTTCCTATACACCAAGAATCCTCGCACTTCATATTCCATAATCTTAGCCACTCTCCTACTTAAATATATATAAGGGAAGGCGTCTGTTCGGATTAAAGAGAAAGTGGTATCCTTTGGCACTATTTGATGCCCCTGCATTATAGTTTGCTCAAACCTAGTACCTACTTTTAACACAATCGCACCCCATGTTTTTGAACCTTGCAAATAAGCTGCATTAATCAACTCGGTATAATGAAAACTATTGGTTCTAAAAGGGTCGGCCCCAACTACATTAGCGATGGTTTTAGTATACTTGGCATTATTATCAAAATTTAAAGTAGAAGTCTTTATGCCGGTTTCTAAATTCAATCCTAATAACTTTTTCTTTAAATCAGATTGGAAAGTAAAATAACTTCTATCCGTTCCATAATTTCCGTCGCCTCTTACTAAATTACTATTACTCAATAATGAATTTGTATACACTTGGTCGGTATTGCTTTTGGAATAATTAAAAGACATATCATTAATCCACTCTCCCCCAGTAGTATCTAATTTTAACTTTGCTCTAAATGACTGGTTAATAAAATCATTAGTTCCTTTATTGTCAACTAAAGATATTAGGTCGTTTAAATGTTGGTCAGTGGAAACAACTTTAACAAAAGAAGCATTAAAAGTAGAATTGTTAGATTTATTTTGACTCATTCTACCATCATAATTTAAATCCCATTTATCATTTAAGTTCTTCCCAAATCCATATCCAATATTTACTGCAGTATTGGGCGACAAAGTCCTTGCATTTTGCCTTAATAAAGTGTCAACTGAAATAGTTCTGTCAGAATTAGTTATTGTATATCCGTCATTATTACTATACTGTGCATTAACATAAGAATTTAATTTATCATTGTTATTTGACAAATTAAACCCAATATATTGATTCCCATATAACCCTTGCCCAAAGCCACTACTAAGCGATCCGTTCATACCCAACTTTATCCCTTTCATTAATACAATATTCACTACGCCGCCGCCGCCAGATGCATCATATTTTGCCGAAGGTGTTCGGATTAATTCGATTTTTTGAATTGCATTGGGTGGTAAACTTTTTAAAAGAATTGCGATGTCTGATGCTGACATTTTTAAATCACGCCCGTTAATTTGAATAGCTGCAGGCGACAATCCATTTAAATATATATTTCCATCTTGGTCAATAAATACCCCAGGCGTTTTTTCTACCGTCTCATACGCGTTGGTACTACTCGCCGCCAATGGTTCGGGATCCACTACCGACTTATCATCCTCTTGACGAATTAAAGGCTTTGACGACTTTACTACAACTTCATTTAACATAGCTGCAGTTTCCTTTAAAACAATTGAATGTTCGAATAAACTATTAAAATTAAAAACGGTATCTGTAATTTGATAACCAACCCAGCTGGTTCTAAAAAAATAGGATTTAGCACTATCAACCTTTAAATGAATACGACCTAATGAATCGGCAACTACTTTAGTGGCTCTTTGAGCATTAAATGATTCCTTTAATCTACCCTTTTCATAATACATTACCAAGGCCATGCTAAATGGCTTGCCAGTTTTATCAATCACCTTGATATCAACAAGCCTTGATTGAGCTCCCGCTTTATTTAAAAATAATAATGTCAGTATTAGTAACGCCCAAATCTTAAATTTCCTCATATGCTTTCTTAGGGTTGCAAAAGTAAGTATTCGTTAAAAACTTACACCTAAAAAGTTACGAACGGCTTGCTTGGCAATGTGAAGTCCCTATTACAGATTAAGGAATCCTTTATTTTAACGCCTTTTAACTCAAGCGCATAATTAAAACCTTTATGGCCGCTATAATTAATTTTCTGTAAGAATGTATAATAATTCTGAGTAGTGTCTTTGTAATGCTTATCCTGCCATACTTTATAATATTCTACACAGGCCTGCCAGTTTTTATAATAAATGTATTTTGATGTTCTCCTAAACCCAAATACATTGTTTTTTTTCTTGTAGATATTGGATTTAAAATGACCTGTTTCATAAATAGCTTGCTTTAATACTACTTCGGGATGTAGAATTCCGATTTCCTTGATATAACAATACAGCTCGTTTTCCGAAATCGGCTTTGGCTTAAAGCTGCTAAATAGTACAAGAATTATAAACAAGCAATACCTCATAATAGCTAAAAATAGCGCTTTTTTCATTGAGGCACTACGTTTAGGCCAAAAAAATAGCACCGGGAACACCCGATGCTATCAATATATAATTTAGAAAAGACTAAATATCTCCTTTACCGTCTAACCAAAGTTTAACAGCTGCGGTAGTTACAGATTTTGGACGCTCTAATGGGAATCCTAATGCCCTATCCCATGTTAAACTAGCTAATACACCTAGTGCACGGCTAACTGCAAATAACACAGTGTAGAATTCATATTCCACAATACCATAGTGCACTAATAAAGCTCCGCTATGCGCATCCACATTTGGCCATGGATTTTTAACTTTTCCTAATGACTCTAAAATTGGAGGTACCGTCTCGTATATGTTCCAAACCGTGTTTACTAATTTATCGTCTGGCAAATGTTTTTTGCCAAATGCCATTTGAGCAGTGAATCGAGGATCCGTTTTTCTTAATACTGCATGACCGTATCCTGGAACTACTTTACCAGAGGCCAATGTTTTTTGAACATAATCTACAATTTGCTCTTTGGTAGGACTATCAGAACCAATTGCTTCTTGCATTTCAAAAATCCATTTAATTACTTCCTGATTTGCTAATCCATGTAAAGGACCCGCTAATCCATTCATGCCTGCAGCATAACTTAAATAAGGATCACTTAATGCAGAACCTACTAAGTGCGTAGTATGCGCTGAAACGTTTCCACCTTCGTGATCGGCGTGGATAGTCATATATAAACGCATTAATTCTTTTGTGCTTTCATCTTCAAAACCCATCATGTAAGCAAGATTGCCTGCCCAGTCTAATAAACCGTTTGGATGAATATGTTCGTTGTTCTTATATTTTCTTCTGTAGATATATGCAGCAATTCTTGGTAAACGAGCAATCAAGTCCATTGAATCGTCATAAGTATATTGCCAGTAATCTTTTTTATTCATACCCTTAGCATACTCTTGAGAGAATTTGCTTTCTGTTTGTAATGCCATCACAGCAGCTACATACATTGTCATTGGGTGTGCACTAAGTGGAAATGCATCAATCACATCAAAAACATGTGCAGGCACATGGCTTCTTCTTTGCCAGTTATTTGTAATTTCTTTTACATCTTCTTGAGTAGGCACTTCACCAACCATCATTAAATAAAACAAACCCTCTGGTAAAGGCTCGTCTCCCTTTGGCGCTTTAGGTAATTTGTCTTGTAATTCTGGAATTGAATAACCGCGAAAACGAATTCCTTCTTGTGCATCTAATAAACTTGTTTCCGTAACCAAACCAGTAATACCTCTCATTCCTTGGTATACTTGTGCAAGTGTTACATCACCAATTTTTTTATCTCCATGCTCCTTAATAAGTTCTTTGATTTCAGCCGCCGCTGCAGTAGCTTTTACACTGAATAAGTCTTTGATTGCTTCCATAATGCCCGTTTGTTTATGATTGATAAGGACCCTTAAAAATTGGACATAAAGTTAACTAAAAAAACGGCTTACTTAGGTGCTTTTTTATACAAATAATATACCACCCATATAAAAATCATATTGGGTATCCAAGCAGCTAATAATGGAGGCAAATTGCCCTTTGTTGAAAAGATGGTAGAGAACCTATCTGTAATGATAAATAGAGCAGCAATAACAAATCCAAGGGCTAAGTGAGAGCCACTTCCACCCCTCACTTTTCGGCCTGCAATTATGCCGCCAATAAGGGTTAAAAGTAATACAGTGATGGGTGTGGCATCACGTCGATACCTTTCAATCTTTAATTCGTTGAGTCCCTCAGAACCTCTTAATTCCTCTAAATTAATTTGCTTAATTAATTGTGGTGTAGTAAGCTTGTCTTTGGTGTATTTGTCCTTTTCAATATCAATTGGCTTAAAGGGATAATTCTTTCTTAGCTCGGTTGTAGATGTAACCACTTCCTTATCATCCATAACCTTTCTTTCAATCACTTCAACCAATCTCCAATTTTTGGTAGCCGTATCCCATTGGATATTTTCGGCCCTTAAATTATAAACCACTTTTCCCTTTTCTACTTTATAAGCAAAAAATCCATTTCCGCGATTGTTTGCAGTATCATAGGAATAAATCCCAGCATATGTGAATGAGTCAATTCTAAAATAAATGTCGGTGGATGTAGTTAATAATGCATTATAACTAGAATGTGCATCTACATAAGCTGCTTCAAAACTACCTCTAATATTATTTGCCTTGGGCACGATCCATTGGTTAGAAAACCATAATAATAAACCCAATAAAACGCCACCAATCCAATAAGGACGCAACCACCTATTATAAGTAACCCCGCTTGCAAGAATGGCAACAATTTCGGTTTGTCCTGCCATTTTAGAAGTAAAAAAGATTACAGCTATAAATACAAACAATGGAAATAGCAGTGCAATAATATGAGGTATAAAACCAATATAATAATGTGTGAAAATTTCGCCAGCATTTAAACCAGAACGAACAAAGTCGTCGGTCTTTTCGCTCACATCAATTACAATAGCAATGACAGCAAATAAAAAGATAGAGAAGAAAAACACTCTCATAAACTTTTTTAATATGTACCAGTCTAATTTTTTCACGCGCTATTATTAATTACAATCTTGTTTTAACTTGTTCAATCATGGATACTTTCCAACTACTATAATCTCCTGCTATAATATGTTTTCTTGCTTCCCCTACCAGCCAAAGATAAAAGGATAAGTTTTGAATACTTGCTAATTGCAATCCTAAAATTTCATCTGCTACAAATAAATGTCGCATATAGGCTTTTGTATAATACTGACTTAGCTCATTGGGAATGCCCGGATCCAAAGGACTAAAGTCTTTCTCCCATTTCTTATTCTTAATATTAATAACGCCCTGTGAAGTGAATATCATTCCATTGCGACCATTTCTAGTTGGCATAACACAGTCAAACATATCTACCCCTAAATCTATTGCTTCTAATATATTCCAAGGGGTTCCAACTCCCATTAAATACCTTGGCTTATCTACAGGTAAATTTTCACAGCAAAGGGCTGTAAACTCATACATTTCAGGCTCGGTTTCGCCCACACTTAATCCGCCAATTGCATTACCTACTGCATTTTTTGAACTAATATAATCGCAGGATGCTTTTCTTAAATCCTTATACATACCCCCTTGTACAATTGGAAATAAGTTTTGAGTATGTCCATATAAATCTGGCGTCTCAGCTAATCTATTAAAACATCTATCCAACCAAACATGGGTCAAATCCATACTCTTGCGCACATACTCATATTCGGCAGGAATTGGAGGACATTCATCAAAAGCCATGATAATGTCCGCACCTATGCTACGCTGAATATCCATTACATTTTCTGGGCTAAACAAATGCTTACTTCCATCAATATGCGACTGAAATACAACCCCTTCTGGCTTTATTTTTCTATTGTTTGCCAATGAAAATACTTGATAACCACCGCTATCCGTTAATATAGGTCGGTCCCAGCCCATAAATTTATGCAAGCCGCCGGCAGCTTCTAATATTTCGGTGCCTGGTCTTAAATAAAGATGATAGGTGTTCCCAAGTATTATTTGAGCATTTACATCCTGCTTAAGTTGTTGCTGGGTAACCGCTTTCACGGATCCAATGGTACCAACAGGCATAAATATTGGGGTCTGAATGGTCCCATGATCGGTGGTAATTGTACCAGCACGAGAAGCACCTGTGGTGCTCTTATATTGTAAATCAAATGCTAATGCAGCCATGGCGCAAAGGTAAGGTCAAATATCATTACTTTTGTACCATGATTACTAACCTACCCGTATCACCTATTTTAATAGGCGCATTTGCGTGCATCATTGCAATACAGCTATTTTATTATCTATTCTTTTTCTTAAGACTAGCCATTTATAAGAAGCCAAATAAGGCCGTACATATGGAGCACCCTATTTCAGTTGTTATTTGTGCAAGAGACGAGGCTAATAATTTAGCCATAAACCTGCCTGGTGTTTTAGTGCAAGAGTATAGCACCACACATGAAATTGTTTTGGTGAATGACAATTCGGAAGATGAATCAAAATATTTATTAGATGAGTTTAAAAAATCATTTAAGAATTTAAATGTTGTTGCACTTACACAGGAAGCAAAAATGATTAGTGGGAAAAAATTTCCTTTGTCAATTGGAATTAAATCTGCAAAATATGAAACATTATTATTGACCGACGCCGATTGTGTTCCAGCAAGTGAACATTGGATGCAATTAATGCAGGATGGCTACGATGATAATATCGAAATAGTATTAGGCTATGGTGCTTATAAAAAGAAGCCAGGATTCTTGAATAAATTAATTCGTTTTGAAACCTTCCAAACTGCTTTACAATATTTCTCCTATGCCTTAGCTGGCATGCCTTATATGGGAGTTGGCAGAAATTTGTCTTACAAGAAAGATGTGTTTTTAAGAAACAAAGGATTCTCTTCTATCAACCAAATGCCAAGTGGTGACGATGATTTGTTTATTAATCAGGTTGCCAATAAGCGCAATACGGCAATAGTTATTGATAAAGATGCACATACCTTAAGTGAGCCAAAGAATACTTTTAATGAATGGATGAATCAAAAATACAGACACTATACCACTAGTAAGTATTATAAAAAACAGCATTCAATATTATTGGCACTTTATGCAATTAGCCAATTCTTAATTTACCCGCTTTTAATAGCTGCATTATTTTTTTCGAGAGAATATATTTTAATTGCTAGCTTATGGGGTGCTCGTTTAATAGTGCAGGGCACTATCCTTAGAAGCACTATGAAAAAATTAAACGAACTTGATTTATGGCCTTGGTTTATTTTGTTTGATTTTTGGTCTATATTTTATTATTTATTTACCTTGCCTAGCGTATGGAAAGCTCCGAACAAAAATTGGAATTAATTACTAAATACTTTGACGATTTTACGCCAAAGCAATTAGAACAACTTGCAGGTCTTGAGGCTGCATATAAAGAATGGAATAGCCAGATAAATGTTATTTCAAGAAAAGATATTGATCATATCTACTTGCACCATGTGCTTCATTCTTTAAGCATTGCAGCTATTGCAGAATGGGACAAAGGAACTCAGGTTATTGATATAGGCTGTGGCGGTGGATTTCCTTGCGTTCCAATGGCTATCTTTTTCCCAGAAGTTCAATTTTTGGCAGTGGACAGTATTGCTAAAAAATTAAAAGTAGTAGATGCTGTTTGTGAAATAGTAGGCATCAAAAATATTACAACTAAACACACTCGTGTTGAGGATATAAAGAATAAGAAATTTGATTACGCAATTAGCCGTGCTGTTGCCCCTTTGAAAGATTTATGGAAATGGGCAGGGCCTATTATTAATAAGAAGCCTAACCAACCCAATGGCTTGATTTGTTTAAAAGGTGGCGACTTGCATCAGGAGATTTTCGAAAGCGGTGTTCGCCCTAAGATGATGTCTATTCACGATATATTTCAGGAAGAATACTTTAAAGAAAAGTACATCATTCAAGTGAAGAAGTAGATAAAAATTTTCATTCTCTGCCCACCTTCCTCTTCTGGCGCTATGCATTTATTTTGAAAGCGAATTTTGCTCTATGATTGAACATCTGTTCTTAGCGTAAAAAAAGTGTAAATAATATCGTTAAAAAAGTCTGCATGTTTGAGCACGAAGTGCGAGTTCAGACTTTTAGATACCATTTACACTTTTTAGCGTTTAGAGAACAGCTGAGAATGAATAGAACGAAATTCGCTAAATATATTAATTCGGTATCTCTAATTTATTATTACTTCTGTTTACATCTGGTAAACGATAGCTAGGGTCTATCTCAATTGATTTTAAAGCACTCAATGGTTTTGAAGTTTCAAAAGTATAAGTTGGTTGCACCCATTTGCATTCCGGATGTACTATTCGATTAACGTTCCCTTCTGGCGCCTTATTACCAAGCATTAAATCCAAGGGGATATAATGTAATTCACTAGTACCATCTTTATAAGTCACAAGCACTTCCAAAGGTGCTGGCATTTTACCAATTCTTTGTACACTAATAACTGCCGTATTAGTACCTGCTTGAATATCATTTAAACCATAGTCAATAGTTTTTGTACTATTGACCCAATATTCCTTTAACCATTCTAACTGAAGTCCACTTGTTTTTTCAGCAACACGAATAAAATCATTCGCATTAGGATGTTTAAATTTCCATGTGTTATAATAGTTTAATAAAATTTTATCTCTAACCGAATCCCCTACTACATATCCTAATACACCAAGGAAAGTTCCGCCCTTGCTATAAGCTGCACTGCTATATGCATAGTTGGTATTATAATGATCCGAATGGGTACTCATTGGTTCCTCTAAACCACTTTTTGCTAAACCTAAATAGCCCATGTAATTCGCATATTGAACATGTGGTAATTGTGACTTAGCTTTTTCATTACCAGCAATAATTTGTGATTTTTCTTTCTCGCTTACATTTGGAGATTTAGCACCAAATTCTAAATTGTATTGGTACGAAATTGCCTCCTCGGCATAACTTGTAAAGCCTTCATCCATCCACGGGAATAAACTTTCGTTGGTACCTAAAATATGTTGGTACCAGCTATGCATCCATTCATGAAATACAGTGCCAAGTCCTGGACCTTTTAACAAAGTAGCCATTGCATATTCCATACCACCATCACCTCCTTGAATAAATGAATATTGAGGATAAGGGTATGCGCCAAATTTCTTTTCCATATATGGCAACATCTTTTCTGCCGCCCATAATACGTTTGCCCAAGCACTATCTTCTTTAGCCGACTTCTCTTTGTAATAAACATTTAAAGTAAGATTAGGTCGCACTTGTTTTGATAAATGTTTAAAATGATTATCAGCAGCCCAAACAAAATCATGAATATTGCTTCCTTTAAAATTCCATGTTTTTACCCCTTGTGCATTGGCAACTGCGGCTGGATTTTGCAATACACCTGTGGCAGCAACCATATAGCTTTGGTCTAGTTGTAAAGTAACATCATAGTTGCCCCAAACTCCATAAAATTCACGCGCTATATAAGGATTCGTGTTCCATCCTTGATAATCATACTCTACCATTTTAGGATACCATTGACTCATAGAATATCTTACTCCTTCGGCATTGTCTCTTCCTGAACGACGAATTTGTTTTGGCACTTGTGCTTCAAAAACCAAACTCATTTTCACAGATGTCTTTGGTGCGATAGGTTGTGTTAATTGCACTTCCAAAATGGTTTCGTGCGCTACTAATTTTTGTGCTTTTCCTGCAATTGTAATTTGACTTACTCTTTGGTATCCGATTTCCTCAGGTTTTAAATTTTGAATTCGATCTGTCACACGTGCATCCCAGTCCTTAACTACATCGCCTCGGCGATTAGTCATAGTATTTTTCCCTAATTCACGACTGCGAATATCCATTGCAGAATTAGGCTGAAACGCATTCCAGTATAAATGAAAATATACTTTCTTTAAAGTGTCAGTTGAATTATTGTCATACACAATTTCTTCTGTACCATTGATGATACTGTTATTTACATTTAACCCAGCTTTAATGGTATAGTTGATATGTTGTTGCCAACGATCGGACTGCGCATTAGAAACTATAACAGTTGCCAATAATAAACATAACAAAGCAGTTACTTTATTTAACATAAATAAAAATTTAATAATCAATTAAGGATTCAATTTAGGAAAAATGTTGGAGCATTCCAACTGATTGGGATGAATGATTATTCCTTACCCGAAACTACTATTACAATCTCGCCTTTAACCTGCTTGGCAGAAAAATGGAGGACTAAATTGTCCAAAGTATCTGTAATGTTTTCTTCAAACATTTTAGTAAGCTCTCGACTCACTGCTGCTTTACGATCTCCTCCAAAATAAGAAGCAAACAATTCCAATGTTTTTACCAACCGCATTGGGCTCTCATAAAAAATCATGGTACGTTCTTCGTTTACCAATGACTCCATTAATGTTTTCTTCCCTTTTTTCAGGGGAATAAATCCTTCAAAAGCAAATCTACTAGCAGGTAAACCACTGTTGGTTAATGCCGGAACAAATGCAGTCGCTCCAGGTAAACTCGTGACAGCCACCCCCGCAGCTTTACATGCACGTACTAATAAAAAGGCAGGATCGGAAATACCAGGACTTCCTGCATCTGTTATCAATGCAATTTTTTTTCCGGCTTGTAATTGCTGTACTAAGTGATCCACTACCTTATGCTCATTGTGCTGATGATAAGGCGTAAGTGGCTTATGAATATTATAGTGTTGTAATAATTTAGAAGAAGTACGCGTATCCTCGCATAAAATAAAATCAACTTCCTGTAATACCTCAACAGCCCTAAAGGTAAAATCTTTCAAATTCCCAATAGGGGTAGGTACTAAATACAACATAGTTATATGAGATAAATGGAACTAAGCTTGAACGAATTCAATTTCAAAATACTCCATTACAGCATTCGCTAATAATTTTTTACTAGCGTCTTCTGCAACAGTTCTAGCAGCAGCTTCGTCAGCAGCTTCAATTTGTAAAGTAATATGCTTGCCTACTCTAACGTCTTGAACTCCATTCATACCTAGATTGTGTAAACCACCTAGTACGGCTTTACCTTGAGGGTCTAATAAATCTTTTAAAGGCATTACTTTGATTTGAACTTGAAATAGCATAGGATTAATTCTTATTGAGTGATTGTTTTCTTGTAAAACAAAGATACTAAGCAATAGCCAATAAAGCCAAATGGAATGGCTAACCATTTAAAAAATATACCTGTTACCAATATTTCTAACACCACGAGTAACAAAGGAAGGATTAACTTTTTCTTGTTTCCCAAACCTTTCAGGGCCAACATTGGGGTTTTCATGACCATTAGAGCAGAAACTAACAATATATAGCAAAACCAAAATACAGGACTAAGCATGAATTTGGTAAATAAGGTAGATGTTGTTTGCCAATATATTAATGGGAAGGCTGCTGTTAATATTCCTATCATTGGAATTGGCACACCCTTAAAATAGGTTGTTTGTTCGGTATCAATATTAAACCTTGCCAATCGGTAAGCCCCAGCCATTGGAATAATAAATGCAGCAAATAACCATATAGCGTTATGAGATAAAGCATTCACGTCGTTAGCCAAAGAAAGTCTTAAAAATTGCATTACAATAAAAGCAGGCGCAACTCCAAAGCTAACTACGTCGGCCAATGAGTCTAATTGCTTGCCCATTTCTGATGAAACTTTTAACAGTCTTGCTGCAAATCCATCAAAAAAGTCCATCAACCCCGCCAAGCCAATATATAAACTTGCATAAAATATTTGTGCTGGAATTTCAATTACCACCCCACCTGTTTCATCTATAGAAGCCATTGTCCCTGCCTGAAATGCAGACATGATAGCCATACATCCAAAAAAGAGATTCAGTAGTGTTATAAAATTAGGGATCTGTTTTTTCATGAATAAATTATTAGTAAAGAAACCTATTTTTTTCGACGCATTAATGTTTCAATCTCTTCTGCTTTGATTGGAATATTCTTAAATAAATCTTGATTGCCTGTCTTAGTTACCCAAACATTATTTTCGATTCGAACACCCATTCCTTCTTCTTTAATATAAATTCCTGGCTCCACTGTAAATACCATACCAGCTTCAATTGGCGCAGTTCTCGTTCCTAAATCATGTACATCAATTCCCAAATGATGAGAGATTCCATGATATAAATATTTACGATAAGCTGGATTATTTTTGTCTTCGTTTTTGATATCTGTTTTAGACAATAAGCCAATTTTTAAAAACTGCTTTGTTGCTTCCTCTCCTACTTTATCAGTGTATTTTAAAATACTAATTCCTGGCTTTAAAATAGATTTTGCATAATCATGTAAATGTAAACATGCATTGTAAACTTCCTTTTGTCGCTTTGTAAATTTTCCGTTTACAGGAACTGTTCTTGTTAAGTCCGCATTGTATCCACCATAAGCTGCGCCAAAATCCATTAGTATTAACTCACCATCCTTACATTGATTATTATTACTAGTGTAATGCAAAGTACGCGCGTTGTCACCACTTGCCAAAATACTATGATAAGCAGCGCCAGTAGCTCTTTGGCTTAAAAATGAATGATAAATTTCAGCTTCAATTTCATATTCAAAAACACCTGGCTTTATAAATTGCAATAATCTACGGAAAGCCACTTCGGTAATATCAATAGCTTTTTGAATTACAACTACTTCGGCTGCAGTTTTAATACCACGAAGCTCTTTTAATATTTTTGCAGCTCTTAAATATTGATGCAATGGATAACGAGATTTCATTTCGTCAATGAAACGGTACTCTGCAGTACGTACTAAATTATTCTTACGATCATTCTCATTTGAATCTAAATAAATAGCATCCGCTAAATGTATCCATTGTTGTAACATCCCATCTAATATATCTTCCCAAACAATAGTAGTCATTCCCGAAATGGCTGTTGCTTCATTTGCTCTCAAGCGTTTACCATCCCAAATTTCTTTTAATTCTTGAGGACGCACCAATACCAATACTTCTCTATATTTTGGATCTGGATTATCTGGGAATAAAACAACCATTGTTGATTCTTGTTCAATACCCGACAACCAAAACAAATCACTGTTCTGTTTAAACTCATGTAACGCATCTCCGTTTGACGGAAACTCGTCATTACTAACAAAAATGGCGATACTATTTTTTTGCATCTTTGATACAAATCGCTTACGGTTTTGTATAAATATTTTTGAATCTAATGGTAGATATTTCATAATGGTTTCTTTATAATATTAGTTCATTCCTTCGCCCTTGCAAGATACTTAAAAAAGCAAGTGATTTATGCAATCTTACCCCAACCAATTTTAGTCTTCTGAGACTGTAAAAATGCCCTAATAGGCGCATTTTCGGCTGCATTTAAGCTTGGATCCTTTTCACAAATCGCATAGGCTTCATTTTTTGCCTCTTCCAATGCCTGGCGATCATTGATGATATTCGCCAGTCTAAAATTAAGTGCTCCACTTTGTCTAGTCCCGTCTATATCTCCCGGCCCCCTTAATTCTAAATCCTTTTCGGCAATTACGAAACCATCATTGGTGTCGCACATTATTTTTAATCTATTCTTTGCCTCCCTACTGGCTTTTACACTACTTAGTAAAATACAATAACTCTGCTCTGATCCTCTACCCACTCTACCTCTTAACTGATGCAACTGCGATAAACCAAATTTCTCCGAACTCTCTATTACCATCACACTTGCATTAGGCACATTCACCCCTACTTCAATTACCGTAGTGCCTACTAATATTTGCGTATCACCAGTTACAAACCTTTTCATATTAGTTTCCTTCTCCAAATTCTTTTGTCTTCCATGCACCATACTAATTTTATACTTAGGTTCTGGGAAGTAACTTTTTACTTGCTCATATCCTTGCATCAAATCCTCATAACTCATTTTTTCACTCTCTTCAATTAATGGATACACATAATAAGCTTGTCTACCCTTTGTAATTTCCGTCCTTACAAAATCCATTACGCTTGCACGAGAAGTTTCATAACGATGTACTGTTTTAATGGGTTGTCTACCAGGAGGCAATTCATCCATAACGCTATAATCCAAGTCGCCAAATGCTGTCATGGCAAGGGTTCTAGGGATAGGTGTAGCGGTCATAACTAAAACATGTGGTGGCACTTTTGATTTTTTCCAAAGCTGCGCACGTTGTGCTACACCAAAACGATGCTGCTCGTCAATTACTGCTAAACCTAAATTTTTAAATTGAACCACTTCTTCTATAATAGCATGTGTACCCACTACAAAATGAATTGTATCATCCATTAATCCTTGTAATATTCTTCTACGTTCTGCAATTTTAGTGCTGCCCGTTAACAACGCAACTTCTAATGGCATTTCTTTTAACAACTCAGTTAAACTAGCATAGTGTTGTTGCGCTAAAATTTCGGTAGGTGCCATCATACAACTTTGGTATCCGTTGTCTGCGGCAATCAACATGGAAAGCAATGCGATCATGGTTTTGCCACTACCCACATCTCCTTGAAGCAAACGATTCATTTGAAATCCACGGGCTGTATCTTGTCTAATTTCTTTAATTACTCTTTTTTGTGCACCTGTTAATTGAAATGGCAAATGCTCATTATAAAAAGTATTAAAATAGTCTCCTACTTTTTCAAAACGATGCCCCTGACTATTTTTATGCCTATCAATTTTAATTAAATTTAATCTCACTTGCGCAATAAACAATTCTTCAAAAACCAATCTGGACAAGGCTTTTTTATACATTTCTTGTGAAGTCGGAAAATGTATTTGCCTATACGCTTCCCATCTTCCCATTCTATCTTTTAATAAATGTGCTGGTAAATTTTCAGGTAAATCACGATCACTAATTTGTTGAAACAAGGTTTGAGTGAGCTTGCCAATTTGCTTCCCATTTAAAGCACGTGACTTTAATTTTTCAGTGCTTGGATATACTGGTTCTAATAAAGATTTTTGTGATGCTGTTTGAGCAACAAAAGGTTCAATTTCCGGATGTACAATTTGTGCACGGCCATTAAAAAAACTTACCCTTCCAAAAACCAAGTAAGCCTGCCCCTCTGCTATGTTTTTCTGCACCCAATTAATTCCCTGAAACCAAGCCAATTCTATTTGACCCGTACTATCTTTTAATTGCGTGACCATCCTTTTAGAGCGCTTTTCTCCTATAATATCAATCCCCTGCATTACACCCCTTACCTGAACAAAGTCCATTTGTGGGTTCACCTGCCCTATTGGTGTCACTTGGGTCTTATCTATATGCCTATGCGGGAAATGGTGTAAAAGGTCGCCAAATGTATACAAATTGAGCTCTTTTTTAAGCATATCAGCCCTTAAAGGGCCTACTCCCTTAAGGTATTCAATAGGACTTTGTAAAAGAGATGCTTGGCTCAAAATATTTTTTTCGGATTCTGCACAAATATCCTAAAAAGATGGCAAAAAATGGGGTTGTGATTCATTATCTTCGCACAGCTATGGAAAAGGAAATTGTATTGAGTGGAATCCGCCCTACCGGCTTCTTACATTTAGGGAATTATTTTGGTGCCATGCGCAATTATGTGCGTATGCAAGACGAGTATAATTGCTATTTTTTTGTAGCCAATTGGCATAGCCTAACAACACACCCAGATACCAAAACATTACAAGAAAGTGTATTAAGAGTAGTAGCTGAAAATATTGCTTGTGGGTTGGACCCAGAAAAAGTTGCCTTGTATGTACAAAGCGATGTTCCAGAAATTGCTGAATTGTATTTGTATTTAAATATGTTGGCCTACAAAGGTGAGTTAGAAAAAACAACTACGTTTAAAGACAAAGTGCGCATGCAACCTGAAAATGTAAATGCAGGATTACTAACTTATCCTGTTTTACAAGCTGCAGATATTTTAATTCATCGTGCAGTTAAGGTCCCTGTTGGAAAAGATCAGGAACAGAATTTAGAAATGGCGAGGAATTTTGCAGAACGCTTTAATCATAGATACGGCGAAACATTCCCTTTACCCTATGCATTTAACTATAATAGCGAGTTGGTAAAAATTATGGGATTAGACGGCAATGGTAAGATGAGCAAGAGTGAAAATCAAATGACCTCTTTGTTCTTAGCTGACGAAGATGAAATGATTCGTAAAAAAGTAATGAAAGCTAAAACCGATCAAGGACCTTTAGCGCCAAATTCGGTAAAGCCCGACTATATACAAAACTTGTTTACATTAATGGGCTTAGTAAGTACTGCAGATACTGTGAAAAAATTTGAAGACGACTTTAACAATAGTTCCGAAGGCAATTGCATTATTAGATATGGAGATATGAAAAAGCAATTGGCAGAGGATATGGTAAATTTCATAAACCCTATTCGTTCAAAAGCGGCAGATTTACAAAACAACAAAGAACTACTTTTAAAAATTATTCATCAAGGAGCAGATAAAGCAAGAGCAAGTGCATCTGCCACTCTAACAAAAGTAAGAACTGCCGTTGGCATGAACTACTAATAATTAATACAACAACTTATTCAATTACATATATAAGATTATGGCAAAAGCGACTAAAAAACCCAAACACGTAGCAATCGCTGGAAATATAGGTGCAGGAAAAACCACGTTAACAGAAATGCTAAGTAAGCATTATCGTTGGATTCCTCAGTTTGAGGATGTGGACCACAATCCTTACTTGACAGACTTTTACGACGATATGCCTCGTTGGAGTTTTAATTTGCAAATTTATTTCTTACATGGCCGTTTGAACCAAATCTTAGAAATTCAAAGAGGAACTGAAACTATAATTCAAGACAGAACCATTTATGAGGATGCCAATATTTTTGCGCCTAACCTTCATGAGATGGGCTTAATGAGTAAGCGTGATTTTGATAATTACTTTGGATTTTTCACTACCATCAAAAGCATGGTACAGCCTCCAGATTTATTAATTTATTTAAAAGCATCCGTACCTACCTTGGTTTCTCAAATTCAAAAAAGAGGTAGAGAATACGAAGAGAATATTCGTTTAGATTACTTAAAAAAATTAAACGACTACTATAATAAATGGATTGAAAATTACAAAGAAGGTCCTTTATTAATTATTGATTGTGATAAAAACAAGTTTGGAGAAAACGAAGAAGACTTTGGTGAAATTATCAGCAAAGTAGATGGCATGCTTTATGGTTTATTTTAATTAATTGGTTTAAATATTTATTGCAATGAACAAAATCACCCAAGACATCATTGGACAATTTAAATTAATTGTGGGTGATTCATTTGTGTTAACAGATGCCGAGAGTTTTGAAAAATACGGAAGAGATGAAACCGAGAATTTGTATTATGCTCCAGATGTAATTGCAAAGCCAAGAACTGCTTCTGAGATAGCTGCATTATTAAAAATTTGCAACGAAAACCTAATTCCCGTTACTCCCCGTGGTGGTGGCACAGGATTAACAGGTGGCGCATTGCCTCATTTTGGCGGCTTGGTAATTTCCATGGAACGCTTTAATAGCATTTTAGAAATAGACGAACGTAATTTACAAGTAACAACCGAACCCGGCGTTATCACCGAAGTGCTGCAGAATACTGTTAAAGAAAAGGGATTATTTTATCCTCCCGATCCGGCAAGTAAGGGAAGTTGTTTTATTGGTGGAAATATTTCAGAAAATTCAGGCGGACCCAAAGCTGTAAAGTATGGTGTTGTAAAAGACTATGTTTTAAATTTAGAAGTGGTTTTGCCAACAGGCGAAATAATTTGGACAGGTTCAAATGTATTAAAGAATGCAACTGGCTATAATATCACGCAGTTGATTGTTGGAAGCGAAGGGACATTGGGTATCGTAACAAAGATTGTATTAAGATTAATCCCTCATCCTAAATTTGACCTTTTAATGCTTGCCCCATTTAATAATTTAGAAAAAGCAAGCGAAGCAGTTAGTGCTATTTTTAGAGCAGGCATTACACCTAGTGCCATGGAGCTGATGGAAATTGATGCAATTAAACTTGCCTCTAAAATATGTGAGAGTACTGCAATACCAATAACCGACAATTTAGCTGCACATTTAATTATTGAAGTAGATGGAAATAATTTAGATGTATTGATGAGTGAGATGGAAGCAATTTCCGAAGTATTATCTAATTACGAAGTGGGCGAGTTGTATTTCGCCGACGATGCTCAACAAAAAAATGAGCTGTGGAAAATTAGACGAAAAGCAAACGAAGCTGCAGTAGCAGCTGGCTATACCATTGAAGAAGATACCGTAGTACCAAGAGCAGAATTGCCTAAATTAATTACAGGCGTTAAAGCTTTAGGTGATACTCATGGATTTAAAGTAGTATGCTATGGCCATGCAGGTGATGGTAATTTGCATATTAGAATCAACCACCCTACTATTAAAAAAAGTTTTGAGAGTGCCGAAATGAATAATATATTAAACGAGCTATTTAAACTCGTTCATAAACTTGGCGGAACTATTAGCGGCGAACATGGAATTGGATTAATACAAAAATCTTATATGCCAGTTATGTTTGACAATATCTCACTGGAATTAATGAAGGGCATCAAAAAGACTTTTGATCCTAATAATATCTTGAATCAAGGTAAAATTTTTGATCTAAATAAATAATCATCATGCATAAAATAATTGCCACAATCAGTTTCATTATATGTATAAGCATAGTTGGCTTTGGTCAAAATACTGTTATCACAACCGTACCTGAACTAAACCCAAATCCTTATTTTTTTGGAGGTGGTGTTGTTTTGGGAGGAGGCTCAGGCTCCTTTCAAATTGGATTAAATCCCGAATTAGTTAAGCACTATAATGATTACATAGATATTGGAGCTGCAATGAATTTATATTATGCATCATACCATTCAATTTCAGAAGATAATTTAATAAATTATAAGTATAGTAATACTCAATTGGGGCTAGGCGCATTTACAAGGATTTGGCCTGTAGAACAATTCTTCATTCAATTGCAACCCGAATACAATTGGACATTTACAAATGCAAAAAATCTAAGTCAAGGCACTTCTGGAAATTCTAGTGTTGGTGCCCCAAGTTTTTTAGCAGGTTTAGGTTATGGTCACAGAGGAGAAAATGGTTTCTCTTACTGTTCAATTATGTTTGATTTAGTGAATTCTCAACAATCTCCATACAGAATGGGACAACTTACAGCACAACCTATATTCAGAGCAGGATTCGGTTTCCCTATACATCTGACTAAGACAAAACGTCCATAAGAGAATTTATCGAATCACATTCAATTAAACGATTCCTCCAGTTTTCGTACATAAAGCCTTGTTGATCCATCGTGTCAAATAATTGAATCAATGCATTATAACATCCATTTACATTAAGGATATATACTTTCTTTTGATGTATTCCTAAATTATTCCAAGTTAGCATTTCAAACAATTCGTCCATCGTACCCATTCCCCCAGGTAAAACAATAGCTACATCACATTTATCATACAATAATAATTTTCTAGAATGCATAGATTCTGTAACTATTAGTTCCGTCAAACCTTCGTGCTGAGCCTCCCATTCCAATAATAATTTAGGGATGATGCCTATTACAATTCCTCCCGCTGCTAAACCTGCATTGGCAACAGCCCCCATGATTCCCTTATTGCCCCCTCCATATACAAGGGTAATCCCTTTATTAGCAAGCATTTTACCCAAGGTTTTAGCTTCATTTACATATGCAGCATCATTACCTGGCTTAGATCCGCAAAAAACGGTTACCGCGTTAATTTTCATTACAATAATTTATACTTGAAAGAGTCTTGCAATTTAACTAAAAAATTGAAAGATTGTTATTACTTTGCCATTACTAATATTTAAAGCAATGAGCGCTCCTTTACTTTTCCTTTTTGTAGTCATCTACTTTCTAATTTTATTGGGTGTAGCTAAGATAACTGGCAAGAACAGCAATAACATGTCTTTTTTTATTGGCAACAAAAACAGCCATTGGATGTTGGTAGCTTTTGGAATGATTGGCACATCACTTAGTGGAGTGACTTTTGTAAGTGTTCCTGGAGCAGTTGGGAAGGATGCATTTCATTATCTACAAATTACAATTGGATACTTAATAGGCTACTTGACAATTGCTTATGTATTACTCCCTATTTATTACAAGTTGAACCTAACTTCAATATATAATTATTTAGAAACAAGATTAGGATTCACAGCCTACAAAACAGGTGCATCATTTTTTGTATTATCACGAACACTTGGCGCTACTGCAAGATTATATTTAGTAGTAAAAACATTGCAAGTATTTATTTTAGATAATATGGGCGTGCCATTTTGGGCTACTACCCTTGTTATTTTAGCAATGATTTTATTATATACCTACGAAGGCGGCGTAAAAACAATTGTTTACACTGATACATTGCAAACCTCTGGCATGTTGCTTGGTTTAATAATTTGCAGTATTTATATTTTATCAAACCTACACTTTTCTGTTATGGATGGCCTACACGCCATGCAAGTAAAAGGATTGGCAACAGTTTTTAATACCGATGTGAATAGCAAAACCTTCTTTTTAAAACAAATTATTGGAGGTGCATTTATTACACTAACTATGACTGGTTTGGATCAAGAAATGATGCAAAAAAATATATCAGTGAAGACCTTAAAGGATGCACAAAAAAACATGATCACTATTGGCTTTACCATGCTTTTTGTAATTACACTATTCTTGTTCCTTGGCGGCTTACTTAATTTATATGCAGTGCAACAAAATGTAACTGCCGTTGGTGATGATTTATTTCCAACATTAGCACTTAACCACATGCCTCCTTACCTATCTATCATTTTTATTCTTGCATTAATATCTGCCTTATTTCCAAGTGCAGATGGAGCCATCACCGCACTTACCTCCAGCTTTTGTATTGACCTGTTAGGCATGCAGAGAAATGATAATTGGGATGAAGCAAGAAAAAAGAAAATTAGACAAAGAGTACATTTAAGCTTTGCATTTATATTCCTAGTAATTGTAATGATTTTTAAATGGATAGATAATAAAAGCATTATTGATTTATTATTAAAAATTGCATCCTATACTTATGGACCGCTTTTAGGACTATTTGCTTTTGGCATTATAACTAAACGAAATATTAAAGATAAATGGGCAGCCATCCCTTGTTTTCTTGCCCCAATCTTATGTTTGGGGTTGGATTATGCACAACCTTTCTTATTTGGCAATTTTAGGATTGGGCAAGAGCTACTAATCATAAATGGACTGTTTACATTTATAGGTTTGTGGCTAATTTCTACTCCGAATACAGAAAAAAATTAGACATTTGCAAATGGAGTTTATTAACCCAATTGCAAATTCATATATCGAACAATTTAGCGAGGCTACTCCTAGCTATTTGCGTGCTATGTATGAAGATACAATAGCAAGACATCCTCACGCACATTTACAAAGCAATTGGCATCAAGGAGGCATATTAAGCATGCTTAGTAAGTTATCTGCACCTCATTACATTTTAGAAATTGGAACGTTTACTGGATTTAGTAGTTTGTGTTTGGCCGAAGGCTTATCCCAAAATGGCGAACTACATACCATTGAGTTAAGGGAAGACGATGCAAACAATGCAAAAGCGTATTTTGACAAAAGTCCACATGCCAATAAAATTAAATTGCATGTTGGAGATGCTAAAAATATTATACCTACCCTAACTCATAACTGGGATTTAGTATTTATTGATGCAGACAAAACAGGATATATTGAATATTACAACTTAGTGCTTCCCATGTTAAACCCTAAAGGGCTTATTATTGTAGACAATGTTTTGTTTCATGGAGATGTACTTGAAGAAAAAATAAATGGCAAAAGTGCAAAAGCGATTCAAGCATTTAATGAATACCTGTTAAACGATAAAAGCACAGAGCAAACCATCTTAACTGTTAGAGACGGACTTACATTAATAAGAAAAAAATAGTATGAGAAAAATAATTTATTTACTGCTTTTACTATCCATATCTTTTGGAGTGACTGCTCAAAATCAAGTCACTAAAGACTATGTTCAAAAATACAAAGGCATTGCTATTAGAGAAATGAAACGCACTGGCATTCCAGCATCTATTACACTTGCACAGGGAATTTTAGAATCAGCAAGTGGCGAAAGCAACTTATCTAAAAAATTTAATAACCATTTTGGCATTAAATGTAAAACAGAATGGAAAGGCCCATCCACCTATCAAGACGATGATACTAAGAATGAATGTTTTAGAGTTTATCCGGATGCAGATAGTTCATACCGAGACCATTCTAACTTTTTAAAATACAGACCTTATTATGCTAGTTTGTTTGAATTAGATCCCGTTGACGATACCGCATGGGCATATGGCTTAAAAAAAGCAGGTTACGCCACAGAAAGGGACTATCCTAGTAAGTTGTTGAAAATTATTGATGACTATGAATTAGCGCAATACAACTATCCTGAATTAGTAGCGGAAGATTCTATCAACTTAACAAAAGCTGAAACCAACTCCCCAGAAAAACTAACTATTACAACAGAAAAACCAACTGTTACACCAGAAAATCCAATAATAGTTGAAAGCACACCTATCCAACTTAACAAGGTTAATGGCATTAATACTAGTACAGTAGCTAATACACCTGCTCCTGTTATGAAAGGTTTAGGCGAGATACCAATTGATACTATAAAGCCAAAAGCAACCGAAAAGCAAGTTGCAAAAACAAAACCCAACTATCCTTTAAATCAAAAGTTTAGAATTAATCAAGTCCCTGCAATTTGGGCAGAAAAAGGAAGATCTATTTTAGAAATCGCAAATACTTATAATATTCCATTATATAAAATTTACAAATTCAACGAATTGGCTGAGACCGATTTAATGGAACAGGATCAAATTGTGTTTTTAGCTGAAAAGAAAAAAGAAAGTAATAAGAAAATTCATGTTGCAAAAGCTGGTGAAACTTTTTATGAAATTAGTCAGACCGAAGGAATACAACTTCTATTATTGAAAGCTTACAATCCTATATTAACAGATGCCACAATTAAAGAAGGTGCCATTATTTATATGTTTAATTCCCCTAAAGAAGCAGTCCCTAATGCTACTTCAATAAAGCCAGTGACAACGGCTATTTCAGCCCCAAAAACAACTTCTTTGCCTACAATTAAAACGACAGATACTTCAAAATCTAAAGCAAATACTAATAAAATAAAAAGTTTAATACAGCTTCCATTTTTGAAGCATAAAAATTAATTAATAAACAAGTAAACAATTATTGCATGTCTAATATAAAAGTCTTAGATAAGGAATTTGAACCTTACATAAGTGAAGCAGCTATTCAAGCTAAAATCACCGAATTAGCACACCAACTAAATCAAGAGTACGCAGGTAAAAGACCTATCTTTTTGTCAATACTTAACGGATCCTTTTTATTTACAGCTGACTTATTCAGACAAATTACTATTGAGGCAGAAGTGTGTTTTATTAAATTAGCTTCTTACAAGGGTACTACTTCTTCGGGCAATGTGATTACTGCCATTGGATTAGACGCCAATGTAAGCGGACGCGATATTATTATAATTGAAGACATCATTGATACCGGTAAGACTTTGCATCATTTCCTACCTCAATTGGAGTCTAGCCAACCTACCTCAATTAAAATTGCAGTATTGCTAAATAAAACTGAAGCATTAGCATTTCCTGTGAAAGTAGACTATGCATGTTTTGATATCCCTAATAAATTTGTAGTTGGCTATGGCTTAGACTATGATGGACTGGGACGAAACACAAGAGCAATATATCAGTTGAAATAAAAAATAATAAGATTAAATAAAAAAAGAGAGAAATTTTATTCCCTCTCATAGTTAAACTAATAGTGCATTTACAAGTACAACTAGTGTATAAAGAGATTAAAGTAATTAATTGAGTTTTACCTAATAAAAAATAATAAGATTAAATAAAAAAAGAGGGAAATTTTATTCCC
>CAIJFI010000014.1 GCA_903819975.1 uncultured Bacteroidota bacterium | reverse complement strand
TGCCCTCCTCGCCCCGAAGCATTATTACACTCTTTAATTTCCCTTCAAGAAAAAATTAAAATGGGAATGACTAGAGATCAAATCAGAGAAGAATTTAAAGGATAGTATAACCAAGCATTATGACTAACGAAGAAATAAAAGAATACATAACCGCACACGCACCCGAAGCCATATTTGACGAAACAGGTGAATGGTTAAATATTGCAGTTGAATCAAATCATTTAAAACCACTTGCCGCTGTGCTTCATGGACAACCTATGCAAATGGATTATTTGTTTTGCCTAACCTGCGTAGATTATAAAACCCATCTAACAATGGTTTATCATTTAACTTCTTCTACAAATCGCAACATCAATATTGTTTTAAAAGCAAATGTAGACAGAGCCGATCCGGTTATTGAAACCGTTTGTGATATATGGAGAACAGCCGAAATGCTAGAGAGAGAAGTATTTGAAATGTTTGGTGTTGAATTCTTGCATCATCCTGACTTAAGAAAATTAATACTAGAGGAAGATTTTAAAGGATACCCTTTAAGAAAAGATTTTGAAGATCCTATCAACATGATAAAATTATAATCGGGCATGTACAATCAAACTGAAATTATAAAAGACACCACCAACTTAGGACCTGAAGGCGAGTTGGTAGTGAACATGGGACCTCAGCACCCTGCAACACATGGTGTATTGCATTTAGTGGTTACATTAAATGGAGAGACTATTAAAAAAATTGAACCTCATTTAGGTTACATCCACCGATCTATTGAAAAAATGTGCGAGAGTTTAACTTATCGTCAATTTATATATGTGACAAGTAGAATGGATTATTTGTCTTCTCATATTAACAACACCGCTTGTGCTTTATTGGTTGAAAAAGGAATGCAAATAGAAGTTCCTGAAAGAGCAAAAGTGGTAAGAACTATTTTGAACGAACTAACGCGTATTGCTTCACATGAATTATGGATAGGTGCGATGGCAATGGACTTAGGCGCATTCACTCCTTTCTTCTACGCATTTAGAGAGCGTGAAATGATCACCGATATCATGGAAGAAACATGTGGTGCTAGATTAACCATGAACTATATTGTTCCAGGCGGTTTGATGTATGACATTCATCCCGATTTTCAAACTAAAGTAAAAGCTTTCGTAAAACAGTTTAAAGAAAAAGTTACAGAATACGAAGACTTAGTAACTGGCAACGTAATATTTCAAAGTCGTACAAAAGGTGTAGGCGTATTAACAGCCGAGGATGCTATTTCTTATGGATGTAGCGGCCCAGTTGCAAGAGCGAGTGGCGTAAGTTGCGATATCAGAAAAATTGCACCTTATGATGCATATGATCGTGTAGAGTTTGATGAGATTGTTGAAACAGCAGGCGATTCGTTTGCTAGATATATAGTGCGTGTTAAAGAAATGAATCAATCTATTCACATCATTGAACAATTGATTGACAATATTCCTGAAGGCGATTTTGTAGGGAAAACAAAGAACGTTTTAAAATTAGCTAAAGGTGAATTTTATCAAAGAGTAGAAACTGCTCGTGGCGAATTGGGTGTATACATAGTGAGTGAAGGTGGCACTACTCCTTACAGAATTAAATTCAGATCTCCAGGCTTCTCTAATTTATCAGTCCTTGATCATATTGCAAAAGGAAGTAAGATTGGAGATTTAATGGCAACAATGGGCACCTTAGATTTAGTAATACCAGATATTGACAGATAGTATAAAAAATAATTACGCATGTTAAGTTTAGAAAGTATAACAAAGACAACTCAGGATTGGTTACTTGCAAAGTTCAGTCCACAAATAGCATTAACTATTGAGTGTGTTATTGTAATTCTATTAGCCATTACTTTATTCGCAGTCTTAGGATTGGTGTTGGTATTATTAGAACGTAAGGTTGCTGCAAGAATACAGATACGTCTTGGACCAAATAGAGTTGGACCTGGTGGCATTTTTCAAACAGCGGCCGATACGCTAAAACTAATCATGAAAGAAGGATTAACGCCAGATACTGCTGATAAATTTTTATTTAACTTGGCTCCATTTGTTGTGATGATGGTAGCTATGTTATTACTAGCCCCTATTGCCTTTGCTAAGAACTTTCAAATTTGGGATATCAATATTGGTGTTTTATATATTTCTTCTATCTCATCCCTTTCAGTCATTGGAATTTTAATGGCTGGTTGGGCAAGCAATAATAAATACTCGTTATTGGGTGCTATGCGAAGTGGCGCACAAATTGTGAGCTATGAATTGTCTGCTGGCTTTGCCGTATTAACTATTGTTGTATTAACTGGTAGTTTGCAAATTTCTGAAATTGTTGCATCACAAGAAAACGGATGGTGGTTGTTTAAAGGCCATATCCCTGTGGTTATTGCATTTGTTTTATACATTATTGCAGTAACTGCCGAAACCAATCGTGCACCTTTTGACTTAGCCGAAGCAGAATCAGAATTAACCGCAGGTTTTCACACTGAATATTCGGGAATGAAATTTGCTTTGTTCTTTTTAGCAGAGTACATTAATATATTTATTGTTTGTACAATTGGCGCTACCCTATTTTTAGGTGGTTGGATGCCATTGCATATTGGACATTGGGAAGGTTTTAATCATATTATGGATTTTATACCATCATCTGTTTGGTTTATGGGAAAAACATTTTTCTTAATCTTCTTAATTATGTGGTTTAGATGGACTTTCCCAAGACTACGTGTGGATCAATTATTAAACTTAGAGTGGAAATATTTATTACCAATAAGCTTGTTTAACCTTTTACTAGTAACTGTGATTGCTATAATGGGTTGGCATTTTTAATACTAAATGAGTTAGAACATGTTTTTGAAAGACTATATATCAGATGTGTACAATGGCGTCACTTCCTTGCTTAAGGGAATGCGTAAAACAGGCTACTATTTTACACATAGTAAAGAAATAATCACGGAGCAATACCCTGACAATCGTGCTACTTTAAAATTAGCAGATCGTTTTAAAGGTGAGGTAGTAATGCCACATGACGAACAAAATGAACATACTTGTACAGGTTGTACTGCTTGTGAATTAGCTTGTCCTAATGGCACTATTAAAATTATTACCAAGTTTGAGATGACTCCAGAGGGTAAAAAGAAAAAAGCCATTGATAGTTTTATCTATCGTTTAGAAATGTGTACGTTATGTAATTTATGTGTCGCAGCATGTCCTAGTGATGCGATAAAAATGGCACCTAATTTCGAGCACAGTGTATTTGACCGAAGCAAATTGACAAAAATATTAAATAAACCAGGATCTAAAATAAAGGAGGGAGTAGAATAATGAATATATCATCAATTATATTTTACGCAATCTCGGCTTTAATATTAGGAGCAGGGATTTTAGCTGTAACATCGGTTAAGATATTTCGTGCAGCTATTTGGTTGTTATTCTCATTAGTGGGTATAGCAGCATTGTATTTTTGGATGCAGGTAGAATTTATAGCAGCTATTCAAATTGTAGTGTATGTGGGAGGTATTGTGGTGTTAATCATCTTCTCTATCTTCTTGACACAAAATTCTGGAAAGGAAATGGCTAAGCCTGCAAAGGGTAAAGTTATCTTCTCCGCATTAGCTGCTTTATTTGGCACTGCATTCGTACATAATTTAATTGTGCATTATGAAGGTTTTGCAACCAACTCTGCAAAACCATTCAATCCAAATGTAGCAGAGATTGGAACACAAATGCTTAGCACCACATCACATGGCTTTATTTTACCTTTCGAAGTAGTGAGTATGTTATTATTAGCTGCAATGGTAGGTTGTATTGTTATTGCTATGCGTCCAAATAACGAAATAAAGAATTAATTATATGCAAGAGATACCACTATCCCAAATACTGTTTGTAAGCACTGCCCTATTTTTCATAGGCATGTATGGCTTATTTACACGTCGCAATTTAATTACCATGCTAATGTCAATTGAATTGATGTTAAACGCGGTAAATATCAACTTTGTGGCATTTAATAAATTTTTGTTCCCGGATAATTTAGACGGATTATTCTTTACGCTATTTATTATCACTATTGCAGCTGTCGAAGCTGCTGTTGCTATTGCTATCATTATTAATTTATATCGTAGTCATAATTCTATTGATGTTGATGACGCAACCGAAATGAAATACTAAGACGCTAACTATTTTAACTATGTCAAACTACTTATATATACTTTGGATTCCATTACTTCCCTTAGCAACATTTGTAATATTGGGCTTATTTGGACGTAAATATTTATCAGGCATTGCTGGTATCTTAGGAACGGCTAGCTTATTAACGTCTACGATTCTTTCTTTTGTAGCAGCCAAACAATACTTTTTTGTAGACGGAAAAGTAAATGGGATATTTCAAAAAATTGTAGCCTTAAAGTATACCTGGTTGGAGTTTTCACCCAACGTTTCAATCGACTTAGGTATTATTGTAGATCCTATTTCTGTAATGATGCTAGTAGTAGTCACTTCGGTTTCCTTAATGGTGCATGTATTTAGTTTGGGTTACATGAAGGGCGAAGAAAGATTCGCAACTTATTATGCCTTCCTTTCTTTATTTACATTCTCAATGTTGGGCTTAATCTTATCTGCTAATATTTTCCAGGTTTATATGTTCTGGGAATTAGTAGGTGTATCAAGCTTCTTATTAATCAGCTATTACTTTAATAAACCATCTGCGGTTGCAGCTTCTAAAAAAGCATTTATTGTAACACGTTTTGCCGACCTAGGTTTTTTAATTGGTATTTTAATATTAGGATTTTACGGAGGTACATTGGATATTGGATTGTTAATTGAAAGATTCACATCTATTCATTCTACTCAATTTTTAAGCATCACAAGTGCAAGCTTCTTAGGTGCGAGCATGCTTACTTGGGGTTTAACATTAGTATTTATTGGAGGTGCTGGTAAATCTGCCATGTTCCCTTTACATATTTGGTTACCAGACGCAATGGAAGGCCCTACTCCTGTATCTGCATTAATTCACGCAGCAACTATGGTGGTTGCGGGTGTTTACTTGGTAGCAAGATTGTTTCCTGTGTTCTCAATGGACGAAACTGCTTTAACCATTGTTACTTATGTGGGTGCATCCTCAGCATTATTTGCTGCAGTCATTGCCTGTACACAAACTGATATTAAACGCGTACTAGCTTATTCTACCATGTCCCAAATTGGATACATGATGTTTGCATTGGGTATTTCGAAAAATGGGGGCGAGAATGGCTTAGGCTATATGGCTTCTATGTTCCATTTGTTTACACATGCTTTCTTTAAAAGTTTATTATTCTTAGGTGCAGGTTCTGTTATTCATATGGTGCATAGCAACGAAATGAAAGACATGGGTGGATTAAGAAAATTAATGCCAGTTACACATGTTGCATTTTTAATTGCTTGTTTAGCAATTGCAGGTATCCCTCCATTTGCTGGATTTTTTAGTAAGGAAGAAATTTTAACTGCAGCATTCCATGAAAATAAAATCGTTTATGGTATTGCTTTATTTACTGCAGCCCTAACAAGCTTTTATATGTTCCGCTTATACTTTAATATCTTCTGGAGCAAGGAAGCAACTGTAGCCGCGCATGCACATGACGCACACACTTCTCACGACGACCATTCAGACCATGGCGAAGGCCCATGGGTAATGAAATTGCCTTTAATTATTTTAGCCGCTTGCGCTGTTGGAGTAGGCTTCGTTCCTTTCTCTCAATTAGTAACTTCGGACGGAGCTGCATTAGAAACACATGTAGATGTTGTATTCTCTATCGCTCCAGTAGTTTTATCGGTCTTGGCAATTTTATTAGCAGCTAGTTTTTATAAAAATAAAAACGAAAAGTCTGATAAAGTAGCATCTGCATTTGGCGGATTTTACACAGCAGCCTATAAAAAGTTTTATGTGGATGAGGTTTATATCTTCATCACTAAAAAAATCATCTTCCCATTCATTGGTCAACCTATTGCTTGGGCAGATAGAAATATTGTAGATGGCTTTATGTTATTATTAGCAAAAACCACTGCAAAAATTTCTGAAAGCATTAAAGGATTGCAATCTGGAAAGGTTCAAAACTATGCACTCTACTTTTTTGGAGGCGTAGCGGTTCTTTCTATATTGTTTATATATATCTGGAAATAAATTACAAATTAAGCGCGTACTATGAACTTAACATTACTAATATTACTACCCTTACTAACTGCAGTATTAATTCTGCTAGCTAAGGGCTTACAACAAATAAGAGTCATTGGCTTAACAGGTGCAGTGGCACAATTAGGACTTGCGGGGTGGTTGTTAAAATCATTTTTAGCTGAGAGAGCAGCTGGTAATAATGCAGCGCACTTATTTGAATCCAATCAAACCTGGTTTAAAGCTTTGAATATTAATTATCATATTGGTATTGATGGTATATCCTTAGCAATGATTCTTTTGACGTCAGTAATTGTGGTGGCAGGTATCTTAGTTTCTTGGACTATGGACAAGCTTAGCAAAGAATACTTTTTTTTATTGGTGTTGTTAAGTATGGGTGCTTATGGATTCTTTATTTCATTAGACTTATTTACTTTATTCTTTTTCTTAGAAGTAGCCGTAATTCCTAAATTCTTATTAATTGGTATTTGGGGAAGTGGAGATAAAACTAAGAGTGCGATGAAACTAGCTTTAATGTTAATGGCTGGTTCGGCACTAGTAATGGTAGGTTTGTTTGGCGTATACTATAACACACATACATTTGACATTGTACAAATTACCCAACAAGGTATTCCTGTAGGCGTACAAAAATTCTTCTTCCCATTTGCCTTTGTCGGCTTTGGTATTTTCGCTGCCCTATTCCCTTTTCATACTTGGGTACCAGATGGACACGCATCTGCACCTACAGCAGCGAGTATGTTCTTAGCAGGTATCTCTATGAAATTAGGAGGATACGGTTGTTTACGTATTGCTAGCTTAATGCCAGATGCCGCACACGCTTATTCTTGGATCATTATTTTATTAGCAACGATTGCTATTATATACGGTGCATTTGCCACCATGATGCAAACAGATTTAAAATACATTAATGCCTACTCTTCTATCAGTCACTGTGGATTTGTGATTTTGGGTATTGGTATGTTAAATAAAACTTCAATTAATGGAGCCGTTATACAAATGGTATCACACGGTTTAATGACAGCCCTTTTCTTTGCTGCCATAGGCATGATTTATAGTCGTACACATACAAGGATTGTTGCACAGTTAGGCGGCTTATTAAAAGCAATGCCATTTATATCTACCGTATTCGTTATTGCAGGTTTATGTTCTTTAGGACTTCCTGGATTTAGTGGATTTGTAGCCGAAATGACTGTGTTTATGGGCTCATGGCAAAATCCAGATGGTGCTTATCGATTAGCAACTATTTTATCCGGCGCTTCTATTGTAGTGACAGCTGTTTATATATTACGTGCAACAGGACGTGCAATCATGGGGCCTATTAGCGATGAACATGCTTTATTAGCTGACGCTACTTGGAACGAGAAGTTAGCGGCTGTGCTTTTAATTGTAGGTATATTAATTATTGGACTAGCTCCATTTTTAATTAATCATTTAATTATGCCAAGTACCGACGCTATTATGGCTCAAATGGAAAAAGTAAATCTCCTTAAATAATTAGAATACAAGTAAGATGATATATAATTTAATAATACAATTGAGACAGGAGTTAGTACTTACCGTACTTATATTCTTATTACTCTTTATCAAATTGGGCAAAGACAGAAGCAACGAAAGCATTTTAAACTTCATTAATGTTGCATTGCTTATTAACTTAGGAGCTGGATTTTGCTGCCATGAAACCGGAGCACTCTTTAATGGCATGTTCAATACCAATGTCTTAATTGTTTTTGAAAAAGACTTATTAAACCTAGCTGCATTAATCATTTCCATGCAATCATACGCATGGCTAAAGGAAAGCAAACACTTAATTGAGTTCTACTTGTTAATACTGACTTCTTTGTTAGGCATGTTCTTTATGATTTCAAGTGGCAATTTATTAATGTTCTACCTAGGATTAGAAATGTCAACGATTCCATTGGCTGCTGCCGCTAACTTTGACTTAACTAAACGTAAGTCATCTGAAGCAGCTATGAAATTAATTTTATCATCCGCCTTTTCTTCTGCGATATTATTATTGGGCATCTCTTTCTTATACGGCACTTCCGGAACATTAACTTTTTCTATATTAACGGCACACATTAATGGCAACCCATTACAAATGTTTGCGTTTATATTATTAATCTCTGGTTTTGCATTTAAAATTTCGGCTGTTCCTTTTCACTTATGGACAGCAGATGTTTATGAAGGTTCTCCAGTGGCTGTTACTTCATTCCTGTCTGTAATTTCAAAGGCTGCGGTATTATTTACTTTAGTGAACTTATTATACAAAGTATTTACGCCAATCGCGAGTACCTGGTATTTAGTACTTGTAGTATTAGCAGCTGCTACTATATTAATTGGTAACTTATTTGCTATTCGTCAGGATAACTTTAAACGATTCTTAGCTTTCTCTTCTATTGCACAAGTAGGATTTATCTTAATTGGCATTTCGGGTAGCTCACAAATAGGATCTGCATCACTTATTTACTTTATCTTAATTTATATCTTCTCTAACCTTGCTGCATTTGGTGTAGTATCTGTAGTGAGCGCATTAACAGGTAAAGAAAATATTTCCGACTTTAAAGGCTTTTATAAAACCAACCCAATGTTATCATGGGTTTTAACCATTGCTTTATTCTCTTTAGCAGGTGTGCCTCCTACTGCAGGATTCTTTGGTAAGTTATTCCTTATGATGGCGGGTGCTGCAAAAGGCAATTACGGATTAATCACCTTTGCAGCCTTAAATATGGTTATTTCTTTCTACTATTATTTAAGAGTAGTAAAAGCAATATTCATGGACGAAAACGCAACACCGATAGAAAAATTACAAGTACCAGCAGTATCAAAATTAGCAATGTACATTTGTGTTGCTGGTGTGATTGTCACAGGTTTAGCAAGTGTGGTTTACGATTATATTTACTCAATAAGTATTGGACTTTAAATAAATTTTATGGCAATTAATAAGAATCACGAGTTTGAAGATTTAGACAATATCAAATGTTCCATTGTTGAAAAGAACGCATCAGAAAGTCGTGTGCAATTTTTGAAAGATTTATTAACGTACAATAAATACGAAGTAGTGGTTGTAGGAAGCCCAGCTCCAAAAGCTGCACCGGCTCCAGCAATCGTAGCGCCTGTTGATGGCGAAGCAGCTCCAGTGCCTGTTCCTACTCCTGAGCCAGTTGCTCCAACTACTTTTACTGTTGGTGTAACCGACCTAAGATTTAATCCTACCAATGCTGTTTTTGGCCGTTCATTACATACCCCTGATGGTCACGTAGTTACCTTGGCTTATTGGCAACAACAGGATGCCGTATCCGACGATACCGTGCCTTATTTTGAGCATAACAAATAGCATTAACAAGCCCTTATTTTAGCCTTCTTATAAGTAACCGAAATCCTTACTAGGACTGATATTAATCATATTTTGAATTTGGAGATGGCGCTACTTTCATTACTCAAATATCAAAATTTCGAGCATGGAAAGTAAAGTTACAAAACCAACCCTAACTGTAATGGATGGTAATGAGGCAGCCGTTTATATTGCCTACAAAACAAGCGAAGTTTGCGCTATTTATCCCATCACTCCATCTTCCACCATGGGAGAATTTGCCGAAGAATGGAGCAGTGATTTAAAAACTAATATTTACGGAGAAGTTCCAACAGTCATGGAAATGCAAAGTGAAGCAGGTGCTGCTGGTACGATTCACGGAGCATTGCAGGGGGGTGCGTTGGCTTCTACTTTTACTTGTTCGCAAGGATTATTATTGATGATTCCTAATATGTATAAAATTGCGGGGGAATTAACACCTACGGTATTTCATATTGCAGCAAGAGCTTTAGCAACACATGCACTTTCTATTTTTGGTGACCATAGCGACGTGATGGCGGTAAGATCTACCGGCTTTGCAATGTTGTTTGGCAACAATGCACAAGAAGCACATGACATGGCTATGATTGCAACTTCTGCAACTTTAAAAGCAAGCATCCCATTCTTAAATATATTTGATGGATTTAGAACATCGCATGAAATTAATGAGGTTCAAATTTTAACCGACGAACAAATACATACAATGATTGACGACGAAGCTGTAGCACGTCATCGTAGTCGTTCATTAAATCCTGAAAATCCATTTATTCGTGGTACAGCACAAAATGCAGACGTATATTTTCAAAGTCGTGAAGCTTGTAATGAATATCACTGGAAGGTTCCAGCAATTGTGGAAGCCGCTATGCGTGATTTTGAAAAATTAACAGGTCGTGCTTATAAATTATTTGAATATTATGGTCATGCCGAAGCAGAACGTGTTATTATTATAATGGGTTCTGGTGGTGAAGCAGTAAAAGAAACGGTAGACTATTTAAATAAGAAAGGCGAGAAAACAGGTTATTTATCGGTGCATTTGTTCCGTCCATTCTCAGTAAGTCATTTCATTAAAGCATTACCTACAAGCGTTAAGCAAATTGCGGTATTAGATAGATGTAAAGAAACAGGTGCTATTGGCGAACCATTGTACATGGACATTATCAATGCTTTACATGCTGGATGGGAAGGATCAATGCCAACAGTGATTGGTGGCCGTTATGGTTTAGCTTCAAAAGAGTTTAATCCAGCTATGATTAAAGCCATCTTTGACGAATTAACAAAAGCAAAACCTAAGAATGGATTTACAGTGGGTATCGAAGACGATGTTACCAACACTAGTTTAGCGTACGATAAAAACTTTAGCTTAGAAGACCAACACTTATTCCGTGGCTTGTTCTTTGGATTAGGCGCTGACGGCACCGTGAGTGCTAATAAAAATACCATTAAAATTATTGGTGATGTAACCGACAATCATGTACAAGCTTACTTTGTATATGACTCTAAAAAATCTGGTTCATTGACAGTATCACATTTACGTTTTAGCGACCACCCTATTGGATCTACTTATTTAATTGACTCTGCCAACTTTGTAGCTTGTCATCATTTCCATTATTTAGAAACTTATGACATTTTACGTGACGTACAACATGGTGCTACATTCTTATTAAATGCACCCTATGCTACCGAAGAAGTATGGCATCATCTTCCTCATAAAATTCAATCTGAAATTATTGAGAAGGAATTAAAACTATATGTAATTAATGCAAGTAAGGTTGCAAAAGAAACTGGTATGGGATCAAGAATCAATGCCATTTTACAAACATGTTTCTTTGCTATTTCTAATATCATGCCAAAAGAAGAAGCCATTACTGCCATTAAAAACGCGGTTAAAAAATCTTACGGCAAAAAAGGAGAAGCAGTTGTTAAAAAGAATTTTGATGCCATTGATAAAACTTTAGAAAACTTATCATTACTAGATTATACAGGATTCGCTATTGGTAATATTGAAATTACGCCTGCAGTTACGGGCAACGCTCCTGAATTTGTACAAAATGTATTAGGTAAAATTATTGCTGGCGAAGGAGATAGCTTGCCAGTAAGTGCCTTCCCTGCCGACGGCACTTACCCTTCTGCAACTACCAAATATGAAAAACGAAATATTGCAGAAACCGTTCCTGTTTGGGATCCAAGCATTTGCTCTCAATGTGGCAAATGTTATTTTGTTTGTCCTCACGCTGCTATCAGACCTAAGGTATACGACAGCACAAAATTAGAAACAGCTCCAGACTTCTTTAAGCATGTTGCGCCAATTGGTAAAGAGTTTATGAAGGATTCAGAAGCTTATACTTTACAAGTGGCTGTGGAAGATTGTACTGGTTGTAGTTTATGTGTGGAGGTTTGTCCTATCACAAGCAAAACAGAGCCAGGCCATAAAGCAATTAATATGCAGGATGTGCTTCCATTAAAAGAAACAGAGAAAAAGAATTGGGACTTCTTCTTATCACTACCAGACATTGACCGTACTAGAGTCAACAGAAGTACAGTAAAAGGATCTCAATTATTAGAACCATTATTTGAATTCTCTGGAGCATGTAGTGGTTGTGGTGAAACACCTTATTTAAAATTGTTAACTCAATTATTTGGAGATAGAATGATTGTTGCCAATGCAACAGGTTGTTCTTCTATTTTTGGTGGTAATCTCCCAACAACACCATGGAGTGTGAATGGCGCGGGTAACGGACCAGCTTGGGCTAACTCTTTATTTGAAGACAATGCAGAGTTTGGCTTAGGTATTAAGTTAGCAACCGACATGAAACGCAAATATGCATTCTCTTTATTAAATACTTTACGTGAGGAATTGGGTGCTGAGTTAGTAGATGCCATTAATGTTAATGAAGAATTAGACGAAGCGGCAATCATTGCTCAAAGATTAAAAGTAAATGAGGTTAAGAATAAATTAAAATCAATCAACAAACCAGAAGCAGGTATCTTATTACAAGTTGCTGGATTCTTAGAAAAGAAATCAATGTGGATTGTAGGTGGTGATGGATGGGCTTATGATATTGGATTTAGTGGATTAGACCATGTATTGTCTACAGGTGAAAATGTAAATATATTAGTACTTGATACTGAAGTTTACTCTAACACGGGTGGTCAAAAATCTAAATCTTCTCCAATTGGAGCAAGTGCTAAGTTTTCAGTAAAAGGAAAAACTACAGGTAAAAAAGATTTAGCAATGCAAGCAATGGCGCATGGAAAAGCATTTGTTGCAGAAATTTCAATGGGCGCAAACGATGTACATGCATTAAAAACTATTTTAGAAGCCGAAGCATTCCCTGGGCCATCTATCATTATTGCATACAGCCATTGTATTGCACACGGATATGATATGTGCCATGGATTAGACCAGCAAGACAAAGCAGTAAAATCTGGATACTGGCCATTATTCCGCTTTAATCCAAACAACGAAAAAGGAAAACGATTTACATTAGATAGCAAAGACCCTTCTATACCAATGGAAGACTTCTTATACAATGAAAACCGTTTTGCAACCATTAAAAACAACTACCCAGAAAAAGCGCATAATTTCTTGGTTCAAGCGAATGATGGAATGCATACTCGTTGGGAGAAACTACTTTCCTTTAAGGACTTGTAGTAAATTATATACAGTTCGCAAGCAAGCAAACATCTAATAAAAAACCCTTTCGGAGTAAATTCTGAAAGGGTTTTTTATTAGTGATAAATACTTTTAGTTACTTTGAAATTGTTCGCTCACTCTTTAAATTAAGCAGTATATTTTCAATTGCAGTAGGATTGCCAACATCTGATTTTAAAAAAGGCAATTCAAATTCAAATACCAATGGATTGTCAAGTAAGGAAGGATCTTCGTTCTTTTTTCTTTGTAAATAAGTATGCTTCTCCACTTCATTGTTAAAGTTAATTACCAATAATCCTAATTCGGATTTTGAATAGTCACTCAGTTTTCCTTTAATCTTAATATCTTTTATTGAAGCAGGATCAAATACGACCGACTCTCCATGTTCTGATCTTAGCATAGAACTTGAAGCAACATCATATTTTTGTGTAGTCAAATAATAATACAATTCAATTTGATTATTACTTGTTATTCTAACATGTGCATCATTGATATATGACCTTTCGGAATATAATTCGTCCCCTAAGTAATAGTTGTAATAAATAGACTTGTTTACAATTTGCTTTAGTTTGTTTTCAAGTGAGCTTACACTTTGTTGTGACGCAATAGTCTGTTGAGCATATGCATAAAAGCATATGCATAGAAGCATGAGTAAAGCAAGTAATCCCTTTTTCATCAAAAGCAAGTTAGGCTTGCAAGTTCTAGCTTTTTTTTCGGATAAATAAATAATATATTCTGTTGATATACAACTACTTAGAATTTATATTAAATCTAATGTGTAAGTTTTACACTTTAAATGGGTGACCTAAAACCAATTTTGGTATAAATAGTTATGAAAACACTAATATACAGACGTTTTATGGCTCAATTAAGACAAACATTATTAGCCAATATGGGTGCAGAAATACCTGTTAAATTATGGAATAGAGGTCCATTTTAGTAACCTGAAGTACTAGTAACCTCGTCAACTTACGAAAGCTAGCTTTCGACATTGACTCATTTAAACAATACTTCAACTTCGTTGAAGGCATTTGTAGCCTCGCCGGGGCTGCCAGTCTCGCTTCACTCGTCTGTCTACCCTACATTTTGGATTTACCCAAAGCCTTTCATTAAACAAACTTTGTTTGTTTAATGGTATTGTTTAACCTCGTCAACTTACGAAAGCAAGCTTTCGACATTGACTCATTTAAACAATACTTCAACTTCGTTGAAGGCATTTGTAGCCTCGCCGGGGATCGAACCCAGATTTAGCGCTTCGGAAACGCTTGTACTAACCATTGTACGACAAGGCCAAAAGTCAAATTTAATTAAACTTGTTGAGTATTTAAATTAGCTCCGCCGTGCAAGTACCTTAATAGCTGCTGGTAAAAATATTTTGGTTGGAAGTGACCTCATAATTTGAATGTCCTCCCATAAGTTAGAAGTATTTGAAAGAAACTTGAAAATAGTTGCTGCATTATTCTTTTCAAAAATGCGTTTAAAAATTTCACTGCCCTCCATTAGATTATGATGCAGTATATATAATAATACAGCATCATAAAATTGATGCCTTGTATAATGCACTTCGGTATTGGGTTCAGCGCCATTTTCTAATTGATGTACGATTTGCTTTACTTGTTCTTGTATAAAGTGAAAAGCATAACCCGTACTTGATTTTACCGCATTGCCTAAAGTACCAATAACAAAAATTGGGACATTACTTTTTGCGAAAGCTTGTGTTGTCATAGGTATTGCACCCAACTCCTCGTGTAAAATTTGATACGGCATATTAGGATAGTGTTTATCTAAATATGCTTCTAAAACTATATCATACGCCTGTGTTGGTAGTATTGTCTTTGAAAACAGAGTGTATTCTACCAATGCCTTTGATTCATTTAAAGGGAGCAAATACATAAAGCCAGTGGCATCTTTTTGATCCACATTAAAATCCATTAACCTTGCAACACCAGGATTAAAAACATTCGATTCAAACTGAACTAGTAATCCCTTAAAATGTTGCCATAAAAATGGCTTACTAATATTGGATTGACTAATTGTATATAAAGTATCCATTGGAAGAATACTTGAAAATACTTTATTAGATTTTGCTTTACCTCCCTCCCACTGAACAGTCGCAAAGTCACCATCAGTTTCTATTGAACTAACTACTGCTTCTTCCCAAATTACATTTGAAAACTGTTTAGCATACTGAATAATATGATTGTAAAAGTCAAGCCCTTGGATCATCTTATAGGAATAGGGTGCTGTTGCAAGTTCCTTTGAAAAAGATGCTTTATGAATAGAGATATGATCCCACTGCTTACAAACTAAGGATTGAAATGGACCAGGATTCAATTCCCAAAAACACCAGGTACGATCGTTAGACTTTTCAAAAGATTTATCCAGTACTAAAATTTTACTTCCTTTTAAAACTGGAGATTGTAAAACTGAATACAATAAAGATAAGCCAGCACATCCAGCACCAGCTATAATAATGTCATATGTAAGCTCCTGTTGTAAATGTGTGGAATTATTATCCATTAGCTTGAATACGTTCGTCTTGTCTTACTTTATCCCAATACTTTTTAGCAACAATTAACATTCCAAAACTTTCACCATCTTCCTTGTCCATATGCTTATGGTGCATTTTATGCGCCCATCTAATTGCCTTAATATATCTACTATTAGATTTTGTAAACCATTTAATACGTTGATGTATAATTACTTCATGTACTACAAAATATGCAAATCCATACATGGCAACTCCTGTTCCGATAGCCGCTACCCAACTAGGACCACCAAAATTGCCATAAAATATACATGCCATACTAGGCAAAGCGAATATTAAAAAGAAGGCATCATTTTTTTCAAAAATATGACCAGTTGGTTGATGATGATCCTCATGTAAGTACCACAAAAATCCATGCATTACAAAACGATGTGTTAACCAAGTAATCCCTTCCATTATTGCGAATGTCAACAACATGACAGCTATAAATAACATATAAATAATTTACAAATTAACAATATTCAACTCATACCATTCCACTACTCTTGGATAGGCAATTTTAAACCAAACTGTAAAATCTTCGGCATTGGCCTCAAATTTACTTTTCAAATCCTCCTTACTTATATAAAGGTAATTACTTACTTCTAAACAGTTAGGATTAATGACCCCTTCATAATTTCCTACAAAAACATAGTCCAATTCATGCTCTGTTAATCCCTGATCCAACGAAGCTTTGTAAATAAAACTAAAAGCCATTTTCACCTCCGACACAATACCCATTTCCTCCATTAATCTTCTTTTAGCTGCATCAATCACTGCTTCACCTGGCCTTGGATGACTACAACATGTATTAGTCCATAATCCCGGACTGTGGTATTTGCCAAGCGCTCGTTGTTGTAATAACATATTACCATTGTTGTCAAACAGAAAAACGCTAAATGCTCTATGTAATAAGCCTTTTTGATGCGCTTCCATCTTTTCCATCAAACCCAATTCATTATCTAGCTCATCTACCAATATTACTTGTTCCAGATGCATGTTTAAAATAAATTAAGTTGACTTCGGATACTTGCATTCGCTAAGATTAATAACTTTTTATAATCTGGAATTCGAATTCGCATTTGTAAAATAGAATGATGTTTTGTTTTCTTAATCTTTTTATACAATGTGTAATAATATTTAAACGCAACATAAACGCCAAATCTTGCTTTCATTGGCAAAGCTTTTATGCCATCCAATGCTGCCGAGAAATCAGATTGGATATCTGCCTCAATTTGCTGCTTGTCTTCCTCTTTAAAATTAGTGAAATCGCAATTCGGAAAATACATTCTCTCTAGGCCTTCATAGTCTGCTTTAATATCTCTCAAAAAATTTACTTTCTGAAAAGCCGAGCCTAGTCTTTGCGCAGATGGTTTTAATTGCTCATAGGTTGTTTTATCTCCATCACAAAACACATGCAAGCACATTAATCCAACTACCTCCGCACTACCATAGATATAGGTTTGATAAGCATCTGCGTCATATTGTTGCTTACTTAAATCCATTTCCATGCTCTTAAAAAAAGCATTTACTAAATCATACCCAATATTGTATTTTCTATAAGTAAGTTGAAAGCGATGTAAAATAGGATTTAAACTTACGCCTTGTTCAATAGCAGTATATGTATCCTTTTTAAATTGATCCAATAAAGCAGCTTTGTCAAAATCATGAAAAGTATCAACAATTTCATCTGCAAAACGAACTAAACCATAAATATCATATATGGGTTGACGCAAATCCGCGTGAAGTAGTTTGATGGCTAAAGAAAAACTTGAACTATACCTAAGTGTAGTTTCTTTGCTAGCATCAGCGGTTACTTGATTATACAATTGAAAAGAAGACATATTTATAATTAATTTTTATGCGTTTTATTAACCAATTCTGCTACCACTTCACCACTAATTAAACTTGGTGGTACTCCTGGCCCAGGAACAGTTAATTGACCAGTGTAATATAAATTATTTATCTTTTTACTCTTACAAGATGGCTTTAAAATTGCAGTTTGCATTAAAGTATTTGCTAATCCATAAGCATTGCCCTTAAATGAGTGGTATTCAGATATAAAATCAGATACAGCAAATGACTTTTTATAAACAATTGAGTCTGAAATACTTTGGCCCCATCGTTGTTCCATTCTTGCAATAATCTTGTTAAAATATTCGTCTCTCACTTCCTCACTATCCCCTTTTAAGCCTGCTGCAATTGGAATTAATAAAAATAAATTTTCTTGCCCGACTGGTGAAACAGTCGGATCGGTAACCGATGGCACACTCGCATAAAACAATGGATCTTTTGGCCATGCTGGATTCGTATAAATTTCTTTACCGTGCACTCCAAAATCGGTATCAAAAAATAAGTTGTGATGTAATACACCTTCTAATTTTTTATTTAATCCAACATAATATAAAATAGAACTTGGTGCCATTAGTCTTGAATCCCAATATTTTTGATCATAGGATTGATACTTTGTATCCAATAATTTTGTTTCAATATGATGGTAATCTCCGGCTCCAACAATCACATCAAAATGATGTTCTTTTTGCTCATTCCCGATTTTCTTAATGGTTCTAACATACTTGGCTGTTCCATTTACAACTTCGATATGTCTTACTTCTTCACCAAAATAAAATTTTACACCAAGGTCCAAAGCAACCTGATACATTCCATTTACAATACTATACATTCCTTTTTCAGGATACCAGGTACCTCCTTTAATATCAGCGTAGTTCATTAAACTATATAAAGCAGGAGTATGTTCAGGTAAAGCCCCTAAAAATAAAACAGGAAACTCCATTATGGCTTTTATGTAAGGATGTTTGAAAAAATGAGCCACATGTTTTTTCATTGATTTAAAAATGTCCAATTTAAAAACACCTTTAATCACTTCCCAATCAATAAATTCAAATAAGGATTGACCTGGCTTGTGCACTAACTTACCTACACCCACGTCATACTTGTATTTTGCCTCGTCCATAAACTGGTCCAAAGCATTTGCAGCACCGGGTTCAACGCTTTCTAACAAATCTTTTAATTCATCATAGTTAGCGGGCATATCCCAATGCGTCTTATCAAAATAAACCCTATAGGATGGATCTAATCTTTTTAATTGATAATAGTCACTTACATTTTTTCCGAATTTTTCAAAATACTTTTCAAAGACATCGGGCATCCAATACCAACTTGGACCCATGTCAAAAGTAAAACCTTGTGCTTCAAATTTTCTTGCCCTTCCACCAGGCATATTATGTTTTTCAATCACAGTAACTTGCCAACCTTTCTGCGCTAAAAAACTAGCTGCAGAAAGACCAGCAAAACCAGCACCAATTATTAGTGCTTGTTTTTTGGGGGGAGGCATTATGTTATTAATATCTTTCAATTTTTTGTTTCAATATTTTTCTAGCAAAGTGAATACGACTTTTAATGGTACCCAATGGCTCTCCTAATTCTTCGGCAATTTCATTGTATTTATAACCCTCAAAATATAAATTAAAAGGGATTCTAAAAAGTTCTGGCAAATCAAATATCATTTGGTTTACTTCACGCATATTCAAATTGGTGATTCCTTGGTTTAAAACCTTAGTATGCGTTTGATCTATGATATAATCGTTAGGTGTACTATCAAATACGATTGACTGCTTAGAACGCTTGCGATAATCGTTAATAAATATATTACGCATGATAGTATATAACCACGCTTTGATGTTGGTACCAACATTGTACTTGTCTTTATTAGAGAAAGCACGGTATAAGGTTTCTTGAAAAAGATCCTTTGCTGACTCATGATCCTTAGTAAGATTCACGGCAAATGGCCTTAAAAAATCAGCGTTTTCGGTAAGTAGTATGCTAAATTCTGCGTTTGACATATCTTTTTGTTTAACAATTTATAAGTAAAGCTAAACAAAAATATTTCATGTAAACCTTATTTTGTTTAAAATTTTGGTAAAATTATTAAACAAAATTGAAGAGCTAAGCCAATAAGCTGATAATCAAATACTTAACAAATATTATAAACCAATAAGAAAGTCCATAGTCTGAGAAAGCGACTTCATCACTTGGATATTGCTAGCAACTGGTCCTTTGTATTCTTGTAATAATTGACCAGTTAACACTACTGGGATATTGCTATTTAATTGACCTAATTGCTCCATAAACTTGTTCAATTTGAAACCTTTAAAGGGAGCTGTGATGTGAGAATACAATAGATCTACCTTTTTGAATTCCGTTAAATATTTTAAGTCTACCAAAGGCACATTTGTTCCTAAATAATCTACGTTATGTCCTTTTTGTTTTAACAAGAAATGAACAAAAAGTAGTCCTATTTCATGGTACTCGCCTTCTGGCATAAATAACACAACTAATTTAGCAGACTGATATATTTTAGGTAATTTTTCAATACCTAAAATGATTTTTTGTCTAATAAGATTAGAAGCAAGGTGCTCTTGAGCAGGATTAATATGGTTTGTAATCCATAGTACGCCTACTCTTTCAAGGAAAGAGAAAATAATATCTGTGATTGTTTTTTCAATTCCCTTTTGTGCAATATAAGTATCTAATTGTCTTTCAAATGAAACCATGTTCAAAGAAACCATGTCTTTGATTAAGGCATTGACAACTCTTTCTTTCTCTGCATCATACTGATTCAAGCCTAAAATCTTTTCTTCCATATCGGCATTGCTCATCTTATCGATATGAGAAATCTTGAACCCGTATTTATTTAATAAGGATACGTTTAGGATTACCTTTAATTCGTCCGCAGAGTAAGATCTGATATTGGTTTCGGTACGCTGTGGTTGCAAAAAATGATAACGTTGTTCCCAAATACGAATCGTATGGGCTTTGATACCTGAAATTTGCTCTAAATCCTTAATTGTATAAGATGACATACAGCTAAAACAATAAAGAAGCGGAAAAGTTTAGTCGAAAATTATTTTTTTAACCCTCTTAGGTATTCGCCATACCCACTTTTAGCATATTTATCGGCTAAAACCAATAATTGAGTCTTGTCAATGAAGCCCATTCTAAAGGCAACTTCTTCAATACATCCTATCTTTTGACTTTGGCGTTTTTCAATTACTCTTACAAACTCGCAAGCATCTGCTAAAGATTCAAAAGTACCTGTATCCAACCAAGCAGTACCTCTATTCATGATACCTACCTGTAATTTTTTACGTTCTAAATATACTTTGTTGACGTCAGTGATTTCATATTCGCCTCTTGGTGAAGCTGGGATATTTTTTGCAATTTCAACTACGTCATTATCGTAAAAGTATAAACCTGGAACCGCGTACTTAGACTTAGGGGCTTTTGGTTTCTCTTCTAATGACAGTGCATTATTGTTTTCATCAAATTCAACAACACCATAACGCTCTGGATCGTTTACTTCATAAGCAAATACTGCAGCACCTTCCACATCGTTAAATGATTGCACCAACTTACTAAAGCCAGCACCATAAAAAATATTATCTCCTAATACCAAGGAAACTTTATCTTTGCCAATAAAATCGGCACCAATTACAAAAGCTTGCGCTAAGCCATTTGGAACAGCTTGTACTGCATAACTAAACTTACAACCAATCTCCGAACCATCTCCCAATAATCTTTTAAATTGATCATTGTCCTCAGGTGTGGTAATAATTAATACTTCCTTAATACCTGCTAACATTAGCACCGACAAAGGGTAATAGATCATTGGCTTATCATAGATAGGCATTAATTGCTTACTAATTCCCTTGGTAATTGGATACAATCTTGTTCCTGATCCACCTGCTAATATAATTCCCTTCATAGTAATTTTTTTAATATTTATAAACTTGCAGCATACTCCGCGAAGCTTCCTAATGTTTTATCTTTTTCTGAAAATATCAATTCAGAAGTAGGCAATTTCCAATCAATATTTAAATCTTTATCGTTGTACATGATGCCCACTTCATTTCCTGGTTCATAAAACTTATCTACCTTATAAAAGAAAGTAGCAGTTTCACTTAATACTACAAAACCATGTGCAAATCCTGCTGGCACAAAAAACTGTTTGTGATTGTCTGCAGTTAATTCAATTGCATAATGTTGTCCAAAGCTTGGAGAGTCCTTTCTTAAATCCACTGCGATATCTAATACAGCACCTTCTAATACTCTTACCAATTTTGCTTGCGCCGAAGATCCTTTTTGCATGTGCAATCCTCTTAATACTCCTTTTGAAGATCTTGATTGATTGTCTTGTACAAATACAATATCTAAACCTGTTGCAGCGCTAAAATCTCTTTGGTTAAATGTTTCAATAAAGTATCCTCTTGCATCTCCATTCACTTTTTCGTGAACGATAAAACAATCTTTAAGGGGGGTTTGCTCAATTCTCATTATCTATTGCTATACATTTCGTTATAGTATGTTTGATACGCTCCGCTTGTTACATTTTCCAACCAAGCAGTGTTTTGTAAATACCAATCAATTGATGCAGCCAAGCCTTGCTCAAATGTAACCGATGGTGTCCATCCTAATTCCTTATTCAATTTAGTGGCGTCAATCGCGTAACGACGGTCATGACCTGGTCTATCTTTTACATAAGTGATCAAGCCTTCGCTTGTCCCTTTTGCGTTTCCTAATTTCTCATCCATTTGAGTAATCAATAATTTAACCAAGTCGATATTAGTCCATTCGTTAAATCCACCAATATTATATGTGTCTCCTTTTTTGCCTTCATGGAATATCAAATCAATGGCACGTGCATGGTCTATTACATACAACCAATCCCTTGTGTACAAACCGTCACCATATACTGGCAATGGTTTTTTATTAATGATATTATGAATGAATAATGGAATTAATTTTTCAGGAAAATGATTAGGACCATAGTTATTAGAACAGTTAGAAACTACAATGGGTAAATGGTAAGTTTCCCCATATGCTCTTACAAAATGATCACTTGCTGCTTTACTTGCAGAGTAAGGTGAATTTGGATCGTAAGGTGTTGTCTCTTTAAACAAACCTTCTTTTCCTAAGCTTCCATATACTTCGTCCGTAGAAATATGGTAAAATAAATGATCTCTCTTTTTATCCCATGTTCCGTCATGCGCATTTTCATAACTTAAATCCCCTTTCCAAAAATCCTTAGCGGTATTTAATAAGTTTACGGTGCCTATTACATTCGTATACACAAAGTCCAATGGTGAAATAATAGAACGATCCACATGCGATTCTGCAGCCAAATGAATCACATCGGTAATACTATGCTTTTGGAAAATATCCTTTAAAGCTTCCGCATCTAAAATGTTTGCCTTTACAAAATGATAGTTAGGCGACTTTTCAATATCCTTTAAGTTTTCCAAGTTGCCCGCATAGGTCAAGGCATCCAAATTAAATATTTGATAATCAGGGTATTTGGTCACCATTAAACGCACTACATGCGATCCAATAAATCCTGCTCCGCCGGTAATTAATATATTTTTTTGCATCTGAATTTGTATATTACAAAGATATTATTTTGAGCATATATATAAGAAAGTAATTTATAATATTAACGCTAATATTTACATCATGAAACAGCAAAGATACTATTCCCTAGACGTTTTCAGGGGTGCCACAGTAGCACTTATGATTCTAGTAAACAATCCAGGCAGTTGGGGACATATTTTTAGCCCCTTGGAACATGCAAGTTGGCATGGCTGTACCCCAACCGACTTAGTATTTCCATTTTTCCTGTTTGCAGTTGGAAATGCAATGTCCTTTGTGATGCCAAAATTAGCTTTAGGAACCCCATCTGATTTTTGGAAAAAAGTATTGAAAAGGACTTTTTTAATATTTGCGATTGGATTGTTTTTAAATTGGAGCCCCTTTGTAAAATATTCCGACAATCATTTAATATTTAAAGTGTGGGAGAATGTACGCATCCTTGGTGTGTTGCAAAGAATTGCACTGTGCTACTTTTTCGCTTCTGTAATAGTGTATTATGGAAAATCAAGAATGGCATTATTTATTGGTATGATGATTTTAGTTATTTATTGGGTACTTAATATTGTATTAGGCGCACCTGGTCATCCCTATAGTTTATCTGGATTTTTTGGAAACGCAATTGATCAATCTATTTTAGGCGTAACACATATTTACAAAGGCGAAGGTGTTCCATTTGATCCAGAAGGATTAATTAGTATGTTCCCAGCTATCGTGCAAGTTATCTTAGGGTTTTTAGTGGGCGAATACATTCAAGCAAAAGGCAAGAATTTTGAAATGCTTGCACATGTTTTATTGACAGGCGTGGTATTGGTATTAGCTGGATATATTTGGGATTTTAGTTTCCCAATTAATAAAAAGATTTGGACTAGTAGTTACGTTTTATATACTACAGGCCTTGCTATGATTACATTAGGCATGTTTATTTATTTATTGGAATTTAAAGAAGCCAAGGGAAAATGGAGTCATTTTTTTGATGTCTTCGGAAAGAATCCATTGTTCATATTTGTATTAAGCGGATTTTTACCAAGAGTACTAGCCTTATTAAGATGGACCGACCATACTGACGAAAAAGGACAACCCGTTTACACCTCTGCACTGCCATGGTTTTACGAACACGTTTGCAAAAACATAAATAGCGATTTAAGAATTGGTTCTTTTGTATACGCATTATGCTTTATTGCATTTATGGCAATACTTGCATATATCTTAGATCAAAAGAAAATTTATATTAAGGTATAAATATAATTAAGCTTAACACTATTATTGCAAAATGATGTACGTCTACTTAAAAATAGTAGCTGCTTTTTCTAAACTCTCTGGCTTGCCAACATCTAATAAAATACCATCGCTATGATCATAGTAATGGATTGCATAATGTTGTGCCAATTGCAAGTAAGCATCAATTAAAGAAAACTTTCCTCGTAATTGAACCTCTTCTAAAAAGGAAGCATGAATAATTTGAATGCCGCTAAAAGCCTTTACTATAGCAGTGTTGGGATCTCTTAAAGGATTTGCCCATTTTTCTTCACCCGTGCCATTATTCCTCCATCCGCATAAAGTACCTGATGTATTAAATATTAAATTTCTGCTAGAAGTTCTATTAGTTACTGCAAGCGTTGCTACTAAATCACCCTCTGCTTTTTGAGCATATACTTCATCGGCAGCTATCATTTTATGCAAATCCAAATTGGTTAATATATCTGCATTCATTACTAACCAACGCGCTTCGGATGCAAAATAGTTTCCTGCACGTAATAATCCACCACCCGTTTCTAATACCTCGTCCGTTTCATCAGAGATTGTAATATTAGCACCCCACCCTTTATTTTCATTAATAGCATCTATAATCTGATCCGCAAAGTGATGCACATTCACAATGATTTCTGAAATACCAAAGGATAATAAATATTCCACATTCCTTTGCAATAAGGACTTTCCATTCACTATAGCTAAAGCCTTGGGATGATGATCCGTAAAGGGTTTTAGCCTAGTTCCCAAACCTGCAGCCAATATCATTGCACGCATCGCTTTTTATTTAACCCAATTGTTTTTATTGGAATGTTCTAATACCACTTTCACTTTGTATTTGTTTTTTAAATGTCTTGCGGTTTGTTCTGCCGCAAATACACTTCGATGTTGTCCACCAGTACATCCGAAATTAATTTGTAAAGATTCAAAATCTCTTGATAAATAATTCTCAACCGTAATGTCAATTAAATCCCAAACACTATTTAAAAAAGTATTCATCTTAGTTCTTTGTTCTAAAAAATCTTGCACCGGTTTATCTTGACCTGATAATTTTTTATATTCATCAAAACGACCTGGATTTAAAATACCACGCATGTCAAAAATAAATCCACCTCCATTATCTGATTCGTCATTTGGCAACCCTTTCTTATAACTAAAGCTATTGATGGTAATTACTAATGGAGTTTTTTCTGTTGCCACAGGAGGTGTAAATCTTTCTACCACCTGATCCGTAACCATCCAATTCAAAATGCCTGCAAACACTGGCGTGTCGGCACTTATAGGCGAAATAGCTAAAAAGTTTTTTAAGTTCTTTAACCCTAGTGGAATACTCGTTAAAAAGTGTGCCTTACGTTCAAATAATCCCCTAAATCCATAAGCACCTAAAACTTGCAACAAACGTAATAGCACAAAACCATTGTATTGATTTCTAAACTGTTGCTCATTCATTGGACTAGGCAATAATTTTTGTACTTCCTCAATATAATAGTCAACTAGTTTTTCTTTCCATTCATTTGAGAGTTCTGCTTTAGCCTGCCATAACAAGGAAGCTACATCATATGACAACCCACCTTCCATCCCACCTTGGAAATCTATAAAAAATACTTCGTCATTATTTACGATGATATTTCTACTTTGAAAATCTCGGAATAAAAAATGATTAATCTCTTTACTCGCAAGTGTATCACTCAACAATTCAAATTCATCAATAAGGGCTTGCTTATCATATGGATATTGTAAAGTGTCTAAGAAATAATATTTGTAATAAAGTAAATCTGTTAAAATAGAATGCTTCCCAAATTCCTTTGAAGTTAAGCAGTAGGAATAATCCAAACCCTTTCCACCTTCCACTTGCAATTTTGCCAATGCCTTTAAACTTTTCTGAAACAACGAAAATACATGATCTGTTTTCCCTTCTTGCTCAAGCACTTCTAATAATGAAACATTTCCTAAATCGGCTTGGATATAAATTGACTTATCCTCGCTTATCGCTAAGACTTTTGGAACCGGCAACCCTTTGCTTGTAAAGTGTTCGGAAAAATAAATAAAGGTTTCGTTTTCCTTGATATTCAAGTTATAAGTAGCAATCCAAGACTGATTGCCTTGTGTGATTCTAAAATAAATACGATCGCCCCCACTTTGAGGTATTTTACTAATTTGATCCCATTCAACTGAATGAATCAATTTATATAAATTTTTTATATGTTTCAATACCTGGTCCATATGGCTATAAATGCTCCTTTTAATGTCCTTAAAAGTAATTAATTAAACGTTAAGTTTTCAAAAATGAGAAAAAGTGGTAAATTCAGCTAAAATATTACATATGTACAAATTTTTCAAACCCCTAGCATTTTCATTTTTTTTGCTGCTATTAGTTGTAAACTCATTTGCACAAGCTCAAAAAATAACTGGAAATGTTACTGACAGCAAAGGTACTCCATTAGACGGAGTTACCATTAAAGCTTTAAGCAGTAAAACAGTTGTTTCAACCGACAAATCTGGATTTTTTACCATTAGTGCACGCGTTGGCGAAACTTTGGAAATAAGCTCTATAGGATTTGAAAATAAAAAAATAAGCGCAAGTGCTAGTAATATAAAAGTTGTTTTAAATGCGACAACTACAGAATTACAAGAGGTAATATTAGTTGGTAGCCGTGGCGCAGGTCGTGTAAAAACAGAATCCCCTGTTCCAGTAGATGTTATTAAATTGTCAGAAGTAGGTGTTAACACAGCACGTATGGATTTAACTTCTACCTTAAACTATGTAGCTCCTTCTTTCAACTATAACAAACAGTCTGGCGCGGATGGTGCCGACCATATTGATATTGGTACTTTAAGAGGACTAGGTCCGGATCAAACATTAGTATTGATTAACGGGAAACGCAGACATAGTACGGCTTTTGTAGGCCTATTTGGAACAAGAGGGCGTGGTGGTTCGGGTGTTGACTTAAATGGATTTCCTCAATCTGCAGTAGATAGAATTGAAATTTTACGTGATGGTGCATCTGCTCAATATGGCTCGGATGCGATTGCCGGGGTAATGAATATTGTATTAAGAAAAAATACCGGCGAATGGAATATCTCAACAGGTTTTGCAGGATACTATGATAAAAAATATAATACATATCAATTCCGTAATCAAAAAGAATATTTAACTTCTAACCCTATTGATGGTATAACTAAATCATTATCTGCTAACAGAGGTTTTGATCTTGGCAAAAAAGGTGGCTTCATTAATATCTCATTAGATTTATTAGACCAAGGAAAAACATTCCGTCAAGCATCTAGTGACGACATTACAAAAGCAGATGGCTTACCAACTAATACCTGGAGACGTGCTTTTGGTGATGGTTCTTTACAATCTATTGGTGCTATGTTTAATATGGAATTACCTATTAACGATAACACTAAGTTCTATGCATTTGGCGGCGTGAATTCAAAAAATTCTGACGCTTATGCCTATACAAGAAACTGGTCTGGTAAGCCAACACGCTTCCCAGTTACTTCTACAGGTCGTTTAATTTACGACCCAAGCATCATGTTTGCTACAGGCTCTGGCGATACTACATTCAGCCCGCACATTCAAACTAAAATCAGTGACGTTTCTTTAACAGCTGGTTTATCTGGTAAAACAAGTGGTGGATGGGATTGGGATTTAAGCAATAGTACTGGACGTAATAATTTCCACTATTATGGTGATGGCACTTACAATGCTTCTAATATTAGCAATATTGCCCAAACTCATTTTGACGATGGTGGTTTTAACTTTTTACAAAACACATCTAACCTAGACTTCTCAAAGCAATTTGGAAAAGTAAACCAAGGCGGCGTAAAAGTTGCTTATGGTGCTGAGTTAAGATATGAAGAATACAATATATACGAAGGTGAATTAGCTTCTTATAACGCATACCCAAATAAATATGGTTTAGAACAAGCACCTGGATCCCAAGGTTTCCCTGGATTTAGCCCTGCCGATAAAGTAAGTGCTAACCGAGTTGTAACTGGAGCTTACGGTGATTTGGAATATACACCCACTAATTTATTACTATTAACCGGTGCAGTGAGATTTGAAAACTATTCTGACTTTGGTGCAGTGAGTACTTTTAAATCTTCATTCAGATATAAAGTAACAGATAACTTTAATTTTAGAGGTTCATTCAGTACTGGTTATCGTGCGCCTTCTTTACAACAAAAATATTTTAGCAATACCTTAACTTCTTTCTCGGGTGGAGAATTAGTTCAATCAAGAATTGCTAATAACAACGATCCGCTTACAAAACTAGCTGGCATCCCTTCATTAAAACAAGAAACTTCGGTTAATACAAGTTTAGGATTCTCTTGGAAACCAGCTAAGGGCTTAACTTTCACAGTAGACGGTTACAGTATCAAAATGAAAGACCGCGTAGTATTATCTGGTTTATTTAGTGCATCTGATGCAACCTTACCTACTGCTTTAACTAGTAAATTAAATACTTTGGGTGTATCTACTGCACAGTTCTTTGCAAATGCGGTTAATACAACTAATACAGGTATTGATGTGGTGGCTGACTACCAATATAAAATTTCAAATAAAGAACGTTTTAAACTTTTATTTGTAGCTAACTTCCAAGGAATTACAATTGACGACATTCATGTTCCTAGCGCATTAAACACAAATGCATATAACGCAAATACTTTCTTTAACGATCGTGAAAAGTATTTCTTAAAAGCATCTGCTCCAAAATCTAAATTCTCTACAAGCCTTGACTACACAAAAAACAAAGTGAGTCTTGGTGCAAGAATTACCTATTTTGGAGACGTAGCATTAACAGGATTTGGAGTTAATGGCGATGGTATTAATCCTCAAGTACCTGCCGATTCTGATCCAAGTGGCAACACTTTAGTACCAGAAATTTTTAACTACAAAGGAAAAATTACTACTGACATTTATATGAACATTCAAATGTGTAAGAGTGCTTCTATAATTTTAGGTGCAGACAATATTTTTAATGTTCATCCTGACTTCGCTGTAAACCCACAAGCTAAATGGTGGGCTGGCGACAACGAAACTGGTGGCCCATGGGATGGTGTTCAAATGGGTTACAATGGATTAAGGTTATTTACAAAACTTGCTATTAAGTTTTAAGTAAATCATACCTCATAAAAAAAGGTCCAGAAAATTCTGGACCTTTTTTTATGTACCTATAACTATGGAAGTATCTTTTTATTACTGATTTAAAAAACTAGCAAGTAAGCTGTGAAAATGATGAGTGCCTTGTTCACGTTGTGTAGCATAACGCCCAAAATGATAAAACCTAGAACGAATGCCTTGTTGCACATACTGCACTACTTCTTCATCCTCCTGTTCTACCGTATCTAATCCACTGCCTGCACCTTTTCCTATTTTACTAGCATCATACACAAAACTTAAGAAACTTACTTTGGTATTATTGGCATCTATAGGTGTAACTACATTTAAAGAAAGCCCCCAAGGATAAAAGTTAAACATCATATTAGGGAAGACCCAAAAATAATAAGCTGCAATGCGTTTGCCTTCATCAGGATGACCCGCTGGCATTTCAAAACAATGCTCGTCGTCCTTAGCAATGCCTAATTGAAGATTTGAATATTTAAACGTCTCCGTTGAATAATCTTTAAAATCTAAAAATGCATTTAATCCTGGATGCACAAATGGAATATGGAACCCTTCTAAATAATTTTCACAATACAATGCCCAATTGGCTTTGATATAATAATCGTTGGATCTTGATGCATCAAATACTAAATCATTAATTGGCAACCAACCAATACGCTGCTCCATCTCTCTAAAAAATAATTCAGGACCTAAGCCTTTTTTCAATTGTGTAAATAATAAAGGTCCCCATTGGTATAATTGCAAATGATGTAAATGATTGTTTTCGGGGATGAAATTTTCAACGTCCTTAAACTCAGGCATGGAAATAAATTTTCCATCCAAATGAAAAGCACGTCCATGATATTTACAACGCAAATGTTTTTGCGCACTGCATGGCTCATATACCATCAAATTACCACGATGCGTACACACATTGGATAAACAATGAATATGATTGTCTCCATCACGCGTTAACACCAACGGCTCGTCGATATAATTTTCTAAAAATTTAATAGGATGCGCATCTCCTGGTTTAGGCACCATGCCTGTATGGCCAATATACTGCCAGCTTGGAGCGAATATCTTTTCCTTAGACGCTTCTAACCACTTGGTTTCTAAGTAAAAACTAGTATCAATCGTCTTTGCCCTTGCAATATTGGGATCAATAAAAAATGGTTTATCCATAACGCACAATTTGACCCCCAAGGTACTAAATAGGAGCTAGAAAATATTCATGAAAATACTAAATTATTTAGCTAATATTGCTAATAAATTTAGTTTTATGGAATATATAGATATGGACCCGAACGAGGGTATGGCCACACAGCAGATTAATAAAAACTATGAATCTAGTCAGATTATACAGGCCAATGCCACGGGATTTGGAGCAGCCTCGGACGACTTTATGGAAAGAGGTATTGACCTAAACGAGCAGCTCATTCACAATAAACCTGCCACTTTTTTCTTTAGAGTAAATAGCGATGCCATGTTAGGTGCCGGGATTCATATTGGTGATACTTTAATTGTGGACCGAAGCATCCCTCCAAGAACAGGCAAAGTAGTAGTAGCTATTTTGAATGGGGAATTTTTAGTGCGCCGAATACAAATGCAAGCGCATAGTATTACCCTTATGCCCGAGAATAAAAAATATGGTTCTATTCATATTGAACATTTAGAAGACTATAAAACATGGGGCGTTGTGACTTATGTAATTCATGGTTTATAATATCCAATAAATACCGCGTAAAATAAGCCCGCGTTAAAATGTAGTATTGTGCAAGCGATTATTGATTGTAATAGTTTTTATTGTTCCTGCGAACGTCTTTTTGAACCCGCATTGCAAAAAGCGCCTATCATTGTTTTAAGTAATAACGACGGATGTATAGTGTCACGTTCCGACGAAGCCAAAGCATTAGGCATTAGTATGGCTGCTCCATTTTTTCAGGAAGCAGAACGTATTAAAAAATTTGGTATTCACTATTTTTCCTCCAACTATCATTTGTACGGAGACATGAGTTGGCGCGTAATGGAAACCATGAGATCCTTGCTACCACCGGATCATGTGGAAGTATATTCGGTAGACGAAGCCTTTGTAAATCTAAATCATATTGCCGATAAAGATGTTTATGATTTTTGCATCCACTTAAAAAATACCATCGAAGCTTGGACAGGCATTTCAGTTTCTATTGGCGCTGCACCAAATAAAGTATTAAGCAAGGTTGCGAATAGACTTGCTAAAAAAAATAAAATACAAACCAACTGCGTTGTAGTTTTAGATAGTACTCAAAAAATACAAACTGCTTTACAAAAAACACCTATCGAAGATATTTGGGGCATTGGTTATAGCTATAGTGAAAAATTAAAAGTGTACGGAGTAAATACCGCTTTTGCATTAAGTATGAAAGACCTTAGCTGGGGCAAAAGATTCTTAGGTGGTATTAATGGTATTAAATTAATTCGGGAACTAAAAGGAATGCAAAGTCATAGCATGCAAGCACCGCGTACCGAGAAAAAAATGATTGCCACTACACGTATGTTTGGACGCAACGTAACTGCTTGGCAAGAAATTGAAGAAGCTTTGGCTACCTATGCTACCCGTTGTGCCGAAAAACTAAGGAGACAGCATAGCGCTGCAAAATGCGTGCAGGTTTTTCTATTACTCAAAGTAGCACCCCAACCCTATCATACCCATTATCATAGAGGCAGTCAGGTAAACGGATTTACCCTATTAGACAATCCAAGTAATCTTACCCCTGACATTATTAAAGCCGTAGTGGCTATTGGGAAAACTTTGTATGAGGAGGGAGAGACATATAAGAAAGCGGGCGTAATTGTAAGTGATTTAGTCCCTGATAATGCATTGCAAACCAATTTGTTCATTGCTCCTGCCGACGCTAGACGCAAAAAACTAATGAATGTTATTGACAATATGAACGCCGCCTATAGGAATGATGTGCTCAAATTTGGAACTTCTAGCACCCAAAAAAACTGGAAAATGCGCAGTGAAAAGCGCAGCAAACGCTATACCACACGCTGGGACGAGCTCTGCGAGGTACAATAAACATAAATGGTGGAAAACCCTTCTATAAAAATTCGTATAAATGCTTTTGCTGATGTATTTTTGCCCAATTTTATACATATGAGCAATAATCTGAACTCCAACGAATCGATCCCATCAAAAAAGAAGAAAATCATTGTATTAGGTAGTGGCCCTAATCGTATTGGGCAAGGTATTGAATTTGATTATTGTTGCGTTCACGGATTATTAGCAGTAAAAGAGTCTGGATACGAAGCCATCATGGTTAACTGTAATCCAGAAACTGTATCTACCGATTTTGACATGGCCGATAAATTATATTTCGAGCCTGTGTTTTGGGAACACCTTTGGGAAATTATTGAATTAGAACAACCAGAAGGTGTGATTGTACAATTAGGTGGACAAACTGCATTAAAATTAGCCAAGCGTTTAACCGAAAGAGGCATTAAAATTATAGGTACTTCATTTGATAGTTTAGATATTGCAGAAGACCGTGGTCGCTTTAGTGATTTATTAAAAGAGCTAAAGATCCCTTATCCAAATTATGGTACTGCTTACACTGCCGAAGAAGCAATTGAAGTAGCAAACCAAGTAGGCTATCCTGTTTTAGTAAGACCTAGCTATGTTATTGGTGGGCAAAGAATGCGTATTGTAATTAATGACGCCGAAGTAGAAACTGCAGTAGTAGGAATCTTAAAACATATCCCAGAAAATAAAATCTTGATTGACCATTTCTTAGATCGTTGTCAAGAAGCCGAAGTAGATGCCATTTTTGATGGTGAAACTTTTCACGTAATGGGTGTGATGGAACATATTGAGCCAGCAGGTATTCATAGTGGTGATAGTAATGCCGTATTACCTGCATTTAACTTGACTCCATTGATAGTGGCTACCATGGAATTTTACAGCGAGAAAATTGCGCGCGCTTTAAATATCAAAGGACTCATTAATATTCAATTTGCAATTAAGGACGATCAAGTATATGTAATTGAAGCAAATCCAAGAGCTTCTAGAACAACACCTTTCATTGCAAAAGCATACCAAATTCCTTATTTAAATATTGCTACCAAAGTAATGTTAGGTGCAGCTAAGCTAACCGACTTCACGATGGAGAAAAAATTAGACGGCTTTGCAATTAAAGAACCTGTATTTAGTTTTGATAAATTCCCTGGCGTAAATAAAGAATTAGGCCCTGAGATGAAGAGCACAGGAGAAGCAATTCGTTTTATCAAAGACTTACGCGATCCTTACTTCAGAACATTATATAAGGAGCGTTCAATGAACTTGTCTCGTTAAAAATAAAAAAGCCCTTAATTAAAATTTAAGGGCTTTTTTATTTTTCTCTTATGATAGTTTCAAAACCACCCCTAAACGGTGGCTTTCATTTAGTTTACTCCGTGTTGATCCACTAAGTAAATAAAGGCTGCGATGTTTGCAGCTCCTAATAATAATTCACGCTTATTTACATTTTCAAATACATCGGTCTTTGCATGATGCAAGTCAAAGTAACGTTGACTATCTGGTATCATGCTTGACATAATAATATTTTTATCATACCCTGTTAAAGGTCCAATATCTGCTCCACCACCGCCATCAGTTACTTCAGTTCCATAAGGTTTTAACAATGGAGTCCAAGTTTTGAAACGTGCCAACTGTGCAGGAGAGCAAGTGATTGCAATAGATCTTGGTGTAAAACCACCTTCATCACTTTCTAATGCAAGAATATGTTTTTCATTATTCAACTTAGCTAATTCAGCATATTTAGCACCGCCCTTTCCGCCATTCTCTTCGTTTGCAAAAAGCACAAAACGAATAGTATGTTTAGGTTGATAATTTAAAGCTTTCATGGTACGCAATACTTCCATTGTTTGCACCACACCAGCACCATCATCATGAGCACCTTCGTTTACATCCCAACTATCTAAGTGTCCTCCAATAGTAATAATTTCTTCAGGATGCACTGTACCTTTTAATTCAGCAACTACATTGTTCTCATCTGCATCAGGTAAAAAGAATCCATAGGTTTGCATTTGTGCACGAACAGTTCCTTTTTTAGCTTGCGCATACAATGCTTTTGCATCGTCAGGTCCTAATGCTACTGCAGGAATTTTTGGATAGGCTTCATCATAATGCATACCACCAGTGTGTGGCGCATTGTCCGGGGCTGTACTTAAAGAATGAATCATCACACCAACTGCTCCGTATTTTGCAGCACGACTAGCACCTATACCTCGGTAGGAATTAGATGCGCCATAAGCTTTAAATGTTTGAATCAAAGTTGGATCAAACTCACTGTTATAATAAACTATCTTTCCTTTTACTTCGTCTTTACGTTTTTCTAATTCATCAAAATTGGCAACAGCTAGTACATCGGCTTCAACCATCCCATTACTTCCTAAAGAATTACCCAAGGCCAAAACTTCCAATTTTTGAATGGTAGGCTTACCATCAAAACCAACTATCGCAGCAAAGTCCTTTCCACCTCTTTGCCAATTGGGGGTTTTACAAGGTTGCATATATACTTTATCGGCATTAAGTGCATCCATATTACGCTTGCCCCAAATAGCGGCATTTTGTTGTTGAGGCGAACCAGCTAAACGACCCCCTATTTTTTTGGTTAACTCTCTTAACAAATCATACGCCTTGCCGTTTGTCATTACCTCATCTACCATTTTTTTAATAGCTATACTATCTTGATTCACTTGTGCTTGAGCCATAATTGGCAAGCAAAAAACCAACAGAAATAATCGACGCATAATTTTGTATTTTATCATTCAAATAATTCTTAAATATAATTAAACTTTATCGGATATTTAGTTGTTAATTGCATATTCAACCTGAGAAAATGAAGATTGGTATTGTTTGTTATCCTACGTTTGGTGGAAGTGGTGTATTAGCGACTGAGCTTGGAAAAGCATTGGCCGAGAAAGGTCATGAAATCCATTTTATCACCTATCAACAACCTGTACGTTTAAATGGTTTTCATACCAATATATTCTACCACGAAGTAAGGGTGCCAACTTATCCATTATTCGACTACCCTCCTTATGAATTAGCATTGGCTAGTACCATGGTGGATGTTATATTAAATCATGATTTGGATTTAATACATGCACACTATGCAATACCGCATGCTTCTGCAGCTTACACTGCAAAACAAATTGTAAAACAAAAAACAGGTCGATCAGTTCCAGTTATTACTACTTTACACGGAACTGATATTACTTTGGTAGGTAGAGACAAAACCTATGAACCCGTAGTTACTTTTTCAATTAATGAAAGCGATGCCATAACAGCAGTTTCTGAAAATTTAAAAGAAGAAACCTTAAAGCATTTTGATATTCGTAAAAACATTCAGGTTATTAATAACTTTGTAGACCTACATCGTTATGACAAAAAACCTGTTGCAGCTTTTCGTCAAGTGATTGCGCCTCATGGCGAAAAAATAATAGTACACGCATCTAACTTTAGAAAAATTAAAAGAATAGATGATGTGATGGAAATATTTAAAAATATTCATGCTGCTACGCCTGCCAAATTATTAATGGTTGGTGATGGGCCTGAACGTCCTATTGCAGAAGACCTTGCAAGACAATTTGGTATTGAAGCCGATGTTCGTTTTTTAGGAAAGCAAGAACAAATGGAAGAGATTTTAGCAGTAAGTGATATTTTCTTATTGCCTTCAGAATACGAAAGCTTTGGATTAGCAGCCCTAGAAGCAATGGCTGCAAGTGCTGTTGTGATTAGCTCTGATGCGGGTGGACTTGGCGAAGTAAATATTGATGGGGTTACTGGATACACAGCAGCAGTTGGAGATGTTAAGACAATGAGCGAAAAAGCAATTGCATTATTACAGGACGAAGAAAAATTGAAATCCTTTAAAAAACATGCTTTAAAACAAGCTAAGCATTTTGATATTGCTAATATTATTCCTCAATACGAAGCCTTATATCGTCAGTATTGCCGAACCGGTGATTGCTAAATAAAATGCACACTCTAATTAACTAGCAAGTGATTGATTTATACTTTTAATTATTTTTTCTATTGCAATAATTAATTCGTCAATAGTAATACAAAGAGGTGGTGCTATCCGAATACGATCTTCTGCAAATAAAAACCAATCGGTGATAATTCCATTCTCAACACATACAGCTGCAATTTTTTTAGTTATTGCTGCAGATTCAAATTGCAATGACATCCATAATCCAAAATGATTGCGATGTAAAATGGCAGGATGATGTAAATGCGCCAATAAATAATCTTCTTTTTCTTTTACCGCTTCTATCCATCCACTATTTTGCAAAATTGTTAATGCCGCTAAACCTGCTGCACAAGCAACTGGATTTCCTCCAAATGTAGTGATATGACCTAACACAGGATTTTCGGTTAATGTACCCATCATTTTAGTACTTGAAATAAAAGCACCTAATGGAAGTCCTCCTCCAAGTGCTTTTCCAACTAATAAAATATCTGGACTTATGCCAAATTGCTCAAACGCAAACAGGGTTCCTGTTCGTCCAAATCCAGATTGTATTTCATCTACAATTAATAATGCACAAAGCGATTCACATTTCTTTTTCAATGCAATCACCCACTCTTTATTTGCTAATGTAATACCTGTTTCTGCTTGCACTAATTCTACAATCACACAAGCAACTGTATTATCAATTAGTTCAATGTCTTCAAAATTATTATAACGTAAATGCAATACATCTGGCAATAAAGGTCTAAATGCATTTCTAAAATATTCATCTCCCATTACACTTAATGCACCCTGTGTACTTCCATGATAAGCTCCTTCAAACGCAACAATTTTAGTACGGCCAGTAACACGCTTTGCTAACTTCATAGCACCTTCAGTTGCTTCGGCACCACTATTCGTAAAATACACCGACTGTAAATTTTCTGGCAATAGTTGAGTGATAGCATTTGCGTATTGCACTTGTGGCGCTTGCACAAATTCGCCATACACAATAACATGCATGTATTTTTCTACCTGCTCTTGAATAGCTTTAATCACAGCTGGATGGCTATGCCCAATATTACAAACACTAAAGCCTGCAATCATATCCATAAATGATTTGCCATCTATGTCATGAATGTAGACGCCATTAGCAGAAGCCACTTCAATTCCAATTGGTTTATCGGATGTCTGCGCTAAGTGCTGAAAAAAAAGCTGTCTATTGTTTATTCTTTGCATTACTAGTAAATTGCAGTACAAAAGTCGCATTTTTATGGCAACCATACTAGCAGTTCAAGGGAAAGATCCTCAATTTGGTGAAAATTGTTTCGTAGCTCCTAATGCTACCATCGTTGGAGACGTAGTTATGGGCAATGATTGCTCGGTTTGGTTTAATGCTGTTATCAGAGGCGATGTGCATTATATTAAGATGGGTAATAAAGTAAATGTACAAGATGGAGCCATTATACATTGTACCTATTTAAAGCACCCCACAAATATTGGCAATAATGTATCTATAGGACATAATGCGATGGTGCATGGTTGCACTATTCATGACAATGTATTAATAGGAATGGGCAGTATTGTTATGGATGGATGTGTTGTTCACTCAAATGCAATTGTTGCAGCAGGTGCTGTTGTATTAGAAGGCACTATTGTGGAAGCTGGTTGTATTTACGCCGGTGTTCCTGCAAAAAAAGTAAAAACAGTAAGTGAAGAATTAATAAATGGAGAGATTAATCGTATCTCAAATAATTATGTGAAATATGCAAGTTGGTTTGAAGACGCCAACGAAGCCCCGAAAGAGTAGAAGCTCTTAAAAATAATAACTTATATAAAAGTGCTTGAATATTGTATTGCTAGCAAGCTAATACTTATAAGTCTCAATACCATGCCATAAATCTACATAGCTAAAAAAGCGTGCTTCTGTAATCAAACCCTTTTCCACCGAGGCTTTCACAGCGCAACCCGGCTCATTAATGTGTTGGCAATTATTAAATTGACAGCCACTCATTTTTTCACGCATCTCTGGAAAATATTGTGCTAATTCTTCTTTCTCTAAATTAACTAGGCCTAATTCACGCATACCCGGCGTATCAATAACCGAACCACCTGTTGGCAAATCATACATCTGTGCAAAAGTTGTTGTATGCATTCCCTTGCCACTCCACTCGCTTACTTCCTGTGTATCAATATCTAATTCGGGAAATAAATAATTAATAAAAGTGGATTTACCTACTCCGCTATGTCCACTCACTAAGGTTGTTTTATTTGTCAGTATAGCTTGTATTGTTTCTAATCCTTTCTTCTTTTCAATGCTTATTAATAAAACTTTATAACCAATGGCTTCATACATTTCTTTCATCATTTCATAAATAGCCATTTCCTTTTCTCCATATATATCCGACTTATTAAAAACGATAATAGCAGGGATATGAAAAGCCTCACATGAAATTAAAAAACGATCAATAAAACCCTGTGAAGTTTTGGGCGATTTTAAGGTTGCCAATAAAATGGACTGGTCCAAATTGGAAGCAATAATATGCTGCTGTCTTTTATTGTGAGGGGACTGTCTAGCGACATAATTATCCCGGTCAAGAATTGATGAAATTATAATGGTAGGTTGATCCGCTTCTACTTCACATTCCACCCAATCGCCAACAGCAATAGGGTTAGTAGAGGTACGATTATCCAATTTTATCACCCCTTTAATACGAGCCTGATAAAACTTCCCCTCCTCCGTTTTAACGGAGTACCAACTACCTGTAGATTTATAAACCCTAGCTTTCATGAGCTACGAAGATAACCCACAAATTCAATATCTTTGCAGTATGAGCCAATACGCCCACGATAAAATTGTCCCTTTTGCCGATAGCAATGCCAATAAGAAAGAACAGGTTGTAACCATGTTTGACTCAATTGCAAAAAGGTATGATTTCTTAAACCGTTTTTTAAGTCTTGGAATTGACCAAGGTTGGAGAAAAAAAGCAATTGCCAATTTCGGGAATCAGCCTTTAAAACACTTATTAGATATTGCTACTGGAACAGCAGATATGGCATTAATGGCCAATAAACGCATCCATCCTGAAAAAATAACTGGTATGGACATTTCAGAAGGTATGATGCAATATGGTCGTATTAAAATTGAACAAAAAGGACTTTCTGATAAAATCCAATTGGTATTGGGTGACAGTACCGATATCCCATTTGAAAATGAAATTTTCGATGGCGCCATGGTGGCATTTGGGGTGCGCAATTTTGCTGACCTTGAAAAAGGATTGTCCGAAATATACCGCGTGTTAAAACCAGGTAGCAAATTGGTGATTTTAGAATTTTCACAACCCACTAGCTTCTGGTTTAAGCCTATTTATAGATTATACATGGAATGGATAACACCTACTATTGGTAAAATATTCTCCGGTAACAAAGCAGCCTATTCCTACCTTAATAAAAGTGTGATTGCTTTTCCCGAAGGAAGCGCCTTTTTAAGTACATTTGAAAGCGCAGGCTTTAAACAAGTATCTCAACAAAAACTAAGCTTAGGAATATGCAGTATTTATTGCGGAAGCAAATAATTTTATCAATCGTTTTTATAGGATTTGCATTATCTGCAATTTCGCAAACCGATGAGATATTTCAGCCAGATCATGACGACCTACCTTACTATTTAGGTATGAGTATGGGCATGAGTAATAGCTTTTTGTCTTTTAAAAGAACTGAAAACTTTTTAGCAACACAATCTGGTGCTGTTACTACTATTCAGCCTTTACAAACCATGTACTTAAACCTAGGACTTACGGGTACTTTAAAACTTACAAATCGTATTTTATTAAGAACCAACCCAACACTTTTAATTTCTGGCAATAGAAATACATTTACTTACACAACTAATTCGCTTACTAATCCGGGCGCACAAACTTATGCTATACCTTCTGTAATTATTGACCTTCCAGTTGGTTTTAAAATTCAATCAGATAGATATAACGCGTTTAAATTTCCAGAAATAATGCGTCACTACCTTTTAACAGGTATTAAGTTTGGCTTTGACCTTGGCGCTGAAAAATCTGCAACTGTGAATACCACGCAAGCATATCCAAATGTGATTAAAGGAACAGATATGGCTTATGAATTAGGACTTGGTTTAAGTTTTTATTTAAGATATGCAACCATTTCACCAGAAGTGAAATTTAGTTACGGATTACGTGATCTTAGAAAAGTAAGTGATCCTAAATTTCCACTTGTCACAAGCTTAGATAAAATCACTTCTAATTTTATTTATTTCACCTTGCATATTGAGAACTAATATAATGGCAAGCTATATCATAAAAAATACAACTATTGTTAATGAGGGGGCTCGCACTCAAGGCGATGTACTTATTAAAAATGGCAGGATAGAAAAGATAGGGTCCAATTTGAATACATCGGAAAATGTAATTGAAATTAATGGCGAAAACCAGTTTTTATTGCCAGGTGCTATTGACGATCAAGTTCACTTTAGAGAACCAGGATTAACACATAAAGCCAATATATATACCGAATCAAAAGCAGCAGTAGCAGGTGGTGTAACCAGTTTTATGGAAATGCCAAATACCAATCCCCCTACTTTTACGCAGGAATTATTAGAAGCTAAATATGCAATTGGCGCTGAAACATCTTTAGCAAATTATTCTTTCTTTATGGGAACCTCACAGGAAAACTTAGAGGAAGTATTAAAGACAAATCATAAGAAGAATGACGTTTGCGGCATTAAAATATTTATGGGTTCCTCAACTGGCAATTTACTAGTTGATAACCCATTAATTCTTGAAAATATTTTTAGCAAATCGGAGCTATTAATTGCAACACATTGCGAGGAAGAAAGTATTATTAAAAAGAATAAAGCAGCATTAGAAGCAGTTAAGCAACATTTAGAACCATCGGATCATCCTATTATAAGAAACGAAGAAGCTTGTTTTGAATCATCTTGGAAAGCCATAAAGCTTGCACAGAAATTTGACACCAGACTGCATATTTTACATATAAGTACTGCAAAAGAATTGCAATTGTTCTCCAACCTTCGTCCACTAGCCGACAAGCGCATAACATCCGAAGTATGTGTACATCATTTGCATTTCACATCGGAGGATTATTCGCAATTAGGAAACTTAATTAAATGTAATCCAGCCATTAAAGCACCTGAAAATAAAAAAGCTTTATGGGAAGGCTTACTAGATGATAGATTGGATATTATTGCAACCGATCATGCCCCTCATACCTGGGAGGAAAAGCAGGAAGATTATATTCATGCACATGCTGGTCTACCACTTGTTCAACATTCATTAATGCTCATGTTAAAGTATGTAAAGGAAGGGAAAATAAGCATGGAGAAAGTGGTAGAAAAAATGAGTCATGCAGTTGCTACCTGTTTTCAAATTAAAGACCGTGGTTTTATAAGAGAAGGTTACCATGCCGACTTAGTCCTGGTGTCTGAAAACCCATACACCATTACAAAAGAGAATATTTTGTATAAGTGCGGATGGAGTCCACTTCAGGGCACAAGCTTCCCTTATCAAGTAAATAGCACATTTGTAAATGGAAATTTAGTTTACCATTTAGGAGATTTTAATGAATCTCAAAAAGGCGCTAGATTACAATTTACCCGTGGATAATCCTTTATAATTAATTTACCAGGAATGCAAGTTGACAAAATTACATTGCAGGATATTGGCTTATTTGATAGCGAAGACCATTTAGGCCTTGCGCATCATTTAAATTTTTGCAAGTCTAATGGAGGCAAAGTGCAATTAGATAAATACTTGTACCATCCAATAGGTGAATTGAGCCATATTATTGAAAGACAAAAAGCGCTAGAATTGTTTATTCAAAATATGCAGCAGGTGGACGCTATGAAAATTACTAATGGCACCTGCCTGGTAATTGAAAAATTTTTTGAAACCGGTTTCAAAACTATTCCAACACAAATAAGTTTACCTAGTGCCTATTGGTATCAATTTTGGAATAAAGCCGACTACTCCCTAATTCAATATTCGGTAGAACATTTGGTTTTATTTATTCAGAGCTTAATGGACTTTATTGCATTATTTGAAAAGGCTAATGACAATCCAGTTATCGAAAAAATGGTTGGGAATATTAATAAAATAATTCAACATCCTCAACTCGCATCTCTTAAAAGTAAAGACAAAATTACAAGCCCACAGCAATTTTTGAGTCTGGGCTATTTTTTTCTATACCATTACAAGAATAATATAAAAATACTACTAGATTATTTTTATGATCTAGACGCATTATACAGCTTGGCAAAAGCAAACCAAATTTATCATTTCCAATTTCCCAATTGGATAGACGACTCAAAACCTTATTTGGCTGTTGAACAAGCAGTACATCCATTGGTTGAAAATGCAGTAGGCAACGATCTTACACTCTCACCAACTAAAAACTTTTTGTTTCTTACTGGTGCTAATATGGCCGGGAAAAGTACATTCATAAAAACCATTGGTATTGTGGTATACCTATCTCATATTGGAATGGGCGCCCCTGCAAATAAAATAACCATGACTGTAATGGATGGCCTTATCACTAATTTGAATATTGCAGACAATGTAGTAAAAGGAGAAAGCTATTTTTACAACGAGGTACAAAGAATTAAAAACACTTTGATTAAAATTAATGATGGTAAAAAGAACTGCGTTCTTATAGACGAGCTTTTTAAAGGCACTAATATTTTAGATGCTATGAAATGTAGCACAAAAGTGATTGAGGGGTTACAAAAAATACGCAGTAGCATTTTTATTCTATCTACCCATTTATATGAAATAAGTGATCAATTAACTAAGCACCAGAATATTCAATTCAATTATTTTGAAACAGAAGTAAAAGACAAGCAATTGCATTTTCAATACCACCTCACCCCGGGTATTAGTCAGGATAGAATTGGCTATCTAATTTTAGAAAGGGAAGGGGTTGTTGATTTACTCGACAATATTTAACATTTAAATTCGCAGTAGTTTTACTTTGCTGTAAGCTATTTACAATGCCTATATTTTGAGCAAAACAAAATGCTCGTAAAAATTAAAGGAAGTGCTTTATTAGGCATTGAAGCCATCACCATTACCATTGAAATTAATGTAAGTATGGGACAGGGTTACAGTATTGTTGGCCTACCCGATAGTGCGATTAAAGAAAGTTTAGACCGCACCGAAAGTGCTATTAAAGCCAATGGTTTTCATATGCCAAGAACCAAAGTGTTGGTGAACCTTTCCCCTGCAGATCTTAAAAAAACGGGTGCAGCTTTTGATTTACCAATTGCCATTGGACTCATTGCGGCATCTGAACAATTAGACAGTTTTGTTCCCTTAAATGAATTACTCATAATGGGTGAGCTGGGCTTAGATGGTTTACTTTATCCCATTAAAGGTGTATTAGCCATGGTCATAAAAGCAAAATCCGAGGGTTTGCGTGCAATAATTCTACCTATTCAAAATGTGCAGGAAGCCAGCATCATTGAAGGAATTCCTGTTTTCGGCTTTAGTCAATTAAGCCAAGTAGTACATTTTTTAAAACAAGGGAATTTAAGTGCAGCAATTAATGATCAGGCAATCTGCGATTACGATAAAGCCATCATTAATACTACCCTTCCAAAATTAGAAGACATAAAAGGACAAGCACATTGTAAGCGTGCGCTTGAAATAGCAAGTGCTGGTGGCCACAATTTAATTTAAATAGGTAACATATATACTATACTAATAATTTAATAAATTTGCACTATCAAAATAGTTAAATTATGAAGGAGAAATACGCAATACTATTAGTTAGAGTAAGTACATTATCTCAAGATGCCGAACCACAGGTTGAAGACTTAAGGAAATATGCAAATGAGCGTGGTTACACTAATCTAGAGATAATTGAAACTAAAGAAAGTGGCTTAATAGATTTAGATAAAAAAAGTGGTACAAACACTTTGTTTGCTTTTATAAAAGATAATCCAAAATACAACGTTGTATTTGCAACTGAAATTTCAAGGCTAGGAAGGAGGCAAAGTGTTTTGCATCAAATTAAAGAATGGTTTATTGCTAATAAAATACAGCTATATGTAAAGGATGTTGGATACTCACTGCTGGAAGATAATGGTAGTGTATCTACATCAGGTGAATTGATGTTTAGTATGTATGGGCTATTTGCAGAAGCTGAAATAAAACAGAAAAAAGAGAGGTTTAGTAGAGCAAAAAAAGTATTAATGGAGTCGGGGTATTCAATTTCAGGTAAAACTTTGTTTGGGTATAAAAGGATTACTTTGGAAGGTACTCCTAAAAGGACAACTCTTGTCATAGATGAAGTAAATGCAAATATTGTAAGAGAAATTTTTAAATGGTACTTGCAAGGTTCAAATGTTTATGAGAAGAGAATGTCTATTAAGAAAATTGCTTTAGAGTGCTTAAAACTTGGATATCCAAAATATACACATAGTAAAAGAAATATCAATAAGCTACTTAAAGAAGAGGGTTATACTGGAGAAAAGATTACTAATAATAAAAGAAAAAATAAGAATTTTCAAGAAGGCGGAGCAGAAGCAGAATATATTATCTCAAATAATAAGATAAAGTATCCTCTTATAATTAGTAAAGACACTTACGATTTATGTCAAATGAGACTAAAGGAAAATAATTCTAAAATTGATAAATCAACAAAAAACATTACAATTTTATCAAAACTTATTAATTGCAATAAGTGTAAAAGTCATTTTACTGGCAACTATAGAAAAAATAAAGGTAGAAATACTAGTAGTTATAGATGCAGTAGCCGAAGTGGTACAAATAATTGTGTTAATAAGCAATCGGTTAGTATGTCAATGCTAGATAGTGCAATTTGGTGCTTAATTAAAACTGATTTAACTGCACTTTCTAAAATTATTTCAGCTTTTAATCCAGATAAAGAAGTGATAGAAAATGGAATTAAATTAGAAAATTTATATAAGCAAAGAGAACAGATAAACTCAGCAATACTTAACTTGAAAAAAAGGTTTAATAATTTCAATATGTTAAAAAATATAGAAGAGATTGATTTTGTTGATATAATATATTCAAAAGTTGAAAAACTAGATAAAAGTAAAGGCGAAATAGAAAATGAGATTTATAAACTAGAAGTAGAAAAAACTATTAAAAGCGAAAATCACAAAAATATATTCAAGTCAATAGGCGAAAATCTTTTAAAAATTGAAGATTCAAAAGAGCTATTAAAAAAATATATAAAGTTATTCATTAATAAAATTGAAGTGATTTTACATAATCAATATTTTTCTATTATATATGTGGAAAATACATCTACAATTAATAGGTTTAAAATTGATGATTATTTTAAAAATAATACATCAAAAGCAAGTATAAGCAAAATTACTAAAGATGCAAGTATATCGTTAAATAACTATATAATTTTAGATAAGAGAAATTCTCAAAAAATTGAAGCCTACAGAACGCATAGAAAAATAATAAGCACCAAATCAAAAAATATGATTGCAATCAAATCTTGGTTAGGAAAAGATGACATCTTAATTCATTTAAATGATTTAACAACGTCTAAAAATTCAAAATACTTTACAAGATTTAATTTCACAAAACTAAATATTTATTAACTATTAAAAACGTATTGTAATTTGACAAAAAACACACACTCTGTAGCGTTATTAAAAAAATAACTCAAGTTTTCGCTCTTGTCTTGACTTTACAAGTTTTTTTTAGTATTTATATTATAAATGCACTAATTGGTTGGGATTATAAAGCCGATGGCGATTAGTGTTAAACCGGACTACCATAGGAAGTAAAGAAAGTCCAACCCCACCACAAAGACGAAAGGGGTTATTTTTACGAGGCAAGTGATTAGCTTCAAAGTTGTCGTCAAGTGTAGTTTTCACTGATACTGCACCAATTCTCAATCTAACAAGAATTGAGATGGGAGTGCCTTACAGATTTACCTCTGTAAGGAATTCCCACCCTTCAAACTCATCAACAGAGAATTTCAAAACCACCCACTAAGTAGGAAGAAGAAGAAGAACAAGAATAGGAAGAAGAAGAACTAGAACTAGAAGAAGAACAAGAATAGGTAGAATAAGAATAAGTAGTAAATTCAAATATTAGTTAAATCCCAGCCCCCTATATTTCATTAATCCAATTAAGTATCTCCGCTCCTCTACTGCTACCTGCAATTCCTCCAATAGGCGTCAATAACTAAAAAGAAATATTTCCAATTTTTAGCCGATTTTAGCCACTCTTTTGCGCCAAACTCGTAATTATACTCTTTTGCATTAATCAATGCGCCAGTGGCTTTAAAACAACAAATAGGCTCATTATTGTCTATTAAATGGATACCCTTCGTGAAATCCCTTTCATTTTTTATTTTTTTGCCACTCAATTTTAGGCTCAAATTAATAAATCCATCTATTTATATCTAAAAAATATGATTGAATTACACGATGTACTTTGCCCTCCATTTATTGAATGTGACATTTGCGATACTAATAGAAAAGAAATTAAAAAAAATATAATAATTGAGTTTCTAGATGTTAGCGCAAATGAAGATTTCTTTGATAAACACTTTTATTATTTGAAAATATCAGTAACACCAACTCGTGAAACGTATTATCATTTTTCACTTGAGCCAATTAAAAAAGTTGCTAGAGAGCTAATTAATGGACTATCTTCTTTAAGTTCAGTTAGTAATAGAAAATGGTGGGGATTATTTGTTGAAGCTGGAATAAGGTACTTTTCCATAGAACAACCCCTTGAAACTATGTACCCAACCTTTAACCATAATTTTATTTTTTACAGCAACAAAGACAATTTAGATATACGAATGGATACCCAATTAAAATATAGGTTAAAGAAAATTAGTAAATATTTTAACTATTCATTAGAATATATTGGCAAATATGATTTGGAAAAAATTGAGAGCTACATCAACGTTGATGTTTCTGTTAATCACTCATCACTCCCAATGATTAAATTAGGAGAAGATATACAAGATGAAATATATAAATTGAAATCTAAGCGCCCTGTATTGTTTGGCAGCAACCAAAAAGTCAAGAAGAGTTTAAAAAGAAGTAAAGACTATTTGATAGAAGTTACAGACTAGAAAGAATTTATTTACTTTTTAATAATTGGTGGGTTATAAAGTTCTAATTCTCTTCCCATACCTGACATTTTATATGTAGCACCACTTTTAGTGTCTAAAATTAATGGGAAACCATATTTGTCATTGATTTGAGAAAACCTTCCAACTTGTAAATTCATGTAATAACAATATGTAAATATTGCCAATACAATCAAGAAGATTGTCTTATAAAAGTCAATTTTCAATTTTTGCATCTAATGTTAATTAATTTTTTTTCATTTTTATACTGCCTCTGCAAGCTTCACCTTCTTGAATTCCCACTAACCACACATTTAGTTCTTTTATACGTTGCAGGGTTAATTGAGTTAAAAGTAGATTAATGCAATATGAATTAATGCTACCATATTCTTGTTTTTGATCTTTAGCAGGATAATGAAGCTTAACTTCTGCATCACGAAATTGTCTAAAAAGACTTGCACTATGTTCTAGAGCTTCAATAAAATCCTTGTCTTTACTATATTGCTGTTTAATCTCTTGGTAAAGGACTTCCAGTTTTCCGTTTGCTCTAACAAATTCTAGTTGAGTTCCATCATTCATTTCTTTTTGCACTTGACTGAAAGAGCAAATGGGAAGAAAGAATAAAAAAAATGTAAATAATCTTTTCATATAATTAATTACTAGATTTTGATAGAATTATTGGAGATAATGATTGTTTTATCAAATCATAATCTTTTTGGCTAATTTCATTTCTATCCAATCGGGCTTTTGCATCTTTTAATTGTAGAAGTGCTTCTGCTCTATTGATTTTTGGTGCATAAAGTGATGCAATACTATCATAAGATTTCTTATTAATTACACCCAAATCAAACAATTCTTGAGCCTCTTTAATTTGTTTATCAGCTTGAAATGTTGTGTATTGTTTCATAGCTTGTTTAGGCATTAGTGCTACAACCTCAACTAAAATCTTTGCACCAACAATCAAACTAGTATTTTGAATACCCATAAACAAGTTGTCACTATTCAAATTGCTTTGTGCTGTATATGAATAAGTGTTTATAACATTATATTGTTGAAAACTTTTAAATTGTTTATTAGTAGCGAAACTCATCGCTTCACCTGAATTATCCATAAAATATACATTAATTGGAACGTTTAGTAAATTCAAGTTCTCAATATTCCTTTTATTTATTAATTGCCAAGAAAGTGTCTCGTTATCTTGAAACTTAAAAGTTGAAGCTTTATCAAGTATAGTAACCCTATAAATCCACTTATAGGTATCTTTGGGTAAATTAAGTTTAAAATAAACTTTATCATGTCCTCCTGCTGCTGCTGCATTTGCACTAGAATTAACTACATATTCTTGACTTAGAATAGTTTGATATGTTAATTGTCTATCTACAACCTCATTTACAATATTTTTCAAAATAGCAGATAAATCCATTTTTTGCGCCTGCAAACAATAAGTGCAAAAGAGCAAAGACAATGATACAATCACTTTTTTCATATTAGACATTTTAGTTTTTAATTATTAAAAATAACATCTTCTTTTCCTGCGATTAAATATCCTATAACTGAACCAATTACAGAAAGAATAATCTTACTTAATTCAAAATAATCATGCGTATGCAATTTTGTAAAAATTCCATACCCCATAAACAATGTAGTAATTACCAAGAGTGTCAATCCTGTTTGTTTTTTGTAGTTTGGAGCAGTCCAAACTCCTCCTGATATAATTGCTATACCAGAAGCAAAAGATGAAATTAAAGGAACAACATAAATAATATATTTAGAACTCTCATCATAATAAAATGATTGAGCTGCACCAAAAAGCCAATATATAATAATATTTGCAAGCAAACTAATTGGTATTACAAGCGCCCACCTTAAGGCTATAACTAACTTATTAGATGATTTCATTAATATTCATTTCGTTCTTTTAAATAATGCCGGTTTATGAATATATAATTTATTGATATTAGATATAAAGCCAATAATAGAAACTCCAATGTTGTTAAAAATGTAAAGCTCCCCATTGAGTCCCATAAAATTTTAATACCGAATGCAGTGTTGCTAAAGAAAACGAATAATGATATAATTAAAGTCAGCAGATTTGATGGAAACCAATAAAAAATCACACCATTTATAAAAGATACGAAGTTTGAAAATAGCCCGATAAGAGACATAAAAAGCCCACCTGCAATGAAAAAAAGTAGAAATTCATAAATAAAGCCTATTTGGTTATACCAATTTATAATCTTAAAAAGAATATTGTTTAATATCCAGTAATTGGCAAAATCAGTGAGAGAAGCCATTATAAATAAGACTATAATATATGCAAACGTTAGTAGTACTTTTTTCATTTTCTTAATTTATTCGTTATAATTTAATGAATGACATCTTATTATTGCCGCTTGAAAATGATATTTCAAACATTCCATCATTTACAATAGTTAAGCTAATCCCTTCTTCAAGTTTCATAATATTTTTGTACTTACCTATATAAATTTTTTCAGACGATGTTTTTGCAAGCTCCCCTTCATCTTGAGATTTTGCTGCAATCCAAATTGTAGATAGTGCTGCTAAGAGGATATATTTCTTCATATTAGATATATTATAATATAAAACTACCCTTTTATTTATTTAATGTACTATAAATTATTATGATTTATTTTATTACAACAAATAGTTTGAACTTTTTATTGTTTTATGTAAAAAATGTACTAATTTTAATCTCAATAAAAATATAGCACATTATGAAAATCAAATACAATAGGGTAAGTAGCTTATCTCAGTCAGGAAATAGATTTCTTGATGACAAAGAAGTTTATGATTTAACAATGATGGATAAATGCTCTGGCAAAGTAAAATTTGCCGAAAGAGAGAATGGAAAAAAGTTAAAAGATTTAATTGAAAATGGTAAAGTGACAGACATAGTTGTAAATGAGCTATCAAGATTAGGTAGAAATACAGGCGACACTATTGCAACTCTTGAATTCATGGATAAGTACAATGTCAATGTAATAGTACAGGATATAGGCTTAGAGAGTATGCCTAAAGGAAAGAGAAATCCTATTTTCAAAATGATTAGTTCAATAATGAGCTCACTTTATGAAAACGAATTACAGAATATTAAAGAAAGAACGAGAGCAGGAAGAGAAGTATATAAATTAAATGGTGGTTTATTTGGACGCCCAGTAGGTACAAATGAAACCGAAAGAGATTTTTTAAAAAAGCCACAAATAAAAAAAATCATATCAAATCTTGATAAGGGGTTAAGTATTAGAAATGTTGCAAAAATTGTAGAAGTTAGCCCAATGTTGGTGCAAAAGACAAAGAAGCTAATGAATAAGCAGTTGAAATTGAACTAGTTACATTGAAAAATATAGTAGTGCATATTAGTTACCTATATTCATTATGGTAGGTCCGCCTGGTGCAGGTAAAACCATGTTGGCAAAAAGTGTCGTTTCAATTTTACCCCCTCTAAATAAAGCAGAAGCACTTGAGACCACACTCATTTATAGTGTCACCAATAAAGGTATTAATACTACTAAACTATTGCATGAAAGGCCTTTTAGACAACCACACCATACCATTTCAGATATTGCAATGATTGGTGGTGGTAGCTACCCACAACCCGGTGAAATATCTTTAGCACATAATGGCGTCTTATTTTTAGATGAACTTCCTGAATTCAATAGGAATGTTATAGAAGTACTAAGACAACCCATGGAAGAGGGTCTTGTCCATATATCAAGAGCAAAAATGAGTCTTTGTTTTCCAGCAAATTTTATGCTTGTGGCTTCAATGAACCCATGTCCATGTGGCTTTTACAATCATCCAACCAAAGATTGCGTGTGCACTGCCACTGCGATTCATAAATATTTACATAAAATATCAGGACCCTTACTTGACCGGATAGATCTTCATGTAGAAGTAGCTCCTGTTGCTTATTCCGCACTAATTGATAATAATAATGGCGCTATATTTAGCTCATCATCAGTGGCCGAAAAGGTGCTTCATGCTAGAAATGTACAGGGACAACGGTTTGTAGACGAGCCCTATACCTTTTCAAATGCTCAAATGAGCAGGTCGCAGCTAAATAGACATTGTTTAATCAATAAGGAAGTGGGCATGCTACTTCAAAATGCAATGGAAAAATTTCAATTAAGCGTGAGAGCACACGACCGTATTATTAAAGTGGCGCGTACAATCGCAGACTTAGCTGCATCCGAGACAATTCAAGCCGACCATATTAGTGAAGCAATACAGTATAGATGCTTAGACCGATCTAGTTGGGGTAAACTAAAAGATTAATCAATTAATATTGACCCGTTTTTAGCATAACAAGTGTGCAAGCTTCAATGGTTTCAATCCCTTTCTCATTCGCTAATGCTTGTAAATCAGGGTTTTCCGTGCCTGGATTAAAAATAATGCGCCTAGGTGCAAGGTTTAAAATAGCATCATAATATTCCACCTGACCTGCTGGTCCAACATATAAAGTTACCGTATCAATGGAATCGTTTTTTGGCCATTCATTTATAATTGACAATTCACCAATCTGTCCTTTCTTAATTCCGAAAGGATAAACTTCATAATTTTTTTCATGTAGCAAACTAGTAGCTAAAAAACTATATCTGTCGGGATTGGGAGAAGCCCCCAATACAAGGGTTACGGGTGTTTTCATTATACAAAACTATTACTAAAAATATAAACAGTTTTTATTTTGTCTCAATAAAACGATGTAATTTTATAAAAATATTACTTACTAACTAAATTAAAATAACCTCCATGGCAAAGTCAAGCAAGAAAAAAGCAGCTCCAGCAAAAAAAGTAGTTGCAAAAAAAGCAGCTAAAAAAGTTGTAGCTAAAAAAACTGTTAAAAAAGCAGCAAAAAAAGTAGCTCCTAAAAAAGCAACTAAGAAAGTTGTGAAAAAAGCAGTAGCTAAAAAACCAGTTGCAAAAAAGAAAGTTGCAGCTAAAAAAGTAGCTCCTAAAAAAGCAGCTCCAGCTAAGAAAGCAGTAGCAAAAAAAGTTGTCGCTAAAAAACCAGTTGCAAAAAAGAAAGTTGCAGCAAAAAAAGTAGCTCCTAAAAAAGCAGCTCCAGC
>CAIJFI010000013.1 GCA_903819975.1 uncultured Bacteroidota bacterium | reverse complement strand
TTGCTAGTCTGGGTTATTTCCCTCTCGGCCATGGACCTTAGCGCCCACAGCCTCACTCCTGGCGATATATGATAGCATTCGGAGTTTGTCAGGATTTGGTAGGCGATGAAGCCCCCTAGTCCAATCAGTAGCTCTACCTCTATCATACTTCTTTAGCCAAGGCTGTTCCTAAAAACATTTCGGGGAGAACGAGCTATCTCTCAGTTTGATTGGCCTTTCACCCCTATCCACAGGTCATCCCAAGACTTTTCAACGTCAACGGGTTCGGTCCTCCAGTGTATGTTACTACACCTTCAACCTGCCCATGGATAGATCACAAAGTTTCGCGTCTACCCCCACTGACTAATCGCCCTATTTGGACTCGCTTTCGCTTCGGCTCCGTTAAATAAGAACTTAACCTCGCCAGTGAGGAGTAACTCGTAGGTTCATTATGCAAAAGGCACGCCGTCACCATTGCTGGCTCCGACCGCTTGTAGGCGTACGGTTTCAGGTACTATTTCACTCCCCTGTTCGGGGTGCTTTTCACCTTTCCCTTACGGTACTGGTTCACTATCGGTGTCTGAGGAGTATTTAGCCTTATCAGATGGTGCTGACAAATTCATGCAAGATTCCTCCGGTCCCGCATTACTCAGGATACTGCTCGTCCCTAATGATTTGTGCTTACAGGGCTATCACCTGCTATGGCCCATCTTTCCAGATGATTCAGCTTGACATTAGTTTCTAAATGCAGTCCTATAACCCCGAATCCACAAGTGGATTTGGTTTGGGCTTGTCCCTTTTCGCTCGCCACTACTTGGGGAATCACTGTTGTTTTCTTTTCCTTCCGCTACTTAGATGTTTCAGTTCACGGAGTTGGCTCTCTTTCGAGTAATATACCTTCAGTATATTAGGTTGTCCCATTCGGAAATCTTCGGATATAACGCTCGTGTGCAGCTCCCCGAAGCTTATCGCAGCTTACCACGTCCTTCATCGCCTCTCAGACCCAAGGCATCCACCATACGCCCTTAGTTGCTTTAAAAAAATTATAAGTTTAAGTGCTTGCATATGCACAAAAACCTTTTCTGTTATTGATTTCAATTATTCCAATATGTCAAAGAGCTAAATTCATACAAGTATGAAAGTTGTTAGTGTGTCGGACTTGAACCGAATGATTAACCTGAATTAATCACACCATAGCTTGGTAATTACAGTAAACTGTTAAACCTATTTCAAAAGAACTAAATTTCCAGATGTGCTAGGATTCTTTTCGAAACCCTCTCACAAAGTTGTGGAGGATATCGGAGTCGAACCGATGACCCTCTGCGTGCAAGGCAGATGCTCTAGCCAACTGAGCTAACCCCCCAAGAAAATTTTATTAGTAGACCCGACCAGAGTTGAACTGGTGACCTCTACATTATCAGTGTAGCGCTCTAACCAACTGAGCTACGGGTCTGAAACGGGCCAACTTTAAATTTAATTAAAGAACTAATATTTCTCATTGCTGAGAATTGATCATGCCTATAAAGACAATCTCAATAATAATATTGAAAGTATTTGGAAACAACAGCGGTTAAGCTATCTCTAAAAGGAGGTATTCCAGCCGCACCTTCCGGTACGGCTACCTTGTTACGACTTAGCCCCAGTCATCGATTTTACCCTAGGCAGCTCCTTACGGTTACCGACTTTAGGTACACCCGACTCCCATGGCTTGACGGGCGGTGTGTGCAAGGTCCGGGAACGTATTCACCGTATCATTGCTGATATACGATTACTAGCGATTCCAGCTTCATGCAGGCGAGTTGCAGCCTGCAATCTGAACTGAGAGGAAGTTTTTGGGATTGGCTTCATATCGCTATGTTGCAGCCCTTTGTCTTCCCCATTGTAGTACGTGTGTAGCCCTGGGCATAAAGGCCATGATGACCTGACATCATCCCCTCCTTCCTCACACCTTACGGCGGCAGTTTCTTTAGAGTTCCCAGCATTACCTGTTGGCAACTAAAGATAGGGGTTGCGCTCGTTGCGGGACTTAACCCAACACCTCACGGCACGAGCTGACGACGGCCATGCAGCACCTTACTGGCAGTGTATTGCTACAAAACTAGCTTTCACTAGCGGTCTCCCAGCATTCTAGCCCAGGTAAGGTTCCTCGCGTATCATCGAATTAAACCACATACTCCACCGCTTGTGCGGACCCCCGCCAATTCCTTTGAGTTTCATTCTTGCGAACGTACTTCCCAGGTGGGATACTTAATGCTTTCGCTCAGACACACACAGTGTATCGCGTATGTCGAGTATCCATCGTTTAGGGCGTGGACTACCAGGGTATCTAATCCTGTTTGATCCCCACGCTTTCGTGCCTCAGCGTCAATATATGCGTAGTAAGCTGCCTTCGCAATGGGTGTTCTATGTCATATCTAAGCATTTCACCGCTACATGACATATTCCGCTTACCTCCACAATATTCAAGATAGATAGTATCAATGGCAGTTCTGGAGTTGAGCTCCAGGATTTCACCACTGACTTACCTACCCGCCTACGCACCCTTTAAACCCAGTGAATCCGGATAACGCTTGCACCCTCCGTATTACCGCGGCTGCTGGCACGGAGTTAGCCGGTGCTTATTCATATGGTACCGTCAAAGGATCTAGAAAGATCTGTTTTCGTCCCATATAAAAGAAGTTTACAATCCAGAGGACCTTAATCCTTCACGCGGCATGGCTGGTTCAGACTTGCGTCCATTGACCAATATTCCTTACTGCTGCCTCCCGTAGGAGTCGGGCCCGTGTCTCAGTGCCCGTGTGGCTGATCATGCTCTCACATCAGCTAATGATCGTAGACTTGGTGAGCCGTTACCTCGCCAACTATCTAATCATACGCACACCCATCATTAAGCGTCGAAACTATAATTGCAATGCGATGCCACATCGCAATGTTACGGGGTATTAATCCAAATTTCTCTGGGCTATTCCCCACTTAAAGGAAGGTTGTGTACGTGTTCCGCACCCGTTTGCCGGTCGCCATCAAACTATTGCTAGTTCATGCTGCCCCTCGACTTGCATGTATTAAGCCTGCCGCTAGCGTTCATCCTGAGCCAGGATCAAACTCTCCATTGTAAATGTTGTTTGATCATGACTATCAGTCTCAAATTAATCGAAAATGACGTCTGATTTAATTTTTTTGATGCTTTAACCTTTACCTGTATTTTTCAATTATACAGTTACTGTTATTTCCAAACTTTCAAAGATCTTATGTGCTTATTTTGCGCGCTATTTATCGTAGCGGGGTGCAAAGGTAAGAACAATATTTTTATCAGCCAAACTTTATTTAAATTTTATTTAGAAAAACTAAAAAAGATTTAAAAGAATAAGGCCTAATAATTTCGAAGAACTAACCCCTTTTTTGAAGAGGGACGGCAAAGATACAGGGTGTATTTTAAACTACCAAAGTTTGATTAAATTATTTTTAATTTTTTCGAACTTTTTTTCTGTAAAACTGCTTCAGAGAACAATCCGCAACCATGTTTCATCGTTAACGGGCGGCAAAGATAAGGAGGTTTAATTCCTGGCCAAATATATTGTATACTATTTTCAATATTTTTTCGTTCAAAGTGCTCAAAATCCGTGCTTTATGATACGAAACTCAATACAGATAAGGCTTTGGGTATTAGCCTATTTTTTGAAAATAATCAGGATATTTTATCTCAGAAAGGTATAAGCCATGAGCAGGAGTTGAAAAATCTACATTTTGCTCGTTTTTTGAGCGTATAATATTATGAAATTCCTCTAAACTAGTCTGTCCTCGACCAACTTGAAGCATAGTTCCTACTAAACCTCGGATCATTCCTCTTAAAAAACGATTAGAATCTATATTAAATGTAATCAAACTACCCTCTTCGATCCACTGAGCCTTGGTTATTGTGCAGTCAAACGTATTAACAGAGGTATTTTTCTTAGAGAAGCTTTCAAAATTCGTATAGGTCAATAGCGCATTTGCAGCCTCTTGAAGCGCTGAAACGGCTACTGGGAAAGGATAATACCAAGATCTGCCTTCTAAAAAGGGAGATTTTTGAGTATGTATCTTATATATATAGGACCTTTTAATTGCATCAAACCTACTATGTGCCGTATTTGGTACTATATATATGTTACTTACTACAATTGTTTTAGGGAGAATTGAATTTAAATTATAGATATGCTTGGAACTAATAGGCAAATCTGTATCAAAGTGCAAGAAGTTTTGGATAGCATGTACGCCAGCATCGGTTCTGGAAGCCCCTGTTAAAGGAATAGATTGACGAAATAAGATGGTCATTGCTTCTTCCAATGCACCTTGTATGGTTTGTTGATTTTGTTGGATTTGAAACCCGCCAAATGTTGCACCATCATAACATACCTCAATGAAATACCTTGCCATCTTACTTATTAGCGTTTATTAAAGCACTAAACTACTTATTTTTTTAATAGATATCTTTTTAACTATTTCATAAACGTGGCTTTCTTAACTTAGTGTTTATATTAAATACATGAATATGAAGAAGATTGCTTTATTAAGTATTTGCCTTTTAACATTGACTGCAAGCTTATTTGCACAGGAAGAAGAATTTTCAAATGACACAAGCTGGAAAACAAATTATAGAGCAGTAGCATTAAAAGAAAACGACCTTGTACATACTAAATTAGCCGCTAGTTTTGATTATACTAAATCACAAATGCATGGTGAGGTTTGGTTGCAATTACACCCACACTTTTATGCAACCAATACACTTACCCTTGATGCAAAGGGGATGGAAATACATAATATTGAGTTAGTATCAAACAATTCAAACAAAAAATTAAAGTATACGTATGATGGATTGTTTTTAAATATAATGCTGGATAAAAAATATTCTGCAAAAGAAAATTATACTGTCTATATTAAATATACAGCTAAACCTACTGAATATAAAGCAAAGGGAAGTACTGCTATCACTGATGCTAAGGGTTTATACTTTATTAATCCTTTAGGCACGGATACAACAAAGCCTACTCAAATTTGGACACAAGGGGAAACAGAAGGGACCAGTGTTTGGATCCCAATTATAGACAAGCCTAATCAAAAATGTACACAAGAGTTTTATTTGACCGTGCCAAGTAAATATGTTTCACTTTCTAACGGTTTATTAGTAAAGCAGGTTGATAATAAAAATGGTACTCGTTTAGATGTTTGGAAAATGGATCTACCCCACTCCCCATACTTATTTTTTATTGGCATTGGCGATTACGCAATTATTAAGGACGCTTATTTTACAGAGGACAAGAAGGCGGCAGATGGAAAAAGGAAAATAGAAGTGAACTATTATATAGAGAAGGCATATGAGAAAGAAGCACGCCAAATTTATGGCAAAACGCCTGCAATGATCAGTTTTTACGAGCATATCCTTGGAATCCCTTACCCATGGGCTAAATATGCGCAAATAAGTGGTAGAGATTATGTGTCTGGTGCGATGGAAAATACAACATGTACATTGCATGGTGATGCAGTACAACAAAACGCTAGAGAGTTAGTGGATGGCAACAATTGGGAAAATACTATTGCTCATGAATTGTTCCATCAATGGTTTGGCGACCTAGTTACCGCAGAAAGCTGGAGCAATTTAACAGTCAACGAAAGCTTTGCGGATTATAGTCAAACCTTATGGCAAGAACACAGCAAGGGGAAGGATGCTGGACAATATGAAAATTATGTTGGACTGAACTCTTATTTAGGAAGTCCTGCAGATGCGGAAAAAAACTTAGTGCGTTTCTTTTATAAGGATCGTGAAGATGTTTTTGATTTAGTAAGTTATCAAAAAGGTGGACGCATTTTAAATATGTTAAGACATTATGTTGGAGATGATGCATTCTTTGCTTCATTACATAAATATTTAACTGATAATAAATTTAGCAACGGATCTGCTATTAAATTAAAGCTGGCTTTTGAATCTATTACAGGGAAAGATTTAAACTGGTTTTTTAATCAATGGTATTTTGACAATGGTCACCCCTATGTGCGCATTACACAACAATATTTGGCAGATAAAAAGCAGGTGCTTGTAGTGATTCAACAAAATCAAACACAGAATAAAGTGTTTGAGATCCCTGTTGGCATTGATGTATTTGTATCTAATAAAAAAAATCATTACGATGTTTGGAGTAAAAAAAGATTGGATAGTTTTTACTTTCCTGCAACAAATGCGCCAGACAATATAAATGTAGATAATGACAAGGTATTATTATGGGCTAAGGAAGATGTAAAACCATTAGCGCAGTTTGTTTATCAATACCATCACGCAACAAACTTTGTGGATCGCTTTGAAGCAATAAACGAAGCCACTGAAAATATGTCAAAGCCAGAAGCGCAAGCGTTGGTTATGGCTGCTTTAAAAGATAGTTTTTATATTATTCGCCAAAAAGCAATTACTGCGTATAATCCTGCAGCAATGACTCCCGAGGTAGAATCAATTATTGCTGGCATTGCAGAAAAAGATCCATCTACACAAGTAAGGATGGATGCTATTGATGCCATTGGCGCATTAAGTAAAACGAGCTATAAAACGCAATACATTAATTGGACTAAAGATTCATCATATTTAGTAGCAGGGGCAGCTTTAGATGCACTTGAAAAAGTAGATTCTACAGAAGCAATTAAAATTGCAATTATTGCTTCAAAGAAAGTTATTAAGAAAAGACTAAATAGTGCTGTAACTTCTATCCTATCAAAATATGGTGATGAAAACGTTTTTGAATTTGTAGCAGCTAAATATGAAGCCTTAGGAATTCAGTCTGAAGAAAAATTTTATATGACCTTGCCTTTTGCTGAGTTACTTATAAAAACAACCGAAGAATCAAAGTTTAAAAAAGGAATAGAATTAATTGTTGCATTTAGAGACGCAATTCCTGAAGCCTATAGATCACAAACAGACGCCTATTTTAATGTGAAAGTATTGGGAGCCATTTTGAAAGCAAAGAAAAATAAAGGTGAAGATAATCTAGTAAAGATAGTGGGCGCAGCGCTGCCTAAAATGTAATATTATTTTAGGAATGTATTCAACTCAATTACATTAATTTAAAAAAGGAGCCCTACAATTGAGGGCTCCTTTTTTAATATCATTTAGTATCTAATTGTAAATTCTTTTACCAGCCACCGCTAGCACCACCACCGCCAGAGCTTCCGCCACCAAACCCGCCAAAGCTACCACCACCAAAACCTCCTCCATCTCCACCGCGGCCACCTCCGCCGCCATTTAATAAGGAACCTAATAACATACCAGTAGCTAAATCACTAAATCCTCCGCCACCAATATTAGAGCCCCCATTGCCGCCACGACGACCTACAATGGATACTATAATAATTGCAATAACAATGAATACAACTACGCCACCTCCTGTGTCTTTTGTTCTCTTAGGTCTAGCAGTTTTGTATTCACCAACAGCAGCTTTTGCAATATCATCTGTTGCTTTATCAATCCCTTCAAAATAAGCGCTTGCTCTAAATGCAGGCTTAATGTCGTTGTCAATAATATTGATTGCTGTAATATCAGGAATTGCACCCTCTAAACCATATCCAACTTCAATCCTAACTTTTTTGTCATTTGATGCAATCAAAAGTAAAATACCATTGTTGGTCTTCTTATTGCCAATCCCCCATTCCCTAAAAAGTTTTGTAGCATATTCCTCAATAGGATATCCGTCAAGGGTTGGAATAATAACAACGGCAATTTGATTTGAACTACTATCGTCGATAGCAACCAATTTGCTTTCTAATGCTGCTTTTTCGGCAGGACTTAAAATACCAGCTATATCATTAACAAGTGCAGGCGGATTAGGTTTAGCTAACACATTTTGCGCTTGCAAATCGTTTAGACCAATGAATGCGCCTAATACTATAAATAAAAGAAGTTTTAATGCTTTCATTGGTGACTATTTTCCGATCATAATTTCGTCAGATAATTCATTCGTGTCCGTAACTCTGTCATATGGAAAATGAGCGCTTAATGCTTGGCCCACTTCACCTATAACTGCAGTGATTCCATTCACATAATTCATGGCTTTAAAATGCCCCGTCATTTCTTGAACTTGACTATACCAAAATTCAATTCCCATTTTTTCATAAATACCTTGATCAGCATAAATTGCTAATTTCTTATCATTAACAGCGACATAAATCAAAACAGCATTTCGTTGTTTTGTTTCATTCATTTTATGCTTAAAAAATATTTCGGTAGCCCTAGACAAAGCATCGCCTTTACCTAATTTAGATTCAACATACACTCGTATTTCACCGCTAGTGTTTTTTTCAGCTAATTGAATAGCCTCCACAAGCATTTGCTTGTCGGAGGCAGTCAATAAGGTATCAGCACTTCGTTTGAAGGGATTCCACATAATAGGATTGGTTATATTTCGCAGTTATTAAAATTTCACTTCTGGTGCCTTACTTGCACTTTCTTCAGCTTTGAATCCTTCTTTAGTTTTAAAGCCAAACATATTAGCAACTAAGTTTAAAGGGAAAGATCTAGCTCTTTTATTATAATCAGCAACAGCGCCGTTAAAATCGTTTCTTGAAACTTTAATTCTATTTTCTGTTCCTTCTAATTGCGCTTGCAATCCACGGAAAGCTTCATTCGCTTTAAGGTTAGGATAGTTTTCAGACACTACCATTAAACGACCTAATGCTTGAGACAACTGACCTTGATTTGCTTGGAACTGTTGTAGTTTTTCTGGAGTCAAATCCTTAGCATCAACTTTCATTTGTGTTGCACTCGCACGAGCAGTTATAACACTTTCTAAAGTTGATTTTTCAAAATTCGCTTCACCTTTTACAGATGCAACCAAATTAGGGATTAAATCTGCACGACGTTGATAGTCACTTTGAACATTATTCCACATTTGATTTACTGTTTCATCTTGGGATACTAGACCGTTGTAACCATTACATCCCATTCCGAATAAGATTACGATAACTCCTAAAAAAATGAATAAACCTAAATTTTTGCGTAACATAGTTTTGTATTTGTTTATAAAGATAGAGCAAAGCAAGTACCAAATTCAATTTCTGCCGTTTAGTCGTATTTTTATTATTGATATACTGACAAAAAAATCCCTCCAGCATGCTGAAGGGATTTGTATTAACTTTTTTTTAAGAATTGGCTGACAAAATAGTTTTTCTGCCTGCATCAGTCGCAATTAGTTTTTCTGCCTGCATCAGTTCACTTACGCGACTTCTCCTTTGATTGCAGCGATACCAGGAAGTGTTTTGCCTTCAAAGTACTCTAACATCGCACCACCACCTGTACTTACATAGCTAACCTTATCATGGTAGCCAAATTGATTTACTGCAGCTACGCTATCTCCACCACCCACTAAGCTAAAAGCTCCATTTTGAGTAGCTTCAGCCACTGCATCTGCAATAGCTTTTGTACCAGCCTGAAAATTAGGCATTTCAAAAACGCCCATTGGACCATTCCATAAAATAGTTTTGCTTGCTAAAATCACTTTTGCAAACTGAGCTCTAGATTCAACACCAGCATCTAATCCTTCCCATCCATCAGGTATTTCACCGCTTGCACAGTTTTGAGTATTTGCATCGTTGCTAAATTTATCAGCAATAATATTATCAATAGGCAAATGAATATTTACTCCTTTTGCCTTTGCTTTTGCTAAGATTTCTAAAGCCAAAGGCATACGATCATCTTCATGAATGGAGTTGCCAATTTTACCACCTTGTGCTTTAAAGAAAGTATAAGCCATACCGCCACCAATAATAATATCAGTAGCACGGTCTAATAAATTTTCAATAATCAAAATTTTATCAGAAACTTTAGCGCCACCTATAATTGCAGTGAAAGGCTTTTGTGCAGCGTGCAATACTTTTTCGGCACTCACCACTTCACCTTCCATAACTAAACCAAATGTTCTGTTTGCTGGAGAAAAGAATTGAGCAATGATTGCTGTAGAAGCATGCGCGCGGTGTGCTGTACCAAATGCATCATTTACATAAACATCACCAAGCTTTGCTAATTTTTCAGCGAACGCGACATCTCCTTTTTCTTCTTCTTTATAAAAACGCAAGTTCTCTAATAATAATACTTGACCTGGTTGTAATGCTGCTGCTTTATCTACTGCATCTGCACCAATGCAATCATTTGCAAATTGCACTTCTATACCTAATAATTTAGATAAATGTGCAACAATATGTTTTAAAGAATACTTTTCTGTTGGACCGTCTTTTGGGCGACCTAAGTGGCTCATTAAAATTACGCTACCACCGTCTTTCAAAATCTTTGAAATAGTAGGCACCGTTGCTTGCATACGGTTATCGTCGGTAATTTCAAATGCATCATTTAAAGGCACATTAAAATCTACACGAATTAACGCCTTTTTACCTGCAAAAGAAAAATCATTAAAAGTACTCATAATAAAAATTTAAAATAGTTTGTGATAATTTGAATCCAATAAGTCGAATAAAAATGCCCCCAATAAAGGGGGCATTTGCTATTTATAATTGCTTATTTAATTTTACTTGCGAAGTATTTCACAGTACGCACTAACTGAGAAACATAGCTCATTTCGTTATCGTACCAAGATACTGTTTTCACTAATTGAACATCGCCTTGTGTCATTACTTTAGTTTGAGTTGCGTCAAACAAAGAACCGTAAGAAATGCCTATAACATCAGAGCTAACAATTTCATCCTCAGTATAACCGAAAGATTCGTTAGATGCCGCTTTCATAGCTGCATTCACTTCTTCGGCAGTTACTTTCTTAGATAAGATAGTAGTTAACTCCGTTAAAGAACCGGTGATTGTTGGAACACGTTGTGCAGAACCATCTAATTTACCTTTTAAAGAAGGCAATACTAAACCGATAGCTTTTGCGGCACCAGTACTGTTAGGTACAATGTTAGCAGCAGCAGCACGAGCACGACGTAAGTCACCTTTTGGATGAGGACCGTCTAATGTATTTTGGTCATTAGTATATGCGTGTACCGTTAACATTAAACCTGTAACGATACCAAATTTATCTTCTAATACTTTAGCCATTGGAGCTAAACAGTTAGTAGTACAAGAAGCACCAGAAATAACTGTTTCAGTACCATCTAAAATTTCGTGATTAGTGTTGAAAACAACAGTCTTCATTTCGCCAGTTGCTGGAGCAGAAATTACAACTCTCTTAGCACCTGCTTTAATATGTAATTCAGCTTTTTCTTTATCTGTAAAGAATCCTGTAGATTCAATAACAACGTCTACATTATGCGCTCCCCAAGGAATTTGAGACGGATCTCTTTGTGCATAGATTTTAATAGCATGACCATTTACTAATACTGAATCTTCAGTTGACTTAACGTCAGCATCAAAACGACCTTGCGCACTATCATATTTTAATAAGTGAGCCAAAACAGCTGGAGAAGTAAGGTCATTGATAGCAACTACCTCAATTCCTTCCATGTTATATATTTGGCGGAAAACCAAACGACCGATACGGCCAAAACCGTTGATTGCAACTTTAACTGAACTCATAGTATTAATTTTAATTTTTTCAATTGGAGATGCGAAGGTACCATCTTTTTAAAAAAATAACCCTAAAAAAGAAAGGTTTTATCAACAAATATGAGGGTTTTAAGCGAACAATTGATCGTTTCAAAGGATTGCGGAGCATAATATGTCCAGGCTGGCATTTCCGATTTGGCATATTTTAAATTGAAACAAATACTAATAAAACCGAAAAAAGATACAAAATGATTTGGCAGTAAATGGTTAGAATCCTATTTTTGCGACCCGAATGACAAATTCTACGATGGAGCGTTCGTCTAACGGTTAGGACGCCAGGTTTTCATCCTGGTAATACGGGTTCGATTCCCGTACGCTCTACGAAACGAGAATCAAGGCTACTTCCAACGAGGTAGCCTTTCTCATTTTCCTCCGAAACCCTTGCTACACTTGAGATTAGAGAGACCACACTATTCACCCTTGGAGTTCGAACTCGCTTATTTTCCTTATCATACCTCATTCCCTCTGGGAAGAACAAATATTGAAGACGTTGTTTATCATCATAGTCGCAGGAAACCCATAACTGCAAAGGGTCTAGCAAAATTTCCAATCCATTTTTAACCGCTTTTTCTAAGTTCGAACTCTTAAAATCACCTTTGATATTTTCCTCCTCTAATTGCTTCTTTTCATCTAAATATTTAAGTCGGTATTTATCGTAAAGTTCCTTGCTTAATTCTTGATTGATAAACCTTTCTTCAAGTGATTCAATCTTATCAGTCAATTCGGTAATTTTTCTTTTTGCTGATACATCCTCCTGCAATTTGTCGTTAAACTTCTGAGAAACAATCTCCTTTACTTGCGCTTCTATTGAGGCAATATGAACAGGTTCAATTTTATACTTATCCAACTCCTCCATAAATAGCTTGTTGATAGTTGCGGCCTTTTCATTAACCGGCTCTGCATGCCCTCTGGTCTTGTAATAGATATGTCCTTTTTGCTTATAGCCAGTAAATGGTGAGTTCGTTAGCTCGCTTCTTAAAAAAGACTTTAATGGCATATCAGGGTCCTTAAATTTCTTAGCAATCCCTTTATGCGGATTTGTAATTGCTACTGCATTTGCTTTCATAAAAAGTTCCATAGAAACTAAAGCTGGGTGGTGTCCCTTAATTAATTTACCCGGGAAATATGCGTTCATATAATAACCACAATAAAAGGGGTTCCCGATTTGGCGGTAAAAACTTTTGTATTCAATGGTTGCACCTAATTTACGCAAACGCTCTACAATTTCTTTATTACTCCATTTACCTTCCGCTTTCCATTTAAAGCCCATTTTCATAAACTTGCCCTGGTCATTGATTACATATTCGTGATACTTGGCTTTCTCCTTTCTTCTCAGGTTTGTATAACCATATGGGCAGTGGCCAATATAATAGCCCTGTTCAATTAATTCAGAAGTACCGCGCATGGTTTTGGTTCTTCGTAAATCGTTATCGTACTTACCGAAAGCAAAAAATATTTGTTGCTGCAACTCGCCAGCGGGAGAAGTCACATCAATATCCTGAAGCACACTAATTACCTTAACTCCAATCTTACTTAAATCAATAATAAGCTCTTGTGCATGATCACTTCTTGAAAAACGCTCAAATGAGTAAACTAATATGGCTACTACATCCTTGTTTTTTCTTACATAATTAAGCATTAGCTTAAACTCCTTTCGCTCATCCGTTTTGGCCGACTCCGCTTCCCCACCAAAAAAGGATTTGATTTCAAATGACCTTTTGTTTGCAAAAGTGATGGCATCTTTTCTTTGTGTTTCTAAAGAAGTGTTGTCAAATTGGGAGGGGTCAGAAACCCTTGTATAGTTTACAATTTTATTTCCCTCCCTCCATTTAGGCGGCTTCGCTTTTTTCGCAAATTTCGCTGTCATCTGCTGAAGCTGTAATTCCAAGTTGTTCATCTTGAAGTAATTTTTTGATAATTTGATTAGCGATAATCTCTGCAAGCACTTTTATACTTGCATCTAAAGCAGTGCTTTCATTAGCTGCTATTATTTCTACCTTTTTTTTACTGTTTACATAATGATTGCTCATTTAGATTAATGAATATCATACCATAACTAGAACTTAGTTTAGAGTACCCTTTGTATAATATGGCCGAGAACTTCAGCACTATTTTGTATTTATTAATTCAGTCACTTCGAAAAGTTGAACATTACCATCCCTTGTTTTGATTTGCATATCCAAGAAAGTTCCTTTCTTTTTCAGATAATGCACCTTATTGTAAAATTCAGCAAAATCAAGTCTTTTTGTAACCTCAACAATAGGCATCCTCTTATCGTTTAACCTAAATGTAATTTTTTGTATTGCATCATCATTGAACATCTTTTTAATGATATTGATAGACGCCTCCTTAATTTCTAATACACCATCATTCAAGTTAAATAAGTCATTATCATTGATCACTTTGTAAATAATATTGTAAAAGCTCACTGAAATGAATGATTCATTAAAAAACTTATTGAGCCTCCCAAAAGAATCAGAAGGATCGAATATATCAGCAACTTCAAATGCTGCCACTTTACCACCAGCACTCACGTGCAAACACGTGTTTTTTCTTGTTAGTAGTATAGCCAATATAGTTAATGAAAAATTATTCCATCCGTAATTTTTAAGCATTTGTAATAGATCCTTACTTTTTGATAAATCATCTATTTCTTTCGAAGAAAATGCCAATTTTTCGATATTAGACTTTGAAAAAAGTGCATCAAGAAAACTATTATTACCGAAAAAGAATTTGTGTACCTCCTCCATAGTTTTAGGAGTTACACCAATCACCTTTAACTCTTGTAACACATTTAACCAACTGACATCAAAGAAGCTTAAATAACCATTATCCGAAACTTCGTTAAATAGTTTCCTGCTTTCCCAATAATGGATTAATCGCCTGTCTAAATTGGTACTTTTTAAAGGGGTATTCCTTGAAAGCAACGTATCCATAAATGGCGCATATGCAGCATAATTTCCTGATTTATACTCCTTTTCTACCTCTTCCAAAACAAACCGCTTTATTGTATTTTTAAATATCATGTCGCAAACTTAGACTTTTTATTGAAATTAATGAAATATTTGTACCTTTAACTTTATTAAAAATAATTACAGTTTAAAATTTAAGATAATATGAAGCCAAAAAAGAAGCAAATTACAAGCAAACCATCCCTGACCTACCATTTAGGTCGTGTATGTGAAAACGAGGACTGTAGAGAACCCATTGCAGACCAAGAACGTAAATCCAAGAGACATTGCTCTGAGTACACTGATGAAAATGGCATTCACCACAACTGCCGCAGAAGAAAGCATCAACAAAAACACCAAATACATGAGGATCAACTTTTGGATTATGCTGCAATTCAAAGACAAACTAAAGCAAAAATTGAAGAAGCTATTATAACACATGGCGAATTTGTAACAGTTGCAGTATTAGAAGCATATGGAATTGTATTAAACAATTGTATTTCAATAAGCCATGGCTATGAAGAAAGTACAGTAGTTTTCTTAGGATATAATATCATAGTAAACCCATTTAAACAATACATAAAAATTCAGAAACATGACTAATCCAGAATTTCTAACAATGATTGAGCGCTTTCATAAGCCAGCCAAAAACGTAAAAATAAAAGCCGCCTATGTTTTAGTCGGCATAGGCATAATAGGAATAGCCTATTTTGCTATAAAGTCGTCAGTAACAAAATCGAAGGAAATTCGACAACTCAAGGATGCTACATCGAAAAATCATGAATCCATCAAGAATTTAACTTCAAGGTCAGCAATGCTAGAACACGACCTACAACAAAATGAATCGATTATAGAGTCATTAAATAAGGAAAAGGAAGAATTAGTAGCAAAAATAGAGAAGGCTAACAATAGCGCAGTTTCTAACAATATCGAAAAAATATAGGAAAAATAGGATAAAATAGATGTTCCGGAACGCTTTTTATCGTTCTGGAACATCTATTTACGTTCGTGAAAGTACCTGAACAGTAATTAATGTTCTGCAATATTCAGGTACGAAAAAGACCTCAGGGTTATGAAGATTTTTTGAGAAAATGAAGGCGTTGATTTGTAGTTAGTTAAGTTTTCACAAAACGGAAATCAACCGATTTCAGTCGAATTCAGGGGGTATTTTCCTCACGCAGTCATTCAAATTAATTCTTACGCTTTAATTTAATTTCCACCACTCCAGTTCTACCATCTTTAGGATATTTTTTTAATGCTTGTTCTCCACTCAATACATTAACTGATTCAATATCATTTGGCGATATGGCTTTCATTTCCTTTTCTGTTATTTTAATTCCATCTAAATAAAAAGTAGGTTTGCTTGCAGTTTCTCCATTCTCAACAATTACATATTTTTCTGTACCACCTTCAGTTTTCTTTGTAATTACTACATTCGCCTTATTTTCTAATGCATCCAAAGCAGCTTGTTTTTTTGATGTGTTTAAAGTCACATTTGAGACAACAATTTTATCTTTATTTAGATCATAATTTAAGTTGACATCCACAACAGTATCAACTGATGTTTTAGAAGTCACTGTGATTTTATCACTTTTTGTAGCATTTAACTTTGGAAGGGTATCAATATCAGCGTTAATTTTGAAATTATTAGACAAATATGTATTAATACCTTCTAATAACATATTAGCTATCTTATCCTCATTTTCTTTAACCAGCTTTAAGTCATTTGGATTACTAATAAATCCACTTTCAAACAAAACCGCTGGCATATTAGCATTTTCAATTACCCAAATTCCTTTATCTTTTGTTGTAATCAATTTATTTTTAAGAAAAAGGCCACTAGTAGCTTCTAATATATTTTTAGCTAAAACAACACTCTCTTTTATATATAAGTTCTTTTTAAATGGAACATAACAAGAACTTCCAGTTCCTTTTTTAGCATCGTCATTATTCATGTGAATTGATACATACAAATTAGATTTTGCTGCATTCGCAATATTAGTCCTATCCATTACTGTAATAAACTTATCCGATTCTCTTGATAGTACAATATTAATGTTAGGATTATTATTTAATGATTTAACTTTTAAAGCAATTGCTAGTGTCAAATCCTTTTCATTAGTCCCATCAGCAGCACTTGCACCAAGGTCTTTACCACCATGTCCAGCATCAATGACTACTGTATACTGTTTATCTAATTTGATAATTGGTCTTGAATTAATATTACCATTTCTAAATGCAAATAGTAAGACCGTCGCAGCCATAATTGGCAAGATAGTTAGTCTTCTCAGATAACTATATTTTGTGTTTGTTTTTGTAAACATTTGGATTCTACGTTTAATTGGTGAAAAGAAAAATGAATTTGATAATAGATGTTGTTGTGTAGGATATGCTGATGTTAATAATAATTCTGCTAGAACACTTGTATCATTATTTTGAATAGATTTTTGATCTGCAATGAATTCATGTATCAAATACAATTCATTCCTAATTAACCAGACAATTGGATTAAACCAACCAATCACCAATTGTAATTCAATCAAAAGTTTATCAAATGAATGATTTTCCTCAACATGTGCTACTTCGTGTGCAAGAATCTTCTTCCCAATTTCACTGTTTAAATCAATTGATGTATTCCAGAATATGTATTTGAAAAAAGAGAATGGAGTTCCCTTAATATCCGTCATCACTAAATACAGACTTGCTAATTTTTTTAATGGGTATTGTTTTATTAATTTACGAATATGCCACAAGGATTTTACAAACCTTACTACAAATAAGAATGATATTGTAAATCCGATGAATAGCAATAGATTATCCCAAGTAAACTGGGAACTTTTTAAAACTACTTCTTGTTCTATAGTACTATTGTTTTCGGCAATAACATTTGCAAAATGGATGACCTTGGGTGCTGATAAAACTTGCTCTTTTATAATATTAATTTTAAGAAATGGGACTATCCACGATAACACTGACACTCCCATTAAATAAAACCTATTGTATTGATGAAACTGTTTGTTTCTTAAGACAAACCAGTAGTACGTATATAATAAAGCACTACATAAAACCACTTTCAATAAATAATATAAAATTGTTATCATGGTAGTTATTTTTTATTTTTCATTTCTTTAAGGAGTAATTCCAAATCAGCCACTTTTAAGTCCTTTTGTTTTACCATAAAGGAAACTACATCCGAAAACGAACCTTCAAAATACCCTTCTACTAAATTTTTAATACTAGACGAAGAATATTCCTCCTTACTAATAACTGGCGCATAGCAATGTACCCTTCCATGAACTTCATGGTTGATATAACCTTTGTCAATTAATATTTTAATGATCGTAGCAATTGTATTGCTATGTGGCTTTGGGTCAGGCATTGCGTCTACAACGTCTTTTAAGTATGCAGTATCTAATTTCCAAAGCACCTGCATGACTTGCTCCTCCGCTTTTGTCAATGGTTTACTCATTGTTTTTAAGTTTATGAGAACAAATCTATAACTAAATATTTAGTTATACAACTAATTTTTTAGTTTTAACAAAAATTAACAGATTTCTATGTTATTTAACGCTTAATAAAGGGGGATCCATTTAGGTCCGTGCCAAAAACGACAACATGAACATTTCTAGGGTTATCATTATTAAAATACTTTAATATTACTTTTTTCCCATCATTATTTAACGAAAATACATTTCCCCAATAAAGAATATCTCGTTTATCTTGTTCCATTTTATTAAATGCATCATTAAAATAATTAGGCATAATAAAGGGTATGGATTTAGTATATCCACTAATTGAAGTATTCCCTAATGGATCTGGTGTTAATACATTTTCACCTCCTCTTTTTAAATAAATGTGAACGTCATGAATTTTACCAATTGCACCTACTTTCAATAATGCAATATTTGATGCCTGAATTGATTTTATGTCGTTAATATTAGATGGGAACTCATCAATAAAGTATCTATATGATTTTGCAATTGTAACATCAATTAGCCCTTTCGCAACGAGCCAGTCAAATGCATTTGCATCTGTAGTAGTTTGTTGAGTGTTTACAAAGTCAACCACTTTCAAATTACCATAAATATCAAATCTGCCTGAACTAACTTTCTCGTCTAATAATTGAGTCGCAGACTTTAATTTAGATCTAACGACCACGTCAGCCAAGGTTTTTTCTCTTTCAACTATATTTTTTTGAAATTTACTTTTATTTATTACTTCAATATATGATGCATCTCTTTGCTTACTTGATTCTTTTGGCACTAATTCATATTTAGATTCAGGTAGTTTAAGATGTTTGGACTCAAATGGAATAATTGATTCAAAAAACAAACTGCCATTTTCTTTTATAAGCTTTTTATTTAAAAATTTATACGTAATTGTAGCTTTATCATAAAATGCCAAACCGCTAATTATAAATTGCCCCAGACTATCAGTATTGACTTGCAAAACTTGTCTTGAAGAATCTGGATAAAAAACAAAAAGACTTAATTTTTCATTGATTAGTGGCTTCTTTTTGTAATTAACTATTCCTTTAAAACTTAAATAGTTATCTCCCTTAAACTTTAGGCCTTTATTCCCTTCACTTAAAATCTTTGTCCAATTAAATCTTTCCCAATGCTCACTTATCATTATTGCATCTAAAGCCTCTATTCTCTTATAGTTTGGGTTTTCAATATATTCACTAGAGTGGTGTATCTCATTTTTAAAATCACTATTTAACCAAATAGATCCCATAAAATCATTAACAAAATCAATGGCATCAGCTGCAACTACTATATTGTAATTAAAGCCTGAATCTAGATAAAGACCATACTCGTTATAAGATCTTGAATTATAATTTATAGAAATAGAGTCATGTATTGGGGGAAAAGGATTTTGCTTAAGAAAGCTTAGTCTTTCGGATAATAAATTGGCATTTTCGTCAAATAAAGAAAAATGCAAAACACCTCTTGGCAAATTAATAGTTGAAATGGATCGGAAAAATATAGAATCTTTAATAACGAAATTTAATCGATATACTAAATCATTGTTGTTTGTTCCTATTAAAGTAAAGTTCTTCCCAAATTCAAACCCTTTAAAATTAATTGAATAATCCAATGAACTATCATGCTGATCTACTTGAATATTTGCGCCCTTATTGAGTGGCTTTTGCAAATCAATAAACTTATTAATTTTTGTATTGTCCTCAACTATAACTCTGTAATTAATACCCAACTTAGGAATAAAACTGAAAATAGCAACATTTTCATCTAAAGAAGAGAAGGATATCAATTTTATTGATGGATTTCTAACATCTACAAGATAGCCATCCCATTTCTCGATTGAATCAAAAGCACCAATTCGCCTTACTGATACTTTGTTTTCAATATCTGCTAGTAAATTACCACCTTCAGCGTTTGCAGAAAGCACCCAATTATTTTTATTAATTTTAACCAATTCATTCTTTGACCTAGGATTAAAAACGGTAATTGATTTTAAATACTCAAAGGAGTCATCAAAATTTAGCATCCAATTTGTATAAGGATGTATGTAGTAGATGCCTTCTGATATTGTATCACTTAAAGTAAAAGCCCCATCTACTAAGCCATTAATAATTGGATAAGAACACTTGCCAATTATCTTATTTTGAAAATTATAAATATCTACATATAAATTTGTTGAGATATCAGAGGCCTCATAACCTGAGAAAACAAATCCTTTAAACCAAATCGTTTCACCAGAAACACATTGCTCCTTACTTAAAACAAAATGAATTTTTTCTTGAGTATAATATTTTGCCAAGTCCGATAGTGCAGTATCAATTTTTTTTTGTGCGTAAATATTGACATAAAATAACAATGATAACGCTATTAAGAATGTCTTTGTTAAATTACGCATATCATAAATTTAAATAAATGTTAGTTTAAATTTATACATTTCCAATTACATTTTCTAAAATTATACCATTTCCATATACAAGTAGTAAATAAAAATATAACAAAACCCCCGCATTAAAATGCAGGGGGTGAAGAGTGATTGCAATTCAACTTTTATTTACCCTTTTAGAATCAAACCTCACGCAAAAACAAAAAAGGACTCACGATTTAACGTAAGTCCTTGATTATGATGTAGCGAGACCGGGATTTGAACCCGGGACCTCAGGGTTATGAATCCTGATAATGTTAGCATACCTCAATAACAATGGTTCCTCATTACTTATTATTAATTGTCAGATCCAAAATCGCCCTAACATCACCAGCAAATTCTTCCAAACTGGCTCCTATTGTGGCTACGAAGTGTTATTTTCTAAAATAATAATAGTTTTAGAAAATAATAAAAAACCGACCCAATTGGGTCGGTTTTTGTTTTCTGGCATAAATAGACCCTATTTTGGCCCTTATTTTCATCTACTTAGTAAGTATATTTATTTTATTATTCCAATTAGGTTTAAATTTGGTTAAACATTGTTGAATGCCTAAAATTGCGATTTATAAGTTTTTGACTTTTTTTATCTTTGCATTTGATGCGATAAATGAGCCACCTCACTTACATATTGCAAAAGAAAAAGGGAATAGACAACGTTCAGCTAAAATATGGTTAGAAACATTGAAAGTAGCTGATAAAGGGAGTCTTTCAGAAACAGATTTAAAACAAGCGCTTAAAGTGATTAAAGAAAATCAAGCGATATTAATTGAATCATTTAACAACGTCAAAGCAGGTAAAAAAATTACTACAATAAAAATAAAATAATCATGTCTTCTACTTTAATAAATAAAACAATGTGCATCGAGAAAGTTTTGTTTGATTTGCCCGGAAAAATCACACTCAAAATGGAGGATGGCAGAATGATCATTTCTCCATTAAAGTATTTCCCAGATTTACAAAAATTGAGTGTTGACAAAAGAAAGAAACATACTATTGTAGATGACAGAACTATCTTGTTTACGTATTCTGATGCTGTATATCATTTAGAGGATTTTATCGGATTAGAAGCTAATTGGAGAAAGCGATAGTGATAGTTTAAAATCGCCCTCACATCCGCAGAAAATTCTTCCAAACTCGCTCCTATGGAGGCTACAAAGCCTCTCATGCAAATGAGAGGCTTTTTTAATGCGAAGCCGCGAAACAAGCTTGCTTGATTGAGCGGATGAGCGTTAAAAAAGCCAAACGAACACGCAGTGTTTGTTTGAAAGGCTTTGGGTAAGGATCACCACCGAGGAAGTCAACGAACGCAGTGAGTTGACAGTCCCAAAAGCTTTCAATCTACCCATTCCTCCTATTTAGAACACTAATCACCAAACCTTTTACCATTTCCATTTCTTCTGGTTTACTTGCAGCAACGAATAAGGTAATACTAGCCAATGCATCATTACTAATAAAAGGAACACCATTCGGTGACAAAAGCAAATTGTTTCGCATTAGAAATAATAAAAAGCAAGCAGCTCCAATTCTTTTATTGCCATCCACAAAAGCATGATTCTTTATTATTAAATACAATAACATAGCGGCTTTTTCTTCAACACTTGGATAAACATAACTATCCCCAAACCCTTGTTCTATTTGTTTGACAGCACTCATAAAACCATCATCTTTCTTTTTACCAAAAACAGATGAATCAAATTCAGTCCGCATTGCATTTACAATAGTCTCATATTCTAAAATGTTTGGGTGTATACCAGGAATCAAACTTCGCCCGTTGATGTCTAAACGCTCATGGTCATAGTCATCCAATAACTGAAGACCTTTACTAAACTTATCTAACCATTTATAGGCTTCATCGTTAGTCACTTCCTCTATGGCACGACTCATAATTCGAATACCATCGTGCAAAAACTGAATTTCTTGATTCTTTTGAGCCAACCTATGCTCATTTAAGGCATACCCCTTTACTAGGAATTCTTTTAACTTTTGGGTAGCCCATTGGCGGAATTGAACACCTCTTTTTGAATTAACCCTGTAACCTACAGAAATTATAACATCTAGGTTATAATGAATAATATCCCTATTAACTGTCCTTTTTCCTTCCATTTGAACTGTTCGGAAATTCCGAACAGTTGAAGTTTCTGCTAGTTCTTCACTCTCAAATATGTATTTTATATGTTCACTTATATTTGATTTACTACCATTAAATAGTTTGATAATTTGTGCCTGACTTAGCCACACCGTTTCTTCTTCAAACTTTACTTCTACATTTATTTCATTGTTTTCTCCTTGGAAAATTTCAATTTGATTTTGCATATTTATTTTTATACAAATCTCAAATTGTAAAAATGTAAAACCTACTTTATAGATTGAAAGATATTCGTTCGGAGATTTTCTAAAATGTTGATATTAAGAAAAGCTTGAAAATTTTCAGAGATTTATTCAAGACCTTACTTCCATACTTTACAAATAAGTATTATTCGGTTTAAATGAAAGGCTTTGGGTAAGGATCAATTCCGAGGAAGTCAACTAACGCGGTGAGTTGACAGTCCCAAAAGCTTTCAATCTACCCATTCCTCCTATTTAGAACACTAATCACCAAACCTTTTACCATTTCCCTAGATCAATTTATAGAGAGCCAATATGGTGAAATTGGAACTAAAAAAAGAGACTCTTTTGAAAAGGGATATGAAAATTTTAAGCTTGGGGCTATGCTCCAAGAAGCCAGGCTAAGAAAGGGCTTGACGCAAGAAGCGCTTGCCTTGAAATTAGGAACCACTAAGTCATACATTTCAAAAATAGAAAACGATATTAAAGAAATACGTTTATCAAATTTACAGCGATTGGTTGAAATTGGACTTGATGCTAAACTTGAATTAAATATTCATTTTTGAACTACCGAGTAAGCCTCGGTAGTTGCAATTAAATTTCTAATACCCCATCCCTGCACCAAACTTATACAAAGGGTTTTTAGTATCATAAGGTACATCTTCCTTTTGCTTTAAAACCTCGTCCATGGATGAAGGTAATTCAAATGGCAATTTCCCTGTTGGCTTAAACTTACCCATGATTAAATCTAAAATCACATTATCCTGTGAAGAGAAGTCAGCGATTAAAGCCTTTGAGGATTTATTGATATTTGGTATCACCGCAGGTCTTTGTAAATTAATGACCGTGATGGTTGGTTTGGACTGAATAATTTTTAACAAACGTGCTTCCTCTTTATCAGAAAATGCCAATGAACCATGATTGAATAATCTTTGTAAAATGAATTTTTCTGAACCTGCATTATCAGGTGTCCCTATTTTTAAAATAATTAGGTCGGCGGCCTCCATACTGCTAACCACATTTGTGAATTCTTTGGTTTCTTCCTTATTAAAACCTTCCAAGAAAATTTTTGTACTTGACTTTAAGGGTAAAATGTTGGATTCATTTTTTAACAGTACCAATGATTTTTGCTGTGCCTCAATCCCTTTAGCAGCAAAAGTAGGATTGTTAATTACTTTTACACCTTCAGGATCCAAATAAGGATGATCAAATAAACCTAAACGAAATTTCTCTCTTAAAATTCTGCGCATCGAAGAATCAATTCTTTTTTCAGAAACTTTTCCTTCTTTTACCAATTCAACAACCACATTAGGAAGTGCTTCCCCTCCAAACATATCACATCCTGCATTGATAATTTTTCCCATTCTTTGCTTTGCCGTTAAATTTTCAACCCCATGTGCAGCAGCTGGCTTTAAGGTATAACCTAATATTTTAGCATCGGTTACCAAACCCCAATCGGTGCAAACTATACCATCAAAATGATAAGTGTTTCTTAATAAGCCTGTAATAATATCTTTATTGTATCCAAATCCTACGTCCTCACTTGTTTGTCCAACAGGCAAACCATAATAAGGCATTACCTGTGCAGCACCTGCCGCAAAAGCTCCTTTTTCAAATGGTATTAAATGGTATTTGAAATTATTTCCGGGATACACTTGATGTCCTGGAGGAAAATGTGCATCACGTCCATTTTCCTGAGGCCCTCCACCCGCAAAATGTTTTACCATACACTCCACACTATTTTCATTGATGCTATCTCCTTGAAATCCTAAAATATATGCCTTTGTCATGGTTGCTGCCAACTCGGCGTCTTCTCCAAATGTCCCATTAATTCTCCCCCATCTTGGCTCGGTTGCTAAATCCGCCATGGGTGATAAGGTTAATCTAAAACCCAATGCTTTATATTCTTGTCTTGCAATGTCGCCGAATGCGCGCACCAAATTACTGTCTCTTGTAGCAGCTAATCCTAAAGTGGAAGGCCAACTTGAAAAGAAGGGACTATAAATACTTGCACCAGGTGCATTAGGCACACCATGCCTTGGATCGGTAGCCAGTGTTAATGGAATGCCTAAACGACTTCGCTCCGCTAATTTTTGAATATTATTATGCCAAGTAACCATTGCTTCAGGACTAGTAGATTGCAATGTATTTAAATGATTCATGTTCTTCCCCAACACCATCGCAGTATTCCCTTCCACCACATATGAAATGGGGTTTAAAATAGATTGTGTTTCCGAAAGAGAACCATCACTATTCATTGCAGCCATGGTAATAAACATACTTCCCGCTTTCTCCTCTAAAGTCATTTGACTTATTAAATTGGTAATACGGTCTTCGGTACTTACTCTATAATCCTCATAGGCATCAAGTTTGCCATTTTTGTTTAAATCTCTAAAATCATGACCGTCTATTTTTAAAATGGGTGCTTCTTTACCAATTAGCTTAGCTGCATCTTTATATGCGATATAGCTTTTTACATAAACCACGGTTAATAAAATAGCTATTAACCCAATAATAGACAAGAAGGTGTACCCTAAAAATTTGAAGAATTTTTTCATGACAAGTAATTATATAACCTTAAAGTTAACTAATTACTTTTTAATTTAAGCTTGGTAAATACCTGTAAATGGGGCAAAGCAAGCACTGAAAGACTTATAAATAATAACGTAAAAATCCCGGAGGAGTCCTTACTGTTTAAAGTTAAAAAAGTGATGTAAGCAAAACCAAACCAGGCCATGATTGAAAATGGAGCTGCTTTAAAAAGTAAACCACCCCATCCCGAAGTTGTGTTGGGAACTTCAAAATTGATTCTGATTTTATCAAATGAAAGCAATGAATGCCAAAATCCAAAATAAAAAGTAAAACTAATCCAAAGGGGCATGAACAAAACAAAGCATACAAGTATACCTGTTTGTAACAATGAGAAATAAAATGTAGCTACTTTATCAAAAAAATGGGTCTTAAAAATAAAAAGCATAAAATTTACTACCCCAATAGTTAGTAGCGTATAGGGATAAATTTTATTTGCCAAGTCTATCAATAATTCTTTCTTTATAGAAGATCTGCCCATTGTTAAAAATATATCCAACGCAAAGTTGATATTTTTAGTGAGTAAAAATAAAATCCAAGCAAACCCTAATAATGTGTAAACAAACTTATGTATTAATGTATTTGATTTTCCCATCCAATCTATTTCTCCAAAATGATAAGCAGTTATAGCAATAAAAATAACCAATGCAATAATTGGGAAAAAATACCAAACTGAAGCATATACAATTATATTTAGCAAATATTTTAATAAAAATATATTTTGCTTCTTATCAGTCTTTTGTAAATGTTGGTCAATATACAAATCCAATGCTCCATGTGGCACTCCAAAAAGAATGAGCACTAATATTAAAAAGGAAATTTGTGTGCTGGCTCCAGGAGCAAATAGGAGCTCTATTAAATACAGAAAAAATGCAAACAACATTAAATAGGATCTTAATTTTATTTGCATAGAATGATATTAAAACGATGGGGTAAAAATATTTACCCCATCGTTAATCTAAAAATATTAAGCAGATTTTCTACTTAAGCTATAAATAACTAAACCGAAGCCAATTTTATTTACAGCATCTCCAATATTGTAAATGACATTCATGTCTATACCAATATTTTTGAAACTTGCATACCATTGTCCGTCGGCAGTGCCAATCAAATACCCTAATGGATAAATTGCCCATCCAACTAAAACAAACCAACCAAGTGCAGCATTCGCTGATGCAACAGCTGTGCCTGCGCTAGAAGCTAATTTTTTCACATCTCCCATCCATACTTCATATACAATATAGAAATATGCTAAAGCACTTACAGTACCCCATAAAGTTGGATTACCTAAACCTGCTTCTCCCATATAACCGGTAACTAACATTACTACTGAGCCTAAAATCATCTTCCATAAAATACTTGTTGTACCACCCGCTTTTTTTGTGATTAAATAAAATTCAACGCACATCAAAGGAACGGTTAATAACCAATCTACGTAACGGAAGAAAGTTGGACTATCATGCGTTTCTGCATAATACCCTCTCATGTAATAATAGTGAACTGCAGCAATGAAAGTGATCAAACCTGATACAAGTACAGAAGTTCTCCATTCTTTACTTGTATTACTTACTTCCATGAAAAAGAATACAGCAGCGGCCATCATAGCCATAGTGCCTACGAAAAAAGTGAAAGAAACATAGTCAGTTTTAGCAATTGCTACTGACATTAAGGACAAATGATCCATATTGTTGAGTTTTGGTGAACATATTCATTCACAACACTCTACATTTTCATTACGGCTGTCACTAATGTTTTTTAAACAATAATGCAAAGCAATATCAAGCCAATCGTTGTACTAATACAACATTAAAATAATACAAATGTTCATTAGTATGTAAATTTTATTGTTAAACGATATTAGTCGTAGACAAATTTTTGACACACTAATATGTGTACTAATTACATATTAATAAATTAAGTTACTCAATTTCAATTTTTTATAACAAGTGTTTTTTAACAATGAAATTGATTTCGCCTATTTGCCAAATTCTAAGAAAAATTAGTTAGTCCAGCAGCTTGGCTACTGACACAAAACAGTAAACAAAACAAGTAATGTTTTGTTATTTATATCACGCATGAAGACAATTAAGAAACAAAACCTCCCTACTAAAATATGCCTCCATTGTCAGCGGCCATTTACATGGCGAAAAAAATGGGAGCGCAGTTGGGAAGCAATAAAATATTGTAGTGACGCTTGTAAAAACAATAAGTTTACACCTAACGCAAAATAATTCTACTTCACTAAAATTGCATCCCAAAGCTTTGCCCTCATATGCAAGGATTGAATGGATGCCCCTGTAGCTTCCTCCCATTTTATTGGATCATTTTCACATAACTCAGCAACCATCTCTAAAGCCAGATGACTATGATGACCTCCGTCAACTTCTATATGACGTTCAATATAATATTTGAATATAGAAACTTTGTCAGGATGCTCATTATAAATTTCATTTAAGATTTGATTAAACATATCTGGGATCAAATCCTCTCTTCCAAAAGTAAAAACTGCAGCTTTAACATGCAGTGGAGCATGTATCGCAATTTTAAAAGTGAATTGCAAAAACTGTTTTACCAAATCAGGCATTTGAGCCTTTTGAATCGCTTCGTCAATTGATAATCCATTGCTAATAAACCCTAATAGAGATTCAATTAGATTAACATTAGCGCCCATTTGACGCATAGCAGCCATATATAATTCAAAATGACTTATTCTGTTGCCTTGCTCATCTATGTCCGATTCTTCGCCTAAGACAATTTCATTAATCAAATATCTACTATTTGCCGATCCTACTGGCAACCAAGGAAGCGTAACTGATGTTAAATTAATTTGTAATGACTTTAGTAAACTCATGAAATCCCAAACTGCAAAAACATGGTATTGTGCAAAATTTTGCAATCCACTTAAATCCTTAATCTGCGTATAAACAGGATGCGTTAGTAAATTAGAACGTGTTGCTTGTAATTGTTCTTTTAGTTTTTCGACTTTTGTATGCATAATAAATTTTTATAGAACAAAACTGTTGTTATTTTGTAATTAAAGATGCAAAGTAAAGCACTACAAATAGGACAAACAAACAATTAAAAACAATGCAGCACAATTTTCCGAATATCATAAATAAGGACGGCGTTGCTATATATTTTGGACACATTTTTAATGATAAAGAATCAGGCGTTTTTTTTGAAGAATTATTAAACAATATTGATTGGCGTAACGAAGTGGTATTGATGTTTGGGAAAGAAATAACCACTAAAAGAAAAGTTGCATTTTATGCTGACCGCGGAATTGAATACACCTATTCAAATAAAACAAAAAAAGGGCTTATTTGGAATAGTACTTTGTTGAAAATTAAAGAGGCCATTGAGCAACGTACAAATGTAAAATACAATGCATGCCTATTAAACTTATACCACAACGGTAACGAGGGCATGGGATGGCATAGCGATGACGAAAATGAGATAATTCCCAATAGTTCTATTGCCTCTATAAGCTTGGGCGCAGAAAGGAAATTTTCGTTTAAACATAAAACCACTAAAGAAACATTTTCCATTCTTTTAGAGAACGGATCTTTATTAGAAATGAAAGGAACTATACAAAGTAATTGGTGGCATGCAATACCTAAGACAAAAAAGGTTTTAACGCCTAGAATAAATCTTACTTTTAGACAAATGAAGTCATAGATAAATCAACGTTTGCTAATCTTATTCATAGAAATCGCCTTTTGCCTTGAACATTTAAAACGTTTAATATCGGTACTTCTTTTCACCAAATGTTTTTGACTTACCCCGCTATTAACTCGTTTACGCCAAAGATTAAAACTATTTCGTCTCAACTCCCTTCGCATTAGCTTAATGGTATCAGCTTCGGTTAATCCAAACTGAATGGCAATCGCCTCAAAAGGTGTACGATCCTCCCAGGCCATTTCAATAACCCTGTCTATATCTATTCTTTCCATTCAATTGGGATTATAACTTCGTTGGTTCTACCAATAAATTGATAAGGCGCATTGTATCCTAAAAAATTATAATCGCCAGTAATTTTAATATTTCTTTTAGCTAATATTTGCTCTAATTGATGTTTATAAGATTGTATTTTTTCGTCTGTTGCATATCCACTAAAACTTATCACAGCAACATACTGAGGCGCCGACTTATGTATACGAATACTTGCATCATTGGGTTTTGGCAAGGTACTTTCATTATATTTTTCTGGCATTACAAAGCTCATTTCAGAACCTTTTTCTGACATATTCATTCTTACTGGAGCCGTCATTGAAATGCCTTTCTTTTCCTCGTTACCGCCAAAGATGAATCCAGCTAGCTTTCTGAAACCATTGTTAGCCACGCCCTTGTAATTAGTTCCTTTGGAGTATATAGTTGCCATAGTAGCTGATGGGTAATAACGTATTTCCAGCTCAGCATCCTTTAATACCATTCTATACTTCTGCTTCTCCGTTTTTAAAGCATTTGCTGCAATAAAAGACTGAAAAACAAAATAAATAGCGGCTAACGATAACGTAATGTATAAAGCTTTCATAATTCCTTTTTATTGATAACAAAAAGTATGCAGATATGTTTATAGAGATCCCAACTATTTACCTAGCAATATAGCCCCCGTCAATAACCAAGTCTGAGCCAGTCACAAAAGAGGACTCGTCTGAAGCTAAATACAAAGCTCCAGTTGCCACTTCCATAGGATCAGCTGCTCTTCCTTGAGGTGATGTTTGCTTGATAGTTTCTTCCATACCTGGCGCCTTTAATAGGTCCTCCGTCATTGGTGTTAGGATAAAGCCAGGGCAAATGGTGTTGACTCTAATTTTATCTTTAGCCAATGTAACAGCCAAGTCCTTACTTAATAAAACAAGGCCTCCTTTTGAAGATGAATATGCAGTTCCGTTTCCTCCAATTTTGCCTGCAATTGAAGCAATATTAATAATAGAACCGCCACCTGACATTCTTAGGTATGGAATACAGGTTTTACAACCTATAAATGGACCTGTTAAATTAATGGCAATGATATTGCCCCATAATTCAATAGGCGTGTCCTCACAACTTACAAATCCAGGATAAATACCCGCATTATTTACTAATATATCTAGTCTACCATAAAGCTCCATTGCTTTATCGGCTACTTTTTTCCAGTCTGACTCGCTTGTCACATTATGTTTCATGTATTCAATCTCGAGACCTTCGGCTCTTGCAGCAACTACCCAGCTTTTTAATTTGTCTTCGTTGGTATCTGTCGCTAAAACTTTTGCACCTTCTTTAGCAAATAACTTTGCTTCTGCAGCACCCATACCACCAGCAGCTCCTGTGACAATTGCTACTTTCTCTAGTAAACGTTTCATAAAATTAGATTTGATACAATTTAGGACATAAGAATGCCTATTAAAATGACTCAAATCATAACAGATACTAATCTAGGAAAGATGTAAACTATTTACAATTAGATGCAATGTACTGGTCCACATTTGGGAAGTGTTTCTTTTTTGCAATTTGCAACGCATCACAAGCCTGGTCTTTTTTACCCAACATAATCAAACACATTGCTTTGTAAAATTCGGACTTACCAGTTGTAGCGGCAGGAAGTAAAATAGCTTTGTCAAAATAAGGCAAGGCCTTGTCATATTGCTTTGCAGAATAATAACAAACGCCAATATTTTCAAAATGCGTATAGTTATTAGGATCTGCTTCTGCAGCTTTTAAGTAAAACTGCGCGGCTGTTGTATATTGGCCTTTTTGAAAAGACTGCATCCCCTTGGTTAAATAATCATTGGCAGCTGGTGCAATTGCAGCACCACTGCTAGCGAATAATCCACGCACTCTAACAAAAGTAGTAGAATCCTTTGGAAATAATTTAATCGCACTATCTAATAATTTTTGAGAAAGATTATTAGTGCCTCCCATTAATTCAAACCTCGCTAACAAGTATTGATTCCACCCTTCGGGTTCGTTACGATATTTGATATAAGTAGAAAATGCTTTGTTAATTTCTGTAGTATCTTTTTTTCTTGCAGCACCAAAAATTACATTTTTATAATAACTTGTTGCTCTTGGCCAATTATAAAAAGCGCGCTTAGAATAAAATGAAACACTATCATAATTTTGCAATGAAGCAAAAACAGCTGTCTTAATAAAATCGGTATAATATAAATAAGGATTGTCCTTTTCACATTCTCTTAATAAACGCAATGCGTCATCATACATTTTATCACGATAATAATATCTTGCTACTAAGGCCTTGATAGGCAATGTAGAGGTAGACAAATTAGGAAAATGAGGGAACGCCTCTTTTACATCGGCCAAAGCCATTTTAGGATCAGCATCAATTTCTCCCATCACATATTTTTGAACCTTTAAAGACTCGTAAACTTGTTTATTAATGTAAATAGAAGGTATAAGTATTAATAAAGAAAATGCAATAAATATTTTAGGCAACCATTGATGCAAAACGCCACTCCCTTTTTCTTTACTATTTAGGTAGATGAATGAATAAGGTGCAAAAACAAGTGCTGCAGAAAACGTAAGCATGGTTTGCATGGAAGTACGCTCAGTTGGAAAGTTTAAAAAGGCATCTACAAAATAACATGTGATGGCCATGAATGAAATGGTTGCTACAAAATGATACTGCTTTAGTTTTTCATCTTTCCAAATGCGAATCGTAAATAACAATACCAGTAAAAATAATAAAGCATAAAGCATTCCTCCCACTACACCTAAGTCCGCAAAGGTTTCTAGGTAATCATTATGAGAGTGATAAGGAACAAATAAGTCATTGGTATATTCTTTTTCATAGGGAATAGATGCCAATTTCCAGTTGCCATATCCAGCTCCTTTAAGTGGGTGTTTTTTGAAATAATCAATTGCAGCAGACCATAAATGCAGACGGTCACTTCCTTTTGCGATTGTGATATCTCCCACCCTTTTTGTAACTGTACCATAACCACCTTGCTCTCCCTGCATTTTAACTGCATTATCTAAAACCATATTAGCAGAGAAAAATGCAACTGCAATTGGGATAATAAAAAAAGCCAGCTGAATTAAAATAGATTTGACACCAGCCTTTCTTTTAAAATAAACGGTTGTTAAAGTAAAAATTAAAAGAATTAAAAATAAACCTACAAAAGTAGATCTGGTATTTAATATAAACAATGCAAATACACCAATAAATAAACTTACAATGCCAATTGCCTTACCTGCGATTTTAGTATTTAAAATATAATAGATGGCGAATGGGAATTTAATCAAAAGGCTTGCTGCCATTACGTTTTTGTTGCCATTGTTACCCATTAAACTTATCACTAAACTATCCAAAGACATATCCCCAACTTTATTGGAAAAGCCAACGATTACATTAAACCCGTCGTACAATAAAACAAGGGAAACTAATAATGCTAAAGTTTTATAAACCTCTCTAACATCTTTCTTGTGCAACAAAATAGAAAGGTTCATGAATATTAAGAAAGTACTCACTAAGCGTGCTAAACAAACCAATGCTTCGGTACCATTTAATGCATAAAAATATGAGCCGAATGCCCATAATAAAAACAAACTATAAACTAGCGTAAACTTAATATTAAAGACGCCTTTAATTGCTTCCTTGTAATCTTTGTAATTGAAAACAATATATCCTAAAACTAATAAATCTACCCCACTGGTATACAACCATTGTGCACCCATTACATCAGCACCGTCTAAGTCTGGTACAAAATGTACAATCAGATAAAGTGCTGAGAATACGTATAGGAATATATTAGAAGACTTTTTCATGGAGTAAATTTAATAAAATTACCCCAAACCATTACTGCATCACAAAAGTCTCATGCATTTCAGGGACTATTACTTCCTTAAAACCTTTCTTACGGAGTCTTTCAGCAAAATGATCCTGCACTTCGGCTTCACCATGTACTACATATATTTGCTTAACCGCCTCTGGATTTTGACAGGCCAAAAACTGCATTAAATCCTCGTAGTCGCCATGTGCACTCATGCTTCGGATTGAACCCACTTTAGCGATAACAGGATAAGTGTCGCTATAAATGCGCACTTCCTTTTGACCATTCATTAAGCGGCCTCCAAGTGAATGTGGCTCACAATAACCTACTAATAATATAGCGCACTTAGGATTTCCAATATTGTTTTTTATATGATGCTTCACCCTACCTGCATCTGCCATACCTGAAGCAGAGATAATTACTTTTGGATGCATGTCTTCATTCAACGCTTTACTCTCGTCTACAGATTTAATGTAACGTAACCCTTCAAAATCAAATGGATCATCGTCTACTTCTAAAACATGTTGAATGGTTTTATTAAAATATTTAGGGAACTGCTTTATCACATCCGTTGCTTCAATACTTAAAGGACTATCAACATAAACAGGAACATGCGGCAAACGTTTTTCTAATGACAACTGGTTTAACTCATATAATATTTCCTGAGTGCGACCAACACTAAATGCAGGTATAATTAAATTACCTTTATTTTCAACGCAGATAGTTTGTATCCAATGTAATAAATCATCTGGCGTAGTATGAATTAGGTCGTGCAATTTGTCTCCATAAGTACTTTCAATTATAATAAAATCTGCCGGTGGAAAAGCTGCAGGAGATCTTAAAATCATATCTCTATATCTTCCAATGTCTCCACTAAAAGTCAAAGTCTTAACTTCTCCACCTTCTTTAATTTTTAAATTCACAGCGGCACTTCCAATAATATGGCCTGCATCGGTATATAATAATTCAACACTGCTTGTTATTTGAGTTGCTTTATTATACTCTACAACAGTAAGAAGTGGCAATACTAAAGCCACATCGTCCATGTCATATAAGGGTTCAATTGGTGGAAGCCCTTGTTTAGCTCTGCGCTTATTCCCGAATTTTGCATCATCGCGCTGAATCATTGCTGAGTCTTCTAAGAGTATCTCGGTCAACGCTTTTGTTGCAGGTGTACAATATATATTCCCCTTAAACCCTTCCTTTGCTAATTTAGGCAGCAATCCTGTATGATCGATATGCGCATGAGATAATATGACGTAGTCAAGTTTTGATGCATCAAAACCAAAACTTGCATTTAGACCATCTGTATCACGTCCCATTCCTTGAAACATTCCACAGTCTAATAAAAAACTTTCCCCATTGTCTAATTGTACTAAATGCTTTGAACCTGTAACTGTACGCGCAGCTCCGTGAAAACTTATTTTCATTTGAAAAATTTAATACTACTAAGTTAAACTATAATGCGATGGTAGCCACTAAATAATCGGCTATTAAAATTAAGATACAACTTACTACTACCGACCTAGTCCCGGCCTTACCAATTTCTAATGCGCCACCTTTTACATAGTAGCCAAAGTAAGCAGGAACAGTACTTATAATAAATGCGAAAATGAATGACTTATAAAATGCAACACTAATATAACTAGTGTTCAACCCTTTTCTAATACCGTTTAAAAAAACCTCGTTTGGAATTACACCAGCCCAACCTCCTACCAAATATCCACCCCATATTCCAATTACTGCAGAAATGCCTACTAGTAAAGGAACCATGGTGAAAGCACCTAGAATTTTAGGAAGAATAAGATAGTTTTTTGAATTGATTCCAATAATTTCTAATGCGTCTATTTGCTCTGTAGTTCGCATATTGCCTAACTCGCTTGCAATCTTACTTCCCACAACTCCTGCTAACACAATACATAAAAAAGTGGGTGCAAATTCTAATATCATTCCATCTCGCACTATAATACCAATAGTGGATAACGGCACCATTGGATTCACTAATTGGGCAGTAGTTTGAACTGTCATAACTGCACCCAAGAAAAAAGAAATGATAATTACAATTGGCAATGAACCTATGCCAATATCATAGCACTGTTTCATGTATTCCTTCCAAAACATCTTTTTATTGTCTGTCTTGGTGAACATGCCCTTTAACATCAAAAGGTATTTGCCAAAATGCGTGAAAAAATTCATACCGTAAAGTTAGTGATTTTCTACTTCTTACGCTTTTTCATGCGTTTCCACCAACTTGTTCTTTGCACTTCGGCATCGGTATCAATTCGGGTTTTTAATTGCGCATCCACTACCGAAACAGTAGCCATATTAATGATATTTCGCACATCAGATCCTAATTGCAACACGTTTACAGGCTTTTTAAGACCTAATAAAATTGGACCAATAATATCTACCCCACCCACTTCCTTAAGTAAGTGATATGAAATATTTCCAGCAGTTAAATTAGGAAAAATAAGTACGTTCACATCGGCATCTACTAAATCACTGAATGGATAATTGTCTCTTAAAATTTCTTTGTTAAATGCCAACATCCCTTGCATCTCACCATCCACAATTAAGTTTGGATTTTTCTGCTTCACAATTCTTGTCGCCTCCGCCATTTTCTTAGCTTCTGGCGTATCACTACTACCAAAATTAGAATAGCTTAACATAGCCACTCTTGGCACCATATTAAAATTGCGTACTTCTTTAGCTACAAGCAAAGTAATATCAGCAATTTCTTCGGCTGTTGGATTAATATTTACAGTAGTGTCTGCTAAGAATAAAGGACCTTTTTTAGTCAACAATAAATACATACCTGCAATCTTACTTCCGTTCTCTTCCACACCTATTATTTGTAATGCAGGTTTGATGCCGTCCGCATAGTTTCTAGTTAACCCAGACAACATTGCATCTGCTTCGCCCGTTTCCACCATCATGGCACCAAAATAATTTTGAGTGCGCATTAATTTTAAACTCTCGTATTTATTTACGCCCTTGCGTTGTCTTTTTTGGAATAATAAAGAACCGAAAAATTCACGCTTCGCTTCCATTGCATCACTACGCACATCAATAATTGGCAAGTCGGTGATATCAATATTGTTAGCGTCTGCTATACTTTTAATTCTTGCTTCGTTTCCTAATAAAATTGGATAAGCTATGCCATCATCATACACAATGCTTGCTGCTTTTAACACCTTCGTATTTTCTGCATCAGCAAATACCAAACGTTTTGGATCACGCCTTGCTTTGTTACTAATTAAACGCATTAATTGATTGTCTAAACCTAAACGCTTATTTAATTGTAAAACATACTCATCCCAGTTAGCAATTTTTAATTGTGCTACACCAGACTCAATTGCTGCTTTCGCAACCGCAGGAGCAAGTGTACTTAACAATCTTGGATCTAATGGTTTTGGTATAATATAATCATTACCAAAACATAAATTTTGTTGATTGTATGCCATGTTTACAATGTCAGGAACTGCAGTCTTTGCAAGTTCGGCTAAAGCTTTAACAGCAGCTAATTTCATAGCTTCATTAATTTGCTTTGCGCGTACATCCAATGCACCTCTAAAAATATAAGGGAACCCTAAAACATTGTTCACTTGGTTAGGATAATCAGAACGACCTGTTGCCATAATAATATCCTTACGAACAGCTGAAGCAGTTTCGTAAGCAATTTCTGGATCAGGATTCGCCAATGCAAAAACGATTGGATTTTTTGGCATACTTGCAACCATTTCTGGAGTTACAACATTGCCAACACTTAATCCTAAAAATACATCTGCATTTTTAAAGGCTTGCTGTAAAGTAACATCCTTTGATTTTACTGCAAATGGTTTTCTATCCTCGCCTAAATCGGTTCTACCAATATGCAAAACTCCGTCTTTATCAAACAAAGTGAAATTTTCATATTTTGCGCCTAATGCAACATATAATTTAATACAAGCCATTGCAGCAGCACCTGCACCACTAATTACAAATTTAGCTTTATCAATTTTTTTCTTTTGCAATTCTAATGCATTCAACAATGCAGCACTACTAATAATAGCAGTTCCGTGTTGGTCGTCATGCATCACTGGAATATTCATTTGCTCCTTAAGCTTTTGCTCTATGTAAAAACATTCAGGTGCTTTAATATCTTCTAAGTTAATACCACCAAATGTTGGCTCAAGTGATTTAACTATTTGTACAAATTTATCGGGATCTGTTTCATTAATCTCAATATCAAAAACGTCAATGTCTGCAAAAATTTTAAACAATACCGCCTTACCTTCCATCACCGGCTTACTTGCTTCGGGACCTATATTTCCTAATCCTAAAACAGCCGTACCATTGGTAATTACACCAACTAAATTTCCTTTGGCGGTGTATTTATAAACGTCCGATGGATTGTTGTGAATTTCTGTACATGGTATCGCAACACCAGGACTATATGCTAATGATAAATCTTTCTGCGTTTTAGTTTCTTTGGTAGGAATTACTTCAATTTTTCCTGGACGTCCGTTAGCGTGATACTCAAGCGCTTGATCTTTGCGAAGGTTCTGTTTATTCGACATGTAATAAATTTATAACGAATGTTAGTTTACAAGTACTACAAAGCTACTGAATTAATTGAAAACCTTGTGTTTAAGCTTGTAAATGATTGATTATTAAGGCCAGATGACTATTTAGTAAATAAACCTACCCCTAACCAAGCCATCATACCCACACCATTTGCTATTGCATCCTCGTCTACTTTAAATACTGGTGTATGTACATTATGAATTGCATCCTTAGATTCGTTTCTTACTCCAAGACGGAAAAAGCATCCTGGAATTACTTGAGAATAATATCCGAAATCTTCGGCACCCATTCTAAGTTCTGTTTCTTCTACATTTTCTGCTCCCATATATTCATCTGCTAATCTCCAAGCAGCTTCAGTAATCATTGGTTCGTTGTCCACTGTCGGATAACCTACATCCACTCTAAAATCTATCTCAGCACCAGTTGCTATTGCCAAACCTTTTGCTTGTTGAAGCATTAGTTCGTGTGCTTTAAAACGCCACACTTCATCCATTGCTCTGAAAGTTCCCATTAATTTAACTTCACTTGGAATGACATTAGTTGTATTGCCTCCATGTATTGAACATATAGATAAGACAGAAGGATTTTGTGGATTTCTATTACGTGAAATAATAGTTTGCAAACTTGTAATTAATTGCGCAGCTACTAAAACGGTATCAACAGTTTGATGAGGGGTTGCAGCATGACCACCACTTGATTTAATACTTACATATAATTCATCGGCACTTGCCATTACACGTCCTTTTCTAAAACTTAATTTACCATATGGCAAACCTGGATGTACGTGTAAGCCAATGATACCTTGTGGTGTAGGGTTTTGCAATGCGCCATCACGAATCATATAGCTTGCTCCGCCTGGATTTTTTTCTTCACCAGGTTGAAACAATAATTTTATAGTTCCTTCAAACTCGCCTCTTAAACTCCATAAAATTTTCGCTGCGCCTAATAATATAGTTGTGTGCACATCATGCCCACATGCATGCATTACACCTTCGTTTTTTGATTTATAATCTACATCGTTCTCTTCTACAATTGGAAGTGCATCCATATCGGCACGTAAAGCTATTACACGACTGCTTGGATTTTTTCCTTCAATTATTCCGAGTACGCCTGTTGTTGCAATTACCGTAAATGGAATTCCAATTTTGGTTAATTGAGCTTGCACAAATTTGCAGGTTTCAAATTCTTGATAACTTAATTCAGGATGCGCATGCAAATGTCTGCGTATCGCAATATTTTCTTCCTGCCCTTGAGCAGCTAATGATTTTATTTTTTCTAATAACATAGTAGTAGACTAAGATTTTGAACTATTTAAAGTTACAAATTAATAGTTGCTTTTTACATTTTCTGTATTGGCTCCTGTTACGATAGCCACACCTGCGCTACACCCAATACGTGTAGCTCCAGCTTCTATCATTTGTTTAGCAGTTACATAGTCTCTAATGCCCCCAGAAGCTTTAATTTGAATTGAATCAGGCAAATGTTTTCGGAATAAAGTAACTGCTTCTACGCTAGCTCCTTTTTCGGCATAGCCTGTAGATGTCTTTAAAAAGTCAATGCCCGCAATACCATATATATCACAGCACTTTATAATTTCATCGTCCGTTAATACACCCGACTCAATAATAATTTTTACTGCCTTCCCTTTTGATCTTATGATAGGCATGATATGATTTATCTCGTCGGCAATAGCAGCCCAATCTCCATTTTTTATAGCCGAAATATTAGCAACCACATCTAACTCGTCAGCACCATCCACCATTGCTAAAATAATTTCAGCAATCTTTGCTTCGGTTGCACTATAACCAAAAGGGAAACCAATTACGGTTGCCACTTTAACATCCGATCCTTCCACTTCTGCTTTTGCCAATTTTACAAAATTCGGTGGCACGCAAACAGCTGCAAAATCATACTGAATTGCTTCTGCACAAAGCTTTTGAATATCTGCAACCAAACAAGTTGGTTTTAAGATAGTGTGGTCGATATATTTATTAAGCGGCATCTTTTCCATGACAAGCTTTATATTTTTTTCCACTACCACAAGGACATGGATCGTTGCGTCCAATTTTTGGACCTACAGTTATTGGGGATTGTTTTTGTTCACTAGGATCATGGTATTGTTTTTCGCCAACACCTTCTTCCGTTCTACCTGCGCTTAGCTTGCTTAAATCTGTTTTTTCTTGACGGCCTTCTCTCACGCCTTGCTCAATTGGTAAATGCACATGGCATAAGAACTGAACCAACTTATGATTGATTTCAATATCCATTTTACGGAACAATTCAAATGCTTCCATTTTGTAAATTACCAATGGATCTTTTTGTTCGTAGGTAGCAGTTTGTACCGATTGTTTTAAATCGTCCATTGCACGTAAATGCTCTTTCCATGCATCGTCAATTAAACTTAATGAAATAGACTTTTCTGCTTGTGTAGCCAATGTTTGACCACCTGTACTTACGTTCTTATCTAAATTCACAAGCACATTATAAGCAACCTTGCCATCTCCAACAGGAACAATTACATTTTCAATATGATTGCCTTGCTCCAAACGTATTTTCTTAAATACAGGAATGCTTTCCTGCATAATATCTTTTTTCTTGTATTCGTAATGTGCAATTGCTTCTTGATACACTGCTTCTACTAAATCATTTTCTTTTGTAGACGCAAATTCTTCTGCAGAAATTTTAGTATCAAACCCGCCACTAACAATTAATGCTAATTTGAAATCTTCGTAACTGCCATTGGATTTTTGAGATATTACAAGCCCTTCAATTACTTGATAGAACGCATTGTCAATATCTAATGCTAAACGATCTCCAAACAATGCGTGATTACGTTTTTTGTAAATCACAGCTCTTTGTTTATTCATTACATCGTCATATTCCAACAAACGCTTTCTGATACCAAAGTTATTTTCCTCAACTTTCTTTTGTGCTCTTTCAATAGACTTAGTGATCATGCTATGTTGTATCACTTCGCCTTCTTTATAACCAGCAAAGTCCATCACTTTCGCAATACGCTCACTACCAAACATGCGCATCAAATCGTCTTCCAATGAGACAAAGAATTGAGAAGAACCCGGATCACCCTGACGTCCAGCACGACCTCTTAACTGTCTGTCTACACGACGAGACTCATGACGCTCTGTACCTAATATTGCTAAACCACCTGCAGCTTTCACTTCAGGGCTTAATTTAATATCCGTTCCACGACCAGCCATGTTTGTTGCAATAGTTACAGCGCCTGTTAAACCTGCTTCCGCAACTACTTGTGCTTCACGCGCATGTTGTTTCGCGTTTAATACATTGTGTGGAATATTTTTTTGACGAAGCATTCTACTTAATAACTCACTCACTTCAACGCTAGTAGTACCGCATAAAACCGGTCTTCCTTGTTCACGTAAAGTTTCGATAGCATCTATTACCGCGCCAAATTTTTCACGCTTGGTTTTAAATACCATGTCTTGCTCATCCACTCTTACGGCAGGAATATTAGTAGGAATAGAAACTACATCTAACTTATAAATACTCCAAAACTCTGACGCTTCTGTTTCGGCAGTACCCGTCATACCACCTAGCTTATGGTACATTCTAAAGAAGTTCTGTAATGTAATAGTAGCATAGGTTTGCGTAGCAGCTTCGATCTTCACATTTTCTTTTGCTTCAATTGCTTGATGCAAGCCATCGGAGTAACGACGACCTTCCATGATACGACCTGTTTGCTCATCTACAATTTTCACCTGACCTTCTATAACAACATATTCAACATCTTTGTCAAATAAAGTATAGGCTTTTAATAATTGGTTCACGGTATGAATACGATCGGCCTTAATACTATAGTCGGTTATGATAACTTCCTTTTGTTGTAATTTTTCTTCAGCACTTATTGCTGCATTAATATCAATTGCATTTAACGCTACACTAATATCTGGCAATAAGAAAAAGTTAGGGTCTTCTCCAGCTCCTGTAATTAATTGTAATCCCTTTTCTGTTAATTCAACAGAATTATTTTTTTCATCAATGTGGAAATATAAATCTACATCTACATTATGCATTTCTCTTTGCTGATCGGCTAAATAGTGATTCTCTGCTTTTTGCATTTTCACTCTTACGCCTGGCTCACTTAAATATTTAATTAAGGCACCACTTTTTGGCAATCCTCTAAATGCACGATACAAAGCAAGGCCGCCGTCCTTAGGATCATCATTGCCTTCGCTCAATTTCTTTTTAGCTTCTATTAAAGATTGGCTCACCACCTTTTTTTGTGCTTCAACTAATTTTTCAATTCTTGGTTTTAAATCAAAAAATTGTTGCTCACCAGTTTGATGGCCAATTGGACCAGAAATAATTAATGGCGTACGCGCATCGTCAATTAATACACTATCCACCTCATCCACCATTGCATAGTGATGCTTGCGTTGCACCATTTCCTCTGGCGTATGCACCATATTATCTCTCAAATAGTCAAATCCAAATTCATTGTTTGTTCCGTAAGTAATATCTGCACGGTAAGCATTGCGACGCTCTTCGGAATTAGGCTGATGTTTATCTATACAATCAACTGTGATGCCCAACCATTCAAAAATGGTACCATTCCATTCACTATCTCTTTTTGCTAAGTAATCATTCACTGTTACAATATGCACCCCTTCTCCTGCCAAAGCATTCAAATAAGCTGGCAAGGTAGACACCAATGTTTTACCCTCACCAGTAGACATTTCGGCAATTTTACCCTCATGTAAAACAATACCTCCAATTAATTGCACGTCATAATGCACCATATTCCAAGTCACCGGCGTTCCTGCGGCATTCCAAGTAGTTTGAAATACAGATTTGTCACCTTTAATTTCTACATATTCTTTTCTTACCGATAACTCGCGATCCAACTGAGTAGCTGTTGAAACCAATTCCTCATTGTCAGTAAAACGACGAGCCGTTTCCTTTACTACCGCAAAAGCTTCTGGTAAAATATTCCAAAGTACTTTCTCTATCTCCTGATCACGATCCTTTTTAATCTTATCTATGTTTTGATAAATCGCGTCACGGCCCATTAAATCACTTACTGGCAAGGCCTCCGCTTTTGTTTGCTCTGCCTCAATTAAAGCATCTAATTCGCTGGTTTGCGCCTTTATCTTAGCTTTTAACTCGGTTGTTTTACCTCTTAATTGGTCGTTATCCAAGGATTTATAGCCCTCAAAATGACCATTTATCACCCCAACTAAGTGCTGTATTTTTTTAACGTCTTTCTCACTTTTGGATCCTCCAAAAAGCTTACTTATAATTTGCAACATATGCCTTGTAAATAAATGTGTTAATGTCCCTATGTCAATATGCGTGCCAAACTTTTTTGATAGGCATATTAAGGGTCTCAAAGGTAAGGATTTGAGGGCAGTTTGGCCATTTTAAAGGCGCACCAATATAAAAATTAACTTGAAGGGCCTGAAAAGTGGAAAATGGGCAAAAAAATGATACCTTTGCCTGCCTAAAACACAGGAAACTTTAAAGCTATGGCTGGTCAGTTAAAAGAAGTAAGAAATAGAATAAAAAGTACTCAAAGTACTCAGCAAATCACTAAAGCCATGAAAATGGTAAGTGCTGCTAAATTACGCCGTGCGCAAGATGCAATCACTCAAATGAGACCTTATGCGCGCAAGTTACAAGATATGTTAAGCAATATCATTGGCAGCTTGGAAGGTGATATGAATTTAGCTTTGGCTGAAACACGTCCGGTAAACAATGTATTATTAATTGTTATCACATCAGACAGAGGATTATGTGGTGGTTACAATGCGAACGTAGTAAAGTTAGCAAAAGCGACTATCGAAGAAAAGTACCCTACTCAAAAAATTACGATCTGGAATATTGGTAAGAAAGGATTTGAGAGTTTATCAAAATCCGGTTTTAATACCAATGCAGATTTTAAAGATATCTTTTTGCATTTGACATTTGGAAATGTACAAGCTGCAGCTAAAGCCGCTATGGATGCATTTGCTAATAAAGAGTTTGATGCGATTGATATTATTTACAGCGAATTTAAAAACGCTGCTACACAAGAATTTATAGCAGAACAATTCTTGCCTATTCCGAAAATTGTAAGTGCGTCTAATAAAAAGAAGACTGATTTTATTTTTGAGCCACAAAAAGAAATATTAGTTGCCGAATTGATGCCTAAAATTTTAAACACTCAATTATTCAAAGCAGTATTAGATGCAAATGCAAGTGAGCATGGCGCAAGAATGACAGCAATGGATAAGGCTAGTGAGAATGCAAATGAATTATTAAAATCTTTGAAAATATCTTACAACCGTGCAAGACAAGCTGCCATTACAACCGAATTAACGGAGATTGTAAGTGGTGCTGCTGCATTAAACGGATAAGAACTACCTATTATGGAAATAAGCGAAATCATTCCTCATATTGAAGCGTTAATTTTTGCAAGCGATAAAGCTTTAAGCGCAAACGACGTAACTGAATTAATTAACAATGCCTTTGGATTCTTAGAAGAGCGTATTGAATTAGATCAAGTAGAGAGTGCATTAAATGGCATTCAAGAAAAATATGCAACCGAGTTTTATCCATTTGAATTAAAACAAAGCGGAGGCGGTTGGCAGTTTTTGACAAAGCCTGATTTCCATAAAACTATTGCTCAATTAAATGGCGATAAATTCTTAAAGCGTCTTTCGAATGCTGCTTTAGAATCCTTAGCTATTATCGCATACAAGCAACCAATCACTAAGGGTGAAGTGGAAGCAATTAGAGGTGTGAATAGCGATTATTCTATCCAGAAATTGCTGGAAAAGGAATTGATTGTTATTAGTGGTCGTAACGAAACACTACCTGGTAAACCATTGGTATATTCTACTTCTAAAACCTTCATGGACTACTTCGGAATCAACTCTACCGACGATTTACCAAAAATCAAAGAAGTATTGGCCGATCAAATAGTAGAAGCAACTGTAATTAAGCCAGAAGATTTTACTGACAATAGCGTTTACGAACAAGTTTCTGAGGAAGCTGCTGAAGCACGCGAGGAGGAAGAAACTCCAAATGCTCCAGAGGAAACTGGCGATTACGAAGCAGAATCCAACCAGGAGGATGCTACTCCCGAAAGTCCTGTGGAATAACACTTAGTAGTATTTACGCTTATCCTTTTTTTCTAAAATTATACAGCTGATATAATTACCGAACCTAGTTCTAATTGTATCTTCGTGTAATGAAGTCAAGTTTATCCTACGATCAATTAAAAGCTGCTGCAACTGAATATGGCACACCATTATATGTGTACCATGCAGAAAAGATTGTGAGCCAATATCAAAATTTGTTAACTCATTTTTCTTCTAACAATACGCGCTTTTTTTATGCATGTAAAGCACTTACTAATATCCATATTTTAGATGTTGTTAAACGAGCTGGCTGTAACGTAGATTGCAGCTCTATTAATGAAGCTAAATTGGCATTGCATGTTGGATTTACTCCTCAAAATATTTTATATACTAGCAACAGTGTAAGCTTTGATGAAATTTGTGAAGCAGTAAGTTTAGGTATTAATGTGAATATTGATAGTTTATCTAATTTAGAAAAATTTGGTGCGAAGTTTGGCAACAGCTACCCTATTGGAGTACGTGTTCGTCCAAATATTATGGCAGGTGGTAATTTAAAAATTTCAACTGGCCACGATAAAAGTAAATTCGGAATTCCAGTAACACAACTAAACGAACTAAAAGCGATTCAAGAAAAGTACAATATTAATATTGCCACTTTACACATACATACAGGAAGTGAAATTAAAGACGTTAGTGTTTTTATTCAGTCAGCAGATGTGTTTGACACTTTATTAGATCAATTTCCTACTGTTAATGTTTTAGATTTTGGTGGTGGTTTTAAAGTGCCATACAAGCCTGACGAAAAAGGAACAGATATTCCATTATTAGGTGCCGAAGTAGATAAAGCAATGAAACGCTTATCCGAAAAATATGGCCGCTCTTTAACAACTTGGTTCGAACCTGGCAAATATATGGTAAGTGAATGTGGTTATTTTGTGACGCAAGTAAACGTACTTAAACAATCGGGCGATATACAATTTGCAGGTATTAATACTGGCTTGAATCATTTAATCAGACCTATGTTTTATGATTCTTACCATCATATTGACAACATTAGCAACCCCGATGCTGCTAAGCAACATTATGCAGTGGTAGGAAATATTTGTGAGACGGATACATTTGCTTGGGATAGATCTATCCCATCAATTAACGAAGGCGACTTTTTAGTGTTTTATAATGCCGGCGCATACGGATATGAGATGGCAAGTAATTACAATGCCAGATACAAGCCAGCACAGGTAATATTTGAAAACGGAGTTTCAAAACTAATTAGCAGAAGAGATAGTTTTGAAGATTTGTTATCACTTCAAGTTCCATTAACTAAATAACATGATTGAAATTAAACATATCGGGAAAAAAATTGATGACAGAGTTATCTTGCAAGATATTTCTGCCCAGTTTAAACCAGGTATGTGTAATTTGATTATTGGCGCAAGCGGTAGTGGCAAAACGGTATTGACAAAATGTATTGTTGATTTAATTCAACCCGACCAAGGACATATATTTTTTGACGGTGTGGAGTTTGCTCAAATGTCCAAAGAGCAACGCAAGGATTTACGCAATAGTATTGGCATGTTATTTCAGGGCAATGCTTTATTTGATTCCATGACAGTAGAAGAGAATGTAAAATTCCCGCTTGACATGTTTTCACATTTCACCGAAGTGGAGAAACTAGATAAGGTTAATAAAATTTTAGCTAGAGTAAATTTGGAAGGTGTAAATAATAAATACCCTGCCGAGCTTAGTGGTGGTATGAAAAAAAGAGTGGGCTTAGCACGCGCACTGGTATTGAATCCTAAATATCTTTTCTGTGATGAACCTAATTCAGGTTTGGACCCGCAAACATCAATGGTCATTGATAAATTAATACACGAACTAACCGTAGAGTTTAATATTACTACAATTGTGGTAACGCATGATATGAATTCAGTGATGGAAATTGGCGATTATATTTTATATCTACACCAAGGGCACAAAGAATGGGAAGGAAGTAAAAAGGATATCATCTATTGTCAAAATGAACTATTAAATAACTTTATTTTTGCTTCCGACTTTTTGCAGGACGCAAAAACACAAAGAATGTTGGAAGACAAACAATAAATAAAAAACAGAATAAAAATTTAACAATATGAAATATGTATTTCTTTTTGTAGTTGGAATTGCTAGTATATTAAGTACCCCTAAGGCAAATGCACAAGCAGTTGCTGCTCCTCAGGCTCCTGTTGTAGATCCAAGTGCTCCATATATGAAGGATAAGCATTTGCCAGTATTTAGCATCACTTCGGTTGAGGGTAAAGAAATTACAAATAAGGACTTACCTTCTAAATACAAATACACTTGTATTATTATATTTAGCCCAGACTGCTCTCATTGCGAACACGAAGCAGGCGAATTGAACAAAAATGCGGACAAGTTAAAGAACATATTATTTATTTGGGATAGCTACCGAGATATGGATGCTATTAAGAAATTTGCAGCTAAATACGGCCTTGTGGGTCAACCTAATGTAATTATTGGCCGTGACCCTTCATTCACTATTCCTACCTTTTTTAGACCTAGAATGACCCCTTTTGTTGCCCTATATGAAAAAGGGAACTTTGTTAAGGTTTGGGATCAAGGCGTTGAACCAAATGAACTGATTAAAATTACCCAAGGCAATTAAGGAAAAGCATAACTTTGCCCCGTAAAAAATAAACCATTATTTAAAAATAGACATTATATGAAAATTACCGTTGTTGGAGCAGGTGCAGTTGGCGCAACATGTGCAGACAATATTGCTCGTAAAGAATTAGCTAGTGAACTTGTATTATTAGACATTAAAGAAGGTTTTGCCGAAGGTAAAGCACAAGACATGATGCAGACTGCTGCATTGTTAGGTTTTGATACTAGAATTTCTGGTAGCACAAACGATTATTCTAAAACTGCAAATTCTGATGTAGTTGTTATCACTTCAGGTTTACCACGTAAGCCAGGGATGACTCGTGAAGAATTAATTGGAACCAACGCGGGTATTGTTAAAGGTGTTTGCGAAAACATTTTAAAGCATTCTCCAAACGCTATTATAATTGTAATTAGTAACCCTATGGATACAATGACATACTTAGCATTGCAATCTACAGGTTTACCTAAACATAGAATTATTGGAATGGGTGGTACTTTAGATAGTGCACGTTTCAAATATCAATTAAGCACTACTTTAAATTGCAGTCCAGCGGATTTAAATGCATTGGTTGTAGGTGGTCACGGTGATACTACTATGATTCCTTTAATTAAGCATGCAACTTGGAATAGCATCCCAGTAACTAAATTCTTAAGCGAAGATCAACAACAAACTATCATCAATGATACAATGGTGGGTGGTGCTACATTAACTAAATTATTGGGTACATCTGCATGGTATGCACCAGGTGCTGCAGGAGCTGCATTAGTTGAAAGCATTGTACGTGATGAGAAAAAATTATTTACTTGTTGCGTTAGCTTAGACGGCGAATACGGTCAAAAAGACATTTGCTTAGGCGTCCCTGTAGTAATAGGCAAGAACGGATGGGAAAAGATTGTTGAAATGGATTTATCTGCAGACGAGCAAGCAGCTTTCAACAAGAGCGCAGATGCTGTAAGAAACATGAACGATGTATTGAAAACTTTATAATTCAATCTCGTTTTAAAATAGAGTTTATAAAAATGCCTCGCTTTTGCGGGGCATTTTTAATTTAATGATAACTAAGTTAAAAAAGTATCAGAAGTTAGTTAGTTAATTAGTTAGCCTCTTCGTAATACCCATTTGCCTTAGCAGCAATCGCTCCAATATTTTGTTGACGCATACAAGCAAAATGTCCTTGAGGGCATTGCTTAGTGCCATAATTTGAACAAGGTTGACATGGCAAATTAGGAACAATCGCATTATAGTACATTTCGCTAGCTCCAATATTTAATATATTATCGGTAGACGCATTTGTTATTGGGTAATAAGGTTCTACTTGTAACGCTGGCGACGTAGCGCCCCAAATTGCAACAGTTTTTTTATGATAAGCACAAGCAATATATAAGAAGCCAGTGTCATGAGAAATAACGGTCTTGGATTGTTGCACTAGTAAAGCAGATTCATGCAAACTAAATTTGCCACAGGCATTAAATATTTTTATTGGATCACCCGAAGCAACCTGCTCTCCTTCCATTGCATCTTCTTTCCCTCCTATTAAAACTACAGGGTATTTAAGTTGTATACATAAATCCTGCAACTGGGCAATAGGTAATTTTTTAGAAGCAAAAGAAGCTCCAATTACTAAAGCAATATAACCATCATTATGAGAAGCAGGTAATGCAGAAGCAGCAAGATGGATAGTTGATGGTACAAAATAATCCAAGCCCTTACCGTCATTTACTACACCTAATGAAGCAAGTGTATCAAGACACCTATCGCTTATGTGACGCATAGGCATAAAGTCCCAATGTAATTTTGTAAGCAATAATTTTTGCCAGGATAATTTTTTATAAGTCAAGGAAGGAACTCCTAATGCTTTTTTAATTTTATAGGTTCTAAAGTTTTTATGCAAATCAATTACATAATCAAATCCAATAGTTTTTAATTCGGAAATAGTAGACAATACATCTTTATCTAAATAATGAAACTTGTCAATATACGGATTGGCCTCTGTAACAGCTTTCATGGATGACTTGGTCAAAAAATGAATTTCTACCCCAGGCAACTGCATTTTTGCAGCGCGTATAGCTGGAGTGGTAAATACGATGTCACCAATGGAAGAAAAACGGATAAAAAGTAATCGCATATAATCTGCTCAATAATAAGTTATTAGTTTTAGACATAAGCAGCTTATTACTACTTAGTGTAAAGCTATGGAAGTGGGTTATCTAATTCTAAATAATCCAAGTCCTTATGATAAGTCTCTTCGGTAAAAATAAATGCAACAATAGTTATACTCATTACAATTGCGCCAGTTAGTATACCACTTTGAACAATGGTCCACCCCGCTTTTTTCTGTAAAATATCTAAGAATAAAAAGTTTATCAAAGGCAAAGCACCACGCACCATATTAGGGATGGTAGTTGCGGCAGTAGCTCTTAAATTGGTACCAAATTGCTCAGCAGCCATTTGATTAAAAATGGCCCAATAACCAGTACTAAATCCTAATAGCCCACAAATGGCATACATCCTATCGTCATTTTGATTAAATGCGGAGAAAAACAAAATCATTGCTACCGTATTTAAACTATAAAATAACAACAATGCTTTTTTACGACTTTTAAAGTATTGACTCACATATCCAATTACTAAATCGCCTATGGCAATCCCTATATATGCAAACATCACAGAGCGTCCAGAATCAATTAAGTTTACGCCATAAAGTCCTGTAGCAAATTTGTTACTATAATTAACGAGCACTCCAATCACAAACCAAGTTGGCAAGCCAATTAAAATTGCTTTAATGTATTTTGAAAATCTTTTCTTATTGGTGAAAAATTGAAAAAAGTTTCCCTTGTCAATATTTGCCAATTTAGCAGATTCAAACATGAATGACTCTGCAACTCTAATACGCAATATTAACAAGAACACACCTAGTACACCACCAATTTGGTAGCACAGTCTCCAATCCTTTGTGTATTGAAAAGTAAAATAAGCAAACACAGCGCCAAACAATCCAATACCCGCAACCATGCTTGTGCCAAGACCTCTTTTATTTTTAGGAAGCATTTCCGACACCAATGTAATACCTGCCCCTAGCTCACCAGCCAGACCAATTCCTCCAACAAATCTGCAGTAAGCATATTGATCTACATTATGAACAAAAGATGTTAAAATATTAGCAATAGAGTAAAGCATAATAGACCCAAACAATACTTTTAATCTGCCTTTTTTATCTCCAATCACACCCCATAAAATGCCACCAATTAATAAACCTGACATTTGCCAGTTAATAATATGAGCACTGTCTACAATGATTGTTTCGGCGGTTGCTCCAACAGCTAATACACTTGGTTGACGCACTATGGTAAATAGTAATAAATCGTATACATCAACAAAATATCCCAGGGCTGCCACAAATACAGGCAATGATAATAATCCAATTTGGCGATTGGTGGTCATAGTAAAACGCTATTTAGATTTATGAGTAACAACTTTGATAATAACTGGCACGGTAGTCACAAAAACAATTCCTAACACAATTACTTCTAAATGTTTTTTCAAATCAAATTGAAAATTATTTAAAATCCATGCTTGTAAAAAATGGCCTGCACATAACATGCTTGCCACCCAAGCCAAACTTCCAACAATATTAAAATACACGAATTTCTTTTTTTCCATTCTTACTATACCAGCAACAATTGGTGCGAAAGTTCTTACAATTGGAATAAAACGCGCAATCACAATAGCACGTCCTCCATGCTTTTCATAAAACTCCTGTGCCTGAATTAAATACTTCTTTTTAAAGAACATATTTTCCTTCCAATCATACATTGCAGGACCTACGTTTTTACCAATGGTATAGCCCACATAATTACCAATAATTCCTGCGGCAGAGATGAAGCTAAATATGATAAACAAATTCAACCATTCGTTTTGAGATTGAAAGATTTGCGCAGCCAGTGGTGCACTATATATCCCAGCTACAAATAACAAGCTATCTCCAGGTAAAAAGAATCCAAAGAATAAACCCGTTTCCGCAAATACAACTAAAAGCAACAACCACAGCCCTCCATTTTCTATATAATATTGTGGTTGCAACAATTGACTCCAATGAAATGCGTCTAGTAAAATGGACATGTTAAATTATTTATGCTTGTTGTGGAGTTTCTAATTCACCTTCCCATTTACTTACTACTGTTGTCGCTAAGCTATTGCCCAACACATTAGTTGCTGTACGGAACATATCACAAAAGTGGTCGATTGGCAAGATTAATGCAATTCCTTCTGGAGGAATATGAAACATTGCACAAGTTGCTGTAACAACAACTAAAGATGCACGTGGCACACCAGCAATACCTTTGCTTGTAAGCATTAATACCACCAACATAGTTAACTGTGTTCCAATGTCTAAATGAATACCATAAGCTTGCGCAATTGCCATACTTGCAAAAGTCATATACATCATACTACCATCAAGATTAAATGAATAACCCAGTGGCAAAATAAAAGACACAATCTTATCCTTACACCCAAACTTTTCTAATACTTCGGTTAGCTTAGGAAATACTGCTTCACTGCTTGTAGTACTAAAAGCAATAATTAAAGGACTTGAAATTATCTTGATTAAAGAAGGCATGCGCTTTCCTAAAATAATAAAGCCAACTGTTATTAATACTATCCATAAAACCCCAATTCCTATTAAAAAATAAAACAAATATTTACCATAAAATATAAATACTGCTAAACCCTTGGTTGCAATCACCGCAGCTAATGCACCAAAAACGCCTAATGGCGCAAAGTTCATTACATAACCCACCATTTTAAGAATAATGTGTGCTGCGCTATCTAATGCTTTAATTAATCCTTTTGCGGCATCGCCCATTGCGGCAGCTGCTACACCAAAGAAAATACTGAATATTACAATTTGTAAAATTTCATTATTGGCTAATGCTTCAAACATACTTTTAGGAAATACATGCTCGATAAAACCACCTAAACTAAAGGCTTGTGTTTTACCCATTAAATCCTTTGCGCCACTAATGTCTGCATTAGATAAAGCAATACCCTCACCTGGCTTAAGTAAATTAACTAGTACAAGCCCAATTAATAAACTCACCAAGGAAGCCGTTACAAACCAAAGCAGTGCTTTGCCTCCAACCCTACCTACTGTTTTGATATCCCCCAATTTGGCAATACCCACAACCAAAGTTGTGAAAACCAACGGAGCAATAATCATTTGGATTAACCTCAAAAATATAGTGGTTAGCAGTTTGATGTTTTTTGAGAATACATCAATTGTAGACTGCTCGTAATTTTCATGTATAAAATAGCCCAAAGCAGCACCAGCTAACATGGCAATAATTATATACAGAGTAAGTTTATTTGAATTTTTCATAAGCTGTTAGATATGCAATATAAGACATAAGTCACAAAAAGTTACCCCAATAAATGGCCGTTTATTCATAAAAAATGAGTGCTTTTTTGCGAAAAAAGTGCTATTTTTCAACTTATAAAAATAACAATATGAGTTTATTTAGAAAAAAGGACCTTGCTGCCATGTTAGCTCAAGCCGAGGATGGTGGAAAAGGTTTGAAACGCACATTAGGTGCAGGTAATTTAATTGCCTTAGGAGTTGGCGCCATCATTGGAGCTGGATTGTTCGTTAGAACTGCAGCTGCTGCAGGACAAGCTGCAGGACCAGCTGTTACATTGTCATTTATTGTAGCTGCCGTTGGTTGTGCATTTGCTGGTTTATGTTATGCAGAATTCGCAGCAATGATTCCAATTTCTGGTAGTGCTTATGCATACTCTTATGTAACAATGGGAGAAACTGTTGCATGGATTATTGGTTGGGCTTTAATTATGGAATATGCATTGGGTGCAGCAACTGTATCTATTGCTTGGAGTGAATATTTAAACAAGCTGCTGGGAGGAAGCATTCCTTATGAATGGAGCCACTCTCCTTTTGAAAGTGTTACGGATACGGCTGGTATATTACACCATGGTATCATGAATGCTCCAGCTTTAATTATTCTTTTATTGTTGACTTTATTGTTAATTAAAGGAACGCAAGAATCTGCTATTGTAAATGCAATCATCGTATTTATTAAAGTAGCAATTGTAATTATATTTATTATTATTGGATGGCAGTTTATTCGTCCAGAAAATCATACTCCATATTTGATTCCTGCAAACCAACCTCCTGTATTAGACAGTGCTGGCAAGGTTATCGCAGACTACTCAGGTGCATTTAAGCACGGCTGGGGTGGTGTATTAGGTGGAGCTGCAATTGTATTCTTTGCCTTTATTGGTTTTGATGCCGTTTCAACTGCAGCACAAGAAGCTAAGAATCCAAAAAGAGATATGCCAATTGGTATTCTTGGATCTTTAGTGGTGTGTACTATTTTATACATCTTATTTGGTCACGTATTAACTGGTGTGGCGCCATGGACTGACTTTGTAGATCCTTTAAAAGGTCGTGAAGCTTCTGTTGCTTATGCTATTTCTACTTATATGACTGGATACGGTTGGTTGGCTACAGCAGTGACTGTTGCTATCTTAGCTGGTTTCAGCTCAGTTATCTTAGTAATGTTAATGGGTCAGTCTCGTGTATTCTACTCAATGGCAAACGACGGTTTATTACCAAAAGCATTCTCGGACTTACACCCTAAGTACCGTACTCCATACAAATCAAACTGGATCTTATTTGTATTTGTTGGTGCTTTCGCAGCATTCGTTCCAGGTAGCGTTGCCGGTGACTTAACGTCATTTGGTACCTTATTTGCCTTTGTATTAGTAAGTTTAGGCGTTTGGATTTTACGCAGAAAATCACCAGAAATGGAAAGACCATTTAAAACTCCATTGGTTCCATTAGTACCAATTTTAGGAGCTATTATTTGTCTTGCTATGATTTTTGCATTGGACGTTCAAACGCTTAAAGTAGCATTCGCATGGATGGCTTTAGGCTTGGTTGTATACTTTGTATATAGCCGCAAACACAGTAAATTGAACTAAGCAGCAGAATTCTTAGTTTTAATCATAGGAATAGCCAGACTGAATTGTCTGGCTATTTTTTTTGCCTTATTTTTGCAGACCTTAAATAAATACTATGGGAAGGATTTTTGAAGTAAGAAAGGCCACAATGTTCAAGCGATTTGACCGTATGGCAAAACAATTTACCCGCATAGGTAAAGAGATAGTAATTGCAGTTAAAGCAGGTGGCCCTAACCCTGATGATAACCCGGCATTGAGAAGATGTTATCAAAATGCGAGAAGTGCTGGTATGCCTAAGGATAGAGTGGAAGCTGCTATTAAGCGTGCAATGGGTAAGGATACAAGTAACTACGAAGAAATTTTATACGAAGGATACGCACCTCATGGTGTTGCATTATTAGTGGAAACAGCTACCGATAATCACGTTAGAACAGTTGCCAATGTTAAGAGTCATTTTAATAAAGGTGGTGGAGCAATGGGAAATAGTGGTAGTGTAAGTTTTCAATTTAAGAAAATGGGTGTATTTAAATTAAACCCAGAAGGTCTTGTAATGGATTATTTAGAATTAGAATTAATTGATCATGGCCTAGACGAATTGGGAGATAGTTCAGATGACAACGGCAATCCTATATTAGTATTAAGATGTGCTTTCACCGATTTTGGTAATTTGCAAAAAGAATTAGAAGCAAAAAAATTAAACGTAATTAGTGCCGAGTTTGAGTGGATCCCTTCAACTACTGTTCCAGTATCTGATGAGCAAGCAGAAGATATTAGTAAATTAATTGAAAGATTAGAAGAAGACGAAGACGTGAACAAAGTGTTCCACAACATGGGGTAATCATTGATCCATGCATTTACTAAACACCATATTATTAGCTGGGTGTCTTTTACCAAAAGTAAAAGACACCACTAGACCTGTATTTAATATGTATGCAATTACCCATGAAGCACAAGTACCTGCGAATTATTACACTACTAAAACAGGATTTTTTTGTAATACAGAGAGAGCTATAGAAAAACAAACAAAAATACAAGTCAAAGTAAGACTTGGCTCCCTAGAGCATACCCAAAAATTAGAGGGATATAATTTATCTACTCTGCCATCATCTCACTAATTACAGTGATAATATCTTCAGTGTTTGGCTTAGAAAAATAATCTCCATCGCTAGCATATGCAGGACGATGATCCTTTGAGCTAATGGTTCTTGCAGCAACATCTAACCATCTATACCCACCTTGCTTTTCAATTACTTGCTGATACATATAAGCGCTTGCACCACCGGGCACATCTTCGTCAACAAATACAATTCTATTTGTCTTTTTAAGTGATGCAACAATTTGATGATTAATATCAAAAGGCAATAAAGTTTGCACATCTATAATTTCACATTCAATGCCTAAGGCACTTAGTCTTTCTGCTGCATCTTCTATAATTCTTAATGTAGAACCATAAGAAACAACAGTAATATCATCTCCTTCTCTTATTACTTCAGGCTTGCCTAAAGCAACTGTGAATTCTGTGATATTATTTGGCATCGTCTCTTTTAATCGATATCCATTTAAGCATTCAATTAACAAAGCAGGGTCATTCCCTTTTAATAAAGTATTATACATGCCCACTGCTTGCACCATATTTCTTGGCACACAAACAAACATTCCTCTTAATGAATTAATTATCATTCCCATAGGAGAACCACTGTGAAAAATACCTTCTAAGCGGTGACCTCTTGTTCGAATAATCACAGGACTACTCTGAATACCATTGCTACGATAATGAAGTGTAGCAACATCATCACTTAAAGTTTGTAACCCATATAGTAAATAATCCAAATATTGTATCTCTGCAATAGGTCTCAATCCACGCATAGCCATGCCATGCGCTTGCCCCATAATTGTTTGCTCTCTAATGCCAGTGTCAAAAATTCTGTCAACGCCATGCTTGGATTGTAATCCGGCAAAGCCTTGGTTTACGTCACCAATATTTCCTAAGTCTTCGCCAAAAGCATATACCAATGGATTGCTTTCAAATAATTTATCAAAGTAATGGTTTAATACTTCATATCCATTAATCACTTTAGAAGTTTCATCTATAATTGGATCCACAATAGAAACATTTAAAGTACTCTTTTGTGTTTGATTGTATAAATTTTTGCTATAAAAAGGCTGTTCTTGTTTTAAATATTCCTCCAATAAATTTTTTATCACTTTTGCATTAGGATGCGATGGTACTTGTTCAAGCAATAAATTTAAATTTCTAAAAATATTTCTCTTTAAAGGTTCTTTATTATTTACAAGTTCATTCAATAAACTATTTGTAGTATTCAATACATCACCATCTAACCCTTGAACTGCCAATGCAGCTGCTTCTGCAATTTTATCCTTAATAGGGTTAATATATTTAGACCAAGCTAATTCTTTGGCTAGTTTTACTTCCTTTTTTACTTCTGATTCTAATTCTTGCAAAGCTTCGTCCGTGGTTAGTTCATTAATTATTAACCACTCACGCATTTTTTTATTACAATCCCATTCTCTTTCCCAATCCAATCTTTCGCCCGACTTATAACGTTCATGGCTACCACTTGTAGAATGCCCTTGAGGCTGTGTCAATTCTTGCACATGAAATAAAACAGGAATATGCGTTGCACGTGTAAAAGCAATGCCTTCCTCAAAGGTTTCACATAAAGAAGCATAATCCCATCCTTTAACTGTGTATATTTTTATTCCATTCGTTCCTTCTTTTTTCTCAAAGCCTTTTAACGCTTCGGAAATAGATCCTTTAGTTGTTTGTAATTTAGTTGGAACTGAAATGCCGTAGCCATCATCAAAAACAATAATCGCTAATGGCGCTTGTACAACTCCAGCAGCATTTACTGTTTCCCAAAAATGACCTTCGGATGTACTTGCATCTCCAATAGTACAAAAACAAACCTCGTTTCCATTATTACTTAAATGAGCTAACTGATCCTTGTGTTTTGAAGCTCTAAAACAATTAGAGGCAAATGCCATACCCAAGCCTCTTACCATTTGTCCTGCAGTAGGTGCGATATCGGCCGAAATATTAAACCTATTAACTAAATCATTCCACTCTCCTTTTTCATTTACAAATGGAGTAGCAAAATGTGCGTTCATATTTTTACCACCGCTATAAGGGTCGTTATGAACGTCGGCGTATAATTGAGAAAAATAATGTTCGGTATTTGCAACACCTAATGCAAACATGAATGTTTGATCACGGTAATATCCACTTCTAAAATCTCCCTTTTGAAAAAATTTAGCCAAGGCTACCTGCGCCACCTCTTTGCCATCTCCAAAGATGCCAAATTTTGCCTTACCTGTTAATACTTCTCTCCTACCCAATAAGCTCACCTCTCTGCTTGCTAAAGCCACGCGATAATCGGCTATTACCGAATCTCGAAATGCCTCAAAAGAAAGCACTTCTTGGGTAGATGCTGCGTCGACTTTGGATTCCATTTTACAAAAGTAGGGGTCAAAATGCAATAAAAATCAATAAATAGATAAAAACCCCTAATTACCGATTTTTCAATAATTTAGCCTACGAAAAACACGCTTTTTTAAGCCAAAATAGGCTGAAATAAAGTTCAAACACTATTAATATTAAACTCAATAAAATGAAAATTAAGCTATTGTTATTTGCCCTGTTATTTACTTTAGGCGCCTCTGCTCAAAGCACTATTAAATTTGACGCATTAAGCTATAATTATGGCAAGATTAAAAAGGGGGTACACAAGTCTGTGATATTTAGTTATACCAATTTGGGAAACAAACCAGCTGTGATTGAATTTGCAAACGCCGAATGCGGATGTACTCAACCCGACTATAATCAAAACCCAGTATTAAAGGGACAAAAAGGAAGTATTAAAGTTACTTACACAGCGCCTAACGAAGGTGTATTTAAAAAGAGAGTCACTGTAAAATATGCTGGTGAAAAAGATGTTACAGAATTAGTGATTGAAGGAGAAGTAATAAAGTAGTTTCAAATATTAACTTACATCAGTTAATATTAAATAATAAAAGTGCTATCTAGGTTTCAATACTTAGGTAGCACTTTGTTTTTGTAGCATGCTGCGCTTATCTTTGCTTGAATGATAACAATTAGTGAACGTGGAAAAAACATGCCTTCCTCTCCTATTAGGAAGTTGGCATCATTTGCAGATAATGCAAAAAAAGAAGGCGTTAAAGTTTATCATTTAAATATTGGACAGCCCGATATTGAAACACCTGCAGTAATGATGGATGCAGTGAGCAATGCCCATTTGAAAGTGTTAGAATACACAGACAGCGCGGGTATATTAAGTTTCAGAAAAAAATTAGCAGGGTATTATCAATCCAAAGAAATTAATGTTGATTATAGCGATATATTAATAACTATTGGTGGCAGCGAAGGGATCTTATTTGCATTTATGGCATGCTTAGATGCAGGTGACGAAATTATTGTACCTGAACCATTCTATGCAAACTACATTGGATTTGCCATGGCTGCTGGCATTAAAATTATTCCAATAACTTCCACTATTGAATCTGGATTTGCGTTACCACCTATTGAATCATTTAGAGAAAAAATTACTTCAAAGACCAAAGGAATATTTATTTGTAATCCCAACAATCCAACTGGTTATGTTTATAGTGAATTGGAGCTTTTGCAAATAAGAGATTTGATTAAAGAAAAGGACCTTTACTTATTCTCTGACGAAGCATATACTGAGTTTTGTTACGACGGAAAAGTAAAAAGTACTTTAACATTGGAGGGTGTTGAGGATCGAGTTATCATGATTGATACTTTTTCCAAAAAGTACTCGGCATGCGGTGCGCGTATTGGGGCTTTAGTGACCAAAAACAAGGCAGTGATTGAGGCGGTAATGAAATTCTCGCAAGCTAGATTAAGTCCGCCTACATTGGAGCAAATTGCTGCAGAAGCGGCTTTGGGATTACCAGCCGATTACTTTGAAGCTACAAGGGCTGAATATAAAAAAAGACGTGACACTTTAATAGGTAGACTGTCTAAAATGGAAGGTGTTTATTGCCAAAGCCCACAAGGCGCTTTTTATGCAATGGCTAAATTGCCTGTTGCAGATACCGATGCTTTTTGCCAATGGCTATTAACTAGCTTTAGAAAAGATAATGCAACAATTATGCTTGCGCCTGCAAGCGGATTTTATACCACGCCAGGCCTTGGGAAAAACGAGGTAAGATTGGCCTACGTATTAAACGAGCAAGATATTAATGCAGCAATGGATTGTTTGGAAGCAGGATTAAAAGCGTATCCACACAACATTGTATAAATTATCTAGTGATTTCCTTGTGTTGGAATAGCATACAATGCTTTATCTCTAGCCTGGCTTACTTCCATGATAATTTGATAAACAAACTTGCTTTTTACAGGCTTCCCATTAATAGTAGCAGGTAAAAAATCATATGCATCTGGAATATCTGAATCTATAGATTGAGGGTTTTCGGAATTGTAAAATGTAGATGCATAGTTAAGACTCACACTTTCTACTTTACCAGTCTCAGAAACCGAAAATACATACTCCATTAATACCTTGTCTGTTTGTTGCTTTACCGCAGTTGGTAAATTGCGTTCGTTATACAAAAGATTAAAACCATAATTAACGCCACCCAATTTAACAGGCATTGTAAGTTTTGCATTGTGATAATTAGTAGTATCAATTACATAAGCTTCTGCAACTATTGTGTTTCTATCTACAACATTATACATTAATTTTTTATTGGTGTAATCATACACTTGGATTAAATCACCGTTCTTTCCATAATAGTTCCAGATGCTATCTTTTTTGCCATTTTTATAATTACCTCTTGCCAATTCGGCATTATTTAAATCTATTACAAAGCATTCACCATTTTTAACTTTCTTCCCGCCTACTTTTGTATGTTCAGCATTTTCAACAAGATTAACTGAAACTCTATTCTTAATCCATTTTGTAGTTTGTGCATTTAAAGATGTTGCACCAATCAGTAACACTATTAATAATAAAATTTTGTTCTTCATGACAATGATATTTACTGTGAAGCTACGAAATACCTATAACAAAAAAAGGGCCGCCAAATAAATGGCGGCCCTTTTAGGTAATATTTAACCTTGTATTTTTCAGATTACTATCTTACACCAACATAAGTATAAGTTTCATCAAAAGCAACTCTATGACCTGCAATTACAGAAGGTTGATCCATCCAATACTTTACTTTTAAAGTCTTAGTAGTTGGATCCCAAGTATTAGTTCCAGAAGGATCTAAAGTTGCAGATCTACCGTTTGACGATGGCTGTCCGTAGATATTAACTACACTTGTTACTTTATTACTAGAATTAATTGTAAATTCTAGACCAAAAGCACCATAGTAAGACAATGAACTACCACTTAAAATACAGTGGTAGTATCCACCAATTACTCTGTCATATAGTCTAACAGTTGTTGCTCCACTTGTTACCAAGTATGCAGCAAAAGGATATTTACCAGTAATTGCTGAGCTACCTGCATCAACTAAAGTACCAGAAACATTAAATGAACCGTCATAAACGTTTCTAACACCAAAAGAATATACAGAAGCTGCATAGTTTGCACTAATAGTTCCTTTGCTAACTGCTGTTACTTTAATTGGTAAACCATAAGCAGCGTTAAAATTAAAATCTGGACTTACCGTAACTGTAGCTACTACAGTAGTTTGGCTAGTTCCTTTTTTAATGGTAACAGATGTTGGAAAATTTATAACAGTAGCTGGAGGTATTATTTTAGAAGTACCATTTGTTGTGTTATAAGCAGTTAAAGTTGCTTGATCAGCAGTTAATGTTACTACGATGTCTTCAGGTGCAGTACCTGGTCCTGTATAGTGTACATTAATGTTGAAAGTTTTACTTGCGCCTGAAGCAACCGCGCCTAAATCTGAATAATAACCAGCGATACCTGATGAGGTAATATTGTCTCCGGTATTATTCAACTCAATTACGTTAGTTGCTGTCGAAGGATCCGTGTTCATTGTTGCTTCTTTTAAACAAGAAGTAAGCATTAATACAGCAGAACCTAAGGCTAAAAATTTTATTTTCATATTTTTCATTTTCTAAATATTTTAAAAATTATTGAGCCCAAAATATTAGAGAAGTAAAAGGAGAAATGCCTTTTGGAACATTACTTGAATTGTATGCACCTTCACTAGGAGGGTATAAAATTCTTGTAGGCAAATGATCTGGTCTTGTACTTTCAGAATATTTAGAAGCGAATGTTTGAGTTGCAGTTGCACCTGGAGTACTAATTAAAGCTGGATAACCAGTTCTTCTGTAGTCATTCCAAGATTGCTCACTGTTTACAAAATTCAATGCTACCCATTTTTGAGTAATAATGGCTTCTAATTGTTGTGCAGTAGTTGTTGCTAATGAATAGTTAACTAAACGGTTAGTAGCGTTATCAGTTAAATATGTTGCCGCATCAGCTGTAGGATTAGTTAAAGTAGTACCATAACTTCCATCAGGCAATGCATATAAATATTTAAATGAAGCTACGATACCATTGTTATACAATGTAGCTGGTGTTCCAGTTATAATACCTTTTAATGCAGCTTCTGCTTGGATAAAGTAACTTTCTGCAGCAGTCAACAATGGCATACCAGCATTTGGTCCTTTTAAAGCACCTGTGGAATTACCAGCTGAACTACCTGTACGGCTAGTGCTAGGAAACCAGAAAGTACCTTCTGGACTAGACGCAATAGTAACTGTTGAGTTAGTCTCTTGACCTAATTGATTAGTTGAAGTTATAGGGAACTGATAGTATACAGCTTTACCTCTTCCGTTATCAGTTATTTTGATACCATCGTAGAATGCTCTAGCAAATGTACTAGGCATCCAAGCTTTGTTACCAGCAGCACCAGTATAACTCCATCCCCATGTATTCCACTTAGGATTTTGTTTACCGTTGTCTCTTGTATAACCTGGGTTAATCATTGCATCTGTAGTTAAGAAACCATCAGCGCTAAATGTAGAGTTTGCAAAAGTTGTTTTGCCATTAGCTCTTACAATTATTCTCAACTTTAATGTGTTAGCAAATTGCTTCCACTTAGTTAAGTTACCACCAAATAAACCGTCTTGAGTTGAACTTGGTGTTTTAATAGCTGTAACAGATGCTCCAGCATTAATTAAAGTAATTGCAGAATCTAATTGCACTGCTAAGTCTTTGTAAATATCTGCAGCTGCATCATATTTAGGACTTAAAACAGAAGCTCCTTTTAAAGCTTGTGAGTAAGGAACATCATTATAAGTGTCCACTAACAATTGAAAATGCAAAGCTTTCATAATCTTAGCCATTGCATTGTAATAGTTGTAAGTAGGTACACCTTGTGATTGATTAATGATTGATTGATAGTCCTCTAATAAGTCATAAGAACTAGTAAACAATCCGCTATAATCACTTGATGCGAAATTGTAAGTAAAGTTTGTGCCGAAGCCACCATAACCACCCGCGTTAGCAGCATAGCCACCAACTTGAGCTCCGTATGTATTGAACGAGTTCAACATACCGGCTGTATAGTTTAAAGCTTGAGGCAATATTAACTCTGGCGTAGCAGAGGTAGCAGCGTTTGGATTATTGTTAATATCCAACTGCTTTGTACAGGATGAAGCTAGGAGCATCACACCTGATAGTATTATTGCTGTTATTTTTTTCATAGAATTTATCTTTTTTTTCATTTCACTTTAGTATTTAATGCTAAAATTAATTTGATGGTTATTTATCATTTAGAATTTAAATGATACAGTTGCACCATAGTATCTTGATGGTGGTGTTTGATAACCTGTCAAACCAATACCATTACTAGAGTTACCGCCACTGCTATATTCAGGATCGGTATAGTAGTTGTCTTTAGCTAACCATACAAATAAGTTACGTCCTTGAACGCTCACAGTACATCCTTTGATAAATTTAGTTTTAGCTAAATAAGATGCAGGAACATTGTAAGACAATGATAATTCTCTCAACTTCCAGAAATCAGCCGATGTAACGTAGTTTGAAGTTACGTCTCTGTTGATACCATCTGTCCAGAAACCATTGTTACCGTTACCATTCGCAACTTCGATAGTCTTATTAGTGATATACTTACCAGGATTAGCTGGATCAGCAATAACTGAATTAGGGAATACAAAACGTTGACGATCGTAAATAGCAGTTCTCCAACCTGTACCAGACCAGTCCATTCCAGAACCAATGCTGTTAAAGATTTGGTAACCACCACGATATTCAAATACAAATGATAATGAGAATGCTTTATACTTGATAGTACCGTCTAAACCTAATTTGTGTTTTGCAGTTGCATTACCTAATACAGAAATAGTATCTGATTTAGTAGGTAATCCAGTGCTTGCATCAACAATTACGTGACCAGCATTATCTCTCTTATAATCATAACCCATAATAACAGGGAATACTGCACCAGCAACTGCATAAGAACCAGCACCACTAGAATAAGTAGCCAATGCTAATTTTGGTAAGTCGTTGCTAATGAAAGATACTTTGTTATTTAAGTAAGTATAGTTACCACCTACAGTTACAGTCCAATCTTTATTTTTGATTGGAGTAATATGTAAAGTAGTCTCTAAACCTTCACTCATTGTTTCACCAGTATTTGTCATTAAACTACCGAAACCAGTAGAGTTAGAAACACCAGTACTTACAGTTTGATTTTGAGTATTTGTATGATACCAAGTAACGTTAGAAGTTACACGGTCATGCAAGAAGTTTAAATCAAATCCTGCTTCGTAACCTTGTGTAATCTCAGGCTTTAAGCTAGAAGAAACCAATGTGTTTCCAATAGTATAACCAGGTTGACTACCAAAAGGGAAACCATTTGCAGAAGAAACTGTAGGTAACAATTGGTAAGCACCAAATTCACCACCTAAGTTTACTTGACCTACTTTAGACCAACCACCTCTTAACTTTAAATAGCTAATAGTGTTGCTATTTTTGATTGCTTTAATCGCATCAGATGCAATGAAAGAAACGTCAGCAGATGGGTAGAAGAAAGATCTGTTTTCAGGAGCTAATGTAGAAACCCAGTCATTACGTCCTGTTACGTGTAAGAATAAATAGTTTTTATATCCAAAACGAGCATCACCATAAGCACCCATTTTACGCGCTAAGTAGTTTGATTCACTTGCACCAGGAGTACCTACACCATTGCTTACGTTAAATAAGTTAGGGATTACTAATCCACTTGCACTTACGTTAACATATTTAGATTGATCTTGTTGGAACTGAGTACCAGCAATTAACTTAACAGTGTAATCTTCTTTAATTGTTTTATTATACTGAGCAAAGAAGTCAGATAATAATTCAGTTGTATAAGAAGAACCATCCGCTACAGTACCAGTGATGTCTGATTTAGAACTACCATCGGTATGCTTAGCGAAGTCTGTATATTGGAAAGCACCAGTCCAGTCTTTATTAGATACGTTTCTTGTAGAAATACCTTGACGAGCAACGATATCTAAATTCTTAACAGGAGTATATTTAAACTCGATGTTAGCAGTTAAATAATCGTTTCTAACTGTTGATCTGTTATTAGCAGCAGTAAAGTAAGGGTTTGGATACCAAGGGTTGTAGAAACCATTTGGATTTGAGAACTTATCGTTTTTCCAATCCCAATATCTTGTGATATCAACGTTACTAGGCATGTTCAACATTTGATCATACATAGAAGTTGTTTGCGATGTAATATCGTATCTGTTTTGAGTATAAGAAGTAGAATATGTCATAAACAAATTCTTAGTATATCTTCTTGTACCATTCAATCTCACGTTTGCACGGTTATAGTTATCACCAGGAGTAGTACCTGTTTGAGAAATATATTGACCAGAGAAATATTGAGTTGAATTTGCATCACCACTTGATACATTGAAGTCTGTTTGTTGGATCATACCAGTTTTCCAGAAATCATTGTGACCAGGATAATATTTGTAGTAAGTAGAATCTTGAGAACCATCAGCTAATGCTGGTCCTAAAGCTCTTCTTGATCCGTCAAATGCAGGACCATAAGATTGGTTCTCTAAATAAGAGAAAATTGGTTGTCCATTTGCATCAGTACCATAACCAGTACCACCCGCACCAAACTTAGTTTGTACTTTAGGGAAGAAAGCTACGCTTTCGAAAGAAGTTGTTTGAGAAACACCAACTTGTACTAAACCGTTTTTACCTTTTTTAGTTGTGATAATCAAGGCACCGTTAGATGCTTGAGAACCATACAAGGCAGCAGCACCAGCACCGTTTAAGACGATAACGTCTTCAACGTCTTCTGGGTTTAAGTTACCCAATACAGCAGTAGGAACAATTACGTTATCCAATACTACAAGGGCTTCGTTATTACCAGTTAATGAACGCTGACCTCTTAAGATTAAACGATAGTTAGGGTTGATACCACCACCAGTATTACTAATTTGTAAACCTGCAACCTTACCTTGTAAGTCAGCAGAGATACTTGTAGCTTTACCAGCAATCAAGGCATCATTCTTAATGATAGTACCTGCAGTACCAATTTCTTTACGTCTTGTCTTAACACCACCAGCAGTCACAACCACCTCATCCATAAGGTTTACTGACTCTTGTAATACTACATTAAGAACTTGTGCGTTACCTACTTTCACTCTTTGAGATTCCATCCCAATAAAAGAAAGAAGTAAAACATCACTTGTTTCAACTTTAACAGAAAACTCACCTTTTGAATCAGTTAAAACAGCTTTTGCTGCTTTTCCCTGAACTCTAATAGTTACGCCTTCTAAGGGTTTAGCGTTAACATCTGTAACCTTCCCTTTAACACTTCTACCTTGACCAAACGTCACAAGGGTAGAAAAAATTAACACAACGAGTGTGTAAAAGAGTTTTTTCATACTCAGAATTTAGATTAAATAAAAATCGAATTGCACGTAAATTTAGCAAAAAATCTAATAGAGTGTTAACATTTAGTTAAGAAAGGGGCTAACAAAAGCGCTAATATATGTTTTTATTGACATATATTACTTATATATAATAATTTATGTATT
>CAIJFI010000012.1 GCA_903819975.1 uncultured Bacteroidota bacterium | reverse complement strand
GTTAAAATACTAATGACTAGTGGTGCTAGTTGTCCGGACGCAGTTGTAGAATCTGTCATTAAAAAAATAGCTTCCTATTTTGGAAAAGAAGATGTGTTAGAAGGAATAATAAGCGAGTGGGCTAATTAGCCAAAGCAATTCTTTCCTTAGCCCAGTTTAATGCGATTTCAAATTGCGCTTCTCTACTAATATTACTATTATCCAATACCAATGCGTCATCGGCTTGTCTTAATGGACTATGTTCCCTTGTACTATCTATTAAATCTCTATGTTGTAAATTTTCGGCAACCTCTTGCAATGTAATAGCGGGATTGGTCGCTTGCAATTCTAACAACCTTCTATTGGCCCTTATTTCAGGAAGAGCAGTTACAAAAATTTTAAGCTCTGCCTTAGGAAAAACTACTGTTCCAATATCACGACCGTCCATTACAATTCCTTTTGCTTGACCCATTGCTTGTTGTTGCGCCACTGCAAAGTCCCTGACAACAGCAATTGCAGCCACTTCACTTACTTTTGAACTTACTTTCATTTCGCGTATCAATAGTTCTACATTCTCCCCATTTAAAAACATGTCGCTTTTTTGTGAAGCTGTATTATATTGAAAATTCAATTTAATTTTTGTCAAAGCATTTTCAATGGCAACATTGTCATCAAATGAAATCCCATTTCTTAAAAAGTATAAAGCAATGGCACGGTACATGGCACCTGTGTCAATAAATACATATTCTAATTTTACAGCCAATGCTTTTGCCAAAGTACTTTTGCCACAAGATGAAAATCCGTCTATTGCAATGATAATTTTATTTGCCATATAACTATTGTGCTACAGTGATAGTTTGTGTTTTTGGAAGATTCGCATTGCGAATTGCAATTTGACGAACTGCTTGTGACACCACTGCCCTTAAAGCATTCTTTGAAATCTCATCTTCACCAACCATAGCAGGAACACCCGCATCACCACCCTCGCGAATAGACTGTACTAATGGTACTTGACCCAAGAAAGGCAAATCGTATTCCTCAGCTAAATTACGTCCACCATCTTTTCCAAATAAGTAATATTTATTATCTGGCAATTCTGCTGGCGTGAAATAAGCCATATTTTCGATTAAACCAATAACTGGCACTTTTACATTTGCTTGTCCAAACATTGCAATTGCTTTTTTAGCATCCGCTAATGCAACGGTTTGAGGCGTGGTTACAATTACTACCCCTGTTACAGGAACTGTTTGCATAATAGTCAAATGAATATCACCAGTTCCAGGAGGCATATCAATTACTAAGTAATCTAACTCACCCCAATCAACATCTGTAATAAATTGACGTATTGCGCTACTTGCCATTGGACCTCTCCAAACCACTGCATCTTTTTCATCTACCAATAAGCCAATACTCATTAAACGAATGCCATATTTGTCAATAGGTAAAATGATGCCTTCCCCATTTGCATCTTTCATTAATGGTCTTTGACCTCTTACACCAAACATAATTGGCACACTTGGTCCATAAATATCCGCATCCATCAATCCCACTTTAGCTCCACCTTCGGCCAATGCCAATGCAAGGTTTGCAGAAATAGTACTTTTACCTACACCTCCCTTACCACTCACTACTGCAATAATATTTTTTACTTTAGATAAAATGGTATCGTCTACTTTACGAGTAGTACTTGTATTTGAAGTAAAGCCAACTGTAATAATCGCTTCCTTATTGACCAATAATTTTATTGCATTTTCGCATGCATTTTTCATCATATCCTTCATTGGACATGCAGGCGTTGTAAGCACAATTGTAAAACCTACATTGTTGCCATCAATCTTTAAATCCTGTATCATATTTAAAGTCACTAAGTCCTTTCCCAAATCGGGTTCTTGCACATTACTTAGCGCTTTTAGTACTTCTGCTTCTGTCATTTTGGAAGTTTTTGTTAAAAAGTTAAAAACACGAGCAAAGTTAATTGATGCAGGGCTTATTTTAGCAAAAATTTCAAGCTTCTGACTTAATTTTGCAAGTACATGAAAAAGACAACAATATTCATTTTTATTGCCATAATGGGCCTTTTTTGCCAAAAGGCAAATGCGCAACAAATTAACCCAACTAACCCCAATATTTATCGCGACTCTGTGGTGCAATTATACGGTGTGGTGATGACCGCGGATAGCCTAAAAGCAATCCCCTTTGCTAGTGTAGTTGTAAATAAAAAAGGGCGTGGGACCATTACGAATAATGATGGCGTTTTTTCCATTGCAGTTAATAAAGGTGAACATATCACATTTACATGCATTGGCTTTAAGGATAGGACTATTTTAATTCCAAAAAATTTAGAGGGCAACCAATATAGTGTGATTCAACTAATGGTAAATGATACCAATTTTTTACCTGCTACCATTTTAAAGCCTCGTCCCACAAGAGCACAATTTGAGAGAGATTTCGTAAACGCAAAAGTGGATGACGACATGTATGAGACTGCACGTAAAAATACAAGCGAAAGTCAAAAAAGAATTATTCTCGCAAGTTTACCACGTGACGGAAAAGAAGCTGTTGGGGCATCATTAACAAACCAAGCATCTAAATATTATTATTCAGGACAATTGCCTCCTATGAATATCTTGAATCCTTCCGCATGGAAAAGCTTTATCAATTCATGGAAGCGAGGTGATTACAAGTCAAAAAATTAGTCAAGTATATTTATATTAAATCAACACAAATGAAAAGAATAGCAGTGATCGGGGCCGGCACTATGGGGAATGGTATCGCACATGTGTTTGCACAATATGGTTTTCAAGTTCATTTGATTGATTCGCAGAAAGCAGCTTTAGAAAAAGCAGTCGCAACCATTGAAAAGAATTTAGATAGACAAATAAATAAAGGCCTTATAACTGAAGAAGACAAGTCCAATACACTAAGTAGAATTGCGAATTTCACTTCTATTGAATTAGGGGTTACAGCAGTTGATTTAGTAGTAGAAGCTGCAACAGAGAATAGTGAAATTAAAAAAAGCATTTTTAAGCAAATGGATCAATATGCAAAGCCAGCTTGCATATTGGCGACAAACACTTCTTCCATTTCAATTGCACAATTAGCAAACGTAACAAATAGACCAGGCAAGGTGATAGGCATGCACTTTATGAACCCTGTGCCTGTAATGAAATTAGTTGAAATCATTAATGGCGAAAAAACGGATCCAGAAACATCTTCTACTATTGTTGAACTTACAAAGACTATTCATAAAATACCCTGTGTTGTAAAAGACGCTCCTGGCTTTATAGCGAATCGTATTTTGATGCCAATGATTAATGAAGCGATACACGCTTTTTCTGAAGGCATCAGCGATGCAAATACAATTGATCAAATTATGAAGTTAGGAATGGCGCATCCAATGGGCCCATTGCAATTAGCAGACTATATTGGGCTTGATGTATGCAAAAATATTTTAGATATTATGCATGAAGGTTTTAAAAACGAAAAATATGCGCCCTGCCCATTATTAGTTGAAATGGTAAATGCCGGAAAACTAGGCGTAAAATCGGGTGAAGGGTTTTATAAGTATTAATTAATTCAATATAAATTAAACGGACTACTTACAATTGCACCGCAGTCTTGTAAGTAACTCCCTGAAGATCTGCGATTTTATTAATTACTTCTTCCAAACGATGTTTTGGAATTCCAATTTTTAATGCTACAAATAACTGAACAGCTTGTTCCACCACCGAGCAATTATATTGCTTCACAATCATCATTACCTCATTCATTTGATGATAATCAAAATTAAGTTCATAGGGAACTTCCACCGCTTTTTGAACGATAGGTGACAATTGCAATGCTAGAGATGTTGCAGTTTTATACGCATTTATTAAACCAGGCACACCTAATAAAGTGCCTCCAAAATAACGAACAACAACTACCATTACATTGGTTAGTTGCTTGCTATCTATTTGACCTAAAATTGGTCTTCCTGCCGAACCCGAAGGCTCTCCGTCGTCAGTAACTCTAAATGTAGATCCGTCTACTCCTATTCTATAAGCCAAACAATGATGCACTGCTTTAGGATGTTCTTTTTTTAATTGCGCCAATTGCTTCTTACAGGCATCAATAGTTAATACCGGAAAACTATAAGCCAAAAACTTACTGCCCCTGTCTTTAAACTCGGCCACAGCAGGCTGTTGGATGGTATTATAAAAAAAAGGGTCCATTTGTAATAATGCTAAATAATAACTCCGCAAAGCTAACGCATAATGGTCATTCATTTGTAACATTGCAGTATGAGTTTACAAGCATTCAAGCAGCAATTCAAACAAGAACTATCTGGAGCATATGAAAATATCGAACTGAATAGTTTGTTATCCATACTTATACAACATGTTACTGGATGGAATCAAATACAACAAGTATTACACAAAGACGAATCACTAGATAAAAATATACAAGCACAATTACAAGCTGCAATTAAAGAACTTAAACTAGGGAAGCCAATTCAGTATATCACTGGCAAGGCTTGGTTTATGGGCAATAATTATACTGTTAATGAAAATGTATTAATTCCAAGACCAGAAACCGAAGAGTTGGTAGACTGGATAATTGAATACGCAAACATTATAGACAAGCCTTTACAAATTCTTGACATTGGAACTGGTTCTGGCTGTATTCCAATTGCATTAAAACTAGCATTGCCCAATTGCATGATTGCTGGACTTGACATAAGTGATGAAGCATTAAATGTTGCAAAGCTAAATGCAGAAGCCTTAAAAGCAGATATTAGCTGGATGCAGGAAGACATACTAGACACTACTTATCTACCCAATCAATTTGATATTATAGTGAGCAACCCTCCTTATATCCCTTTTAAAGAAAATGTAAATATGCAGGTGCAAGTAAAAAACTTTGAGCCCAATATTGCATTATTTGTAACCAACGAGGACCCACTAGTTTTTTATAGAACCATTGCAAGACTAGGAAAACAATACTTAAGTCCAAAAGGTCAACTTTTTTTTGAAATGCATTACGATCAAGGTAGGGCATTATTAGCCTTATTTGATGAAATGGGTTATCATGCAGAATTACGTCAAGACATGTTTGGGAAAGATAGAATGCTTAGAGCAAGTTTAAAACACTAATGTTTATTGAGTTAGTGCGAAGGATCCACCGCAATAACCGGCGTTGCACCAAGTTTTTTTACTATTTGCATTACCTGAATAGTAACGCCTAATTTAGCTACACTGTCTCCATTAATTACAACAGAAGGCTTATCCGTTTCTTTATCCAGAAATGTTTTTAATTGCCCCGGTAAAGAATCAATTAATACAGGACTTGATCCAATAAAAATATGCTGATCCTTGTCGATTGTAACTACTACAGTTTGCTTTGCTTTAGTGTCACTTTCTGACTTAGGATTTGAAACTTTTATAACATTTGGATTGGCTAAAGTAGATACTATTAAAAAGAATAGCAATAGAATAAATAGTATATCATTCAATGCACCGGTATGTACTTCGGGCTGATCTCTTAATCGCTTTCTTAAATTCATTTTGCTAAATTATGAATGCGTTGTTTCTTGTAAAATATCTAAGAAGTCGGCGCTTGCTGTTTCCATTTTATTAGCTGTCTTATCTATTTGTGTAGATAAATAATTATGACCAACATAAGCAATCAATCCGATAATTAAACCTGTTGCGGATGTGATCATTTTTGTATAGATACCTCCAGCAATTGTATTTAAAGTATATTCTCCTGTAGATGCAATACCATAAAATAATTGAACCATACCTACAATAGTACCCAAAAAACCAAACATGGGTGCGATACCAGCTACCAAGGATAAAATATTTAAATTACGCTCCATAGAATACATTTCTAATCGACCCACATTCTCCATACTTTTTTCAATCGCATCCAATGGTTTCCCAATTCTCATCACTCCCTTTTCAATCATTTTAGCAACAGGATTGTCCGTGTTTTTTGCTAAACTTTTAGCGGCACTTACATTGCCAGATAATAAATGATCCTTTATAATTAACATGAATTTTGGATCTATCGTGCCTGCCTTTTTGATAGCTAACATTCTTTCGATGAAAACAAAAATTGCAATCACTAATAATGTATACAAAGGATACATTATCCAACCCCCTTTTTGCAAAAGGCTTAAAAGTGAAATTTTATTCTCTGCGACATCTAACAAAAACAACATATTGTATAATTTATTTTTTAAAGTTAAATTATTTCCACCAAATTCACCAATACTTCTACCGCCTTTATCATATCTCTAACACCTATCCATTCGTGCTTGCTATGTATCGCTTGCATGCCTGTAAATATATTAGGCGTCGGAAGGCCCATAAAACTCATTCTACTACCGTCTGTCCCTCCTCGTATTGGACTTACAATTGGATCAACTCCTGCTTTTTTATAGGCATTCAGTGCGCGTTCTACAATAACAGGATGCTGATCGATTACCTCACGCATATTTCGATATTGCTCAGTAACCTCCATGGTAAGTTTCACATTTGAAAAATCCAAATTGGCAGCAATTACACTTTGAGCAATTGTTAATAATCTTTGTGCGTGTTCTTTTAACTTAGGTGTCTCAAAATCACGCACTAAAAATTCAATTCTCGCTTTTTCGGCACCCCCTTCAATATGATTGGGATGTATAAACCCCGCCCTCTCTTCCGTATGCTCTGGACACCATTCGGTATTTGGAAGCGCCGCCAAAATAGCTCCCGCCACCTTAATTGCATTTTGCATCACACCTTTAGCAGCACCTGGATGCGCAATAACGCCTTCTATATTTAATACTAAATAATCGGCACTAAATGTTTCCATTTCAAAACTTCCTAATTCGCCGCCATCTAAAGTGTAGCCATAATCAGCACCCAATTTTTTCAAATTCAAATAATCTGTTCCTCTGCCCACTTCCTCGTCGGGTGTAAATAAAATTTTAACCGGGCCATGTTGAATGAATTTATTTTCCATTAAAAATTTAGCCATCTCCATAATAATTGTAACACCTGCTTTATCGTCGGCGCCTAATAAGGTTTTACCTGAGGCAGTAATAATATCACCACCAATAAACGCTTTTAAATATGGGTATTTTTCGGTTGTAATTATTTGTGTTACATCATCTGGCAATACAATTGGAGCGCCATTATAATTTTCATGTAAAATAGGCTTCACATTGGTACCGCTACAATCTGGCGCCGTGTCTACATGTGCGCAGAAACAAATCACCGGAATATTTCCATTACTCGAGCTAACAATATCTGCAGGAATAGTTGAAGGCAGCGTAGCCATTACATATCCGTGTTCATCTAAAAGCGCGTCCTCAACTCCCATTGCCTGCAATTCTTTCACCAACATCTCAGACAAATTCTTTTGTTTTTCGGTAGATGGAAATGTTGCACTATTGGGATCGCTTTGCGTGTCTATTTGCACATAACGCATAAATCTTTCTGCCACTTGTTTAACCTGCAATGTCATGATATTTAAAATTGTATTTCGTTGAAAGAAGAATGAAGGTAATTTGAATTTAGCGAATAAAAAAGGCGCTCCAAAATTTTGGAGCGCCTTGATAAATTATACTAGATTATATTACTAAAACTCAGTGATGATTTTAGAAGGCGTGTCAATATTTACCAATTCTAAATCAAAAGTTAAATCCTGTCCAGCTAAAGCATGGTTTGCATCTAATACTACCACTTCTTCCTTAACCTCTACTACAATTACTTGGAATTGTTGACCTTGACCGTTGTTCATTGTCAATGCCATTCCAACTTCTGGATTTAAATCTGGAGGGAATTGTGTTTTAGGGAACTCAACAATCATTTCTGGTTGCTTTGGACCGTATGCCTCCATAAACGGAATATTAATTGTTTTCTTCTCACCTACTTTCATACCTAAAACTCCGTTATCAAAACCAGGAATAACCATCCCGCTTCCAACTTCGAATTCTAATGGAGCTCTTCCTTTTGAAGAATCAAAAACCTCACCATTAGATAAAGTACCATGATAATGCACTTGAATGTTATCTCCTTTTGTTACTTGTTGCATATTGTATTTTTTAAATAAAGCACCTAGGGCGCAAAGGGCAAAAGTACATAATTATGGCAGATAAACTAACTTTGCACTATGGACAAAAAGCCGAGAATTGTATTTATGGGAACCCCCGCCTTTGCGGTGGCTTCTTTGAGCGCATTATTAGATGCTAAAATGAATGTAGTTGGAGTGGTTACAGCCCCTGATAAGCCCGGTGGCAGAGGGATGCAGTTACAACAAAGTGCAGTTAAACAATTTGCAGTAGCCAATAATTTGCCCTTATTACAACCCGAAAAGCTCAAATCTCCCGAATTTTTCGACGCATTAAGCGCTTGGAAGCCAGACCTGCAAGTAGTAGTGGCTTTTAGAATGTTGCCCGAAAAAATATGGTCTTACCCCCCAATGGGAACCTTAAATGTTCATGGATCCCTTTTACCTCAATATCGTGGAGCAGCTCCTATAAACTGGGCAATTATCAACGGTGAAAAAGAAACTGGTGTTACTACTTTTCAATTACAACACGCTATTGATACCGGCGACATCCTATTGCAGGACCGAATTGCCATTACCGAAAATATGACTGCTGGAGAATTGCATGACAATATGATGAATGTAGGTGCAAATTTATTAGTGAAAACTTTAAACGGATTGATAGATAGTTCCATTCAATCAGTTCCTCAAAATGAAACTGGCACCGACGCAAATAGCATTAAGCACGCTCCGAAAATATTTACAAAGGACTGTGAAATTAATTGGGACTTACCTGTTATACAAATTCACAATCACATACGAGGACTAGCTCCATTTCCAGGTGCTATTACTAAGGTAGATGGCAAGATTGTAAAGTTATTTAGCACAACCATCAGTCTTGAATCGGTAAAAGAAACGCCAGGAAGCTTTATTACCGACGGCAAAAGCATTGCAAAATTTGCATGCAAGGATGGTTACATTCTGTTAAATGATATTCAGTGGGAAGGAAAAAAAAGAATGCCTGTTACCGATTTTTTAAGGGGCTTCCGAAAGCTTAATTAGCCAATACCTTATTGAATTCAGCAGCATCTACAATCCCAGTTTTTCTCCAAACTTCTTTGCCATTTTTATAAATAATAAATGTAGGAAGGGTTTCAAATTTGAGATGTTTCATAACGTCCAGGTCTACACCACCATCCACTGCAAGGAAATATAATTTATCAGAAAACTGTTTTTTAACTTGATCAATAGTTGGCAACATTTTACGACAAGGAGGACACCATGTCGCGCCAATGTCCACTAATACCAATTTATTAGACGCAATTACTTTATCAAAATCTTCAACGCGCATTTGAGCTTGGTTATTAGAACCTTCAACTGGCAAATTATTCATCTTCCAGTTGCTCATGCCACCTTCTAAGTTCACAACCTTATACCCTTTTTCAATTAAAAACGCCTGCGCTGCAGCACTTCTTCCACCTGCTTGACAGTATACATAAACAGTTGCATTTTTATCTAAATGTTGTGTTCTGTTTTCAAATTCCTGTGCATCATTCCAGTTTGCTTGCAATGCATTTTTAATATGTCCTCCCTGAAATTCTCCTGCAGTTCTTACATCTAACACCTGCGCACCTTGTTTTTGCACTTCTGCCTGAAAAGCAGTGGCAGGCAAGGTTGTAGCATTGTTATTTTGTTGAGCACAGCTTACAAAAAAAATAGCCAATGAAAAAAGACTAGCACATATTTTACATTTCATAATAATAAATTAGTAGGTAACAGAAACAGGGAAGGTCTTATTAGTAATCCCTAAAATAGCCGCAGCGGCATCGTTTAATCGATATTGAACTGAATTGCCAACTTCTGGCAAAGCATTAATCACTTTAGCACAAATACTTTTCAAGTCGGGTGTAGTAATTCTTACGATAGTGCCAATTGGCAATAAGTTAGTTAATACATAAAACTTTTTATCATCCCACCCACTAACACTTTTAAAAACAGCAGCGGTACCTTCAATCGTCTGAAAAGAAGCCGCTTTTTTTTGCGAAGAAAACAATGAAGCAAAATATCCTTCTTTGTCTTCCTTACTGCTATTTGTAATTGTAACTTTATGAACGCTATCTGTAATTCTTGATTTTTCATTATTCAAAGCAATCATTTGCTTTGGATTTTTTATCTGATTTTCGCCAGTTGCATCAGGACTTTGTTCTGCTACAATTGCATAAGACTTTTTGCCATGTCTACGACTTTTCTTAGCGCTTCCTTTAACTGCTTTCTTAGATTTTGAGCTGCTCGCTTTTGATTTGGATTTAGTGCTAGTTTGAGCACTATGATGCACCGACTTACGCTTAGCAGCAAAAGCAGTTTGGCTAGCAAACAGGCCAATAAATGATAATAATATAAGAATGCGCTTTAAAAACATGAGGACAAAGGTACAAAATCCTAATGCAAAGAAAAAGCTAATAAACAAATTTGTATATTCTGTAATATATAAACACTAGTATTTCAGTATCCTCCACTCGGTAGGGTAATAATTATTGGACCTATTGGGAAGGATTTTAACCCAACCTAAGCGTACCCCTTTAAAACGAACAGCCTGCCAGCCCTTTTCTCCTTCAAGGATCAAATCGGCCCTTCTCAGGTACTGTAAGGCTGTTTCTTCGTCCACCTCAATATAGCTATATGGTATATTTGTCCAATCACTCATTGCCAAAGCATGAGCTGGTATTAAATCTTTACCTTTTATCTCCCCTATTGCCAAGCCCATCTTTTTAACATACATGTTTTTAAGCAAGGCTTTGATTTGCATCTCAAATTCAGAAGCTACTGCAATGAATGTGTTTTGATGATTAATAAAAACATACTCATTTGATAATGATAGGAAAGAAGACAATATTGCTGTTTCTTGCTTGGTCATTAAATTCCAACTAAAATCACTTCCATAATACCCACCAGTACTTGATGTTTCTTTTTGAAATACTGCAATAAAAAAACCTTCCCCTTTTATTTTATCAGGATAAAATCTAAACCCTTTTGCATTGTGCATTGGACCCTCACATGAAACAATATTCCATTCAGCAGGAGGATTTAATAAAACAGATTTCATACCTGGCCTTGAAGCAATGTAATCCATCATTTGCTCGTCTTCCGCAAATGAATAAGAACAGGTTGAATAAATTAAATATCCTCCTTCCTTTAACGCATCCAAACTATCATCTAATATTCTTGCTTGTCTTGTACTACAATGTTGAACACTGTCTTCACTCCATTCATTAATTGCATTGGGATCCTTTCGAAACAATCCACTACCGCTACATGGAGCATCCACTACCATTATATCAAAAAAATGTGGAAGAGATTTGAAATGAGAAGGATCATTTTGCGTCACTACCATACGATCACTTCCCCACTTTGTAATATTTTCAACCAATACTGGGTTTCTTGTTTTGATAGTCTCATTGGCAACCACAAGACCCTCTTTAAAATAACTTGCAAGCAACGTAGACTTACCTCCTGGTGCCGCACATAAATCCAGTGCAATTTTACCTTTTGCCTCAGGCATAATTTGTTCTAACACATACTGAATAAACATACTACTAGCTTCTTGCACGTAATAGGCTCCAGCATGCCACAAAGGATCTGTGACAAAAAAAGGACGCTCCGTTAAATACTTGCCGTCAGAACACCAAGGTATATTTTGTGTATTATTTAAAAACCGATGCGTTGATACATCTATTGGTTTTGAAGGATTGAGTCTTAATGAAGTTACCTGCTCTCCCAATTCATGTACCTGCACAAAACTTTCCCTGTTAAATCCAGGCAAGCCTTGCAACGAGTTTAAAAATGATTCAGGTAACAATGTGTATATATTAATAACGAATTATAAAATGTTCTTTTTGCTTTTGCGCTTTTCTTATAAAAACCAAGCCTATGAAAAATAAATCTATTGTCAAAGTTACAGCAGCATGATTTTTTATTTCCTCCCAAGCCTGCTCCATTTCTGCACTCCAATGAATGTCGTCAAAAATTAAAATCGATTCTTCGTTTGACTTTTGAATTAGACTTTCAAAATAACGCACGGTAGGCTCATACCTGTGATTGCCATCTACATAAGCAAGTCCTACTTGTGTAATTGAATTTAAATATTGCGGAAGTGTTTCGTCAAAATCACCTTCAACGACTTGGATATTAGGAACCCCAACTTCTTTAAACGTATTTCTTGCAATAGCTGCTACATTTGCCGCACCTTCCATAGTCACCACCCTTGCATCATCTGCTGCCGCTGCCAAATAACAAGTGGTAATTCCCAAAGACGTCCCCATTTCTAATACCTTGCTTGGTTTGTAATAAGCGACTATCTTATATAATAACTGACTATACTTTTTAGGCTTTAAAGCAGCTTTTGCAATTTGACTTATACTTCTTTCTGTATTATTTGATTGTCGCGAACCAGCTCCTCTATCCCATACTTTTACCAATTGTGTATTGCTTTCAAGAAAGGCGCGTTGCTTTTCGATCAAAGGGATTATAGGATTATTTGCTTTTGCATTAAGCACTTCCTTAATAAATGTAAACACAAAAGGAGAATGCACGCCATGCCCTTTCCCGTTTGATGCTTTTAATAAATATTGTAGATATTTTTTTAATAATGTTAGCGATGAATACATAATTATTTTCTTTGCCAACATTCAAAATCAAATCCGTAAATATGTTTTTCATCTGCTTGATGCGTCTCAACAGATTTCTTTTCCCATTCATTATTTAATGCTGGAAAGAAAGTATCTCCATCAATAGTAGTGTGCACTCTTGTTAACCAAACCTTATTTGCCATAGGCAAAGCCATTTCGTAAATCTGCCCGCCACCTATCACCATTAATTCTTTATAGTCTTGATTTTTTGCAATTTCAATTGCCTCATGAATTGAGTTTACAACTATTGCACCTTCAATAACTAAACCTTGTTGTTGTGTAATAATAATATTGAGCCTGCCTGGCAATAATCTACTGCCCATGGATTCAAACGTTTTTCGACCCATTAATATTGGTAATGCCCAAGTAGTATTTTTAAAAAAGCGCATATCCTTTGGCAAATGCCATAGCAATTGATTGTCTTTCCCAATGGCATTATTTTCGGATGCAGCTACTACTAAGGTTATATTCATGCTAATTTTATTATACTGCCACTGGCGCTTTAATTCCAGGATGGCATTCGTAGTTTTCTAAAGTAAAGTCCTCAAACTTGAAAGAAAAAATATCTTTAACATCAGGATTAATTTTCATTGTTGGTAAATGAAAAGGCTTTCTTGATAATTGCAATTCTGCTTGCTCAAAATGATTGTTATACAAATGTACATCGCCAAAACTATGTACAAAATCCCCATACGCTAATCCACAAACCTGTGCTATCATCATTGTTAATAATGCATAAGATGCAATATTAAATGGAACACCTAAAAATACATCTGCACTACGTTGATACAATTGACAACTTAACTTTCCATCTGCCACATAAAATTGAAACATATTATGACAAGGCATTAAGGCCATCTTTTTTAAATCACCCACATTCCAAGCACTTACAATTAATCTTCTGCTATCTGGCGTTTTTTTAATTTGCTCAATCAATTCTGTAATTTGATCTACCACCACACCATTGGCCCCTTCCCAACTTCTCCATTGTTTACCGTAAACAGGACCTAAGTCGCCATTTGCGTCAGCCCACTCATCCCAAATACGTACCCCATTGTCTTTTAAATATTTAATATTAGTGTCGCCATTTAGGAACCAAAGTAATTCATAAATGATACTTTTTAAATGCACTTTCTTAGTGGTAACTAATGGAAACCCTTTTGCTAAATCAAAACGCATTTGATAACCAAAACAGCTTTTAGTTCCTGTGCCAGTACGATCTGTTTTTTGCGTTCCGTTTTCGTAAATATGTTGTAGTAATGTCAAATATTGTTGCATGATGCAATTTACAACCATTGACACTTAAGTAGGAAATTTTTTAAAATGATGGGGAGAAGCTGTGAAAAATAAAATCGACCCTTATTTTTTATGCTTTCTTCTTGCCAACTCTCTCTTAATCATCACTAATTCCTTATTGGTTTGGCCATTTACACTACTATTTTCTTCGGCACGACGCATTAAATATGGAATCACTTCACTAATTGGCCCAAAAGGAAGGTATTTGCTTACATTATAACCTTTTGATGCCATATTAAATGTGATATGATCACCCATGCCATAAAGTTGGGAAAAATGTACTCTATTGTAGTTATTGTCTAGGCCTGCATTTTTCATCTCAGTAGCAATTTGAATATTACTTGCTTCATTATGAGTAGCCAATAATAACGAGATGGTTTCTTTATTCTGAATACAATATAAAGCAGCAGCATCAAAATCTTTATCCGTTGCTTCTTTATCTAAATGAATTGGTGAAGGGTAGCCATTTTGCTGAGCGCGTTCTCTTTCTTTTTCCATGTAAGCACCTCGCACTAATTTAGCTCCTAATAAAAATCCCTTTTCTTTTGCAATGCGATGCGATAGCTGTAAAAAAATTAATCGGTCGTTTCGATACAATTGATATGTGTTATAAACAACAACATTTTCTTTGTTATAAACAGCCATTAATTCAACGGCTAATCTATCAATTGGATCTTGAATCCAAGTTTCTTCTGCATCTAATAAAATGCCCACCCCTTTTTCCTGCGCTACATCACAAATTGCATACATTCTTTCTCTAACCCTTTGCCACTCTGCATTTTCAGACTCACTATCATGTATACCGCTTCTTAATCTTGGTGCTTCATTCAAGTGCTCTAATAAAGCCATGCTTGCAATCCCAGTTAATTTTACACTTACAAATGGAATATTATTTTGCGTTGCAGCAAAATCAATTGCCTCAATTATATGTTCGGTAACGTCATCAAAATTTGACTCACCCTCTTTTGCTTCTACACCATAATCTAATATTACTTGCACGCCATATGAACCAAGCAACTTACTTGTTCTTGCCGACTCCTCCAATGTTTCTCCTCCTACAAATTGTTTAAAAACGGTGCTTCTCAATATGCCATTGATTGGCATACCGTATTTCATTAAAACTGGGGTTACCTTTGTTGCCAAAGTAACCATTATTGGGCTTTGAATTGCACTGATTAAAAACTTTGCTTTTTTTAAATCGGCAGTGCTTTTATATGCAAATGCATTTTGGGTATTGTCAAAAGATAGATTCATGCTAACATTAGTTCGTATCACAAATATCGTACGGAAAATGGTAATGACAAAGAATTAGTACCTTTAAAATCCTATTATTTAAACTTGTAGCAAAATGAAAATTACGAAGACCGAGATTTATATGTTTAAGATACCAATGGTCCCTTTTACAATTGCCACAGGAACCATGCATTTTGCTCAAAACGTATTAATAAAAGTTTATACAGACGAAGGCATAATTGGACTAGGTGAATGTTCCGCATTCCCTATGATTGTTGGTGAAACACAAACCAGCTGTTACAACCATGCCAAGGATTTTGCAACATTTTGGAAGGGAAAAAACCCTTTAGAAATTAAAGAAAGACTTGCAGAAATAGATACCATCATTGCCGGAAACTATACCATAAAAAGCGCATTTGATATTGCGCTATATGATATCGCTTCAAAAGCTGCAAACCTTCCTCTTTATGCATTTTTAGGCGGGTCAAAAAAAGCCATAGAGTCCGACTTAACCATTGGCATTGGCGCCCCAGACGATATGGCTGCACAAGCCATTGAGTTTAAAGAAAAAGGAGTTAGCATGATTAAGGTAAAACTTGGCAAAGACCCTAAAACCGATATAGAACGTATACAAAAAATAAGAACCGCTATTGGTAATTCCATCAAATTAAGAATTGATGCCAACCAAGGTTGGTCAAAGGAAGATGCACTTCCTGTGCTACAAGGCCTTGCCCCATATGACATTGAATTTTGCGAACAACCCATGCACAAATATTATGACGACTTCCTTCCTGCTCTTTGTGCAGCATCTCCGATTCCAATTATGGCAGACGAATCGGTGTTCACGCATCATGATGCAAGAAAATTAATTGCCAATAAAGCTTGTCAATTAATTAATATTAAATTTTCAAAAAGCGGTGGAATACAGGAAGCCATTAAAATTCAAGAAATTGCAGGCAACAACAATATGGCTTGCATGATGGGTGGCATGTTAGAAAGCAGATTAGCGCTAAGTGCTAAAATGCATTTTGCAATGGCTCATGATAATGTGAAATATTATGATATGGATACTTGCTTGCTTGGTCATTTAGAAGATCCTATTATAGGTGGCGTTCAATTTTCAGGCATGCATCTTAGCATAGATGACACAGCTGGACACGGCGCAGATGTAGACCCAGCATACCTTTCAAAACTAGAGCACTGTGTTATATAAGTATTTGTATCTTTAGTATATAATTACTTAACATGGAAGCTAGAAAAGCAAGTGATTCATTAACAACAATGAACGAACTAGTGTTACCAAATGACACGAATACATTTGGTGATTTAATGGGAGGCAAACTAATGTATTGGATGGACATTGCAGCTTATCTGTCAGCATCAAAGCATTGCAATTCAGCTGCCATGACCGCATCTGTAGATAATATCAGTTTTAAAACGCCTATTAAATTAGGCAACGTAATATGCATTGAAGCAATTGTAACACGTGCTTTTAATACTTCGATGGAAATTCATTTAAAAGTTTGGAATCAAAATATGATTACACAAACAAGAGTATTAAGCAATGAAGCTTTTTTTACATTTGTTGCATTAGATGAAAATAAAAGGCCTAAAAAAGTCCCTGAAATAATTGCGGAATCCGAGGAGGAAATTAAATACTACGAAGGTGCTTTAAGGAGAAGACAAATGAGATTGATATTGTCAGGAAAAATGAAGCCAGATGACGCTTTAGAATTAAAGGCTTTCTTTACACAAGACTAAATTAAACTTACTTAATTAGCTAACTTAAACAGGTGCGTTTTCTTTTAATGCATGATGCTTACCTTTGAGCATGAAGTTTTTACTTTGCTCAATAGCTTCCATTACTTGTGCTAAAATAACTTCCACCGGCGCGTCATAGTCAATAACCAATGGCTCTTTAAAACGTATAGATAGTGGTGTACCCACTTTCTTAAATGTAAGTCCCTTTTTTGTAAATGCTCTCCAAAACCCATTTATTACTACTGGTACCACTATAGGGCGATTGTTTTTAATAATATGCGCAGTCCCTTTACGACCTGGCGCAAATGGCTTTGTAGTTCCTTGCGGGAAAGTAATTACCCAGCTATTAGTTAATGCTTGATCAATTTTTTGCGTGTCCACTTCGTCTCTTTCACGTTTCACGTCCTGACCCTCTGCCCTCCATGTTCGCTTTACTGTTAACGCCCCACCAAGTTTGAAAAACCTAGTTAACCAACTGCTATTCATGGTTTCTTCGGCAGCAACAAAATACATATTAGTAAATGGATTCAATAAATAATATGGAATGCCTAGCTTATTAAACTTGCGCCATTTTACTGCACAAAAAATATGTACAAAAGCAATAACGTCTCCAAAATAGGTCTGATGATTGCTAACAAATAAAACATTCTTTTTAGGTAGTTTCTCTAAGTGCTCTGACCCCTCAATAACCACCTTGTTAAATAATGCTAGTCCAGGATAAGTAAACAAGCCAACGATCCCGTAAATGAGAGAACGGAAAATGCGGATATGTTTTAATCGATCCAATAATGACATCGTAAAGCAAATTGTTAGACACGCAAGATACTACAAATATCGTATCTTTAGACAATGAAAAAGTCTGCTGTAATATTTGATATTGATGGGTTATTAATTAACAGCGAGCCCTTATGGAATAAGGCTGCAACCGAAATATTTCGTCAATACGGAATTACGCTAACCGAACAACAATATGCTACTACTACAGGACTCAGATCAAAGGAATTTGTAGCACACTGGTTACAACAATTTAATGTGCCTGCCAGTCAAAATGAAATCGCTGAACATAAAGTAATTGACCTTGCACTTAAACTTATAGATAAAGAGGCAACCTTAATGCCTGGTGTTGAACATATTTTTGAATTTTTCTTACAAAGAGATTTTAAAATGGGCCTAGCAACTTCATCGCCTATTGAATTAATTGAATGGATTAAAGACAAACTAGGCATCAGAAGTTATATACATGCAAGTTGCTCAGCTCAACATCTGCAATATGCAAAGCCACACCCTCAAGTATATATAGACTGTGCTGCAGCGATGCACACCAACCCATTAGCATGTATTTGTTTTGAAGATTCTTTCTTTGGCATGATTGCCGCTAAAGCAGCGAGAATGACCTGTGTGGTGGTACCTTCTGCCGAACATAGTAAACTAGAACATTGGGGAGCAGCAGATTTAAAACTTTCCTCTTTACAAAACTTTGGAGCCCTGCATTTCAATATGCTCAATATTTAAAATTAAATTGCAGGTCAATGAAACTCGCTAAAGAAGTTATAGGAAAGGAACTGGATTTATTTGAACAACATTTTAAAGATGCTGTGAAAAGTCGCGTATCCCTTTTAGATCGTATCATGCAATACATTGTAAAAAGAAAGGGTAAGCAAATGCGCCCAATGTTTGTATTGTTGTCTGCGAAATTACATGGCGAAATAACCGACGCTTCCTACAGAGCAGCAAGTCTTGTAGAATTGCTACATACTGCAACTTTAGTGCATGACGATGTAGTAGACGATGCTTTAGAAAGAAGAGGCATGTTTTCAATTAATGCTTTATGGAAAAATAAAATTGCAGTTTTGGTTGGCGACTACCTTTTGTCAAAAGGATTATTGCTATCTCTGGACAACAAAGATTTTGATATACTTACTATCCTTTCAAGTGCAGTAAAGAAAATGAGCGAAGGTGAATTACTACAAATAGAAAAAACTAGAAACTTAAATTTCGACGAGTCGGTATACTATGAAATCATAAACGGGAAAACGGCCAGCCTTTTGTCTTCTAGCTGCGGTGCGGGTGCGGCTTCTGTAACCAAGGACGAGGCAACCATTAATAAGATGCGCTTATTTGGAGAGATGGTTGGGATGGCATTCCAAATAAAAGACGACTTATTTGATTATGGTGATGCCGAAATTGGAAAGCCAACCGGAAATGATATTAAGGAAAAAAAATTAACACTTCCGTTAATTCATATATTGCAAAAAGTAGATCCTAATTTGAAAAAACAAATCATCTACATTGTAAAAAATAATAACAACGACAAAAAGAAAGTAAAGTTTGTAATTGATAATGTAATTCAACATGGCGGCATTGAATATGCTACTACTAAAATGATTGAATACAGAGACAAGGCGCTTGAAATATTACATTCATTTCCAGATAGCCCCGCTAGAGCCGCATTGGAAGAACTTGTTCGTTACACAACCGACCGCGCATACTAATGGAAAAAAGATGGAACCTGATATCAGCAGAACCTGCCAATGTGCGCGAATTACAATCCGCTCTAAAAATTCATCCAATTTTATGTGAATTACTAGTTCAGAGAGGGATAACAGATTTCGAAGAAGCGAAGAAGTTTTTCCGTCCAAGTCTTGACCACTTACATGATCCTTGGCTAATGAAAGATATGAGAAAAGCGGTTGACCGTATTAATATTGCATTGAAATCCAATGAAAAAATAATGGTCTTTGGAGATTATGACGTAGACGGCACCACCTCGGTTGCAACGCTTTTTCAGTTTTTAAAACAACTTACACAAAACCTTGACTATTACATTCCACATAGATACAAAGAAGGTTATGGCGTTTCAAAAATCGGAATTGACTTTGCAAAGGAAAATGGCTTCAACTTAATTATATCAGTCGACTGTGGTATAAAATCAACCGAGCTAATTGCTTACGCCAAAGAATTAGGAATAGATTTTATTATTTGTGATCACCATTTACCTGATGCCATTTTACCTCCAGCAATTGCCATATTGAATGCAAAACAAGTGGACTGCCCATACCCTTACAAAGAATTGTGTGGATGTGGTGTTGTATTTAAATTAATTACCGCATTAGCAGAGGAACATAGCTTACCTGCAGAATCCTACTTACAATATTTAGATTTAGTTGCCACAGCTATTGCAGCTGATATTGTACCTATAACAGATGAAAATAGAACATTGGCTTTTTTCGGAGTTCAAAAAGTGAACGAAAACCCATCCCCTGGACTAAAGGCACTCATGGAATTGGCAAAGCAAACAGGCCCTATGCGTATTACTAATTTGGTGTTTGCAGTCGCTCCCCGAATTAATGCAGCAGGAAGAATGGACGATGCAAAAAAAGCAGTGCAATTATTTATTGAACAAGATTATGAAAAAGCTTTAGCATTTGGATCAATTTTACAACAAGACAATTTAGATAGACGCGAAGCCGATACCACAATAACAGAAGAGGCTTTAGAACAAATAGAACAAGATCCATTAAATCATACCAAAAAATCCTCTGTGGTTTTTCAATCACATTGGCATAAAGGTGTTGTTGGAATTGTTGCAAGTAGATTAATTGAAAAACATTACAAACCTACTATTGTGTTAACGCAAAGTGGCGAAGTAATTACAGGAAGCGCAAGAAGTGTCAATGGCTTTAATTTATACGAAGCCCTACATGCATGTCGCGAGCACTTATTAGGCTATGGTGGACACTTTGCAGCCGCCGGCATGACAATGGCTGTAGATGCACTAGAAGGCTTTAAAATTGCATTTGAAGCGGCTGTCGCAGAACGTATTACTGAAGAACAATTGACTCCAGAAATAACCATCAATGCCGCCCTGCCTATTGACGACATTAGCATGCAATTTTTTCAGATTATTTCACAGATGGAACCATTTGGACCAGATAATATGCGTCCAATATTTATTGCTAAGGGGGTTTATGACACAGGGTATACAAAACTAGTTAAAGACTTACATATTAGCTTTAATGTAACACAAGGCAAAACCAATGTGCGAGGTATTGGGTACAATATGCCAGAGCACATTAAGCTTGTGAAATCCGGCAAGCCATTTGATCTTGTATTCCAATTGCAATTAAATGAATGGCAGGGAAATCAATCTGTACAAATGCAAGTGATAGACGTAAAAGCATCTGAAACAATTTAGATACCAGCAATTATTAAAAAAAAATTACTTTACATAAACGCCATTTAATTTAAAATTCAACACCCAATATAAAGGGTACTAAATTCATAACAATAAAAAAAGCGATCTCAATTGAGATCGCTTTTTTTATTTAAATACATAATTTCTTATGAAAATATTATTTTAACAAATCAACACTTCTATTTATGAAGTTAGTTAATTCCCCACCGTTCAATAAGCCCTGAGACAACAATGCCAAGTCAGCTAAATTACGAGCTTGCTTTTGTTGCTTGTCTGCATCAACTTCTTTTAACAAAGCTTGAAATATTGGGTGATTGCCATTAATTGTTAAATGAACCTCGTCCGGCATTTGTGCATAAAAGGCTGTCATACCTCCACCGCCCATACTAGCCATATCTTTCATACGACGCATAAATTCTGGACGTGTGGCAATAACCGGAGCTACGTCAGCACTTAACCCTTTCACTTCCACAGTTAAAGTAATTTCGGGAACTTGAAATTCAAACAATTTCTTTGCTTGCTCTACTTCTTCCTTACTTAAAACAGAATCTACATTTTCTTGCTTGTCAATTAAGTTATCTACTACATCTGCATCAACGCGAACAAACTGAACGCCCTCCCATTTCATTTCTACGTTGTTGATAAACGCAGCGTCTACCATGGTCTCAAGTTTAACCACTTTGTAGCCCTTGCCAACAGCCGCTTGAATAAATGCATCTTGTTGGATTGGATTAGTAGTGTATAATAAAACCTGCTTGCCTTCCTTATTCTTTTGTGTCGCTTCGGTTGCAGCTTTATATTCATCTACAGTATAAAATTTACCTTTTTCTGCAGCATCTTCTAATATCAAGAATTTATTTCCTTTTTCTAAGAACTTGTCGTCTGTAATCATACCATATTTCACAAACAATCCTAAGCTTTCCCATTTATCCTCAAATGACTTACGGTCATTATTGAAAATTTCCTCTAATTTATCGGCAACCTTCTTAGTAATGTGCGCATTTATTTTTTTAACATTTGGATCACCCTGTAAATAACTACGACTTACGTTTAATGGAATATCGGGACTATCAATTACACCATGCAATAACATTAAAAACTCAGGAACAATATCCTTTACTTCGTCTGTAACAAATACTTGATTACAATATAATTGGATTTTATCTTTCTGAATTTCAAAACTTTGTTTGATTTTAGGGAAGTATAAAATACCTGTTAAATTAAACGGATAATCCACATTTAAATGAATCCAGAATAAAGGAGTTTCTCCAAAAGGATATAATTCTTTGTAGAAGTTTTCATAGTCCTCTTTTGTTAATTCAGATGGCTTACGCACCCACAAAGGATTCGTATTATTAATTGGCTTATTTACTTTTTCGCTTTCATCAGCTGCATTAGTAGCGTCTCCTTCCTTAGCCTCGGCTTTTTCAGCGTTCGCGTCTGTGAAATAAATAGCCACTGGCAAGAATTTGCAGAAACGCTCTAAAATACCTTTTACACGTTGTGCGTCTAAAAATTCAGCACTTTCTTCGTTTATATGCAATACAATTTTAGTACCTCTATTGCTATAGTCTACTTCATACAATTCATATTCGGTACTGCCGTCACAGCTCCAAAAAACACCTGGAGTTCCAGTGTGGCTTTTACTATAAATATCCACTTTGCTACTCACCATAAATGAGCTATAAAATCCTAGCCCAAAGTGACCAATAATGCTAGCGTCTTTGTACTTAGTTACAAATTCTTCGGCACCACTAAATGCAACTTGGTTAATGTACTTGTCAACTTCCTCACCCGACATGCCCACGCCATTGTCTATAATAGAAATGGTTTTTTCTTTTGCATCTAATACAACATCTACTCTTAACTCACCAAGCTCCCCTTTTGCTTCCCCTTTTCCATGTAATGTCTTTAGTTTTTGAGAAGCATCCACTGCATTACTCACTAATTCACGTAAGAAAATTTCATGATCACTATAAAGAAACTTTTTAATGATTGGAAAGATGTTCTCTGTCTGAACGCGTATTTGTCCTTTTTGCATAATTGTATTCGTTTGAACAATTAATAACAATAAGGATACCAAACCAATAATACTGACAAGCTGACAACTAATTAGGCGATTTAGAGCCATTTTGGGGTAAATTTTGCAGCCAAGCAGCCCCAGTACAACGCTTTCCAGTTAACAAAATGTCATTAGTGTCCCTTAATAGCAGTTGTTTTTCCGTATTAAAAACCGAATACACCCCAATCACAATTCCATTTCCAGACTGGGTCTTAGCCCCAGCAAAATCGGCATAACCACTAGTCCTTAAATAAATGGTTCCTCCCGTACAAAATTTTAGACTTCTACTAATTCCTAGTTTGTTTTTTTTGTCCGCATAGGTTTGCCCTGTATCTGCCGCGCTAAACTCTACACTATTAATTTGAATGAGTCTTCCTTGTAAACTATCTCCCAAATTTTTATAAGACACAAACAAGGGAGTGACTGGCGCATTTTCTGAAATTATTTTAATGTACTGCGAAAATAAAGGCGATGGAATTCCAGAGGTAGATAAAGTGCCATTGCTTGTGTCCACTGCTGCAACTAATTGAACCATGCGACGATAATCTGTTAAAAATAAATGCTGTGCATTAACCCTTACAACTGTACCTACAGGGTAAGTCTGATAAATAGATAATCCATCCATTTGTACCACCAATCCGCCTGTTTTATCTTGAATACAAATGGATTTATAAATATTATCATGTTCGTCATTGGCAATCACTGTACCTTCTAAAAAAAGTGGCTGAGCTATGTATTCGACCGCACCCATCGTGTGGAGTTTTCTGAAATTTCTTAGGCTAATTGTTGAGTCCCCAAAACTTGAATTATACGCAGCGCTTGCCGATTGTTTTAAACATGCTGCTATGCAAATAGTGTACATAAATAATACACAAGTAAGCCCCCACCAATAGGTTTTGTTTTTCATAGAATTTATTGAATTTGTAATTGAATACGAAGAGAAAAAGAAGTGCCCTGGTCATATAAGTACTTTAATGCATACTTATTTGAATTAAAATGTATATAGTCAAACCTGGACTGCTCATAAGCAAGCACAGGGACTAAAGCATTTAGCATGTTTCGAATACTTAAACTAGTATTGCATCTTGCTTGATGGAACTTTGTTTTTAATTGAAAAGATTTAGATAGAAATGCATTCAATATGCCCTGATCCGCCAAGAAAATCGGAGCCGAAAGTAAACTCCAACTATAGGCGTCTAATTTGTTTTTTACTGCATCACTGCGTCTGAACAAATCAATTGCAATGGGGCGCTCTTGAGCATAAACAAATGTAAAACCTAGTCTTGTAGAACTACTAGGTTGATAAAAAAGATTTAACGCACTTGTGAAACTTGGACTATTATCTGCAGGCATTAATTTTATTTGTAAAATACCCGACTCTACTAAATGCAAATCATTCACTGATATTAATCGATAATTTGGATTGGTTAGATAAATATTTCTCTGAATGGTAGAAACAATACTTATTTGAACATTTGACACAACACTTGTTTCTAATGTTGCTTCAGCGCCACTAAATGACTTATTTATTTTTCCAACTAAGCCATAAACAAAAGAAGCATATGCATCCTGATAAAACATTTTTTTTTCATTTTCATTGATTGAGTTTTTGTAATAAGCGCTTAGCGAAAACTTAATTGCAGGTGCTCGATAAAACAAACTTAGATCAGCCCCATCTTCTAAGCGAGTAATTAAATATGGCGTTGTAATGGAGTGAATATCCGTGTCTATATAGGTCGCCTCGGCATCATGTGAAACCCAATTTCCATATAATATGGATCTTAGGTACAATCGCCCATTAAGCTTATACAACAACTGTGTTTTTATATCCCAAGATGGTGAAACACTAAAAACAGAGCGCTCTTTAGAGTTAGAGGGATAAAGGCCATTGGCGTTATACCCAATTCTTTGTAAGCCTTGTATACCATACCCTAAAGCGAAATTCGTTTCTAGCCTTGGTCCTTCATGACTTAGCTGTATCCAAGGACTAAATTGAATCGCACGCATAGCATAATCGGGGCCCCATTGGTCTCCTTGTTTTATTTTTCTGTCAGGATGCAAAATGTCATTTTGAAAACTAGACACAGATCCGTCGTCATTAATCCATCCATTAAAATTGTAATAATATGTGCCACCAAGTAAATCCTTTAAAATGTTGGAATAATGGATTTGATCAACCAAATATTGCCCACCCAATTGTACTTGAATATTCGATTTGAAATAATGTGAAAACAATAAAGATCCATGCAATAATATAAGGTCTTTGTTTTGTTGATTAATAATATAATAAGACCTCCCATCCTTACTTGCCTTGTTGGTCTTTTCTAGTTTATCAAACTGAATTTGTAATAATTCGGGGTGTTGCGTGTACCAATCTGTCAATGAAGAACGGATATTTGAGTCTGCATAATAACTAGGCAAATACCTGTAGTAGTCCGGCCTTGGATCGGCGGTCTTAGTCCACTCTATACTTGACTCCGATTGTCTACCAACAATAAAAGCGTTGGCAATTTTCAAGAAAGAAGATGCACTCCAACGTTTCCTGTAATTTAATAGAAATACCGGAGCATTTGTTTGCTTAGTGCTAGGATAATAAAATTGTTGGTGATACCAGCCCCAATTAGGACTATACGTTCTTTGGCCAGTTAATTCATAGGTTTCTTTAACCGATGTTGCAGCCTTCCCTTGATCACCTATATTCCATAAAATAGAAAACCCCAAATATCTGTCATATAAAAAATCTTTATGAATGCTGTAAGCAAACCCAAATGATTTCTTGTATCCAATTGGAACAGAACTAGGTTCGGATTGTTGAAAGGTCAAGCCATAGCTTTGCCTAATGCCATTCAATCCAGCACCATTCTGATAATTCAAGGTTATATTATTGGAATAAATTGAGTTTGAAATACCTGTACTAACACTATACTTCTTTCCCCCAACAATTACTTCGTTTGAAAAATAATTCACTGTAGGTTTGGCTACATAGCCATTTTCAGAAAAAGCACCATGCAGAACCAAGTCTTCTTTGTGGAATAAATTTTGCAATCCAATATATAAATCATTGCCTCTTAAATGACTTAACGGTGAAGATAAATTTACGCCATTCAAAAATGTTGTAGAATTATTGTCCCCTCTTATTGACCAAGAAAAAATCCTACCATTATACATAACTGTATTGTATAAAACATTGCCGCTAGCGTTTAAAAGTGTTGGCGTCCACTGTCGCTCATCCATGGTTTGCATGTTTTGCTCAAAGGCAAATAATTCGTTTTTCTCTTGTCCAAAAACAATTGTTACAAAAATTGTGAATAGTATAATTAGAAAGCCCCTAAATTTCATTGCATGTATTTGAAGCTAAAAATGAAGGAATTTTCAATGTGAAATATTTCGGGAAATACTTGCTGCCGTTGATTTATAAAACATACTATTGTCACTAAAATTTAATAATGAAAAATTTGTGTCTACTAAAACTGAACCAACAAAAATTAATTTGTCTTTTAATTATAAATGGCCTGTTGTTAAATACTATTTATATAAATGCTCAGTCAACCATTATAGGTTTTTATAATTGCGAGAATTATTATGACACCGTGAATCAAGTAAATGTAATAGATGAAGATTTTTTGCCAAATAGCGAAAAGAAGTATACTCAAGATGCATTCAACTTGAAATCAATGCATTTGGCCAAAGTCATATTCAAGCTTGGTACTATTAATAATTCAGAAGGGCTTGCAATGATTGGCTTAGCTGAAATTGAAAATAAAATAGTCTTAACCAAATTAATCAACGAACCGCTGCTAAAAAAATACCATTACAAGTTTATACATTTTGATTCAAAAGACCCAAGAGGTGTAGATGTAGCACTTATCTATAATCCTGCTCATTTCACACCATATCAGTACCGACCTTACAGCCTTTCAGATAAAAATCATTTTAACACTTATGCAACCAGAGATATCCTTTATGTAAAAGGACAATTAAATAATGAATGGGTACATGTATTAGTTAATCATTGGCCGAGCAGAAGAGGTGGTGAAAGAATTTCTTCAAGCAAACGTATTTGGGCCAGCTTCATTTGCAAAAAAATCATTGATAGCATACAACACAATGACCCAATGGCAAGATTCATTGTAATGGGCGACTTTAACGACAATCCCAATAACAAGAGTCTCAAAAAGCTAAAAATGTCCAACCCGTTTATAAAAATGTATAAAAATGGCCAAGGCAGTATCGCATTTAACGATAGTTGGAATTTGTTTGATCAAATCTTAATTAGCCCCAATTGGGATAGTAACCCCCTAAATAGCAAGGTTGCTTTTACCCTAACTAGCTACAAACCAGTTATTTATAAGAACAATGACATGATTGAAAAAAACGGAAAATACCGAGGATACCCCAAACGAACCTATAATGGCATAGTATATAACAATGGTTATAGCGACCATTTCCCAGTTGCCCTCATTTTTACCTTAAAAACTGTCGGAAATACGCAATAATTACCTACCTTCGCCGTCCCAAATCAGTTTTGGCTGATTCGCCCTGGTAAAGGGTGTCCACTGGGAAAAACCAATTATTTAACCAAAAAATTCAAGTAATGAACAATTACGAATTAATGGTGATTTTTACACCGGTATTATCTGAAGAAGATTTTAAATCAGCTCAGAAAAAATACCAAGACATCATCAAAGAAAATGGTGGTGACATTGTAGCCTCAAATCCTTGGGGTTTAAAATCACTTGCTTATCCTATCGATAAGAAAACTACTGGTATCTACTGGGTACTAGAATTCACAGGTCCTTCTGACCTAAATGAAAAATTGAAAATTCAATTTTTACGTGACGAGCAAATTATGCGTCACATGTTTACAAGACTTGACAAATACGCAGTTGAGTATAACCACATTAAGAGAAACGGCGGTTTCCCTGTTCACAAAGCACAAGAGGCTTAATTAAATTTTTACCAACATGGCAAAGAATGAAATCAAATACCTTACAGCGATCAAACAGGAAAAACCAAAGAAGAAATTCTGTCGTTTTAAGAAGTATGGTATCAAGTATGTAGATTACAAAGACATCGATTTTTTAAAGAAGTTTTTAAACGAGCAAGGTAAAATGTTACCACGTCGTTTAAGCGGAAACTCTTTAAAGTACCAACGTAAAGTATCTGACGCAATCAAAAAAGCGCGTCAAATGGCGTTGTTACCTTATGTAACAGATTTATTGAAATAGAAAATAATTAGTCAACCATCCCTAATCTCGCGGTAAAGTTCAAAAGATAATTTACCAAGGCGAGTGACAGCAATAAAATGCTGGGCTCTTGGGAACTAAAACAAACACAATGCAAGTAATATTAATTAAAGACGTAGACAATTTAGGTGGCAAGGATGAGTTAGTAACTGTTAAGAACGGTTACGCGCGCAACTTCTTATTCCCAACTAAACATGCGGTAGAAGCAAATTCATCTAACTTAAAGCAACTAGAAGAGCGTTTGAAAGCAAAGGCTAAGAAAGAAGCTGCTATGTTGGCTGAAATCACTAAAGTAATTGCTACTTTAACTTCAAGCCCTGTTAAATTGACTGCTAAAGTTGGTGCTAACAATAAAATCTTCGGTTCTATCACATCTTTACAAGTAACGAAAGCAATTCGTGAACAAAAAGGATATGAAATTGACAGAAGAAGAATTGCTGTCGCAGAAGATATCAAAGAATTAGGTGCTTACAAAGCAACTATTGATTTTGGTAACGGTCAAACAACTGAAATTGACATCGAAATCGCTGCTGAAGCTTAGTCTTTAGTACTGCAAAATAACTTGGGTTTGAATCTAAAACCCTCCCTTAAAGGCCTTTCTGAACCCTCAGAAAGGCCTTTTTGTTAGCTTTAAGGTCAAATTTTGGGATAAAAGGGGTTAAAAAAGATAGTTATTGTTGGAATTGACATTATTATGCCTATCTTCGGTAACGCTAATGGAAAGCAATGTCGCCTACATTAGTTTTTAGATCACTTAATTTTAAAGAACATGAACATTTATGTTGGAAATCTTAGCTGGAACATGACTAGCGAAGATCTTGAAGCACTTTTTACTCCATTTGGAGCAGTTGCAAGTGCGAAAATTGTAACAGACAAATTTAACAACAACAGAAGCAAAGGTTTCGGTTTTGTTGAAATGGCTAATGATGACGAAGCTAAAACAGCTATCGCTCAATTACACGACACTGAAGTATTAGGTCGTAACATCGTTGTAAACGAATCAACTCCACGTCCAGAAGGCGAAAGAAGCTTTGCTAAGAAGCCTTACGGTGGTGGTGGAAATCGTGGCGGCGGTGGTGGTTTCAACCGTGGCGGTACTGGCGGCGGTTACAACCGTGATCGCGGTGGTAATGGCGGTGGTGAATATAACAGATATTAATCAACCTCGTTGCAATACAAACCGATACTCAGTGAGTATCGGTTTTTTTATGTCTATACTATAATGAAGTAAAGTGAATCATTATTATTTACATGTATTGACTCTCATGACCTTGTATCTTTAAAATAAAACAAAAGTGCTTGTGATAAATAAACTAGATAGAGTTAAAAAAAGGTAATAAGCACACGGTGTACTGTTGTAGAAAATTGTAAATTGTAATCAAATACCAACAAACAAATATGGCAAAACAAATAAAACACAAGCCTATAGTGGGTTGTATGAGATGGGGCGTGTGGGGAGAAAACTTTACAACAAAACAATACGAAGAAATAATTAATCAATGTATAACTATTGGATTGAATATTTTTGACCATGCAGATATATATGGGCATTATACAACCGAAGCTGATTTTGGAAAAGCACTAAAAGGAAATTCAAACCTAAGAAGCAAGTTGCAACTCATAACCAAGTGTGGGATAAATATGCTTACTCCAAACAGACCAAATCATAATATAAAATCCTATGATACAAGTGCATCACATATTATAAAGTCGGTGGAGCAATCATTGGTAAATTTCCACACCGACTATATTGATTCATTATTAATACATCGTCCAGATATACTAATTGATGTAGAAGAAGTTGCAGCAACTATAAATTCATTGAAACAATCAGGTAAAGTAAAGTCATTTGGGTTATCCAACTTTACAACGGGGCAAGTTGCATTGTTGCATAAATATATTAATGTTGAATATCACCAAGTTGAAATTTCAGTTACACATTTAAATGCATTTGACGATGGAATACTAGATCAATGTCAAGTTGAAAAAATTCAAGCACAATCTTGGTCGCCAATGGGGAATGGATTATTTACAGAACAAACAGAAAAGAATATTCGAATTTTATTTACAGCAGATGAGTTATCTAAGGTTTATAATTGTAGTGTTAATCAAATATTATTAGCATTCCTTTACGCCCACCCAAGCAATATAGCGCCAGTAATAGGCACAACTAAGTTCGACAGAATAATGGAAGCAAAAAATGCCATGGAAATTGAACTAAAAAGAGAAGATTTTTACAAATTATGGACAGCTTCAACTGGAAAAGAAGTGGCCTAAGTATTTATAAGGCTATAATATGTTAAGCCCGGCAATCGCTGGGCTTTTTCATGATCAGGAAAGTATGGACAAAAAAAAATCCCCATCAAATAAATGATGAGGATTCTTTAATAAATAAGGCAGCTACCTACTCTCCCAGGAAAACCCAAGTACCATCGGCCATGGGGGACTTAACTTCTCTGTTCGGAATGGGAAGAGGTGAACACCCCCGGCAAAACCACCTTAAGACGGTAATTTTATCGGTGTCTAAAACTAATTAGACTGATAAAACAATAATTTACATATTGGATTGAAATCAAGAACAGAAAAAAAAAATAAAGCTTACGGGCAATTAGTACTACTCGACTTTGCTATTACTAGCTTTACATCTATAGCCTATCAACGTCATAGTCTTTGACGACCCTTAAAAGTAAACTCATCTTGTGGAAGGTTTCACGCTTAGATGCTTTCAGCGTTTATCCTGGCCGTACATAGCTACTCTGCATTACACCTGGCGGCATAACAGATACACCAGCGGTACGTACGCTCCGGTCCTCTCGTACTAAGAGCATGTCCACTCAATTTACTAACGCCCACCACAGATAGGGACCGAACTGTCTTGCGACGTTCTGAACCCAGTTCACGTGCCACTTTAATCGGCGAACAGCCGAACCCTTGGGACCTTCTCCAGCCCCAGGATGTGACGAACCGACATCGAGGTGCCAAACCTTACCGTCGATATGAGCTCTTGGGTAAGATCAGCCTGTTATCCCCGGAGTACCTTTTATCCTTTGAGCGATGTCCCTTCCATGCAGAAACACCGGATCACTTTAGCCAGCTTTCGCTCCTGCTCGACTTGTTTGTCTCACAGTCAAGCACCCTTTTACTAATGCGCTCTACGTACGATTACCAACCGTACTGAGGGTACCTTTGCGAGCCTCCGTTACTTTTTAGGAGGCGACCACCCCAGTCAAACTACCCACCATGCACTGTCTCCCGTTAGGGATTAGGTTCTAAACAAACGAAGGTTGGTATTTCAACGATGACTCCATGACACCTGGCGATGCCACTTCAAAGTCTCCCAACTATCCTACACATCGGTTGTTCAAAATCAATGCAAAGTTGTAGTGAAGGTTCACGGGGTCTTTCCGTCCCGTGGCGGGTAACCGGCATCTTCACCGATACTACAATTTCACCGGGCTCGCGGAGGAGACAGTGTACAACTCATTAGACCATTCGTGCAGGTCGGAACTTACCCGACAAGGAATTTCGCTACCTTAGGACCGTTATAGTTACGGCCGCCGTTTACTGGGGCTTCAGTCAGGAGCTTTGGCTTGCGCCGAACACCCTTCCTTAACCTTCCAGCACCGGGCAGGTTTCAGGCTCTATACGTCAACTTACGTTTTTGCAGGGCCCTGTGTTTTTGTTAAACAGTTGGTTGTACCTATTTACTGTGACCGCATCACTGCGGTACGCTTTATCCCGAAGTTACAGCGTTAATTTGCCTAGTTCCTTCTCCGCGGCTCACCCGAGCGCCTTAGAATACTCATCCCGTCTACCTGTGTCGGATTCCGGTACTGGCTGCTATGCTCGCTTTTCTTGGCAGGGATTTTATGATTTCGCTTCCCCCGAAGGTTCCACTCAACGAACATCCGTCTGTTCGTAACCACCACGTCCCTGCGTCACTTTTAATGCATAGTAGGTGCTAGAATATTAACTAGCTTTCCATCAGATGCCCCTTTCGGGTTTTCCTAAGGACCAGACTAACCCTGATCCGATTAACGTTGATCAGGAAACCTTAGACTTTCGGCGAAGTAGTTTTTCACTACTTTTATCGTTACTTATACCTACATTTTCTTTTCAATTCGCTCCAGCATGGCTCGCGCCACACCTTCTGTGCAGAATTGAATGCTCCCCTACCACTCTAGCAAGCTAGAATCTAGAATTTCGGCTCGTAGTTTGATGCCCGATTATTTTCCGCGCAGGATCTCTCGACCAGTGAGCTGTTACGCACTCTTTAAATGAATGGCTGCTTCCAAGCCAACATCCTGGCTGTTATAGAAATCCCACCACGTTTGATCAACTTAACTACGTATTAGGGGCCTTAATTGCTAGTCTGGGTTATTTCCCTCTCGGCCATGGACCTTAGCGCCCACAGCCTCACTCCTGGCGATATATGATAGCATTCGGAGTTTGTCAGGATTTGGTAGGCGATGAAGCCCCCTAGTCCAATCAGTAGCTCTACCTCT
>CAIJFI010000011.1 GCA_903819975.1 uncultured Bacteroidota bacterium | reverse complement strand
TATTTTAATAAATTATATTTCCTTGAATATATATTATATGAAACATTGGCTTACTATTGGTTCGTATTACAATAGGCCTAATTACAAAACCAGTATCATTTACTTTTGCAGGATCAAAATTGATTAATATACTACCGCTATCATTAATAGAAGTAGTGATTTGGGAGCTAGTTAACTTGGTACAGGAACAGCCTGTTTCAATACTACTTATTAATAGATTACTATCTCCTTTATTAGTATAAATAAATTTTACGGTTGTGTCTCTATTTTTCTTAATAGTTCCGAAATTTATAGTGTCATTAATAAATGAGATTACTGGTCCATTTTTTCTTTTACTAATACAAGAAGAAAAAAATATCACGATTAATAATATAATTACATGATTTCTAAATTTCATTTCGTTTTTTTTAATTGAGTATATATACCCATTTTATCGATTGGAAGAATAAAAGCTATTATTATACTTAGCTTTGTTTAAAAAAATATCATGAGTAAATTTAAGTTATACATATTCTTATTGTCATTTCTACTTTGTTTATTAGTAATGATAATTGGAGGATATGCTGGCCATAATTTTAAATTATTAAGTTCATTGTGTATTTATAGTGTTTTATCTTTTTTAATTCTTTTTTATACCAAAGAGCATAATAAAAAATGGAAATTAATTATCACATTAGCTATTCCACCTTTCTTAATGTATTCACCAATTCATATTTTATATTTTAATAGCACTCTAATTAGTTTGCCTAGCACTTTAGGGCACTTTGCAGGTATATTCTTTGGTATATTGTTATATTTTTCTAATAAAAAAATGAGAATTCCGTTTGTTATTTTGATGTATATTTTATTTTATTGGTTAAGTTTCATTGGCTACAAGTATTGGCTATATAGAATAAATTTCGGAACATTTACTGGTCATATTAATATGTATAAAAAAATAAGTTTTGAGGGGAAATCTGAAAAAGGCCATTTAACCAACTCACATTTCTCAGGTAAAGTTTTAGTTCTTGACTTTTGGAACACAAGATGTGGAGTTTGCTTTGAAAAATTTCCTTTATTACAAAAAACATATGAAAAGTATAAGTTTAATAATAACATTTTAATTTATGCAGTAAATAAACAATTACAAAATGATGACGAGAGCAATGTGTTTCAAATGATAAAAGAAAGAGGATACACTTTCCCAGTTCTATTACCAAGCGACAAGTCAATATCTGAAAAATTTGAAATCACTTCCTACCCAACTACATTAATAATTGACAAAGATGGCTATGTTATTTTCAAGGGAGACATTGCTGATGCAATAAATATTCTTGAAAAATTTAAAAGTTGAAGAGTATGAATATTCTTCACTTTGATTTTTGCTTATCCAGATATTTTTTTCTTTTGCTTTAGGTCTTTATTTCATTTTTAAAAATTTATATCTTTGCATGGACGTTACTATAATTAAATTCATGATTTTAATTTAAATTCAATTATAGAACTAAACGTCAGTAATTAAATAATGATTGAAGTTATAATTTCAATCATTATTTATAATCAGTATTAATACTAAAATTAATACTCAAATGAAAAATTAGTATTTATACTATGTATGAAATTGAAAGATTAAATTTCAATTTTTAATCAAATTACAAACCAAGTAAAGCTAATATTACTATCTTAATCTTATTAACCTCAACTGTAAATTTTTTACCAAAAGCTGCATAGCTTCACACGACATTAATGCATTTTGTATAAATGAAATCACATTTACTTCATTTTTTATAAATTCATCTACAATCCTTAAGTACCTTGTTTCAATTATACCAAGCCTCTTTGCAAATTCAATAAACTCTGTTCTTCCATAATGACCATGGGTAGTATAATACCCTGATTCATGGTCTTTATAATATAAATCTAACGCAGTATCCTGTTCGCCAGGTGTGTGAATAATTGTGCTCATGAGATCATAAGAAGGCGATAATTCCATTTCACCATATTCATTTCTTATTAATGAGAAATTTTTTAAGTGTGCATCACCGTTTGAAAAAACATAATTAAATAAAACTATTTTAAAGAAGTTTTCAATGGCTATCATTGATGCTGGCACGTGTTTTTTTATCAACTCCCCTATTTCGAGATAACTACCCTCATATTTATAGGATTCTCCATGTGTATCCTTAGTTCTATTTGTTATTTGTGCAAAGTCCTCTTGTATGTATTTAGTCCCATCCCCTTTCACATCAAATCTCTTGGTGATATAAGCTGGTGTGCCATCTTTGAAATATATTAAAGCATTATCTGCGGTCTTGATATTAAAAATTTGTGATGCAATTTGCATTGTCAGATGCTCATTCTCTGGTGCATCATCCATCTTTTCTAAATGGTCTGCTTTTGGTATTGGCTTAATAATATATTGTCCATTTTTCTCACATAACTCAAGCTTTTTACCTACTAATTTGAGAGAATACTTTAATTGCACTCCAGAAATTGACATTCTTTTTGAGTGCTCATTATACATACTTATATTTTCTGGCTTAGGTTTATCAAATTCAAGTACAGTAGAAACACGCTTCCCATCAAATAGTTTCTTTCTACATGATAGGCAATATTCATTTTTCTCTATTTTTTTATAACATCCTAAACATTTCATCTTATAAAGGTTTAACCGTAATTGATCCTATATTATCCTCTTGTGCCGTTAATAATAATCTTCCAAAATGATCATTCTCATCTATTTTCAACAATCTACATTGAATATTTTTATTTACTCCCTCAGACAATAATCCAAAGAAAAATGCAAATAACTTTTTAGATTCATGTTTTATGATGCTCCTTGGTAAGGTTAAACTAATAGATGGGTTTTTATCATTTTGCAGGTACGCTTCATCATACTCAAATGAATATGTCCCATTGGGTCGTTTTTCCAATACCCCTGCCAAAATGCCGTTATTATAAACTCCTGCTTTCATTAGTTCATTGATTTAATCTGAACCGTTAATTCTAAACCCAACACGTCTAAAACACTTTTTAAGGTGTTTAAGGTTGGATTTCTTAAGCCTAACTCGATTTCAGAAATAGACTTAAAAGTGATTCCAGCCATTTCAGCCACATCTTTCTGAGTTAAATTCAAATAATCTCTTCTTTCTTGTATGATTTTGCCAATATTTTGATTATTCATTGGAAATATATTTCTAATTAAATCAAAATTAATGATATTTTTTAAAAATTAGGTCATTTTTAGAAATATATTTCCAATTCAACGTAATTATTGAATATTATATTGAGATATACCATAAAAAGGGAAATATATTTCTAATTTACCAATTTTCTTTGATAAAATTAGAAAGTTGTAGATGAAATGACTTGAATTTCTCTGCTTCTGCTTTCTCTTTGGATTGGCTTGAATAGAACAACCAGAGTTTAAGAATTGCCAATACTTCCTTCTGGTGATAAATTTCCCTCAAATCTGGTGACTTAGTAATTTTCTTTGGTGATTTCATGTTGAAATAGCATGTTTTAAAGAAATTAAAATTATTTGTAATTTCCTCAAGTCATTCTTGTACTTTACCTTTAATTACTTGTTAAATACAACTTAGACAATATGCAGAATATTCACCACGGTAAGAACATAAAAAAGGTTCGAGAAATTATAGGAATGAAGCAGGAAACGCTTGCAACAAAACTTGATATGACACAGCAGGCAATTAGTCAACTTGAACAAAAAGAAATGGTAGATCAAGCATTCCTTAAGGATGTAGCCAAAGCAATGAATGTATCTACCGATATCATTGAAAGGATGACTGAAGATGCAGCAAATAACTTTATTAATACTTTTAATGACACAAGTGCATTTAACTATCAATGTACTTTTAACCCATTAGAAAAGTATGTTGAAGCAGTTGAAGAAAATAAACGATTGTACGAAGAACTTCTTAAAACAGAGAAAGAAAAATTTACACTTCTTCAAGAAAAAATAACAAACAAAGAGTCATAATCAGTACTTATACTGATACTTAGCATATTTTATATAGGTATAATTGCTAAAAATTATATTTTATGAAAAATCTAATGCCCCTATCTGATGGTAAATTAATGGTTAAAACATACCTTGAAAATAAATCAAAGGTACTTCCAACTGACTTAACATTACCAAATACCGAAACATATGATTCGGATGCTTTTGTAGCCCTTCTAAATCAACCAGATTGCGTTAAAATTAGATTGTATTATGGGATGAATGAAAAGCTGGAAATATGTGCGATTTTTGTAGGTGTAGATTCTAATGGAAATGAAATAACAATTAAAGGCCAGGGTATTTCAAGCATTGTAAATACGGACGATGAATATGTTATTGAAGTTAGTACAAAGTGTCCTCCGATTTGCCCTCCAGAAAATGATCAAATCATAAAAAAATTACTTTGAATATAAATGTTGTCTTTTTACTAGTTCAAATTGGTCTTATACCTTCAATTATTAGTTTAATCAAATTGTTTAATGGTGAAAAGTTTTACATAACATTCTATTTGTATATAGTTGTTAGTTATTTAACAGAGGTAATAACAAATAGATTGATAAATGCAAAGTATTTTAATGTTGCAAATATTATAATAAATATATTTTTCTTATTAGAATTTACAATTTTAATAATATTAATTGGGAAAATAATAGGCCATAATAAGATAAATAAAATAATAATACTGACGACTACTGTATTTTGGATAATTGAAAATACTTTATTGCATAAAATACATGAAGCAGAAAAGTTTTTTAATGTCCTATCTGCAATTATTCTTTTTTATCAAATCATATTGGCTTTAATATTAAATATAAATAAAAACTATAGCTCATTTTTTAAAGAAGGAAATATAGTAATCCTGCTTACTTTACTATTTAATTTATCTTTCAGAATGCTATTCGAATTCTTATACTACAATTATAATGGGAATACTCAAGTTATAGACTCAATAGGGAATATTAATATTTTAGTTAACTTTTCAACAAATATCCTATTTATATACTGTCTTTCATGCATCAACAACACAAAGAAACTTATATCATCATTTTAATAATAGCAACTGGGTTATTCTTTGTACTGGTCTTGTTTCTATATTTGGTATACAAGCAGTATCAAAAAAATAGGGAGCTTTTTATAGAAAAATTAAACGCGGAGTATTTAGGTAGGGGCGAGGAAAGAAGACGTATTTCAAAAGATTTACATGATGAATTTGGTGCATTGTTATCAACTACAAAAATGTATCTATCTACGTTAAACAAAGACAACCTAGATACTGACACTTTAAAGAAAACCATAAATTCAGTAAGTGAGGGATTAAACACATTACATAAAATCACAAATGATTTATATCCTAGCGCATTAAACAAAAATAATTTGAATAATGCCATAAAAGATATGATACATGAGTATTGTAGTCATGCTGATATAAAGACAACAACTAACATTGATAATGTAGAAATAGATGAATTAATTGACCAGAAATCAAAAGCTCAAATTTACTGGATATTAAAAGAAATTGTAATCAATACTATAAAACATTCAAAATCGAAAACACTTGATATGCAATTCTCAAAAATTGAAAACATATTTATTATCAAAACTAAAGATGAAGGTGTTGGCATTTTGAATAATCTTGTATCAAATAAAGGAAATGGAATTACCAATATTACAAATAGAGTTGAAATTTTAAGAGGTAGTATTGAAATGTTAAATCATATAAATAAAGGTTTAGAATATTTAATTAAAATTCCAATAGTGTATGGCAAAGAAAATTAAAATAATAATAGCAGAAGACCATGCCCTATACAGAGATGGACTAAAAACTATGCTAGGTTTATATGATGAATTCGAGATTATAGCTGAAGCGGTAGACGGAAGTGAATTAATTAAATTGTTTGAGTTTCATAGGCCTGATGTAGTTCTCATGGATATAAATATGCCGATTTTAAACGGCATTGAAGCTACTAAGTTTGTTAGTGCACACTTTGATGACACAAAAATAATTGCAATAACCATGAATGATGAAAAAAGCTCAATCATGGATATGATGGATGCTGGAGCAAATGGATATGTCTTAAAAAGTGAAGACAAAGAAGAAATAATTAAAGCCATATATACTGTTTTGAATGGTGACGACTATTACAGTAAAAATGTTGAAAATAGTATTATAAATTTAATTCATTCAAAAAAGTCTACAGATAACTACAAGAAATCGGTCTATTTTAACGAAAAAGAGCTGCAACTGATAAATTATTTATGTGAGGAATTCAATTCAGATGAAATAGCTAAAACAATGTTTTTAAGCAAAAAAACAATAGATGGTCTAAGGTTAAAAATCAAAAACGAGCTAAATGTCAGAAACTCTATTGGAATAGTAAAGTATGCAATAAAGAATGGATTGTATAAGATTTAATATTACAATACAAGTAAAAAATAATAATCTATTAAATATTTGTGTTATTTATCATCCAAGTAAATAGAGAGTCCGCAATTTGAACAAATAAAGGAAATTCATGTATACTACACGATGGAATTTGAATTCGATTAAATCCAGTTTCCATAAAATAAAATATTCTATGCCCATTCAAAGACAATATTAAATTTTCATCATTTATTGTTACACAATAATATGGATAAGGGAATGCTTCTTGTTTATCAAATTCTGCTTGATAATCATTTCCATTATAACTGAAGTTTAATGTAGGCATATGAATATATTCTCTGTTATGTTATTATTCACTAAATAGAGAATTTCTCCAACAATATTTAAGTTTAGTTCTTGCCTTTTATCAATTCTCTTGTTGCATCTATCATATTTTTTAAAGTTTCTAATAAATTTCTAGATTTAATATGATCTTCGTGCTTTTCTTTAATTGGAGTTTGATATAAATTTAAAACCGATTCCATTATTAATTTATCTTTATTGTTTTCATCTTTTAATCGACTTGAAAATGCGTCAATAGTAAGAGCCACGGCAGACTTAAACGCATACTCTTCTTGAAAATTTCGTTCATTTCTATACTGGTTAATAGAAAAGAATAATAGAAAAATTGCAGGTATTGTTTTTAAAGTATTAACAGAAAATGTCTGCCACCAAACATTAATATCCTTTATATCTGTTTGGTGAAAAAATAAGAAATATACCCACAAAACAGTTGCCAAAGTCATTATTAGTACCCCACAAAGCCAAAATATTACTGGTTTATACAGTTCGTTTTTCCTTTGTTTAAAAGTTTCAAACAGAGATGCGCCAACTTCACGTCCAATCAAAACATTAAGATAATTATTTCTTTCTTCAAAAAATTGCCTTTTACCTTCAACGAAATCAAGATGTTTTTGATTTTCACTAACTTGATTAGTAAAATCAATAATAATAGATTCAACTACTTTAAATTTTTCATCTATTTTAGTATTTGATACAGTATATAATTCTTGAAATTCTTTAATTTTTACTTCAGCCTGAACACTATTTTTTTCTTGCTGTTCAAGTATCGTACTAAGTCTTGCCCCTTGCTCACTACCTCTCGTTAAAATTTCAGAAATTTGGGCAATTTGGGTATTGCTCGTTGACAAATTTGAAGTAATCTGTGCTAATTCATCTTTCTTTTGAATAATTAAGTTTTGAATTTCTCTAGTAGTATTCTCTAAATTCAGATATGATTTCTCGACATCATTTTGTCTATTGATAATACTTAACTCTATAAGATGAAGTTTTTCAGATAGTGTATTCAATGAGGCGGAAAGTGAATCTGATTGCTTTTTTTGAATTTTAGCAAATATTCCATTCTCAACTTGGTAACCAACAAGCCATAATAATAAACCCTCTGCTGTATTGAAATTTGCTTGGTTAAGATAAGATATAAAATTTTGAATTTGGCCATCAACTTGAGCACTTCCATATTGAGGATGTATATAAACAAGAGGGAGTATCATTGAAATTTCTCTGTCTACTAATGTTGATTTAAATTGACTAAATACTCTTTTGCTTAAAGAAACAAATTCATACAAACTTATTTGGGAAAGTTGGATATTTTCAATGTCTACTCTTCCCGAATAGGTTTTTTCAACTAAAATATCAAATTTGATATTATCAAATTCTGTACATAATGATACAATATTTTGTGCGATTTGCTTATTCATAGAATAATCAAAATTTGTCTAGTCTAGTTTATTCAATTCACTTATTGTGTTGTACAATAATAGTTGATATTCTACCAAATTATATCAGTATAAATACTGAATAAATTTATATCTGTTTTCTCGAAAACTAACTAGACAAAATGTGTTTCACTTATTTCTTTAGAAATTATCATTTTGTGGAAAATTCATGTAACACAATACTAACAAGGGGTTTCGCATTATTCACTTGGAATATTCCACAGCTGTTGATATCTCAGATGGAAAAACTAATAGTTATGGACTATGTTTGTCAGGTATCGAAAATTTAACATTATCTATAAAATGATTGCACACAAAGTGTAATGCCCTACAACAGGGATAGTTGGAACATAAACCCATTAATATGGCAAAGTCATATCATGGTATCTGTTACAGATGTAAACAATACGGAGAAGTTACCTTTAGGTCTTCTAAGTCAGTTGTAAACGAAGAAACAGGTGAAAAAACCCGAGGCAAAGTCTTTGTATTTTGCCCCGAGTGTCTAAATCAAAAGTAGGAGTTACGTGCCTAAAAATTAAGGCGAACGAACCCGTGGAGCTTGGTAGTTAGGACCTATCAAGCTTTTTTATTTTTGAAAATTAATTTCTAGACCCAAACATACTAATTGAAGCAATACAAAAATGAAGAATTTTAAATTATTTATAGAAAAAATATAGATTATTAGAATCTAAATATTCATTATGATTTTATAAACATCATTACACAATAACAAACATAAAAAGAAAAAGGACTAAAAATTTTACCTAAATTATTCATTTTCAACATTTTGAGATAAAAATGAGATTGTAACGCAAGTCTTCGGGTATATGAATCATAAATATTTTATTCAAAGGCTTATCTAATGAACGGACATTAACTTCTTACTCCAATTTGCCTTTATATGCTCACTCAGCCTTTTAGCGGTGTCAAGCTTACTTACCCTAATATATTTCAAGAAGGAAAGTTCAGTTCTATGTCCTGTAATCTTCATTAAGTCTACAGTTGGGAACCCTTGTAAATAGTAGTTAGTTGGAAATGACATTCGAGCAGTATGGCTGGAAACCAAATCTGCTAACATAGCCTTTGGCCTTGAACTAATACAGCCTACTTCAGTAAACTCAGCCAATTTGCAAACATATTTAATGTAGTCGTCGAATTTTTGATTACTGATTGTTCTTGGAAGTTTATTCGGTCGGTGGGATCTTTTAAAAAAATTCCATGATCATTTGATTACATGGTATAATTACAAGCTCTTTTGTTTTTTATATTGTTAAAATCTAAAAAATCATAGTCCAGACCAGGCACCAAAAATAAATAAGTCTGTTACTTCATTAGGTTTCTTTTTGTTAATTTTTAATGCATACAATTTAGTAAGTTCATCTTCTGTCAAATATACATATTCTGTATCCTCCTCATTATAAGCAAATTTCTTGTGCTTAAATTTCACATTCTCGGTATACTTTGTTTCAAGATTTTCACCCATAAACACTTTAATGAATACAATATCCATTATTAGTATTCATTTTTGATTCGATTGTTATCAAAACGAAATATTTAACATTAATTTGAACAGACTTGCATCCATGGACTATGAACAATATTGCCAGTATTGTAAAAGATAAATTTCTTACCCTCACTCGTTCTTGCGTATTCTTTTAGTGGATGGGTTACAAATTTTTTTATGTGTTTTAATAAAATTCTTTTTGAATTTTGTCTAAAATGATTTGTCTCATTTTTGTAAATTAAAATAAGTTTATTATTTTGAAATGTATAATAATTAGGAAACAATTTATCATTATTGATATCCTTAATTAGAGCATATGAATAATTAATTTTAAAGCAAGGCCTGAAAATACTATCCAATTTAATAAAATTGTTAGTGTCTAATTTTATAACTATATATCCATATTTGATTAAATCTGTATCCGATTTTTGATGAATTAATATAAAACTATCAATGGCTCTAATGACAAAACTGTCTTTTAATTCTACTTTATGTATAGATGCATGTGCTAGTTTTGTATAAGATTGAGAATATAAAATAGTATTGTTGAATAAAATATATAATATTAAGAAAAAGAGATGTTTCATTTTAATTTAATTTAAAACATATTGACATAAGTTACTTTGACTTGAGTTATGAATATTAAAATATGAATCATTACTTTCTTTAAAATTAGCTATTGCACCACATCCTATTACATAATTAATTAGTCCAGGATGCTGATTTGCTAAAGAAGCATCCTCTAAGCTAACAATTTTATTCGTAACGCCATCAGTGCCGTCAAATCTGCAAGGTGTATGTGTATGTATACTGGCAATAACTTTTACAAATGTATTTGTAGAATTAGAAATGGGATTAATAAAAGAATAAGTACCTGCAGACTTTGGATATACAAAATAATAGTCATTCGAATTCTCATTATTATAAAGACCAGCAGCTTGGCCCCCGCTTAATGGAAGAATATTTGTAAAAATTACTTTTCCATCTTCAGTTAAATATCCGAATGTCTCATTATTAGGATAACTATTCCACATTTCATTTATAGCATCACATATATTACTATAAACTTTTATTGGGGCTGGGCTTATTACAGCCTTATAATCACTTATGTTTAAACTAGATATTGTAGAGGAAGGGGACAATCCTCCAGTTCCGGAAGATATTGGATTCAAATAAGGAGATTCCGTTGTATTAGTCGTTCCAAAATCAATCCAATAAGTTGTGGAAGAACATTGATACATTATTAATGTATTATAATTATCATCAACAGCAGCTATATAGGTCCAACAAGTTGTAACACTTATTGTATTTAAAGCGTTTGTATTCAAACTATTACTTGAAATTTTACCATTTGAAAGTTGATTTTCTTTGTACATTTTTACATCTATTACTCTCTTTTGAAGTGCATTATAAATTCCATTAAGCGTTGATTTTGTAAATAAAGTAGCATTTTTATCCCCGATTGTTTTTAGTTTTGATTGTGCTATTTTTTTATCTAAAACATAGAATTTTGTAAATTTTTTTGTTACTTCCGCAGAAATAATTAGACCAGTAACTGAATCCGACTCGTTTACGATTGGGGTAAACAAAGTTAATGCTCCTCTATAGTTTTTTAACGATATACTCAAATCCCACATTGGCAGTCCATAGTCTTTTGTTATCTTTATTGAAATATTTGTTTTATTATCAAAATCCTTGAAGTGATTCATTGTTTTAATTAATACTGAATCACTTTGAATATTTGAATTTGATTTAACAAACATACTGGATAGTATATCATCTCTTTCATAAAATGTCTTATTTTGATTTTGAACAACCTCAGATTTATTACAAGAAATGACAAACAAAGCGAATAAAATACAATATTTAAATTTTAAACAAGTTTTCATACGAAATACTTTTTTATTGATTTATTATAAAAGACAGGTCTGTGGATTAAAAATATAAATTATATTTTTAATTAAATACAGTACAAATACTGATTTTTACTTCGTGTTGGTAGTCTTTCAAGTCAAATCGATATTAGTAAAGATTGATTTAAATCATTAATAAATTAAAACAAATAGCTTAAACACATTAATTACATATAAAATTTGTACGCCTATCCAAGGTTCGATCAAATTAAGTATAACATACAAAACTAAATACTAATGATTTTGACTGTTAAATTTGTAGTTATGAAATATTTTAATTTATTAAATTGACAACAATTTCCTACTCCAATTCGCCTTTATATGCTCGCTAAGCCGTTTTGCAGTGTCCAGTTTACTTACTCTAATATATTTCAAGAAGGAGCGCTCAGTTCTATGTCCAGTAATTTTCATTAAGTCAATTGTGGGAAATCCCTGTAAATAATAGTTGGTAGCAAAAGACCTTCTAGCCGTATGGCTGGAAACCAAATCGGCCAGAATATCCTTTGGCCTTGCACTAATTCGCCCTACTTCAGTAAACTCAGCCAATTTACATACATCCTTGATGTAGTCATTAAATTTCTGATTACTAATAGTCTTAGGTAGCATATTCGGTCGGTCGGCATATTTCTCAAATATTTCCATGATCACTGGGTTGCATGGTATAATTACCAGCTCTTTTGTTTTTTGGGTAATCGTTTTGATAAAATAATCACCATCAATTTGAATAATATTCTCTGGTTTTATATTGCTAAAATCCGAAAACCTTAAACCAACCCATGCACCGAATATAAATAAGTCTCTTACTTCTTCCAACTTCTTATTGGAGATCTTTAATGCATACAATTTAGCAAGTTCATCTTCTGTCAAATACACATGCTCTGTATATTCTTCATTATATGAAAATTTCTTGTGCTTAAATTTCATATTATCGGTATACTCTAAATCTACAGCCTCCCCCATAAACACTTTAATGATTGCAATATCCTTAGCTACCGTATTTACTTTCAAGTTTCTTATATTTTTTAGATAGTTTACATAGGAATAAAAAAAGTCTAAATCAATGGTGTCAAAATCTACCCTACTTTTAGAATATTCTTGATACTCCCTAAGATGTTTTGCAACTGCTGCATAATTATCCAAGGTTTCCTTACTCTTATCCTTGCCTTTAAATTTAATCTCTCCATTAATAAATCTTTGGGCAAGGGTAAAAATGGTTGGTTTATTAGGGTCACTTGCTTTATTATGATTCTTGTCTATAAGTGAGTCTAATGATTGTTTTAAAATAATTGGGTCAGGAATACCATCTTTTAAGGCTTCCGAATAAGCACGAATACAAGTAATCTCCAAATTGTCAAGCATGTCATTTAAAGCAAACTTTCCATCATTGGTAGTTGTAAACTTGTTCTTAACTCGTTGCTTATTTTCATTCCAATCTGCAGGCTTTACAGATTGCCCAAACTCATATCTTAACCTACGCTTTTGATACGCAAAGTCTAATACAATGTTTGAAAAGCCATCTTTTCCTTCTGGCTTTAATCTAAAATTAACTTGTGGTTTACGTGACATAGTTCCTTCCCTTTTTGGAAAGATACGAATTAAATTCAAATTAGGTGACACTATAGGTGACACTAAAACAGAATTCCGTTGCTATTTAAAATGATAGTAAAAGTATATTTATATTGATTATCAATGTTTTATTATCTATTTATCATTTTAAATGATAGGCAATATCAATAGGTTACTTTCCTCCCCCTACAGCAACTTAAAAAGCCGCTCCTTTTGGAAGCGGCTTTTTTGTTTATAAACAATGCTAGTTTTTGTTTCTTATGCTAAATAGGAAATATATCACAGTGAAGATTACTGACAATAAAACTGTTTCAATTATTGTAAATATTTTGAAATAGTAATAATTGACAAGAGATAATACAACAATACCTGCTATAAAATAAGCGATAGCGATAATAATTTTAGTTTTCATTTTTAATTTAATTTACCATAATTGCATAATTGCTTCATACGCACTACACCCTGCTGCCCATCCTCCAACTGATGATCCAAATGCAGCCAAAGTTACAGGCCCTCCCATTAAAGCAGCTCCTCCCCAAGCTGCAACACCCGCTACCGCACCACCTACATCAGATTTTGCTACTTTCTTCCAAGATATTTTTTTTGATAAATTTGATTTAATGCTAAATCCTTTAATATCAAATGTCAAACCTTCTTTTGAAGATACTCTTGTTTCATCAATAAAAATAGTCCATTTATTGATATTTTGATTCCAATAAGATAAACTGGATTTTGCAGTACTTGTAATTATAAAAATTTCCGCTTGCTGAATTTGCGATAAGCTAGATTGATAAATGTTTTCTTCAAGGTTTGAAATTCGCTTTAGTAATGAGTTCATTGATTCATCATTATCAGAAATTATTACATTTAGCTGGCTTAAAAATGATTGCTGAAAATCGGTGAATTTACTTGAAGTAGTTAAGGTGAATAGATTAACATTATCCCAAATTGGGGCATCTTGATAAATTATATTAGTTTGGATAACCATATCATTTTTTAACTGAGGTGGCAAATTTTGATCGTTATTTGTTTGCTGTATAGATGCATTTTTAGCTAGATTTAACATGTTTGATCTTGCAAATTCAGTATTTACGACATTAGATCCAATAGAAGTTAATGATTTATAGACACCACTTCTTTCATTTGATAAGTCAACTAAAATATTATCAAGATTTGCATTATGCATTTGACCAGCGCCTTCAAAGTAGGCTGCGGTTAATTTTTCAGAATGTCCAGATAGTGTAAGATCTATATTTTTTGAGCAAGATGAAAAAATAAAGACTAGAAAAAACATTTTGCAAATAGCAAATTTTTCAAGAAACTGTTTCATAATTAATATTTTAATTGATTAAACATCAATCTAAATTTTAGCATGAAACTTATTTATAGTATTTATACTTAAAAAGCCGCTCCTTTTGGAAGCGGCTTTTTTGTTTTTATATCTTAACGGATTTAATCCTCAATCACATTTACTTTAGGTACTAATGCATGCATTATTAACCAAGCCAATAAATAAGAAAGCGCACAAACAGCAAACATGATGTAATATGCAATTTCTATCTTGTTGATATGACGATAGTAAACGAACAAATTCTTTTGTACTAATAAGGACAATAAAATTCCACCTATCGCTCCAAACATACCACCAATACCTGTTACTGAGCCTACAGTATGTTTAGGGAACATGTCACTTACTGTTGTAAAAATGTTAGCACTCCAAGCCTGATGTGCAGCTGCTGCAATACCAATTACGAGTACCGCCAACCACATATCAATAGCGCCAAGGTATTGTGCAAATAAAATAGGCAACACTAAAAATGCATAAATTAACATAGATGTTTTACGCGCGCGAAACACCGGCCAATTTTTACTAATTAATTTTAATGGTATCCAACCACCACCGATACTGCCTATAACAGACAATGTATATACTGCTGCTACTGGCAATGCAATTTGAGTGCCTTTTAAGTGGTACTGACTTTCTAAAAAATCAGGCAACCAAAAAAGATAAAACCACCAAATAGGATCTGTCAATAATTTACCAATCGAAAAAGCCCAGGTTTGTTTATAACCTAGTAGCATACCCCAAGTATATTTTTTTTCTGGCTTTGCAGTTTCATTTGCTTCAAGTGGTTCAATATCACTATTAATATATGCTAACTCTTCGGGCGTAATTTTAGGATGGGTAGATGGAGTGCGATAATATTTTTGCCAAAAGAATAACCAGATAAGTCCTAGTAACCCCGTAATTACAAAAGCCCATTGCCATCCATAATTTACTGCTATAAACGGAACTGTTAGAGGAGCCACAATGGCTCCAATGTTTGCACCTGAATTAAATAAGCCTGTGGCCAATGCTCTTTCTTTTTTCGGGAACCATTCTGCTGTGGTTTTAATAGCAGCAGGAAAATTACCTGCTTCTGTAACGCCCAAAGCAGCCCTTGCAGCAGCAAAACCAAATACATTTTTGGCAAACGCATGTACAATGGCAGCCAAGCTCCATAAACCTGTAGCCCAGCTATACCCTCTCTTAGTACCAATTTTATCAATCACTCTACCAGCTAACATTAAACCAATAGCGTAACTTATTTTAAATGCAATCTCTACATTAGCATAGTCGGCATCGTCCCAATGCATTTCCTTTGTAAGAGTGCTTTTCAATAAACTAATTACTGCTCTATCTAAATAGTTTATTGTGGTGGCAAAAAATACTAAGGCACAAATAGTCCATCTTAAATTTCCGATCTGTTTTTTCATAAAATTATTTTAATCCTTGAATGGATAAAAGCTGTTTTGAAGTATGAGTTAATTGCTCATATTGTTTATTAGCTAAAACTTCTTTAGTGATTAACTTACTACCTAAACCAACACCTGCTGCGCCAGCTTTTAACCAGCTCATAATGCTTACCTCAGATGCATCTACTCCACCAGTTACTAAAAAATGAACATCTCTAAATAAAGGTCTGATTGCTTCAATAAATCCTGGGCCTAAAACATTACCCGGGAATAATTTGACTAGATTACATCCAGCCACTTGTGCATTATGAATTTCAGTAGGTGTCATACAGCCTGGAATCCACAATACTTTATGTAAATATGCGATATCCGCAACCGATGCATCAAATACTGGGCTTATTAAAAAATCAGCGCCAGCGTCAATATATTTTTTAGCATCTTCTTCCGACTTAATAGTACCAATACCTAAATACAAATCGGGCATTTCATTTTTTAAAGCAATCAATGCTTTAAAATTATCCAAAGCCTTTGCGCCTCTATTGGTAAATTCAATTGTTCTAATACCTCCAGCATACAATGCTTTCACAACATCTATTACTACTTGAACATCATCCTCGTAAAACAAAGGAATTAGCTTCGAGTTTAAAATGTGTTGTGTTACTTTATCTATACTATGCATAGTTATATGTTTAATATCTAGCTTTAATCGTTTGAATATTTTGTTTCGTACTATCTCCTACTTCCTGCAACTTACCAAATGCGGCACTAGCAGCAAAATTAATGACTTCGTCAAATGTAAAATTGCTTTGTAAATTTCCATAAATAAGCCCTGCCATGAAGCAATCGCCGCTACCCACCTTATCGATAACGTTTTCGCAGAAATGTTCCTTACACACTGCATGTTCCTGTTTATTAGTAAGGGTTGCATAATATCTTACTGCATCTCCTTCGGAAAAACGATAAGTATTTGCTACTAATGAACAATTAGGATATGTGGTCATAATTTCTTTTGAAACTATCTCCGATTGTTGAATGTAAAATTCTTTTTCGCAAGCTTCATTTAAAGCCGGATTTAATTGCGTTCCCAGTAATTGATGTGCGCTCCAAACATTACCCATTACAACATGACAATATTTAACAAGAGCAGGCATTACCTCTACTGGCTTTTTACCATACTGCCATAGTTTGGCTCTATAATTTAAGTCCACCGAAATAGTCATTCCTTTTTTAGTCGCAAACTCTAACGCTTCTTCACATACATCAACAATGGTAGGATTTAATGCAGGACTAATTGCAGTAAAGTGAAACCAATCATATCCTTCCAATACTGCTTCCCAATTAATCATTCCTCTTTTTAAAAATGAAAAGGAAGAATAAGCACGGTCATATATTACACCAGCATTTTTTAAATCAGCACCCATTGGTAATGTGTAAGATCCTATTCGGTCTCCGCTTAAAACAATCGAAGTAGCATCAATACCTTCTTCATGTAAAGAATCAATAATCTCTTTTGAAATATAATTATCAGGTAAGGCAGTGCAATACTTTACTGGTGTTTGCCAAGCCGCTAATGCTTTGGCAACATTTAATTCGGCACCTCCAATAAAAACCGGCATGCTATGTTCATGTATCCATTGCTTTTGCAGATTAGGCGAAAAGCGCATTAATAATTCCCCGAAACAAAATACTTTCTTCATCATAGTTTTAAATCTTTTTCAACCAATTATCTAGCCATCCATCCGCCATCAACTAATAATATTGCTCCGTTTACATAATTAGATGCTTCAGATGCTAAGAAAACAACTGGCCCTTTAAAGTCATCGGGTACGCCCCAACGTTTTGCAGGAATTCTATCTAAAATAGATTTATTTCTTTCTGCATCTTCTCTTAAAGCAGTTGTATTATCTGTTTCAATATAACCAGGTGCGATGCCATTAACACATACCCCTTTTGCAGCCCATTCGTTAGCGAATGCTTTTATCAATCCTCCTAATGCCGATTTTGCAGCAGCATAACCTGGCACATTAATACCACCTTGGAAAGTTAATAACGAACATGTAAATATAATTTTACCCTTACCACGTTCAAGCATTTGCTTTGCAATGGCCTTTGTTAATATAAATTGTGCATCTAAATTAATTGATAATACTTTATCCCAGTATTCATCAGGATGTTCTACCGCTGGGCTTCTCATAATTATACCAGCATTATTTACAAGAATATCAATTTGAGTAGCAGCTATTTTTTCTACAAAAGCATAAATTTGATTTCTGTCACTTAAGTCCACTTGATAATAAGAAAAACTGCGACCTGTTTTTTCCACAGCTACTTTAATAGCAGCATCGTCACCACCACTAGACATTCCAATAATATTAGCACCTGCTTCGGCCAATGCTAAAGTCATTCCATAACCAATGCCTTTATTGCATCCTGTTACTAAAGCTGTCTTTCCTTTTAAACTAAAACTTTCTAAAACACTCATATATTATTTTCATTTATTTAGGAGCTTCCCAACCAAAATATTGATTGGCATTGTTAAAGCAAATATCCTGAATTATTTTTCCTGTCCATGCAATATCATTAGGAAGTTCTCCTTCTTCAATTTCATTCCCAAAAAGATTACAAACAATTCTTCGGAAGTATTCATGTCTTGGATAAGATAAAAAACTTCTTGAATCTGTTAACATACCCACGAATCTACTTAATAAACCCATATTACTCAAAGCATTTATTTGTCGCTCCATTCCATCTTTCTGATCCAAGAACCACCATGCACTACCAAATTGTACTTTTCCGGCAACGCTCCCGTCGTTGAAATTCCCAATCATTGTAGCCATTAATTCATTATCTGCAGGGTTTAAATTGTAGATAATTGTTTTTGCTAATTTATCCTCACTATCTAATTTATTTAAAAATTTAGCCAATGCAGCAGCTTGTGAAAAGTCCCCAATACTATCCCATCCGGTATCAGGTCCTAATTTTTGCAACATACGTGCATTGTTATTTCTTAATGCTCCTAAATGATATTGTTGGATCCAACCTTTTTCCCAATCCCATTCAGCGAAGTGCAATAACATACAAGATTTAAATTTGCGTTGCTCTGTTAAATTCAAATCCTTTCCGCCATGTACTTTTACAAATATGGCTTCTATTTCTGTGCCTGTAAATTCTTCGGCATAAATTTCTTCTAATCCATGATCACTTACATTGCAACCCATACTCGCAAAATAATCGTGACGGTTTTGTAATGCATATAAAAAATCTTCAAACGTGGAGATAGAAACATTTGATGCTTTCTCAATCTTTTTAACGTATTCAACAAAGTTGGCAGCATTACTCACCTCCATTGCTTTATCGGGACGAAAAGCAGGAAATACTTTTACAGCAAAATTGCTGTCCTTTATTTTTTGATGATACTCTAAAGAATCTATTGGATCGTCGGTAGTGCAAATCACACGCACATTCATTTTTTGAATTAGGCCTTGTGTAGAATAACTAGGATCCTGAAGTAATGCCGAAGTAGTGTCATAGATCCCTTTTGCAGAATTTGGATTCAACACCTCTTTCACCCCAAAATATCTTTGTAATTCTAAATGTGTCCAATGATACAAAGGATTACGCATGGTGTACGGAACTGTCTCCGCCCATTTCATAAACTTTTCTTCGTCTGTTTTATTTCCAGTACAGTAAGATTCGTCTACTCCATTGGTACGCATAGCGCGCCATTTGTAGTGATCTCCAGACAACCATGCATCGGAAATATTTTTGAACTGAATATTGTCAGCAATTTGCTGAGGCGAAAGATGACAGTGATAATCAATCAATGGCATTTGTTGCGCATACTCATGATATAGTGTTTGTGCGGTCTTTGTTTTTAATAAAAAATTTTCGTCTAAAAACGATTTCATACAATTAATATTTATGCTTTATAAACTTACTCCACGCTTCCATGGAATAAAATCATCCTGATTTAATAATACAGCTTTAGGGATAATCTCTCCACTAGCAGCTTTAATACAATACTCTAAAATTTCTTCCCCCATTTGAGCAATGGTTTTTTCTCCTTCAATAATTGGCCCTGTATCAATGTCAATAATATCTGCCATTCTTTTAGCAAGTGCTGTATTGCTTGACACTTTAATGGTAGGGCAAACGGGATTGCCTGTTGGCGTTCCTAAGCCAGTTGTAAATAAAATCAAAGTGGCTCCCGACGCAGCCTTACCAGTGGTTGCTTCAACATCATTACCTGGTGTACATACCAAGTGTAAACCTTTTTTAACAGCAGGCTCGGTATAATCCAACACATCAACAATTGGAGAGTTGCCCCCTTTTTTTGCAGCACCTGCAGATTTAATAGCATCGGTAATTAATCCGTCTTTTATATTTCCAGGGGAAGGATTCATATGAAAACCTGAACCTACTTGTAAAGCTGAATCAGAATAAGACTTCATCAAATGAATAAACTTATTCGCAGCTTCAGGCTGGATAGTTCTATTAATTAATTCTTGTTCAACACCACATAGTTCAGGAAACTCTGCTAGCAAAACAGTACCACCTAATCCAACTAATAAATCGGCACAATATCCCACTGCAGGATTTGCAGATATACCACTAAAGCCATCACTGCCTCCACATTTCACACCCAAGCATAATTTATCTAAACCAGCCGGTGCACGATGTTGTTTATTGGCTTCTACTAAACCTTTAAATGTTTGTTGAATAGCACTAGCAATCATCTCTGGCTCACTTAAAGACTTTTGTTGTTCAAAAATAAATAGTGGCTTATTGAAATTAGGATTGCGATCCTTAATGTCTTTTTCAAAATCCGATAATTGTAAATTTTGACAACCCAAGCTCATAACAGTAATACCTGCAACATTTGGATGATCCGCATAGGCAGCCAATAATTTACTTAATACTGCTGCATCCTGACGAATACCGCCACAACCACCTTGGTGATTTAAAAATTTAATGCCATCAATATTTTCAAAGACTCTTTTATTTGACAAAGTGTTTGGCGCTAAAGAAACTGCTTCACTTATATCCTTACCATCTTTAAAAGCATTTATTAAATCCTTAGTGTAATTTTTATACTGATTAGAAACCGAATATCCCAATTCATTATGCAATGCTTCTTTAATTACATCCAAGTTTCTGTTTTCACAAAACACGGTTGGAATAAATAACCAATAGTTGGCTGTGCCAACTCTGCCGTCTGCTCTATGATAACCATTAAAAGTTCTGTTTGCAAATTTTGAAACATCAGGTGCCTTCCATTCATAGTTATATGGCTTAAACACATAAGGCTCGGATGCATGATGTAAATTATCGGTAGACATTCTTATACCAGCTGCAACATCTACCGTTACTTTCCCAACCAATAGTCCATACATAATTACCTCGGTACCCTTTGGCATTGCTTGCATATAAAATTTATGCTTTGCTGGAATGTCTTCTTGTAATACAATGCTAAGCCCTTCAAATGTCATAGTATCGCCCTTGCTTAAATTTTGCAAAGCAACTAACACATTGTCATTAGGATGGACTTTTAAAATTAACTGTTTCATGATGCTAAAATATTTTTCATTCCTTTTTCTTTAATAGTAATAATCCATTTTTCAACCTCAGCTATAAACAATTCGTTATTGCAATAATCTTGCACCTTAATTGTTTTTTGATTTGCTTGTTCTATATAAACACAGAAAGCGGCAAAACCCAAACTCATATACTTTGCAGCTTCACTATGAGCGGCAGCATAAGTATCCATCAAGAAGCTATTGCGCATTTTCATCTTCTCTTCAAAGTTCATTGCAATGCTTATCCATTTATGTTGGATATATGGGTTCGCAAAACGCTCTAATACTTTATTAGAAAATTGTGAAGCATCGTCTTTTGAAATAGTTTCACTCACTACACAAGGAACTAATTCTTCATGTACAAGTTTTTGTATAAATGATTTAAAGCTTGTATCGTTCATTGCGTCAATTACAGTATCAAAACCAGCAAGAATAGCTACTGCACAACTAAATGTATGTGTGCCATTCAACAACCTTAATTTAAGTTCTCTGAATTTTACGATAGAAGGAGCAACTACTATACTATCATCTGTTTTTGCAAAAGATAATTTCTGAAATGTTGTCTCTTTTTTAGATTCAATGGCCCACAAAGCAAATGGTTCGCTTGTAATTAATAAGTTGTCTTTATATCCTAATTTGTTCTCTAAGCTTTCTAGTTCGTCATCACTTACCATGCCTGGTACAATCCTATCCACTAATGTGTTACAAAAATCGTTGGCCTCATTCATCCAATTAATAAACTCAGTCGGCAATTGATTAATGGTTGCTAACTTATTTACAATTGAATTTAATAGGATACCATTGTCTGGCATTAATTCAGTTGGCAATATCACCCATCCTTTTTCCATATCACCGTTAAAGTGTTTCCACCTTTCTAACAACAAGGCTAATAATTTTCCTGGGAAAGAATTAGGTGCACCATTTGTAAGTGTATCTTTTTCATCAAGCACCATACCCGCTTCGGTAGTATTGGAAATTATAATTTCAATGTCAGCAGATTTTGCAAGTGCAATAATTTGATTCCAGTCAGGTGCTGCAGCTAAAACTCTACTAATAGACGTATTCACAAAATGCTTGTCTACATTCTTGCCATTATACACACCTCTAACGTAATGTGTAAAAAGGGCATCCTGATGTGCAAAGTCATCTACGCCACCCGTACTTGTAGATTTAATAACAACAATACTTCCGTTAAAGACATTTTGTTGATTGGCATTATGGATAAAATAATCCGGCAAACCTCTTAACAAAACACCAGTGCCAAACTGTATTACTTTTTCGGTAACAGGGATAACAAGGCTTGTATCCTTTTTTACTATTGATTTATTTAATACTTCTAAACTCATTGGTCTCTTTTAATATGCTGTATTTATTTGAATAATTTATTGAACAAGTGGATTCCACCTTTCATTAAACACCCAATTTGAATTAATATCAGATGCTTTTGGATTACCCTTCGCATCTTGTAAGTTATTTTTATAAAATTTATTTACTGCGTTATCACTATTAAAGTAATATACTCTTCTTGGCCAGCTTAAAGTATTAGTTGTTTTTACTTGATAGATATCTTCGTTAGACATGTTTGTGGCATAGTGACAGTTGATTAAATAAAACTGAGCATCTCTGTGAAACCTGCCTAAATTAAAACCATCAAAACCTTTAAATGTACAATTCACTAATACCGATTTAGCATCTTCATGTAATGAACCATCATGCCAAATTGCAGCTGGACCTGTATTACTAATGAATGTACAGTGCTCGGCATATGCCCAACCACGTGGACAATAAAAATCTACACCACCTTCCAACACACAATTATTTAAATAAAACATACCATCGGTTGTATTCCAAGGACTCATGGTATCTCCACCAAATGCTTTAAAATGACAATTGGTAAATTTTAACTTAGTAGCATAAAAACTTCTAAAAGCCATTTGATGTCCATTAGGCTGTATCATTTTAAAATGAGCAGTATCTAATGCACAAGGAATTTTAATAGCTTCTTTATTATCAAAGCCATAACTATTTTCAATAGTTAGATTTTTAAAATTAATAATACTGCATGAATCCACGTTCACTGTGGCAACACCCCAATCGTCAATATGATCACATCTCCATGCATCTCTTGCAATTGATTGTGAGATAATTGTTTTATCCATGCCGGCTCCCACTAACTCAAACGCACTTTTTTTAATATATAATTTTTCGTTATAAATACCCGCTTCAATTTGAATTGTAATAAATGGATGTTGCCCTTCAGGAACATTATTAATTGCAGCTTGAATGGTTGTAAACTGTCCTTTACCAGACGCACTTACCTTATACACAACACCTTGCGATAAAGCAAAAAGCGATTGTACTAAAAAGGCAGCCAGGAGGCTAAATATTTTTACAGTTTTACGCATTAAAAGTTATTCAGTGCTTAATTATTTTTTACTATTGGTTAATGCCCAGTTTACAATTTGTCCCATTGCTTCGAAATTTTGAAAACTTATTGGCAATTTTCTTCCGTCTACATATTCATTATACAACCAAGGGTCTCCTATTGCAATTACTTGACCTTTGCCAAATGGGGCAACAGCAGCAACTGTATTTCCACCAGCCAATGCAATTGATTTTGCTGGAGCCGTTACATTCATTGCACTCACTTCCTTCACATAAATTTTAGTGCCATTTTTTAATATGCCATTTCCTTGCACCGGATAAGCTGCCCCCATCTCAAATGCAGTTCCTTTTACCATGTTGATTGACTCATTGGTAAAATGAATTCCAAACTTATTCGCCAAAATATTAAAATGACTTAAATCACAGTTAGCACTATCATTAGCTAATAATATTAACACCCCGCCGGCATTAACCCAATCACTGATGGTTGCGGCATCGGAAGCAGACATATAGTTTGGAGTTGGATTGTCTTTAATATTGTCTGGATCTACGATTAAATAAACAGCTGCTTTGTTTAATGAAGAGACAGATGGTGCAGTAGTTAAAGTTTTTAATTGAGTTCCTTTGTTTTCAAATTGTTTCCCTAACATACTAAAACCACCATTCGATAATTCTTCCCAAGCATAATGCCATCTTGTATCATTCCCTAATGCACTTTTTTTTATTTCGTTATTATAGTAAGCGTCTAATAAAACAATAGGATGTTTTGTATTTGCTTGTGTAAATTCTGCTTCAACAGCACATTGTAAAAATGCACCCATTCCTTTTGGATCATTTACTACAACTGGCTCTTTAAAATAGTAATCCAAACTTCCGTCTCTATATGGGTTACCGCCTAATCCAGAAACACTCACTGTTCCTTTTAAGTCTATCTGATCATTTGTGTCTTGTATAAACGTTTTTAAAATACCTGCATACGCTTTTTTGGCACTCAATAAATAATCGCCGCTTATATAACCATGACGAATCGCTTTTAATAAAACGCGTGTAAACATGCTAGATGCAGAAGCTTCTTTGTAATTACGTGTATCATTAGGGGCGTCTAAAATATCAAACCACAAGCCATCTTTAGCATCCTGTACTTTCACAATAGCAGCAGACCATCTTTTTACGATTTGGATTAAAGAATCTCTTCCAGCATTATTTTCAGGATAATAATCCAATGCATCTACCAAAGCCATACCATACCAACCCATTGCTCTTGCCCAAACATGTGGAGACATTCCTGTTTTAGGATCAGCCCACTTTTGTTGCTTGCTCTCATCCCATGCATGATACATTAAACCTGTGTTTGCATCTCTAGTATATTTTTCTGCAATTACAAACTGTCTTGTGATATCATTAAATGCAGTTGTGTCATGAAAAACCGATGCGTATTGCACATAGAACGCAGCACCCATGTATAAACCATCTAACCACGTTTGATTAGGGTATATTTTTTTATGCCAAAAGCCGCCCAATGAATTTCTTGGATGGCTTAGTATTTGTTGATGCAACAAATCAATTGCTTTTTTATATTTCTCTTTTCCAGTTACCTGATAAAGTGTCAATAATAATTTACCATTATTAAGATGGTCAATATTATACTCGTCTGGTTTATAATCATAAATAGTACCATCTTCTTTTACATAATAGTCCATGGCATTTTGCAGGTAGCGAAAGTATTGTGCATCACCTGTCGCATTCCACAAGGATTCAATTCCTCTTAAAATAACGCCTTGGTCATAACTCCATCTTGCTTTGCCACCTGGTTTTACCGAAAAAGAATCAGGCCAAATATGCATTGCAGTTGCTGCAAATTTTTCAGCTAAACCTGTAGCAGTTGCATTTATTCTTTTTAATGCAATAGTATCTATCAAAATATTATCTGCATTAACAGTCGTTAAAATTGGGCCCTGTTCCTTAGTAATAATTGTTGAGTTTTTAATTGAAACACCTGTTGCTTCTTCTATTTGAACTCCCTGTCTAGATTTTATAAAAAGCTTATCTAAGTTTACATCCTTAATATGCATTTCGGGTAAGCCTCTTACAAATACTGCTTTACTTGCTCCATCACAAACTATATTATCAAAATAGAAATGTTGAAATTGAGGAGTTGCTTCGGTAACTGGGAATTTTTCTACAACAACCTTAGGCCCGTCTTCATTATTTAATTTAATGGGATCTACAGCAGCATAGTACATGTCAAATAAAACTGCTTCGCCAACTATGTCTTTCATATTTATATTGTGCGCATAAATATTTTCTACTACACCTCCACGACCACGCACTGTTTTAAATCTTAATCCAATATCAGAGCCAATAAATGTACAATCTGAGATATAAATATTTTTTGCACCACCGCTCATTTCACTTCCAATTACAAAACCACCATGTGAATGATATACTGTACAGTTTTTAACAATAATGTTTTGAGTTGGCATACCTCTTTTTCTTCCATCTTCGTCTCTGCCACTTTTAATAGTGATGCCGTCGTCCCCTGTATCAAACACGCAGTCCTCTAATATTGCGTTGCTACAGCTCTCTAAGTCAATGGCATCGGTATTTGTACCCCACCAAGGATTTTTTACCCTCATCCCTTTTATTGTAAGATCCTTACTCATTAAAAAATGAGTAGTCCATGCAGGAGAGTTTTCAAAAGTTACATTCTCCACTAAAACTTTACTACATCCACTTATGCGCAACATATTTGGACGTAAAAAATCTTTTATATTTTCAAAGTCTTGTAATTTTTTGCCATCAACCAGCTTGCCAATATCTTTTCCTTTAGAAGCATCCGCTGCAGCTTTGCTAGGATACCAAGTTTTTTTATCATCCGTTAACGCACCTCCGTATACCTGTAAATGTCTTTTCCACTCCGCATCAGAAAGTTTTTCTTTTTTAAGCGGCCTCCAATACATTCCATTTCCGTTAATAATTCCTTCGCCTGTAATTGCAATGTTAGTTTGGTTCTCCGCAGATATAGGCGATTGACATCTTGCAGCTTCTACCCCTTCAAAAGAAGAAACTACTAATGGGTATTGAGAAAAATCGGAAGTAAAAACTAATAAGGCACCTTTATCTAAATGTAAGTTTACATTAGATTTTAAAACAATTGGGCCAGTAACCCATTCACCCTTTGGGATCACTACAACGCCTCCACCTTTTTTATTGATAAAATTGATAGCTGCATTTATAGCATGGGTGTTTAAAAAATCACCATTTGCAATGGCTCCAAATTTTCCAATAAAGACGGTATCTTTTTTAAAAGAGGTTGTTGCAACCTTAAAATTAGGTTGATTTTGGGATACCCCAAAAATGCAAGAAATACTTGCTAAACAGGCAATTATCAATCGTTTCATAGAATAATAAATTTAAAGAAATATGGGCATTTTAGGCCTTTAAATACCCCTAATATAGGGCTTAATTTACGCAAACGATACCGGTATAATTGGTGTTAAAATGTACTAACTTTAGGTTTCAATATGCAATCCTAAATGAAATTCGAAGCCATAACAATTAAAGATATTGCCAAAGCTTTGGGGCTTTCTACTTCCACTGTAAGTAGGGCCTTGAGAGATAGCTATGAAATTAGTCCTGAAACCAAGGAAAAAGTACTCTTGTATGCAAAGGAGAATAACTACCGACCTAACCCAATTGCACTTAGTTTAAAAGAGAAACGCTCTAGTTCCATTGGAGTGCTGGTTTGTGAAATTGCCAATAGCTTCTTTTCCCAAGCTATTAATGGTATTGAGTCGGTTGCTCAGGAAAAAGGGTACAATGTAATTATCGCACAGAGCAAGGAGGATTTTGAAAAAGAGGTTTCTTCTCTTCAATATTTAGCTTCAAGAAGTGTCGATGGGATTGTCTTTTCTGTTTCTGGCGAAACATCGGACTTCTCACATGTACAGCAACTTTATTCAAGAGGCATGAATATGGTGTCATTTGATAGGGTTGTGGATTTCCCTGATATTCATAAAGTGTCTGTCGATAACTACAAAGCTGCCTACGATGCGACAACACATTTTATAAAAAATGGTTACAAAAATATTGCATGTGTAGCTAATGCCGCTTTCTTGTCAATTACTAAAGAAAGAGTGGAAGGTTACAAAGACGCATTAAAGGATCATAAAATACAATTGAACCCGGAAAATATTTACTACTGCTTACATGGAGGTTTACTATATGAAGAAGTTGCAGAGATAATGGCACATGCAACGAAGGGAAAATCTAAGCCCGATGCCATCCTAGCTTGTTCAGATAAAATCACAACAAGTATCATGCGATATTGTCAACAGGAAAACATTGCAATACCTAAACAAGTGGGGTTGGTTGGATTCAGCAATTTAGATTTAACCGATTTACTTGCACCATCTTTAACTGTAGTTCAACAGCCCGCATATGAAATGGGACGCATCGCTGCTGAATTACTTATCAAGCAAATTGAAAGTAAGCGACCAATTAAAGAATTTGAAGATGTTGTATTAGCAACCGAACTGCATCAACGCGCGTCTTCAGAAAAAAAGAAAGCCTAAGCCTTAACTGCTTGTCGAGCAATCATTTTCCAGCCACCTTTTTCTTTGTTAAAAATTAATAAAACTTTAAGTTTAACTACGCCTGGCTTGCCACCATCATTAGTAGTTGCATTAAAACTATGTCTTACAATTGCAGTCTTACCAACAATATCAATTGTTTGCTCGCTAATATCAATTGTTACAAAATCAGATTTACCACTGGCAATTTTTTCTACGAATTCTATTTTGCCTTCTACATGTCCGCCAGAGTGTCCATAGCTAAGGTGTTCAGATGCTACAGACTCTAATGCTGTTCTGTCACCCGATATCATTGCAGCAGTTAATTGCTTTACTGCATCGGCCACTTTGATTTCTTTTTTGGATTGTGCTTGTGATGCAATCATAGCTAAAGACAAACACAAGAATAAGATTATTTTTTTCATATTATTTATTTTGAATCGTAAATGATTTAATTTCTAAATAACCAGCGTCATTGGTTAGATGATTACTTGCACAATAAAAACCCATTTTTGCGCCTACCCACACCCCAGCCACCGCTTTAAATTCTCCGCCAACACGCTCAAAATCCGCGCCATCCAAACTATATGCAAAACTAGCAATTCCTCCGGCAGTTACATTCATACGCATAAATAATTTCTTTGGCGCATTGTTCAATATATTTTTTACTTGCTCTTCATTTCCTTTATCCGCTTTATTACATTCAACATAATTTAACTGCATCCCCTTATCTGTATTTCTTAATTCTAAACCTGCATAAGATTTACCAAATATAATAAATCCTGCACGCTCTCCTATTTGCAAACAATTAAAATCAATTTGAGTTGTAACTGTAAAATCTTCGGCAGTTAATTTTCTTAAATACATTGCAGGAAAGTTCCATAAATTAGGAAGGCTATCAGTTTTCAAAACAGCATAAAATCTTTCCTTATTTTGATATGTCAGTTTCCAATTATTTTCGGGAGTAGCATTCCACTGAAAGTTAAGCGCATCTTTTTGTGTAAATGGGATATGCGCATTTAACATCTTTGGTATTTCATAAGTGGTAACTGGTTCGCCAATACCATCATTGTCTTTATCTTCTCCAATAATTGGCCAATCATTTTTCCAAGTCATTGGTTGCAAATGTGTGATACGACCATAGGCACCTTTATCCTGAAAATGTAAAAACCAATCTTGTCCAGTATTGGTTTGCACCCAAGCTCCTTGATGTGGACCATTAATTGCAGAATTGCCTTGCTCCATTACTTTTCTTCTTTCGTAAGGACCATAAATATTTTTAGACCTTAATACAATTTGCCATCCAGTAGCTACGCCACCGGCTGGCGCAAATACGTAATACCATCCATTGCGCTTGTATAACTTAGGGCCTTCTACGGTATTGTCCATTCCATGGCCGTCATAAATTAATTGACCCTCGTTAATAATACTTGTACCAGCAGCATTCATTTCCTTCATGGCCAATATACTTTTTATGCCTGCTCTGCTACCTGCATACGCATGTACTAAATAAGCTTTACCATTGTCATCCCAAAAAGGGCAAGGATCAATTAAACCTTTACCGGCTAAAACAAGTTTAGGCGCTGACCAATCTCCAAGAATATTTTTTGTCTTAATTACATAAATACCAAAATCAGGATCGGGATAGTAAATGTAAAATTCTCCATTATGAAATCTAATACTTGGCGCCCATACGCCAGCACCATGTTGTACTTTTTTATAATAATCTTTGGGATCGTTATTCATTAATGCATACCCCATCAATTGCCAATGCACTAAATCGTCTGAACGTAAAATAGGCAAACCAGGTACCGATGTAAAACTTGAGGCAGTCATGTAAAACCAATTGCCAACGCGTATCGCATCTGGATCGGAATAGTCCTCATGAATTATGGGGTTGGTATAAGTTTGAGCATGAGCTCTATTTACAAATAAACTTTGCAATAAAAATAAACCAATAGCAATAAATATTATTTTCTTATTGGCTGCCATACACCAAATATTTTAGAAGTGGTTAATGCTTCGGCTTGTTCTTGAGTAAGTTGTTTGCTCCAAGGAACACGCTTTGTAGGGTTGGCACCTGGGCCAGTACTATTATATTCACTATATCTTGCAGTTAATTCGTTCGCAGGATTTTTCCAATTGTTCCAACCTTCCTCTACTATATGTTTTCCAATCCAACAGTTAATGTAGGTTACACTTGCTGTTGGACTCCAAGGTCTTCCCAACGAAACTTTATTTAATGAAGTATCGCCTGTTAATTTGCAATTCTTAAATACAAATCCAAATGGAATAATTGAATTAGTAGAAGCTGCGGTAACGTGCGAGTTTTTCTTACTATGGATTAAACAGTTTTCAAACAAAGCAGTAGCAGCACCAAAAATAAAATCGGTGGTGCCTTCTATATAACAATCTTGAAAATAATGTTTCACGCCATTGCCACTTAAAAATAAAACATCCTGAAATCCTAACATTTTACAATTAAAAAAAGAAGCTCGATTGCCTTCTACTCTTAAGGCAACTGCTTGCCCCGCATTAAATCCTGCTTGATTGCTAAAGCTAATATGTTGTGCCTGAAAGTCATTACCATAAATAAAAGCCGACGCACAGGTCCATGTGTTTAAAGTATCTCCATTAGCATCACGCACACCCGAATGATTGTCGTATCTAATAATTGTATTGTTCTCATCCTCGCCCACTAGTAATATGTTAGACTTACTTGCATCTACTGTAACAACTTCATTGTACACTCCGTTTTTTATAAATACACTTACAGGCTTCTTATTGCCAGATGGAATTAAATTAAGTACTTCCTGAATAGAATGGTATTTAGATGAATTGTCTTTCGCTACTGTATAATCATACTTACTTTTAGCCGATTGCGAAAAAGCAACAACAAATAATCCAACAGACACAATTGAAAAAATGATTTTTTTCATTACTTAATTTTAGAAACTACGATATGATTGTTCAAGTTAGTATTTAATGCCTTTACTTCCTTTAAAACTAATTGCGCAATAAGCCTTGCACCCAATTCATTAAAATGTGTATTATCAATTCTTCCCTCAGGATAATTAGGGTGTTCGCCTGGCTTTAATTGCATAAACAACAAAGTTGAATTCTCTTTACCAAATTCTTGATAAATAGCACGACTCTTTGTGTCAAGGTCTATAAATAAAACATTTTCGGCAACTGCAACTTCTTTAACCAATGCACTGTATATTTTATGTGTTTCCAATGCGGTACCTGTAGTATCAAATTTACGTCTAGAAACTGGCGTTAATAAAATAGGTATTGCTTTAAGTGCACGCGCCTCTTTTACAAACTTTGTAAGGTTGGCCTTAAATTCTTCTGGTGGCGCATATCTTTCTTTTTTTTCTACAGACTCATCGTTGTGACCAAATTGTATAAATACATAATCGCCTTCCTCTGCACCATCCACTACTTGCTGCCAAAGTGATTCACTAATAAATGTTTTTGTGCTTCTGCCATTTTTTGCAAGGTTGTTTACTTGTACGCTTGAATCCCAAAAATATACAAAAGGCATGCCCCATCCAGTTTCGGGATAAGTACTTGTTTGCTTAATGGCAATGGTACTATCGCCACATAACCATATTTTCATTTTCTTTGGAGGCACGGCTGACATAAAAATAACAGCAACAAAAATGCCTAGAATAATTTTTTTCATAAAGATTAATTTACTGTGCAATACTATTCAAATACATTTCAATATTTGTAAACTGCTTTGACAAAGTATAGTTTTTATCGTCAGCCCTACTTGGATCAAGACCCATTTTAGTTTCCCAAACATCTGGCATACCATCCATGTCCGAATCAACTAATGCTGGAGCGCTTTGTAATGCTGGCCAAGCATTTAATGTTTTCTCATATGCTGTACCATGAGGATAATGGCCTTGTACATCTATAATTTGACCTCTACGAAGTACTACATCTTGAATAATTCTTAAATCCATAGTATCTCTTTTATAAGAAGCACCTACATGGTTTAATACCGAAATATAAGCAGCTTTAGGATCTTGTAAATTAATGGCAACTGTTTCAAATGGCTTAGATGCAATTGCATTCATCTTTTGTGCGTCTGTAATTTTAGAATCAAACTCAATTCCTAAATGATTGTTTTTAGAAACAGATTCGTTTCCATCTACATAATTACCATTTACATAAAACACTCCCAAGCCTCTTGTTTCGTTAACAGTAGGATTCACTATTCTTTTTAAAACGGAAGCACTAGTAGAAGGACCAGGTCGATAATAATTGTTTTGCATATTATACATACCTGCTTCACCACCATACACACTATTATGTTCCCAGTTGTAAATTACATTATTACTAAAATCTACAAACTCCTGACTTGCACCCAATCTCGCACCATTAAAACGAGGATTTCTACTTACACAATGTGCAAATAAATTATGATGTGCACTAGTATGTGCTCCACCCCATATTCCACCATACCCATGCTTTTCAAAATCCTTATCTCCTGTTTCAAAATGGTAAGAATAATTTAATGGCTCAGCAATAAGATTCCATTGTAATGTAGTACTGTCACCACCATAAATAGAAAACGCTTCGTCATTGCTCCAACTCATACTACAATGATCAATGATTACATTATGATGTTTGTTGCCGCCAAATGCATCATCGTCCCCGCTTAAGTCTACCATTCCTTTGTTCTGAAATTTATCCCCTAATCTAAAACGTAGATACCTAATAATGGTATTGTCTCCACCAATGCCAACAGACTGATCTGCTAAGCATATCCCGTCACCTGGCGCAGTTTGACCTGCAATGGTAACATCACCTAGTATGGATAATTTTGTTTGAAGATGAATGGTTCCAGATACATCAAATATAATAATGCGTGGACCTTTTTTTGTTGCAGCAGCTCTAAAGCTTCCAGGGCCTTCGTCATTAAGATTAGTCACTTTTAATACAACTCCACCTCTACCTCCTTTTGTATACTTGCCAAAACCTTCGGCACTAGGAAATGCAATTTGTTGAGCTTGCATTGACAATGCAGCAAAAGATAAAGCCAATACGAAAAAAAGGGGGCGTAATTTCATAATTGTAGAAAGTAAAAGTAAAAAAATAAGGCAGTAAAAACTGCCTTATTAAATATAGTCTATTAAATATTAGTATCCAGGATTTTGCTTCATGTTAAAGTTGGCATCCAATACCGGTTGAGGAATTGGAAGTAACTCTGATTTACCTGTAGTAAATCCTGTTGCAAAACGAGATAATGCTGTTGTATTAATTGCAGCACTCATCCAAACAACTTTTGTAGTTCCTGTTGGAGTAGATGTTGGTGCAGCTTTGTAGAATGAGTTGCTCCATGCAGTAACATCGTCTGCAGTGTTATTTGTTTTAAAGTACATTGATGTTGGCAATGTTGACCAAGCTCCTGACAAAGTAGACATTGCTAATAATGTAGCTTTAGTATTAGCAAGTGTTGTTGCTAATAAGTTCCAACGAATTAGGTCATACTTTCTAATACCTTCTCCGCCTAATTCTAAAGAACGCTCTTTTACAATTGCTTTAAAGAAATCAGCTTGAGATAAGCCAGCTGGTAAATCTACAGTTGCATCTGCAGTAGTAATTGATTTACCGTAACCTCTTCTGCGCACTTGATTAACATCATTATAAGCAGCAGCAGTTGGACCATTTAATTGGTTTTCTGCTTCTGCATGCATTAACAATACATCAGCATATCTAATGATTTGCCATTTTAAACTTAAGTATTGAACCGCATCGTTTGCAGCAATTGCTGGATTAGAAATCCAATCTCTTCTATACTTACCATCGTTGATTGCAGTAATTGCTTGACCAACTTTAGTAAGACCATCAGCGTTTACATTATATGCAGCACAAGTAACATCTCTTCTTAAGTCAGTTGAATCAAATGCATAAAAATAAGAAGGCAATACATTGATACTTTTGTTACCATAAGTTCCAACTGTAGGACCATCGTAGTAACCTAATTTAGTATCACCAACACCAGTTCTACCAGTTGCACTTGCTTGGAACATTAATTCACCATCCGGATCAGCAGATACTCTTGCACCTACTTGATCTCTCCATAATGCTTTAAAGCTTGTATTTAAACTATGTTGGCCTGAAGCAATAATTTCGGCAGTTTCATCCAATGCAATTTTATAATAAGTAGCAGGGTTTGAACCTTGTGCCATTTGACCGTTCTTTCTTAATGAATAACCTGCTCTGAATAATGCGATTCTTGCTCTTAATGCTTTAACAGCACCTTTTGTAATTCTTTCGCTAACTGGATCTCCGATAGTTGTTACGTCTTTTCTCCAAGGCACTAAAGCCGCAGCAGTTTTTAAATCGTTTAAAAGCACTTCATATAAAGAATCTCTATCTGTTGCTTTAGGGAAAGGATTAGCGTTTGCCAAATTTGAAGCCGATGTGAAATGCGCAGGCAAGTCACCCCAGTTTCTGATAGCTTCTAAATAAAATTGAGCACGTAATGTTAAAGACTCACCATATAAACGTTGTAATTGCTTCTTTTCTTGATCGGTACCTGTAGTGTATTTAGCCATTGCTGGAATATTATCAATACAGTTGTTTGCGAATTCGATACCTGTAAACAATTGGTTAAATGGATTGGTAATTTGAGCATTACCCGAAGTAGCACTATAACGTGCAATATCACGACGATCGTTATCGGCAGCACCAGTTGGTCCTTGCATTTCGTCGTTATCTACTGGGTAGTAAAGACTCAAACGAATACCGTAACCAGCATCGCCTACTAAACGGCTGTAAACAGACACAACTGCTTTAGTTGCGCTAGGCACATCACTAAATACCATATCGGTACCTAATTCTGTGATTGGTTTTTGATCTAAATATTTCTTACATCCCGATAAGATTGTAATTGGAAGCAATAATGCTATAAAATATTTATAAATAGATTTATTAAACATAACTGTAATTTTTAAAATTTTGTCAATTAAAAAGTGGCATTTAAACCAAAGATGAATGATCTACTTTTTGGATATGCCGAGTAGTCCAAGCCTGGAGTTAAACCATTACTTGAAACACTCACTTCTGGATCATAACCTGTGTAGTTTGTAAATACTGCCAAGTTATTGCCTGTTAAGTAAAATCTTAATTTGTTGATTTTAAGTTTTGACAATTGTTTTGAGCTAATTGTATGTCCAATTGTTACATTATTAATTCTTAAGAAAGAACCGTCTTCCATAGCCCATGAAGATGGGTAGAAAGCACCAGCACTCTTAAGTGGCTGCCAAATTTTTGCATTGATGTTTGCAGTTGTTAAGTAAGCAGGATCAACTCCTATTACTTGACCAGCTGAGTTTACATATTGTAAAATAGCTCCATCTGGTCCAACTAATTTCCAACGATCTTTCATTACATCTAATAAGTTAGCATTACCAGTGTAACCGTTTGTAAGCTCCACTTTATTAGCATTGTAAATAGTATTTCCGTAAACAAAGTTTACAAACACACTCATGTCCCAATTTTTATAAGCAAATTGGTTATTGAAACCACCGCTAAATTTAGGAGTTGGGTTGCCAATAATTTGACGGTCGTTGTTTAAGTCAATTTTGCCATCACCATTTAAATCCTTGTATTTAATAGCACCTGGTTGAACTGTACCAATAATAGCAGAGTTGTTAACTACACCCGCTTTCAAAGTATATACTCCTGTCGCAGCGTTGTAATCAAAGTCACTAGGACGATACATTCCGTCAGCAACTAAGCCGTACATAGATCCAACTGGTTGACCAATCTTTGTGATATAGTCTGTAGGTTGTCCAGATACACCCCAGCTAGCTGCAGGATAAAAATAGTTTTGATTCACTCCTAAAGCTTCCACTAAATTCTTGTTGAATGAAATGTTGAAGTTCGCATTCCAAGTAAAGTCTTTTGTAGAAACCAATGCAGCACTTAAGTTAACCTCAACACCTTTATTAGAAGTTTTACCAATATTTTGTAACTGTGTGCTATAACCATAAGTAGAAGCAATTGGAACGTTCAATAACAAATTGCTCGAACTATTATTATAAACATCAACAGTTAAATTAAATTTCTTAAAGAAACTAATGTCTAAACCAATGTTACGGCTAATTGTAGACTCCCAAAGTAAATCGGTGTTTACTAAACCAGCCGAAGAATAACCATAAGTAGTTTGACCACCTAAACCATAATAGTAAGAACCATTATTGTTAAATGTGTTTAAATATAAATAGTCATTAATACGGTTGTTACCAACAGTACCATAACCTACTCTTATTTTCATATCGCTAATCGCGTCTACGTTTTCAAGGAATTTTTCTTTCTTAACTCTCCAAGCAAATGAACCTGAAGGGAAGTAACCCCAACGATTTGTTTCAGAAAATTTAGAAGCACCATCCGCACGTACATTCGCACTAAATAAATATTTATCTAAGTAAGAATATGTCATTCTACTAAAGAAAGATAAGTTAGTGTAAACGCTTTTTTGCAATTTAGGATAACCTGCAAATGTGGTACCAGCTACTTTATATAAAAGTGCTTGATCTGGAGTTGTACCATTAGGATATAATTTGTATAAACTATTTCCAGTTCTTGAATCTAACTCATACGTTTCTTCACCCACTAAGAAACTAAAATTATGCTTGTCTTTGTAGTTGCTTAAATTGTAAGTTAATACGTTTGAATTAGTATAAGTAGTTCCTTGAATGGTATCCTTACTCATAATTGGTTTCTTAGAACCTTGTAATACAGAGTATGGAGTAATTGAATCACTAAATTTTCTATCAACTACTACGTTATCGTTATAACCATAAGTAGAAGTGAAAGATAAATTCTTAAGAATATTATAAGTAAGTGTAGCTGTTACGTTTTTAACTTCCGTTGTTTTTTTACGGTATTCCTGATCTGATAATTCAATTGGGTTAACCAAGTTCAAACCGTTACCCACAGCAGGATCCGCCATAGGATCTGCATCAAATAATGATTGGTTAGCTGATAAATATGGTCTGTAACGAACAGCATTTCTTAATCTGTTGTATGAAGAACCAGCATCACTTGATACACCAGCCCCAAACACAGTTTGGTAGTTATATCTTGTAGACACGCCAATTTTTAATTTTTGAATAGGTTGGTATTCAAATTTAGCAGTTAAAATTTCTCTTCTTAATCCAGAATTTCTCACAACTGCTTTATCATCGTTTGAAGTAGCACCAAAGTTGTAAGTAAACTTATTAGAGCCACCAAACACAGACAAATTATGAGACTGCATGATACCAGTATTTCCAAAAGCTTCTTTTTGCCAATCAACAGGATTAACTGTTTTAAGTGCAGCTAAATTATTAAATGAACCAAAGTTTTTTACGAAGTTGGTGCTATCAGTTGCATTACCTAATGATCTTTCATATTGGTAAGTAGCATAGTCATAAGGGGTTAAAACACCTAATTCTTTAGCTAAGTCTTTAACGCCATAAAATGCGTTATAAGTAACTTGCATTTTACCTGAGCGACCTTTTTTAGTAGTAATAACAATTACACCATTAGCACCTCTAGCGCCATAAATAGCAGTAGCAGCGGCGTCTTTTAATACGTCGATAGATTGAATGTCTTGAGGAGAAATTAATCCTAAGGCATTTTCAACCTGAACTCCATCTAATATATATAAAGGAGAGTTGTCACCAGTAATTGACATACCACCTCTTACTCTAATTCTAACTTGAGCGTCTGGAGAACCTTCGGCAGTAGATGCTGTAACACCCGCTAAACGTCCGTTCAATGCCTCAGCAGCTGAGTTAATAGGTATATCTTTTAAGTCTTTAGCCCCAATAGATGCTACAGAAGCCATTACATCTTTACGCTTAACACTTTGATAACCAATAACTACCACCTCATCAAGGTTAGAATTTGTCTTAGTTAATTTAATAACCAAAGGTGTAGCGTCAGCTATCTTTTTATCAAAGCTGTTGAAACCAACATAACTAAATGTAAGAGTAGCCCCAGATTGTGCAGCAATTTGGAAAGTACCTCCATTGTTAGTTTGAGTTCCTTTATTTGTTCCTTTTAGTTTAATTGAAACGCCATCCAATGGTGCCCCATTTTCGTCTGTAACCTTACCAGTTACTGAAATGTTTTGTGCGAACAAGCCTAAAACGGCAAAGGTTAGCATAAAACCCAATACAAGTTTTTTCATATAAGCAATTTGTTTAGCAATCTTGGCCAAAATGGCCTTTTAAATCGTTTACAAGTCTATTTATATTAACTTAAATTTCACATATAATCAATGTATTTATTTACGCAAACGATACCGAAATATGCTATAATTCAGGCTTTTGGGGCCGCTAAACCAAAAACCGCTGTAACGCTTGTGTAATTGGCCAAAATGATGAGACAATTAATTACTTTTAGGGGGATTAAACGATCTAACCAATTCCCCATGAAAGTCCTATATATAGTTTTATTACTAATTGCTGGCTTTACTCAAAGTAGAGCAAGTGACTCCCTTTATGTTCAATTAAATAAGCATGAATTTAAAAAAAATGATACCATACTTGTTAATTGCAATTGGAATACAACCAAGGCCGAGTACAAAAATGTGACCTTACATATTGTATTAGAAAATACAAATAAAAAAAGTAGAAATGAATTTAGATACCCCATGGTGGATGGAGCATCTTTTGCAAATATTATTATTGGTGAAGATATCCCAGCGGGGAATTATGCAATGCATTTTTTAGTACAAAAAGCATTCCCTCAATTAGAAGGAAAAATTACCAACTATAGCCCAAAGACGACAGCATTAAATTATATGATGCTATTAAAAAATAAGCCCGCTTATATTGGAATGACTAATGTGGACTATGGAGGTCATTTTAAAACCGCAAAAATTGCATTTCCAGATTCGGCTAATTTTATGTTTTTTGAAATAGGAAAAAAGAAGAGTGATATAAATATTGAAATAAAAAATAATGTTGACTCTTTGTTTCAGCCAATTATTTCAACACATGAATTTATTGCTGTTGACGAAAGACAATCTGCTATTGATTCTAATTATCAATTTAATATCTCTGAGAAGATTGAAAACAAAATGAATACGCTTGCGACTGTAACAGTAAAATCAAAAATTAAAAAACAGGTGCAGTTATTTGACGAACAATATAGTACTGGTTTATTTCAAGGAGGCGATCCAACTATTTTTGACGGAATTGAAGACGAAAGCATTTCAAGATCGTTTGACGTTTTTACCTTTATTCAAACACGCTTACCAGGTATTACAAAGAAAACAAATGATGCAGGTGTTTCAACTTTACACTGGAGAAATCAACCTATAAATGTTTACTTAGATGAATTTAAAGTAGATGATGAATATATAAGTATGATTAATGTAAATGACATTGCAATGATAAAAGTATATTCTCCTTTTAGTGGCGGCCCTTCAAACAGCGGAGCGATAGCAATTTATACGCGCAGAGGAATTTATGAATTGCCAAGTAAAAGAAAATTCAATTTCTTAATCAAAGGATTTAGTCAATCAGAAAGTTATTGGCATCTATAAAAAAAATGAGGTCAAATAAATTGACCTCATCGCTTAGTATACCATTGCTTGCTTGCTTGAAAAACTATTTTAATTGCGCTTGTTTTGTAAGTAGGATACAAAGATAACCAGTATAACTATAGAAACTTGTACAATGAGCGCAAACGATACCGCTTAGGATATGTGACTATTTTTTTCTAAAATCTATATTATTGAAAACAGAAATTCTTAACACATCAGCATTAAGATACTTATCGGGTGTATTATATTTTTGAAACATATTAGTATACCCCAGTTGTAAAATATTGTCCTTATTAATATAATAGTAAAATCCAAGGAAAAAGCGGTTTTGATCAAATGTATTGTACACAATATTTTTGCCAAAATTTAAATACAATTCTTCCGAGGTTACAAAGGAAAATGATCCTTTATCGTATTTATGTTTCCCAATCGGAAACTGCGCTAACACATAATATCTTAAGCGATAGTTAAAATCAAACTGACCACTTGCTTTATTATTAATTGCAGTTTCTTTAAAACGTTCTTCTAATCTTACCCACTGTAACCACTTAGATTGTTTAGTGCTTGTATTTAATTGAATTTGTTGCCAAGGCCTGTATTCTGCTAAGTGATAGGGTTTACCTGCCGCAGGAAATTGATCTACATAAGTTAACGAGCCTGTATATTTAAAATGATTGTTGGGATAATAGGATGCACCCAATGTATACTCGTTCGCGTTTATAAGATTTACAAAATGATCTTTTCTTTTTGATTGAACATCAATCCAAGAACCCCATTTATCAGAATATCTATTTTGATTTAAATAATCCCACCAAGATTCCTGTGAATGGCTGGTTTGCGCACTTACCTTAATAGTAAAAAATATAATTAATAAAAGTAATTGTAGGTGTTTGCGCATTATTGGATGCAATTTCCGGATTTAATGATAAATCAACAAATTAGAGTTGCACAAATATAAAGGGCCGCCCTAAAAAGAGCGGCCCTTTACCAAACTTAAAATAATTGATAACTATTTCTTAATGCGCTTATATGTTTTAAATCCTACAGACTTATTTGTTGTGTCAGCAGTTTCTTGTGTATACTCATCAGCACCATTAAACTTTACTTTAATATCATATTTGCCAGTAATACCTTTCATGTTAGATAAATCTAATTGCTCAGTCAATGCATCATTGTTTAAGGTAAATGTACCATGACCAACTAATTTAGTTGTTTTATTAGCTGCGGTATCAGATAAATAGCTTGTTGCCCACATAAAATGACCAGCGCTATATACTTTGTACTCGTTGTAAGTTTTATCAACAGTATCAGTTCCTGTAACAACCAAGGTTTTAGTTTGCTTCCATACACCATCTAAAGCGCTTGTACCAGTAGCTGGAACAGTCGTATAGTCTTCGGTTAATTTATAACTAACTCCATTTACTTTCATTTCAGGAATCACTTGCGTATATCCTTTTTCAGATGTAGTAATGTCTAATTTCGCATCCCAAGCAGTGTCCAAAGAACCGCTATTGTAAATATTGCTTTCTGTGATGGTATTGCCAACTTTTGTATAAGATCCAAGACCATAAGCAACTGTAGAGTCTTTGCCGATTGCAATGTAAAAATACGCTTCGGGTGTGTAAATTTTGTACTGTGTGTTACCGTCTGAAGCCAAATTAACAGTTTCGGTTTTGCCATCAGTAATAGTGGCTTTATCTATTTTGTAAACGCCGGCTTGAGAACTTGTTTTAGTCTCAGAGTTGCAGCCAATCGTAATTGCAGCAACAGTTAGACCTAAAAAAATGATTTTTTTCATGTGGTTTAAATTTGATTCAATTTAAGACCCCAAAAGGGTAAAATAGGTTACTTACCTTTTTAAATTTGTTCCCAAAAACAGATTTTTGATGCAGAAAATGGAACATTTTGGGCTTATTCGGCTCTAAATGGGATATTTGTATCCTAAACATAATGTTATGGCTATTTCAGTATGGGAGCAATCAACCTATTACGCCCCAAAGGACCTGGTAATTATTGGATGTGGTTTCGTAGGGCTATGGACAGCCTATGAGCTTATTAATAAGCACCCTAAATTAAATATTACCATACTAGAACGTGGAGTTATTCCTTCGGGAGCAAGCACACGTAATGCAGGCTTTAGCTGTTTTGGAAGTGTATCGGAACTTATTTACGATGTACAATTAATGGGTGAAGCCAATATGTTAGAGACTGTGAAGATGCGTTATGATGGATTACAAAGAATACAAAAGGTATTTGGAAAAGCCGATATTGATTTTGATAGATTTGGTGGGTATGAATTATTTGAAGAAGGTGGAGCATATGAAATAGACAAATTAGATTCAGATATTGCATACTTAAATAAAGTATTAGCGCCCGTTTTAAAAACACCAAAAAAGAACGGCAAGTATTTACCTATTTATACCAATGAAACAAAACAGATAAATAAACTTGGTTTTCAAAAAATTAATGCATTGGCCTTTAGTCCTTTTGAAGGACAATTAAATTCGGCGAAGTTAGTATTAGCATTACAAAAAGCAGTACAAGCAAAGGGAGTACAAATTTTATTTAATACCGAAGTGAAAAAATTTAAGTCGCATAAAAAAGGCGTTACAATCAAAACAAATTTAGAAGCAACTTTAGAAACAAAGCAATTATTAATTTGCACCAATGGATTTGCAAAACAATTATTACCAACCTTAGATGTAGTGCCAGCAAGAGGACAGGTATTTGTAACAGAACCCATTCCAAATTTAAAATTTAAAGGCACATTCCATTTTGATGAAGGATTTTATTATTTCAGAAATGTGGGCAACCGATTATTATTAGGAGGTGCAAGAAATAAAGATTTCAAAAATGAAAAAACAACATCATTAGAAACATCCAAACATATTCAAAAAACCTTGGAGGAATTTATGATGAAACGAATTTTACCAAAAGGATCTAAGAAGCCAAAAATTGAATTAAGATGGAGTGGCACAATGGGGATGGGTAAAATTAAAAAGCCAATTATTCAAAAGTTGCAACCTAATGTTTATTGCGCAGTACGTATGAGTGGAATGGGTGTTGCCATTGCTCCTATTGTAGCGCAAAAAGCAGTAACATTAATGGGTCGCTAATACTATCTTTGCGCCATGGGTCAGAAAAAATTAATCAAGTTTGCGGCTATTAAGGAATATGAAAATGTGTTGGAATATCCGCAGGGGATGCCCGGCAAATGGGCATCATTTTTTGAGGAACTAAAGAAAGGAACAGTGAATATTGAAATTGATGAATTGGCTATTTCACTGCCTACACAAAATAACAGCACAGATGCAACAGTTCCTGCTATAAAACCATTGGTGTTAGAACTAGCATGTGGCCGTGGCGAATATGCAGTAGGTTTAGGACGCATGTTTGACAATCAAAATTTTGTAGGATTAGACATAAAAGGAAATCGTATTTGGAAAGGTGCTAGCATTGCTAACAGAGATGGATTAAAGCATGTGGCATTCGTAAGAACACAAATAGACCAAGTAACGCAGTATTTTGCAAAGGATGAAGTAAGTGAAATATGGATCACCTTTCCTGATCCCCAATTAAGATTATCAAAAGCAAAGAAGCGACTAACGCATCCCAAGTTTTTACGATTATACCAACAGTTCTTAAAACCAGGTGGTATTGTACATTTAAAAACAGATAGCCCTAATTTATATTTGTTTACTAAAACCGTTATTGAACTATACGGACTTACCCTACTTACTGCAACCTACGATGTTTATGGCACCGAGTTTATGCAGTCTGATAAATGGGATGATCGTTGCACAATTAAAACTTATTACGAAGGATTAAACATTGCAAGCAGTAATCGTATTCATTATCTTCAATTTAAATTAGATAAGGAATTGCCTATTGAGTTAGAAGAAAAATTAAAAGACATCATTGCAGCGTTTGAAGTAACTGAAACGCATGATAGCTTAGCACGCAATGGCAAACAAGCAATGGAATAGAAAAGGTTTACTAATCTAATACAATAGCCCAATAACTTCAGATGCAATACACGCCAAAGACACAGGATTTTTTTCAAAACGTATTTGATGTAGTACGTTTAATACCCAAGGGTCGTGTTACTAGTTATGGAGCCATTGCAAAATATATTGGCACAGGAGGCAGTTCAAGAATGGTTGGATGGGCCATGAATGCATCACATGGTGTAAAGCCAAAAGTGCCGGCACACCGCGTTGTAAACCGAAACGGAATGCTCACAGGTAAAGGGCATTTTGAAACGCCCACTACAATGCAAGAACTCTTAGAGAAGGAAAAAATAAAAGTCAAGAACGAAACCGTCCTTGACTTTGAAAAAATATTTTGGGACCCCGCTTTAGAATTAGGGTATTAAAAAAGGAGTGAATTTTTTCACTCCTTTTTTATGCGCTATAAATACTAATTATAATAAGGCTTAATCATCCAATATACTAATGGACCTGTTGCAGCAACATAAAACCAAATAGGCCACATACGTTTAGCTTTACGCTTATGATCCTCGTATTCTCCTGTTAACCCACGGTAAGCAGTAAATAAAATAAATGGCAAGCTAGTAGCAGCTAAAATAATATGAGTGGTTAATAGAATTAAATAAAAAGGACGGCTATTGCCCACTAAAGCCGCTTCCTCCGGAGAAACCACTCCGTCAAAGTTAGCATCTCCAAAACGTGCTTCACCTGCAAACAAGTGGTGCGCGATATAAGTAACTAAAAATAATACCGACAATAACATTGCCAATAGCATCAAGTTTTTATGTAATAGAAAATTTTTGTTTTTCACCGCAACCAATGCGGCAATCAATAAAATACAAACTCCAGTATTTAACAACGCATTGCATAATGCAAATACATGTTTATCAAAAGGCAATGCGACATTTAAAGTAAACTTGCTTAAAAATGTAACTGCTATAAAAACAATAGCAGAAAAAATACCAATTAATAATTTAGCTTGTTTGTCGTTCTTTTTTAACACAGGAGTCAACATATCTTTTATTTTATTTAATTTAAAATATATTCAATTCAGAGATTAATTCCTATCCCTTTTTTTCATTCCAGTAAAGTAGTAAACAAACCCTCCTACTAACACAGCTATAACAAGCCACAACCAACTTAGTTCAATAATTTGTTGGAAAACTTCACTTTTGCGTTTGTGATCTTTCTCCATCATTACATAACCAACGTCCTTTGCCAGTTTTAATAAAGAGGTTGAATCCAATCCATTGTAATAACCGCGCACTTGCATGTTTTTATCAATCAATACAAAACGGCTGGTATGAACAAAATCTGGATTAATTGGCTCTTCACTAAATTTATCAACTTTCATTTCTTCAAAGGCAAATTTGTAAATAGAATCTCTATTGCCTGTAAGCAACCACCAGTTATCCGAAATTACATCCATCTTGTTTGCATATTCACGTAAAACAGGAACACTGTCTCTAACAGGATCTACGGACATGGACATGAACTGAACAATGGTTGTATCTACTTGTTTTTTACGTACATCACCTCCCTTAATAAATGATTGTTGCAACTTAACCATATTGCGAGTAAGCTTAGGGCAAATACTACCACAACTTGTAAAGAAGAAATCTAGAATAATTATTTTTCCTTTTTGATCATACAAATTAACCGTGTCCCCCATTTGATTTACCAAACGAATATCTTTAGTAGTATGCCAGATACTATCTGTTTGGACTTTACCCTTTACTACATTTTCAACTACGGTATCTAATAAATAATGGCGAGGCATTATCACCGCTGTATCACTTGCTTGCTTTAACCACAAGTAGCAAAGCACTGGGATAAGTAGCGCAATGATTAAACCGTAAATGGACTTTTTAGACATACTATAAATTGATAAGCGAAGTTACGACTCAAAGCCTATATGGCATTGTATTTGCATAAAAAAACCATCCTCGAAAGGATGGTTCTGAATATGCTAATTTTACAACTTTTACTTTTTCTCTGCAGGAGCCTCTTCAGTTGCGTGGTGTGTACCATGCTCCTTGCTTTCTACTTTAATTGTAGATTGTGCTTTATAATGAGGGTCAAAAGTGTTACGTAAATTTTTGAAGGAATTTCCATCAGATAAGAACGCAGTAATAAACCATATAAATAATGCCAAAGGTACTACAATAGTCATGATTAAGTTTTTAGCTTCATGCTTTAAGTGCATAAAGTAAGCAACAATGTAAAACGCTTTAGCCATCATTAAAATTACAATTGAACCTTTAACTGCTAAACGTAAACCAGCATTCTCCATACCTATCATCCAGTAACCTAAAATCAATTCAATGATAGTAAGTGCCGATAAGATGATTGTAACCTTTTTAATTTCTGCTATTGGATCTCCGTGTTCTGCGTGTGTATCTTGTGACATAAATAATCTTTTTTCAATATTTTTTAACTCCGTAGAGTTTCAATTAGTTTATAATAAATAGAAGCAAGTGAATACAAATACCCACACTAAGTCTACAAAGTGCCAGTACAATCCTGCTTTTTCAATCATTAAATAATGACCTCTATCTTCAAACTTGTTTAACAAGGTCATGATTAGCATAATGATATTAATAACCACACCACTAAATACGTGGAAACCGTGGAAACCAGTAATGGTAAAAAAGAAGTTAGTGAAGTTGCTAGTTGAAGCTGTTCCGTCACCATTCATAAATGGATTCATACCCCACCATGCACCTTCGCTATGTAAGTGATTCCACTCCCAAGCCTGACAGCTTAAGAAAGCAATACCACCAATAATTGTAAAGATCATATTTCTAACAACACCTTTCTTGTCCATCATTTTACCAGCATGCACTGCTAACACCATTGTTACAGAACTGATGATCAAAATGAAAGTCATGATACTTACAAACACCAATGGTGCATTCGTACCTTCACCTGCAAAAGGATAACTTTTAAATACTGCGTTAGGGTCAGGCCATCCGTTTGTTGAAAAACGTACGGTTCCATAAGCAATTAAGAAAGCGCCAAAAGTAAATGCGTCACTCATTAAAAAGTACCACATCATTACTTTTCCGTACTCTACATTAAAAGGGCTTTTTCCTCCTCCCCACAATTTTGCTTCAGTTGTTGAAGCGGTTGTTACATTTGACATGTGCTGTTTCGATTTCATTGCAAAAATATTGGCTAACAAGGATATTTACGTCAAAATACCCTACTTTTTTTGGGTTTAGCCAACCCAATGTAGGAATACAAAAAGGTATACCCACAGTATATCTACAAAATGCCAGTAATTGGAAATCAATTTAACCGGCAAGTCGTTTTTCATGCTGTTTTTACTGGAAAATGACCTAAAACTAATCCAAATTAGGGCAATTATGCCTCCAAGTACGTGAATTAGGTGCAAAACCGTAATTACGAATAAGAAGGACGCTGCTGAATTACTCCTTGGACCAATCAAGGCAATGCTGTTCGCTTGCAAAGCCAAAAAGCCCTGAATTTGCATAACTATAAAAACCACACCCAAGATAGCGGTTACCGATAAAAATCCACGGTATTGGTTTTCGTTTTGCTCCTTAAACTTTTTTGCTGCCATTTGAATGGTAAAGCTACTCACCAAAATCACTACCGTAGAAATCATGAATACATTAGGCATTTCAAAGTCTAACCAATTGGCTTGACTTTTTTTAACAATGTAAGCACTAGTTAAACCAGCAAACATCATTACTATACTTCCCAATCCCGCCCACAAAAAAAACATGTACGGATGTGTTTTTTTCTTTTCTGTTAATAATTCGGTTGTCATAGTTTCAAAATTTATTAATGCACTTAATTTATAATTTATCTGCCAACAAGGCTAAATAAACAATTGGTAAATAAATGTAACTGCTAAACATTACACGACGTGCAGCAGGCACACCCATGTTTTGATATAATCTAACACATTGAACCACGATAAAAATATTTGCAACCAATACTACCCACATGCTCCAAGTTCCTGTCATGCCTAAGTAGTGTGGTAAGAAACCAACAGGTACCATTAACACTGCATACATAATAGATTGCAAGGCAGTGAAACGTGTTGGTCCTTCCTTAGCAGGTAATAATTTAAAACCTACTTTGGAATAATCCGTATGTGAAACCCAAGCAATTGCCCAAAAATGTGGGAACTGCCATAAGAATTGTATTAATAATAAAATCCAACCACCTGCGCTAAATTCGTTGGTAGCGGCAACCCATCCAATTAAACAAGGAATGGCACCAGGAAAAGCACCAACCAAAACTGCAATTGAATTTATTTTTTTTAATGGCGTATAAATAAATGCATATAAAAATAAACTAAACGCCGAAAGCAATGCAGATGCAATATTAAAATACAGCATTAGACCAACACCCAAAACACCTGTAATGATTGCAAAAATATAAGCTTGCTTTTGAGTTAATCTACCAGCAGCAACAGGACGAGTGCTAGTGCGTTTCATTTGCGCATCGGTATCTTTTTCAACAGCCTGATTAATAGCGTTAGCGCTTCCTGTAATACAAAGACCTGCAAAAGTTAAAAGCAAAATATTAAACCAATCAAAACCTTTAATATTAGGTGCTAGCTGAAAGCAAATTACGCAAGTAAACACTACAGTAAAACTGAGTGTAAACTTCATAAGCTGTCCGTAATTTTTTAAAGTTGCTTTCACAAAAAAGTTTGTCAATAAATAAAACCGAAAAAAAATATAAACCTATAATCAGAGATAAAATAATTATGCCCTGATCAAACAGGGCATAATCAAAAATATTAGTGACTAGTTTCGTTCTCGCCCACTGGAACATCTTGTGGGATAAAGTCAACACCATCCTTACCGTAATCATAAGGCCAACGGTGTACTTCAGGAATTTCGCCAGGCCAGTTTCCGTGACCAGGTCTAATTGGAGTAGTCCACTCTAATGTATTTGCTTGCCAAGGATTTTGAGTTGTTACTTTACGTCCTTTGAAAATAGAATAGAAGAAGTTCATTAAGAATAAAAGTTGCGTAGCAAACACGATCATTGCAACAGTACTAATGAAACGGTTTAAGTCAGCAAATTGTTTGAAGCTTTCCCAGATGCTGTAGTCAAAATAACGACGAGGCATACCAGCTAAACCTTCATAGTGCATAGGCCAGAAAATCATGTAAGCACCAGCCATAGTCACCCAAAAGTGAATGTACGCTAAAGAGTTATTCATGTAACGACCATACATTTTAGGGAACCAGTGGTATACACCTGCGAACATACCAAACATACTTGCCACACCCATTACAATATGGAAATGCGCAATTACAAAGTAAGTATCGTGTAAGTGAATATCTAATGCAGCGTTACCTAACCAGATACCTGTTAAACCACCAGAAATAAATAAGCTTACAAAACCAATTGCAAACAACATACCTGGAGTGAAACGGATATTACCTCTCCATAAAGTAGTTAACCAGTTAAATACTTTAATAGCAGAAGGAACGGCAATTAATAAAGTTAACAGCACGAACACAGAACCTAAGAAAGGATTTAATCCTGTTACGAACATGTGATGCGCCCAAACTAAGAAGGCCAATACTGCAATAGCGAATAAAGAACCTAACATAGCCATATAACCAAAGATAGGTTTACGAGAATTTACAGACATGATCTCAGATACCATACCCATGGCAGGTAATAAGATAATGTAAACCTCAGGGTGACCCAAGAACCAGAATAAATGTTGATATAAAATTGCACTACCACCTTCGTTAGATAATGCACCAACACCATTCACAAAAATATCAGATAGATAGAAAGAAGTACCAAAATTTCTATCAAAAATTAATAAGATAAAACCAGACAATAATACTGGGAAAGATAATACACCTAATACCGCTGTAAAGAACAATGCCCAAATCGTTAAAGGTAAACGCGTCATGCTCATCCCTTTTGTACGCATGTTTAAAATAGTTGCGATGTAGTTAAGACCTCCTAATAAAGAAGATACAACAAACAATGCCATTGCAATAATCCACAAGTCCATACCAGATTTAGAACCTGGAGATGCATCACCTAATGCAGACAATGGAGGATATGCAGTCCAACCACCACTAAATGGTCCTGTTTCAACAAACATGCTAGATAACATTACAATACTAGCAGCAAAGAAGAACCAGTATGATAACATGTTCATGAATGGAGAAGCCATATCACGAGCACCAATTTGTAATGGAATTAAGAAGTTGGCAAAAGTACCAGACAAGCCCGCTGTTAATACAAAGAATACCAAAACGGTACCGTGTGTAGTAACTAAAGCGTAATACGCTTCTGGAGTAATTTGACCACCTTTAGCCCATTTACCTAAGATAGATTCCAAGAAAGGAAAACTAGCTTCTGGATAACCTAATTGTAAACGGAAAAGTACACTCATTAATCCGCCTAATACTGCCCAAACCATACCAGTGATCAAGAATTGCTTCGCGATCATTTTATGGTCCATACTGAACACATATTTGGATAAGAATGTTTCATGATGTTCGTGGTGTGCGTGATCATCGTGACCCTCGTGTCCATGTAAAACTGCTTCGTGACTCATACCGTTATATTTAAATAAGTTTTATTTCTTTTTATTAAACTATTAATCTTTCAATTAAATGTTACAATTACATTTTTGCTGTTGTTGCTTTCGAAGTGCTGTCTTTTGCAACAGTTGTTGCTGGAGCAGCGCTAGGATCCTTTTCGGGATAAGCAACAAAATATTGAGGCTTTTGCTTAGCCATCCATAAGTCATACTCTTCTTGCTCTACCACTTCAATCACTCCCTTCATAGAATAGTGACCATTGCCACACATTTGATCACAAGAAATTTCATAAGTATAATTAGGGTTGCCCGTAATTTCTCTCATTTCTTTTGTTGTGAACTTAGGTGTAAACCACATAGTAGTTGGAATACCAGGTACCGCATCCATCTTTAAACGGAATGCTGACAAACCTACATCATGAATAACGTCTCTTGAACCAATAATTAATTTTACTGGCTGACCTTTAACAACATACATTGTTTGTTCAGTCAAGATATCGTCTTGTGCAAATTTATCATCCCAAAGAATACCAACCGAGTTAGTAGCTGGGTCAATGTTTTTATAATATTTTTTACCGAACACAGCATCTTTTCCTGGGTAGCGGAAGATCCATCCAAATTGCTTTCCAGTAACTTCTACCACCATTGCATTTTTTGGAGCATCACCAGTAAAGAAGAACCAGTTACGTAAACCAAAAATTACTAAAATAGTTAAAGTGATTGCAGGAATCGCAGTCCAGATTAATTCCAACTTAGTGCTATGTGCAAAGAAGAATACTTTTCTGTTTTCGTTTTCTTGGTATTTATATGCAAACCAAAATAATAAAATTTGAGTAGCAATAAATACAATACCTGTAATAGCTAGCGTAATCCAAAGCATTTGGTCCAACTTTTCACCTTGAATACTTGCAGCTTCGTGTGCTAATAAAGTTTTGCTAAAAAGAAGGTCGTTACAAACGTACACGCCAATAAAACCAAGCACTAAAAACGCAATCATCAAGAAACCATTGATCTTGTTGTTTTGCTTACGGCTATTCTCTTCTCCTTTTAGGATAGATACATATTCACTCGCCTTGGCAATTTGGAAAATTACCACGTAGATAAGGGCGATGATTGCAATAGATAAATATAAACTCATAATTCTTTAATTCGTTATTTCTAAATCAATTATAGTACTGGGTCCAATTATTATACTTGGTGAATAATACTTTCTTTTAAGAACGGATGGTTTTTAGCAATCAATGGTTTGCTCGCTAAAGAACGTGCTACCATTAAAATTAAAACACCAACAAAGAAACCTAAAATACCAAAGTCCAACCAACCTAAAGTAACATGATCTTTCATCAAGCTACCCATAACCATTTGGTAAAAATCAATCCAGTGACCAAACAAAATCAATACTGCCATGAACGCCACCAATGTGAAGTTTCTTTTAGCAGAACGTTTCATTAAAATCAATAATGGAGCTAAAAAGTTAACTACTAAATTCAAGAAGAAGATAGGTTTGTAAGCACCTTGAACACGGTGTTTAAAGTAAACTGTTTCCTCAGGAATGTTAGCGTACCAAATAAGCATGTATTGAGAGAACCATAAATAAGTCCAGAAGATAGAGAACGCGAACATGAATTTTGCAATGTCATGTAAGTGCTCAGAATTTGTTAATTCTAAATAGCCTTTGTTTTTTACATAGATTACCCAAAGTGCAATCAATGCCATACCTGCAACAAAAGAACTTGCAAAAGTATACCAGCTATACATAGTAGAATACCAATGAGCGTCGATACTCATTAACCATAACCAAGGAACAGTACTTGCTACTGTTAAACCAAACCACACTAAGAAAAATCCAGAACGAGTCATGCTACGGATGTTGAAACTTTTTGCAGTTTCTGCATCCATTGGATTTTCGTCTGCTTCGCGAGAAATTTGACGCATTCTGTAACCGAAATAAGACCATAAAGCAATTGCTAAAGTAGTCCAGATAATAAAGAAAGTAGGGTTTAAGAAACCAGCTTTACCTTTTAGAATTGGATCTTTTGCAACAGCTGCTGCATCTAACCAATGGTAAATGTGGTGCTTTTCGCTAACCACTACATATATTAATACTGCAAAAGTAATGCTACCAAATACAGGTACTAAAGTTGAAATAGCTTCGGCAATTCTGCGGAAAGATTGCATCCAAGCAGCTTGTGCCATAGTGCTGAAACATAAAAAGAACATTGCAGCATTGGTTACTAAAGTCCAGAAGATAGTGTTGTACATTAAAGTACCCCAAAAGTGCACTTGCTCATGTTCGTCTGTGCTGAATCCTTTGGTAAACATACCATAAAATAAGGCAACACCGCCAATGCCGATTAAAGCATAAGCCCATGTTTTTAATTTACCAGGAATTTCAAATTGCTCTTTAATAGATGCCATCGTTTCTTATTTATAATCTTTTTAAAATCTTACCTCTGTGATTTTTATTCAAATATATTAGCGTCTTACCCTTTTTTAGCTGCTGCTTGTTTATCCTTAATGTAACGGATAATCATCCAGCGTTGATGTCTGCTTAATTGAGAAGCATAAGAGCCCATCAAGTTTTTTCCGTATTGTACAGAATAAAACATTTGACCAGCAGGCATGCTTTCATATTTAACATCACCTACCAAAGTAGCAGGCTTTGCAGGATAAGGACCATTACCATCTTTATACAAAGGACCGTTACCATTTAATTTAGCACCATGACAAATACCACAGTTAATTAAATATAAACGCTCCGCTTCGTCAGCTTCTTTTTTACTTAAAGAATCGATAGGATTAGGTACTGCTTTAGAAGCAACATAGTTAACAGTATCTCCTACTTTATCTTTTGCAATTGGAAAAGGCATGTCATGACCACGAGCAATCGTACCTGCAACAGGCATATTGTTGTAGTTGATTCCTTTTTCAGTAAGGTTGCTATGATCGGCGTAAGTTTCATACGCACGGCTATACGCCATATCCGGCATATAGATAGAACCTGGAGTACGCTTCACATCGCTACAACTAGTTAATGCAACTACTGCGGCTAAAAATGTTATTGCTAAAAATTTATTCATCATGTTTGTCTTAATCGTATTCAAAAAAATTAGTGAGCTACTTGCTTATATAAGTTATCGTTTTCTGTATCGTAAGTTCCAAACCACCATCCGTCTTCAGCAACTTGGATTTCAGATTCAACAGCGCCATTTGAATTCAACAATGCTTTTAAGTCATCGGCATTTGTTTTTTCAGTGCACTCAATAACCATTACAAATAAATCGTCTGTAGCTCTTTTATGAAAGTGGTGTTTTTTAACACCTGGAGCCAATTGACATAAGTATAAGAAAGTAAGCACCATACCAACGGCAGCAAACAATACTGTTAACTCAAATATAATTGGGATCCATGCTGGTAAAGCAAAGTGAGGTTTGCCACCAATGTTCAAAGGCCAATCTTTTGTAAAGATCCAGCTAATGCAACTAATTGCAGTAGTTGTACCTGTGATACCATAAATAAAGCCGGCTGTATGTAAACTAGTTTCACGCATACCCAAAGCGTGGTCTAAACCATGAACTGGGAACGGAGTGTAAACGTCTTTAATTTTATAACCAGCAGTACGCACTTGCTTAACTGCAGGAAACAAGACTTTTTCATCATCAAAACAACCAACTACAAATTTCTTTTGTGCCATAGTATATTTCTTAAACTAATAATTAATGGTGTGCGTGATCGTGAACAAATGAATCAAGCGGTTGCGCTTCAATTGCATCAAATTCTGGTTTATAAGATTCACCACTTCTTTTTAATACGTACTTAATTTCTGCCACAGCAATTACTGGGAAGTATTTAGCAAATAAGAAGAAGCAAGTGAAGAACAAACCAAATGTTCCAACGTAAAAACCAATCTCCCAAATACTAGGGCTGTAATAAACAGACCAGCTAGAAGGTAAGTAATCACGATATAATGAAGTAACAATAATTACGAAACGCTCAAACCACATACCAATGTTAACGATGATACTCATGAAGAAAGTAACGAAAACGTTTCTTCTCATTTTCTTAGACCAGAAAATTTGAGGAGACAAAACGTTACAAGCCATCATACCCCAATAGCTCCAACCATAAGGGCTAAATAAATAAGCACGGCTATACCAGAAAGTGTAACCTTCATATTTATTTTGAGAGTACCAACCCATAAACAATTCAGTTAAGTAAGCGATACCTACGATAGAACCAGTAAGTACAATTACTTTATTCATTAAGTCGATGTGACCGATAGTGATATAGTCAGTCAAACCGAAAACTTTTCTTACAATTAATAACAAGGTTTGCACCATTGCAAAACCAGAGAAGATCGCACCCGCTACGAAGTAAGGAGGGAAGATAGTAGTGTGCCATCCTGGAATTACCGAAGTTGCGAAGTCAAAAGATACAATTGTGTGCACCGATAATACTAGCGGTGTAGATAAACCTGCTAATACTAAAGATAAACTCTCGTGTCTTTGCCAATGTTTAGTTGAACCAGTCCAACCAAATGCAGCGATACCATATAATTTTTTTCTAAGTGCAGTTTTAGCTCTGTCACGAACCGTTGCAAAGTCAGGTAATAATCCAGAGTACCAGAATAATAATGATACAGTGAAATAAGTAGAGATCGCAAATACGTCCCATAATAAAGGAGAGTTAAAGTTCACCCATAATGGACCACGTGAGTTAGGGTAAGGCATTACGAAGAAAGCCATCCAAACACGACCCATGTGGAAGATAGGAAATTGACCTGCACACATAACGGCGAAAATTGTCATCGCTTCTGCAGCACGGTTAACACCAGTTCTCCATCCTTGACGGAACAATAATAATACAGCAGAAATTAAAGTACCAGCGTGACCGATACCAACCCACCATACGAAGTTGGTGATATCCCAACCCCATCCAATTGTTTTGTTCAAGTTCCACTGACCAATACCGTAAGTAACCTCACGATACACACTGTAAGCACCAAAACTAAGTAAGGTAACAGCAATGAAAAAACCAATATACCATAAACGAGATGGTTTGGCTTCGATAGGTCGCACGATGTCTTCAGTAACTTGAGCATAGGTTTTGTTACCGTATACTAAGGGTTCGCGCAGTTGTGATTCGTACTTTAAATGCATGTCTCTGTATTTCTAATTAATTTAAATTATGCTTTCTTTGCTTCAGTGTGTTCCGCTTTTGTTTCACTCTCCTCAGCGTTTCTCACTTTCGCTAAGTAAGTAACATTTGGCAATACGTGTAATTGCTCTAACACATAAAACTGGCGGTTAGGATTTTCAACACGCACTTTAGTGATTGCACTGTGTTTGTCGTTAGCGTTACCAAAGTTGATAGCGTTTGTAGGACAAGATTGTTGACATGCTACTTTGATATCACTATCAACCATTGGACGAGAATCTTTTTTCGCGTCTAATTTAGCAGCTTGTAAACGTTGTACACAGAAAGAACATTTTTCAATCACACCACGAGATCTAACTGTAACGTCTGGGTTTAATACCATTCTAGTTAAGTCATCATTCATGTTTATTACAACATCGTTTACTACACCTTCTTGGTTATCAGGGAAGCTATCAGCACCAGAATAATCAGCCCAGTTAAAACGACGCACTTTAAAAGGACAGTTGTTCGCGCAATAACGTGTACCAATACATCTGTTATAAGTCATTTGGTTTAAACCTTCTGAGCTATGATTTGTTGCAGCAACTGGACAAACGTTTTCACAAGGAGCGTTGTCACAATGTTGACACATTAATGGTTGGAAAACTACTTTTGGATTTTCCATATCACCACTAAAATATTTATCAATACGCAACCAATGCATTTCATGACCACGTAAAACTTCGGGCTTACCAACAATTGCAACGTTGTTTTCTGCATTACATGCAACAACACAAGCGCCACAACCATTACAAGCATTTAAGTCAACGCTCATACCCCATTTAATTCCTGGACGATCGTACACAGGATAAATAGTAGCATCTTTTTCATAATTAGCTAAACCACCATAAGGTTTTGTTTCAGCTTCTCTCTCATCTAAAATTTCTGTAGGGTTATGTTTGTATTCCGCTAAAGTCATTTCCTTCATCACCTCGGTACGATTACCTTGTGTAGTATCGTAACGGAAATGTGTTTGTGTTAACGCCACTGGATAAGTTTCACCAGTAACAGTTAAAGTAACATCGGCACAGCTAAAGTTTACAGTACCATTTTTAATGCAAGCCAATGGATATGCATTTTTACCAGTACCAACAACTGCTTTACCAACAGACTCTGCACGACCATAACCTACAGCGATACCCACAGTTTGAGGGTGTGTACCAGGAATGATTAATACAGGTAATTCAATTGACTTTCCATCAACAGTTAATTTCACAACTTTCTTAGGAGGTTGTACCTCGTAAGCATCAGCTTGTCCACCGTTGTTTAAGTCGATGTTTAATAAAGATTTCGCCATTGCTGGAGAAACAATAATATAGTTATCCCAAGTTGCACGTGTAACTGGATCTGGTAATTCTTGTAACCAAGGGTTACTCGCACCTTGACCAGCCCCGATACCCACTTTTTGGTATAATGCTAATTCAATTTTTGCTGAAGGTTTAACTGCATTAACTGCAATTAAAGAAGCAGCAACGGCAGATGAATTAATACTTGCACCACTTACAACAGGAGTAGCAGGATTAATAACGCCGTCTTGTAATGTTTTATTCCAACCATTCTCTCCGCCTAATTTAGCAGACCAGAAATTTTTAACGTAGTTGGTATATTCAGTAGCATCGCCAGACCATTTTAATAATGAATCTTGGAAAGCACGTGTTTTAAATAAAGGAGCGATAGTAGGTTGGATAAAAGAGATGTGACCAGAGATTGGTTCGGCATCACCCCAACTTTCTAAGAAATGATGATCAGGAATAACGTAGTTACAAACTGCAGCAGTTTCGTCTAACTTACCGCTAAATGAAATTGTAGTTTTAACTTTTGCTAAACCAGATTTTACTTTATCTGCAGCAGGCCAAGTGTAAACAGGGTTAGCACCGTGGAATAAAATAGTGTTTACTTTTCCAGCATTCATGTCGTCAACCAATGTAGCAAAGTCGCTATCAATACCTTGACGGTAATTAGCAGTAGCACCAAAATTAATTGTTGTACCGTTTGCACCAATTGCATCGTTGATTGCATTTACAACCACTTGAATGTCTTTGTCATTGCTACCAGCAACAACTAATGCAGCACCTTTATTTTCTGTTAATGCTTTTGCAGCAGCTTCGATGCCAGCTTTTAACTTCGCGTCAACGCCAGCAATCTCTCCGCCTTTTACTGCACTTAATAAAGCAACAGCAATAGCGCCAATTTCAGAAGGGCGACATAAATATTTTTCATCTGCATTAGAACCAGTTAAGCTAGCCACTGTTTCAAAGTGGATATGCTTGCTCATTGCAGGATTTTTTTCATCTATTCTTTTTCCTACTGCATATTGTTTAGCAAATTCAACAGGGCTTAACCAAGTACCTAAGAAATCGGCACTTAATGAAACAATTGCTTTTGCTTTTTCAAAATGGTAAGAAGGAATTACTTTTTTACCATAGCTAGCTTCGTTTGCTAATAACATACCGCTAAAAGAAACTGCGTCATAAGTAACGTGTTTACTTCCTGGATGTTTAGCTAAGAACTGAGCGATAACTGCTTTAGTAGAAGGAGAAGTGATAGAGCTAGTAACAATAACTGCGTTACCAGATAATTCACTTGCAATTGCTTTATCAACTGCTTCAAAAGTTGCTTCTTTACCACCAATAGTAGGGAAACGTAAACGAGCAGTATCATATAAATCTAAAACAGAAGCTTGCACTCTTGCAGAGGTACCGCCACCTGTGATAGGACTTAAAGTATTACCTTCTAATTTAATAGGACGACCATCACGTACTTTAGCAACAACGCTTACCACATCACCATCTTGCACATAAGTTGTTGCATAATAATCAGCGATACCAGGAACGATATCTTCTGGTTTGTTAGCGAAAGGGATTGCTTTTTTAATTGGCATTTCACAGCTCGCAGCTACTGCAGCAGCAGCAGTACTAAAACCTAAATATTTTAAGAAGTCACGACGAGGTGCTTTCGCTTGTAAAAAACCACTATGGTCTTCTACAAAAGGAAGTTCTTCTTTAAACTCGTTCTCCACCTCTTTGTTATAGGCAGCAGATTTGTTTAATTCACCAAAACTTTGCCAGTTCTTATTTTGCTCCATAATAATGTATATAAAATATTACGCGTCTTATTTAATACTCTTTTTTATTTCGATCAGATCCAAATACTAGTAGTGACATTTTTGACACTCAGTACCACCAATTTTTTCAACAGTAATTCCTTTAGTGCTATCAATTTTTCCAGACTTTAAATCGGCATGGAATTTTTCATAGATGCTATAGAAACCATTGTCTTTAAATTGAACTTTAGTTGCTCTGTGACAGTTAACGCACCAACCCATACTTAAGTCAGCGAATTGTTTTACCTCACCCATTTTTTGAATTTCACCATGACATTGTTGACAAGCAACTTGTCCAGCATTCACGTGTTGAGCGTGGTTAAAGTAAACGTGATCCGGTAAGTTGTGGATACGCACCCACTCAATTGGTTTTGCTTTAGAAGCATCCCAAGGTTGACCTTCGGTAAAGCCAGCGTATTTGTATAATTTTTTAATTTCTGCAGTACCATCAACAACATCACCATTTTCGCGTTTCAAAGCTTCACCTTTGTATTCGTTAATAGCAGCGTGACAGTTCATACACACATTCACACTTGGCAATGTAGCTTGCTTACCTTGGTAAGTTCCAGTGTGACAGTATTGACAGTTAATTTGGTTAACGCCAGCGTGTACTTTATGAGAATAATAAATTGGTTGTTCTGGTTGGTAATCTTTAGAGCGACCTAAGTTCATCGCACCTACTGTAGTCATGTAACCACCTGCAATAAATAAGATGATTGCAACAAAAGCGATGTATGCTTTATTACGATAAAAAGGAACTGGCTCTGTTGCAGGAATACCTGCTTTGTCATCAGATAATTTTTTCAAGTTGCTGTTAACTTGCAATAAGATTAACGCAACAACTGCAAGAATTAAACTTAATAAACCAAACACTAAAGTGCTATCAGACTCTTCGGCTGGAGCCGCTGCTGCTGCACCACCTACTGGCGCTGCACCTGCTGCTGGAACAGATTTAATGTATGCTAGAATTGCATCAATATCTTTATCAGATAAAGTTGGAAACAAGTTCATCGCAGTCTTATTGTACTCGTTGTACAATTTGTTAGCGTAGGCATCACCTGTTTTCAAAAAAGCTTGGTTGTTCTTGATCCAAGCATATAAATTCTTTTTATCAGGCCAACGATCTTCAACTCCGGCTAACGCAGGGCCAGTTAATTTTTTATTAACCGCGTGACAAGATGCACAGTTTTGGGAGAAAAGAGATTTCCCATCTTGCGCATTTAACTGGTTACCGATAGATGAACTAAGGGTGATAAATAGGAAGATCGAAACGATCTTAGCTAGGCTTCTTAAAATTGTCATATACACAAACAGTGTCTAGTGTGGAAAAATATCCTTGAACGGTGGCAAAATTAGGTAAGAAACGCATTAAAAGCTAAGAATATTGTAGTTTTTTTTTCCTTATAAGGATTGAGTTTCAAGGGGCTGGGTGATTTGTGTGGGAGAATTGTCATAAAACTGTAAACTGTTTCAACAGGGGGTCAAATTAAGTGGCGGAAATGACACAGTTTTGAAAAAAAAGGCCACCTTTGAGGGCAAATAATGCTGATTTATGGGCAAATTGAACACATTAAGGGAAAAATGGGGACTTGGACCAGTACAATTTGGATTGGTGATACTTACTTTTGCCTTAGGAGGAAGCCTAAGTGGAAGGTTGTGTACTAAAATATTGGATTTAGCCTTTTTGGAGAGAAATTGGGCATTTTGGCTCATTTATCCCCTATTTTTGACCATTTTATGGCCATTTTCGGTGATTTTCGTGAGTTTTTTCACCGGGCAGTTTAGCTTTTTTAAGGGGTATTTGGGCAGGGTTGGAGCAAAGTTGTTTGGATATACTGGGGCAAATTCAACAATACATATTGCCATTTTTGCGTCGGGCGCAGGGTCCAATGCAAGAAAAATTATAGAATATTTTGAGGGCGCCGACGCGCAGCCCGGCGCCAATACCCAAAACCGCATTAAAGTTTCATTAATAGTGTGTAATGTGCCAACAGCAGGGGTATTAAATATTGCAAAGGAAAAAGGCATCCCCACTTTACTAATTAATAAGGAAGAATTTGCAAGCACAGGGTATGTAGAAAGTTTACGCAATGCCGATATAGAATTTATAGTGTTAGCAGGATTCTTATGGAAAGTACCAGCAGTTTTAGTGCGCGCATTTCAACCAGGAAAAGCAAAAGCAAAAGGAATCATTAATATACATCCAGCATTATTACCAAAATATGGAGGGAAGGGAATGTATGGATCACGCGTGCATGAAGCAGTTGTAGCAGCAGGTGAAACCCAATCGGGTATTACCATACATTGGGTGAATGAACATTACGACGAGGGTGCTATAATATATCAAGCAACATGCTCAATTCAAAAAGACGACACGCCCGAAATTTTAGCAGATAAAATTCATGCATTAGAACATGCACACTTTGCACCAACAATAGAAAAGTTATTGTTAAAGTAACACACATCAATTAAAGTAACAGTGTTATAATTTAAATAAAATGCATAAAAAAAACCTGCTCAATTAAAGCAGGTTTTTTTATAAGGTGAAATATTTTTTCTAAATTATTCTTTTCCGAAAGTAATTGACTTAATCCATTCTAATAAATCTAAGGCTTGAGGTTTTGTGTTGTTAGCAACAATGGTTCCCGTGTGATTAGAAATTGAAACAAAAATACCGCCCATTCCTTTATCAGTTTTTAACAAAGTATAAGTTGGTTTTTCAAAAACCGGATTTGCTTTTTCGTTAGGTAAACTTTCAATTACTTTTTGAAGACTAGACGTAAAGTCATTTAATTCAGCTTGGCTATGTAACACCACTGAATCCATTTCTTCTTTATAAATTACCTGATCTTTTTTATAAATGATGCGAACATCAAAGCTAGTATTGTTATTATCAATAGTCTTATTGTAACTGTACAACAACTTGCCGTTAGTATCCTTATTAATTGTAGATTTTTGAGCGCTAGCCTTAATTGCAAATACCGATGCAACTATTACTAGACAATGCTTGGGGGAGATTGTCATATTAATTATTAGATAGCAAAACTAAGTCAATAGTTTAATCAAAAATAAAAGTGTTTAACGTTTTAATACATATAAATAAGTTGTATATAAAAAAAATCCCACTCGTTTTAAAAGTGGGATTGAATATAATGTAGAAAAATTTCTAATAAGATAATTATCCAGGCATACGAGAAATGTATTTCTCTATTTCTTTTATTTGGTCTACTACTTGTTTAGTAGTTGGCTTACATGCTTTTGCTTTTCTGAAATAATCTTTAGCGGCACGGAACTCTCTTTTGTTCATAAAAATTTGACACATGCTTAAAAAAGCAACTGCTTCAGATTCTTTATCAGGAATTCCCGCTCTTAGTGCAGCACGGATATAAGATTCACCTTGTTTGGTGTCTCCTCTTTGCATTGCCATCATTCCTAATTGTAATTTATTTGCACCTTCAGCTTCGGGCATTGCAGAACCTAAAGCACTACTTGTTTTTAAATGCTTTTCGGCAGTATCAAAGTCCTGATTCACCATTGCAATGTTGCCTTTAATTGTATAGTAAGTACTGCGAATAGGCTTGTATAATAATTGAGGCCACCAAATAGTAGCTAAAATACGTTCTACTTCTACCATATCACCCGCTTCCATTGGAGCTTGCACTAAACGCAAAGGACCAATAAAAAAGTGACTCAAAATACCAATTAAACCCACAAAATATAGAGGGAAAACTGGCCAAAAATGAGCAAGACCAGATAATTCAAGGCCTAAACCAGCAAAAATGGCTACTAAACTTAGCCATAAACGAAACTTAATTATAATGTTGTAGAAACCCATGTGATTGTATTTGAGGGTCAAAGATACCAAAATATAGTGTCACTTAAAAAGAAGTAGTTAATTTTGCACTCCTCATAAGCTGGACTAGCAATTACGACTAGTTCAATGAAGGGGGTCCCGTAGTTCAATGGATAGAATAGGCGTTTCCTAAACACTAGATCCAAGTTCGATTCTTGGCGGGACCACAATTAATTTCCCTCCTCCCATCGCTTAACATCATAAATAATAGAGTTAAGCGAGTGATCCTTATCAATAAAGTTCAGCAGTGCATTAAGTGCCTTGCCTAAATAGTTAAGGGTATCTGTTAGGGAGTTTTTGCCAATCACACTACTAATGGTTTCTTTCTTGTTACCGAAATAATAGGTGTTAGCATTTTTAACAAGCAGCGTGTCATTTAATAAATGTTGCATCACAACATTACCAGCTTGGTCTAACACAAGGGCGACTTCAACAAAAAACCAACTCAATGATTTTGCTTTTTCAAAAACAATTTGACGCACAAGTGCATATAAAAAACCAAGCGGCGCGGTAGTGACTAATAATACCAAAGCGATGCAAAAAAGAGAGAAACTCTTGAATAAACTTGTTCGTGGATCTTTTTTCATAAAATATTTTTTAGCACATATTCTAAATAGACTAAAGCAGAGAATTAGGCTCCTATTTACTTTGCGATAAATACCCTAGAATCCTTTCTAGGTAAGGCTTTTAAGTGTGCATATGAAAGTAAAAATAAAATTTGGAACAGAAAATTTTAATTCTATTTTCAATAAAACAAATCAAAAAAAATATGAAAAACAAAGCACTATTAGTAGGTATTAATAAATACCCAGATCCAAGAAATGAATTAAGAGGATGTATAAATGACATCCTGGACATGGAACATTTTATCTCAGAAAAAAATAATGTGTATGCCAAGGAAAATATTAAAAAGCTAACTGACAGAGAGGCTACTAAAAAAGGAATCATCACACAAATTAAATGGCTATTAGAAGGCGCACAACCAGGAGACCAACTATTATTTCATTATAGTGGACATGGAGCACAGGCCCCTACCTTAACACAGCAATTAGAAAAAGATGGATTAGATGAGATAATCTGCCCATATGATTTTGATGGTAGTAACAATACTACATTAAGGGATAAAGAATTTGCGCAGCTGTTTGCTGGAATCCCTAAAGGAGTACATTTTGTATGGATTTCGGACTCCTGCCATGCGGAAGACCTGTCCCGAGACCCTTTTAATAGCGGAGAAAAGCTATATAGGTATTTTAATGGGCCAAGAGTAAGTGGAGATATAGTGCCCAATACAGCAAGTGCAATAACTACCCCATTAAACGGGGCCTTGCTAAGTGCTTGTGAATCGCACCAGTTAAGTGCCGATGCCATTATCAATAATCGTTTTAATGGCGCTTTTACCCATTATTTAATTCAGAACCTTCTTGAATACGGAGATACTAAACCAATGGATTTAATTGTTCAACTGGTAAATGTAGACTTACAGCATAATGGATATGATCAAAGTCCACAGACCGAAGGTTTATTGGAAAAAAGGACTTTCTTTTTATAAACGAAAAAATACAAGTATGAAAAATTATAGCAAGCACATTAAATTAGGTTTAGATAGTGGTTTTTTAATTTTAAAGGCGATGGTTTTTGTTCTGCTAGTAATGTTTGTTTCGGCTGCGGAGGCGCAGCCGGAGCAAGCTCCAGCAAAGGGCTTACTCAACAGACTTATTGAAATTAAATACACAAGTGAATTATACCTTAGTGACAAAATAGGTTCCGCAAAAAAAGAGACCGCAGTAAATAAGGAACAAGTAGACAGCGCATTAGCCATTTATAATACCCTACGCTGGAAAATAGACGGATTAGTGTATCAACTAAGTGCCGATATGATTGCAGCAAATAGTCCGCGTAGCATACGCTTATTAAATGAATGGTGTTTAG
>CAIJFI010000010.1 GCA_903819975.1 uncultured Bacteroidota bacterium | reverse complement strand
CTGTAAGTGTTGTTTTATCGATGTTACTCATATCGTCTTTAACCGTGTGCCAATAAGGAAAAAACCCCGAAACTGTATTCGGATCATGTTGTACAATATCTACAGATGGTATTTTTGCTATTTTATTAATATACAAATGTATGTAAATCAACTATTATTAATGTTTAAATATTTTTCTCCTCTTTTTTTATGTAAATGTATATTTTACTTAATACTTAAAGCATTTTTACGTTCTAATATCAGGAAAGCAATTTTTACATTGAAGAAATATTAAATATATAAAAGTTATTATCCTTTGGGGGAAGGATAATCGGGGTGGTTGGGATTCGTCCTGGTCACCCCAACTTTTTTATAAGAAGTACTCCCGCAATCACTAAACTAGTTCCAATCATTTGTTGCCAGGTAAATTGTTCGCCTAATATCCAATTTGCTTGGAATAAGGTAGCTACTGGACCAATACTTGTAATTATGGCTAGGTTGTTACTTCCAACTCTTTTCATTCCACTACTTAATAAAAATGAGGGAATTACGGTTGCAACCATAGCAAGTGCAATAACATACCAAATTATATTTGCTGGGATATGATAGGATAAAGGACTTTCACCATGCCATATGGTTTCAATCAAATAGTGTGTAAATATCCCAATGCTTGCCGCTAACATCGCAATGCTTGTATATTGGCTTGACCCTAATATTGGGACTAATTTCCCGGTGCCTACCAAATAAAAGGCATAGGTTATACCACATAATAATACCATTGTAGATCCATAAATAAACAAATGTGTATTGGGCATTAAGTGAAGCTCCCCCCAGTAGGCAATTCCAATTCCTAAATAGGTGATTAAAATAGATTGCCATTGTCTTTTTGAAATCGCAACTTTAAAAATTATTCTATTAACAACAACAGCTAGAGTTGGGTATACGAATAAAATAATTCTTTCTATACCTGCTGATACGTATTGTAATCCTACAAAATCAAATAAGCTACTCATATAATATCCCAACACACCCATTGCAATAGCCCAGGCATAATGTACATTTTTAATTTGCCCTTTAATTTTAGGTCTAGTTAAATATAACACAACTAAATAAAAAGGAAATGCTATTAACATCCTTAACATTAATAATGTAGTGGCGTTAATAGCACTTTCTCTAAAACAAAGTTTTATCCATATAGCTTTAGTAGAAAATAAAATAGTCCCTAAGATGGCTAAAATAAAACCTTGGTTATATCGCTGATTCTGTTTTATACGGCAACATTAAAATCTCTTAATGCATCATTTAAACTTGTCTTTAAATCGGTACTTGGCTTACGCTGACCAATAATTAAAGCACAACTAACCTGATAATCTCCTGCAGGGAATGTTTTGCGGTAAGAGCCAGGTATAACAACGCTTCTAGCAGGTACACGCCCTTTGTATTCAATAGGAGTATCTCCGCTTACGTCAATAATTTTTGTACTTTTTGTTAATACTACATTGGCACCTAATACAACTTCCTTTTCTAAGTGTACGCCTTCAACAACAATACATCTACTTCCAATAAAACAACCATCTTCAACAATAACAGGACTTGCTTGTAGTGGCTCTAATACACCACCAATTCCTACACCACCGCTCAAGTGAACGCCTTTTCCTATTTGAGCACAGCTACCTACTGTTGCCCATGTATCCACCATAGTTCCTTCGTCAACGAATGCGCCAATGTTTACATAGCTTGGCATTAACACTACATTCTTTGCTAAGTAGGCACCATATCTTGCAACGGCATGAGGCACTGCACGGACACCTAGTTCGGCATACCCCGATTTTAATAACATTTTATCATGAAATTCAAAAGGAGCTAACTCCCAGGTTTGCATTTGTTGGATTCCAAAGTACATTAGTATGGCTTGCTTAACCCATTCGTTTACTACCCAATCATTTTCTGTTGGTGCTGCAACTCTTAGTCTTCCTTTGTCTACTTCTTCAATTACTTCACGTACTGCATTGCTATAAGTTTCATCTTTTAATAAGGCACGGTCATTCCATGCTGCTTCGATCTTAGATTTTAAGTCCATTATTTACAATTTTGGCAAAAATACGGCTCAAGCACTATTATTTTCCTAATTGTTTTGCACAATATTCAGGCTTATTTTTACAAGGTATTGTTTAATTTGCAGCATGTTTCCTTACAACGATGATATACAGTCCTGTATAAGTACGCTTCAGAAAGGCGGTCTTATATTATATCCAACCGATACTGTTTGGGGTATTGGATGCGATGCCACAAATACGGCAGCTGTAAAGCGTGTTTTTGACCTTAAAAAAAGGGTGGATACAAAGGCCATGATTGTACTTGTGGAAAGTGAATCTGCCATTTTGAATTATGTAGATATGGGGGAGGTGCCCATTTTTGATTATATAAAAGGAATTCATAAACCTACAACTGTAATTTATCCGAATGCGAAAAATTTAGCCAACAATTTATTAGCAAGTGATGGCACAGTTGCATTAAGAGTTTGCAAGGATAAATTCTGTCAGGAATTAATAAAGCAATTTGGTAAACCCATTGTGAGTACTTCAGCGAATATTTCTACTTATCCAACACCACTTTGTTTTAATGATATTTCCTTAGACATTACCGAAGGAGTAGACCATGTTGTTAAGTATCGTCAGGATGAAACCGAATTGCAGCAACCATCTTCGGTTGTGAAATGGGATGTAGACGGGAAACTAATAATTATACGACACTAATAACAAGTTCGCATGCAAAATATTTGTGTCATTCAAACCGCTTTTATTGGAGATGTAGTTTTAAGTACTTCTATACTTGAGTCCTTGCATTCACAATATCCGTCTGCAAAAATAGATATTGTAGTTAGAAAAGGCAATGAAGCTTTGTTTACGAATCATCCATTTGTAAAAAATGTGATAATTTGGAATAAGCAGCAAAATAAATATACAAATTGGGTTAAAGTATTAAAGCAAATACGCATAAGTAAATACGACGCAATCATAAATGTGCAAAGGTATGCTGCCACTGGATTATGGACTGCTTTTTCGGGAGCAAAATTTAAAATTGGCTTTGATAAAAATCCATTTTCTTTCTTATTTACACATAAAGTGAAGCATCAGGAAATGCAAGTAGGTTTGCATGAAATACAAAAGAATTTTGCATTGGCTCAAGTGTTAGATGCAGGTATTAAATTATGTAATCCAAAATTATATCCTGCGGTATCCGATTTTGAAAAAGTGAAAATATATCAAGATCAACCTTATATCTGTATTGCACCAGCATCTGTCTGGTTCACAAAACAATTTCCTAAAACACAATGGGCTCACTTTTTAAATGGGTTGGATTTTAAAGGGAAGGTTTATATAATAGGGGGTCCTGGTGACAAAGCCATTGGGGAAGAAATAATTGCATCAATCTCAGCAACCTCAACTATCAAAAATAGGGTAGTGAACTTAGCGGGACAGTTTCATTTTTTAAGTTCCGCTGCTTTACAAAAAGGGGCGGTATTAAATTATGTAAATGATTCAGCACCTATGCATTTTGCGTCGGCTGTGAATGCGCCGGTTGCTGCTATTTATTGTTCTACTATTCCCGATTTTGGATATGGCCCTTTATCTGATGATTCCTTTATTATTCAAACGCAACAGCAATTAGCTTGTAAGCCTTGCGGAGTACATGGTAAAAAAGCCTGTCCATTAGGCCATTTTAATTGTGCAATGACCATTCAAATGCAACAAATGTATGCTCCTTTGTTACAAATGAAGCAACATTAGTACATTTGCGCGTATGCAGATTCAACTTACTCAAAGGGAGACCGAATTATTGAAAGCCGTGGCCGAGGCCGCTGCTAAAATTGGTGTGCCTGCATTTGCGGTTGGAGGATTTGTACGAGACAAAATATTAGATCGCCCCACCAAGGATATTGACGTGGTTTGTATTGGCGATGGAATGGCATTGGCCCAAGCATTTTCTAAATTATTTCATCCAACGCCGCCGGTTTCTTTGTTTAAAACATTTGGAACTGCACAGGTAAAATTTGATGATATTGAAATTGAATTTGTAGGAGCTAGAAAAGAAAGTTATGCGCGCCATAGTCGTAAACCCGAAGTAAGTCCAGGCACTATTGAAGATGATCAAAATAGAAGAGATTTTACGGTGAATGCTTTGGCAATTGAATTAAGTGTTTCTCATTTCGGACATATAATTGATCCTTTTGGTGGGTTAGAAGATTTGAAAAATAAAATTTTAAAAACACCATTGCAACCAGCGCAAACATTTGATGACGATCCTTTGCGCATGATGCGCGCTATTCGGTTTGCTACACAACTGGATTTTACGATTACCGATGAAACCTTTAATGGTATTAAGCAAATTGCAGACAGAATTAAAATAGTTTCACAAGAGCGCATTACAGATGAGTTGCAAAAAATAATGATGACAAAAACGCCATCTAAGGGTTGGTATTTATTAAAGGAAGCAGGATTATTACAACATATTTTTCCATTGTTATTGCAATTGGAAGGGGCTGAAACATTGGATGGCATTGGGCATAAGGACAATTTTTCTCACACCTTACAAGTATTAGATAATGTGGCGCGCACATCAGACGATATTTGGTTAAGATGGGCAGCACTACTGCATGATATTGCAAAGCCTAAAACAAAAAGATTTGAACCAGGTTTCGGTTGGACATTTCATGGACATGAAGTAGTGGGTGCAAGAATGGTCCCTAAAATTTTTACTCAATTAAAATTGCCTTTGAATGAGAAAATGAAGATGGTACAAAAGTTAGTTGGCTTGCATCTTCGTCCCATTTCATTAACCAAGGAAAATGTTACAGACAGTGCCATCAGAAGGTTGCTTTTTGATGCAGGTGACGATATTGATTTTTTAATGTTATTGTGTGCGGCAGATATTACAAGCAAAAATCAGAACAAAGTAAAAAGATATTTACAAGGGTTTGAATTTGTGAAAGTGCGCCTGCAAGAAGTGGAGGAAAAAGACAGTATTCGCAATTGGCAGCCACCTATTACTGGCGAAATGATAATGCAAATTTTTAATATAACGCCTTCCAAACAAGTGGGAATTATTAAAGATGCCATCAGGGAAGCGATATTAGATGGGGTAATTGCCAACCATCATGATGCTGCTTATGATTATATGTTGAAAGAAGGAGCCAAACTAGGCTTATTTCCTGTAATAAAATAGTAATTTAGCGTTTCAAAATACCCGTATGGCCATATTAAAGTTTAGAGTTTATTGGGAGGAGGATGATGCGATATATAGAGATATTTTGGTTAAGCATACTCAAAGTTTTATCGATTTACATCAGATTATATTAAAGGCTTTTGAATTTGATCAAATTCATGGAGCAACTTTTTATAGAAGTAATGATACTTGGAAAAGAGGAAGAGAAATTAGCAAAGAAGTATACGAGAAAGAATATGTAGCTCCACCATTGTTAATGAGTGAGACTGCTATTGGCACAGAAATAATTGACACCAATCAGCACTTTATCTATGTGTATGATTTTGCAAAAGCTTGGACTTTTTTAATAGAGTTGATTCAAGTAATTAAAAATGCTGATGCTGATATAGATTTAGAATATCCTGTGGTTTCCAGAGTTGAAGGCGTGGGACCAATGCAATATGGATCCAAGGGTTTATTAGGGAAAAAATTCGCCGACATTGAGGAGAAATATGACTTATCCGAAACTGCCGATGGATTTGGTGAAGAGGGCGAGGAAGACGGCAATGATTCTGATGACGCGGAAGACGCAGATGATGATTCCGAAGACAGCTCAGAAGAAAGTGGTAGTGGTTTTTTAGACGATTCATTTGAAGCGTACTAATAAGATTTAGTCCACTCGGGTCTTTCCATTATTAAGCATTATAAATTCACAAAATTGTCTCTAACTAAAACAGTATATATTATTGTAGGTCCAACTGCTGTTGGTAAAACTACATTCGCTATTTCATTGGCACAAGCATTGCATACCGAAATTATTTCAGCAGATGCCCGTCAGTGCTTTAAAGAAATGAACATTGGCGTAGCAAGGCCTAGTAATACAGAAATAGAAACACTACCTCATCATTTTATCGCAAGCCATTCTATACAAGATACAGTGAACGCTTCGGTTTTTGAGCAGTATGCATTAGACAAAGTAGCCGAGCTTTTTAAAACAAAGGATACCGTAGTAATGGTGGGAGGCACAGGATTATATATTAAAGCATTTTGTGAAGGGTTAGATATGATACCACCTATTGCACCTGAAGTTAGAGAGGGCATAATTAATCAGTATGAAAAATTGGGGTTAAGATGGTTGCAAAAAGAAGTTTCTGTTAAAGACCCCATTTATTGGGAAAAAGGAGAGCAGCAAAATCCCCAAAGATTAATGCGCGCCTTAGAGGTTAAATTGGGTACGGGTGAATCTATTGTAAGTTTTCAAAATAAGCCTAAAATTATCCGTCCCTTCAATATTGTTAAAATAGGGTTAGAAATGCCTAGGGATTTATTATACGAACGCATTAATCAACGTGTTTTAAATATGGTTGAGGTGGGATTGGAAAACGAAGTGAAAACATTAATTCCTTATTTGCATTTAAATGCCTTGCAAACGGTTGGTTATAGTGAATGGGAGCCATTTTTCAACAACGAAGTATCCAAAGAGCGTGTAATAGAATTGATTCAACAAAACACGAGACACTATGCTAAAAGGCAAATGACCTGGTTTAAAAAAGACCCTGAAATTAAGTGGTATCAGGCATCTGCAGTTACTGCCAATCAAATAATTGGGTAGAAATACGTGTCAAATAATTTCTTTTTTGTTACAAATAAGTTTAGTTTTAAGTTCATTCATAATACTAAAGCTTTTTTATGCAAAAGAAATCATTTCTTTTTTTTGTATGTTTTTTATCGCTGACGCAAATATTTGCGCAGGGTCAAACGATACAGTTTGAAAAATATACTTTGCCAAATGGTTTGAAAGTGATTTTACACGAAGATCACAGTGCGCCAGTTGTTGCAGTTACTGCACTTTATCATGTGGGTTCTAAAAACGAAGACACGGCAAGAACAGGGTTTGCCCATTTCTTTGAACATTTATTATTTGAGGGTTCCGAAAATATAAAGCGTGGTGAATTTGATAAATATGTAACCAATGCTGGAGGTGTATTAAATGCAAATACTTCACAGGATAGAACTTTTTATTATGAGCTACTTCCATCTAATCAATTGGATTTGGGCCTATGGTTAGAAAGTGAAAGAATGATGCATGCTAAAATTGAGCAAGTTGGAGTGAACACGCAAAGAGAAGTTGTAAAAGAGGAAAAAAGAATGCGTATGGACAATCGTCCTTATGGAAGCTTTTTGACTGAGATGTTAAAACGCAGTTTTAAAGTGCATCCTTATCATTGGGCGCCTATCGGAAGCATGGACCATTTAAATGCTGCAAAATTGGAAGAATTTATTCAGTTCTATAAAACCTATTATGTTCCTAATAATTGTGTGTTATCTATTGCTGGAGATTTTGACAAAGCAACTTTAAAGAAACAAATTGAAGCTTATTTTGGACCAATTGCAAAGGGTGCAGCTATTAAAAGACCTTCTATTGTTGAGCCTCCGTTGGGAGGGGAAGTAAGAGATATTATTGAAGACAATGTTCAATTAGAGGGTGTGTTTCAAGCTTATCGTGCTCCAAAGCAAGGAGGTGATGAATATTACGCATTTAATATTTTATCTAATATTTTGTCTGGCGGTGAATCTTCTAGAATGAATAAAACATTGGTGGATACAAAACAATTGGCAGCTGCAGCACAGTCGGTGCCATTTTTCAATGAAGATGCAGGTGTGTTTATTACACTAGCTATTGCAAATGCAGGTGTTAAAGCAAGTACTTTAGAGTTAAGTATGGATAGCGTAGTGAATGACTTAAAAACAAATTTAGTAGGAGCGCGTGAATTTCAAAAAGTAAAGAATCAAATTACTACGGACTGGGTATCTACAAAGAGTACAATGGCAGGTATAGCTGAAAACTTAGCCAATTTCGAAGTGTATTTTGGTGATGCTAATTTGGTAAACACAGAATTGGAAAAGTACAATAAAGTAACAAGAGAAGATGTATTAAAGGTTGCTAAAAAGTATTTAAACAAAGACAATCGTGTGGTATTATATTATGTACCAAAAGCAAAAGCGCCTACTAAATAGTTATGAACTCAAAAAAATATTATATGAAAAAATTAATTTATAGTTTATTGCTTTGTTTGCCATTGGTGTCAATGGCACAAGCAATTGATCGTACCAAAGCACCTGCACCAGCTAAAGCCCCTTTAATTCAGGTTGGTAATCCTGTAAAATATACGCTTGCAAATGGGTTGCAGGTATTTGTTGTTAAAAACACAAAACTACCAAGGGTAACTGCTTCTTTGGCATTGGATTTAGATGGATTTGCAGAAGGAGATAAGGCAGGCCTGGCAGATATGGCTGGTCAGCTTTTAAAAAGAGGCACAAGTACAAAATCAAAAGCGGTGTTAGATGAAGCAGTTGAATACTTAGGTGGTTCCCTTTCTACTTCTAGCCAAACAGCAACTGTAAGCTCATTAAAAAATAACTTTCCTCAATTAATGGAATTGATGTCGGAAGTGGTACTTCATCCTGCATTTTCTAGCGATGAGTTAGAGAAAGTAAGAAAACAAACTATCTCAGGTATTGAATCAAGTAAGGACAATGCAGATGCAATTTCAAATAATGTGATGAAGAAATTAGTATATGGTGCTAATCATGCATTTGGTGAGATTACTACAGAGAAAACTGCTAACAGTATAAAAATCGAAGATGTAAAAAAATTCTTCTCAACTTATTGGAAGCCTAATATCGCTTATTTGGTTTTTGTTGGTGATATTGAACCTTTAGCTGCAAAAGCTTTGGCGGAGAAAAACTTTGGTGGTTGGGCTAAAGGTGTTGTTCCTAATACGGTATTTCCTAAAACGGTTAAGCCTGCTCAAACTTATGTTGCTGTGGTAGACCGACCTGCATCTGTTCAAAGTGTCGTTGCAGTTGCAACTACTGTGGATTTAATGCAAGGTGCTCCAAATGTGATTTCTAGTAATGTGATGAATAATATTTTAGGTGGCGGTTTTTCTGGACGATTGTTTGCTAATTTAAGAGAGAAGCATGGCTTTACATATGGCGCATACTCTTCCTTGAGTCCTAATAGACAAGTAGGAATTTTCTCGGCAGAGTCTTCGGTAAGAAATGAAAAAACAGATAGCGCTGTTCAAGAAATTTTGCGCGAAATAAATATTATAAGAGATGAGAAAGTGGGTGATGCAGAATTAACTAGGATGAAAAACTATTTATCTGGTGGATTTGCACGTTCATTAGAGAATCCTGCTACCATTGCCAACTTTGCTTTAAATATTGCACGTTATAAAATGCCTGCTGATTATTATCAAAAGTATTTAGCTAATTTATCGGCAGTTGATGCACAAAAAGTGCAGGACGCAGCTCGTTCATTATTGAATCCTGCTCAAATGCATATTGTAATTGTAGGTAATGCAAAACAAATTGCTAAAGGCCTAGATAAATATGGCCCTGTTAAATTTTTCGATTTTGATGGCAATGAGGTTGCTGCTCCAACAGAAGCTAAAACAGATGCATCCTTAACACCTGAAGTATTATTGGAAAAAGTAGTTACAGCCGTTGGTGGGAAAAATGCTATTGGTGCTATTAAAGATTTACAGTTAACAGGAACCGCATCTGTAATGGGTCAGTCTTTAAACATGACTCAAACTATTATTGCGCCCGGTAATTTGGTTTCTGCAATGACAATGGGAGGTATGGCATTAATGAAGCAGTCAGTTGTTGGTGGTAAATACTCGGTAAGCCAACAAGGAATGGAAGCGCCAATAACGGACGAAATTAAAGAAGAGTTAGATGCCGCTGCAACATTGGTTCCAGAACAAGGATACATTGCAAAAGGGTATAAATTAAAAATTGCAGGTGCTGAAAAGGTTGACGGCAAGGATGCAATTGATGTAGAACTTACAACACCATTAGGTAAAGTGTCACACCGATATTATGATGCTACTACTTACTTATTAGTTAAGACTTCTAAATCTCAGGAAGTGCCAGGAAGAGGAACTGTAACGCAACAGCAGTTTTATAAAACTTATAAGGAAGTAAATGGCGTTAAGTTACCAACCGAAGAATTAATAGATATGGGGCAAATAAAGATTAATGTAAAATATACAGATATCAAAGCCAATCAAGGTTTGAAAGTGGAGGACTTAAAATAAGTTTTCCATTTATCAAAATGACCCAAATAAAAAAGCGCATCCAATAGGGTGCGCTTTTTTTTATGTTACACTTTAAGTTTAAAGTGTACTTATTATTTTTAGAATCTTATACCGTAACCAATATTAAATACCAGTCTGTTGCCAGTATAGCTTGCGTAAGTATTAGGCTTGTCACTTAAACGATAAGGGAATATTGCATCTTTAGTTGATGTATTAACAATAGTAAAATCAATAAAATGCCTATTTGTTCTGTAGCCAACTCCACCACTAACTGTCCAATGTGATGCTTTAATAGTTTCATCTTTATAAGGAGAACCATAATATGCAGTACCTGCTCTTAGCATCCAGTTGCCATTTAATTTTAATTCAGAACCAATTTTAAAATTCACATTGTTTTTATAAATGGAACGGATAGTTGCATTTAAGTTATTGTAGTAATCGGAGCTAGCTTGATCGTAGGTATTTGCATAGTAATGTGTTCCTGCATAATTTACGAATTCTAAATCGGCACTTATAAAGCCAAGTGGTTGTGTTGGTTTATTTGGAGCAGCAAAAAAGTAACTAGTACTAAATGTAGCTTTAGTAGGAGTGGCAACTGTATACTCTCTAATACCTGCATATCCTTCATTTAAATCATTTGAGCTAGCATATTGCGTACCTGCATAAGCTTCGGTATTGGTAGTCATATCGCTGCTAATATTGTCTCTAAATGAGATTAGTTGAGGTGTTTGTAAAGCAAATCCTAAGCGTAAAAAAGATTGTGGCTTATAGATTACGCCAAACTTTGCGCCTAAACCCCATCCTCTAGAACTAAAATTTTCATTAAAAACAAAACCTCCAAAATCATTATTCGTATTGTTAGTAGCATCTGTTTCGGAATAAGTTGTCATGCGATTGTAATTAATCATTGGCATAATAATACTTGCTCCTAAATATAATTTGTCTTCTACATTGCCACCCCAGCCAAAAGCCAATTCGTTATAGCTTCCACTAGTTTGTGCATCATACATTTGATTAATGCCAGTGCTTAATGGCACTAAACTCTGATAACCAGTTACAGCTCCATTTGCCGCCGCAGTCGTATCAACTAAATAGGTTCTGAAAGCTAGTGAGCTACCAAAAATATAATTGTTTAATGCTGCATTTGTGTCTGCACGGTCGTGCACTAATTCTTCTAAATATTTTTCAGAGTAACTGCTAAAATTATTCTTTCCGCTAAAACTAAAGTGGTTATTATAATCCGCAATTTGATTAAACGAGATAGAGAAAGAGGTGCTTGTCCAGTTACGTTTTTTAAGGCCGTCTGCGAATACAATACCAATAGACCCAAAATCAAATTTATTGGCATTTGAAGTACTGCTATTCCCTAAGTAATTAAAAGTATTAGACTGAGTTGAAAACTTAGGTGTTAAAAGTAACTCGCCAGACTTATAAAAACCAAGTCCTGCTGGATTTATATGATTTGAAGATAGGTCGCCACCTAATGAACCCATTGCACCACCCAATGCGTTGCTTCTCGCAGTTCCGCTTGGTGCAAACCAAGACAATCTTAATCCGTCTTCTGGATCTTGAGCATACATTGATAAACTTGATCCTAACAAGATCAATAAAAATATTTTTTTCATAATAGAACTATTTATAATTGCGCTTAAACTAAATTTTTAAAACTAGTGGGATCTTGGAGCACGGCCACTGCTAGAAGAAGATCCTGAACTATTATAGCCTCCACTTTTCCCGCTTGAATTAGAACTATTGTTTGCAGGAGTAGTAGTTGAACTATTGTTACTGCTGTATGGTTTTACTTGATTGGAATTATTGTTACTATTAAAAGAACGTGCTGGTCTGTCCCAACTATTAGCATTATTAGTGTTGGTGTTAGTTGTTACAACTCTCTTTAACAATGAACCAAAATTATTATTCAAGTTGGCATTGCCAGTATAGCGCGTATTGCCATTTACAACATTAGTATAGTTATTCAAGCTTCTTGATGAAGATGGATTTCTATAAGCAGCTAAACCAGGAGCACTTGTATGTGTGGCTCTAGGGTCTTGATAATGCATTCTACGCGCAGGAACACCACCAGCGTAACCGCCATAATAATTATAATAGCCCGCATATGGATTCCAGTAGCTTGCGTAATAAGGGTTCCATCCGCCATATCCAAATCCATAACTACCATAACCAAATCCGCCATATCCAAAGTCATTAAATCCCCATCCTATGGTGTAGTATGAATTCATGTAAGGAGCATAACCACCCCAGCCAAATCCCATAGACATGCCAAATGGGTTGTACCAAGAAGAACCATAAAAACCACTATACCAACTATTCCATCCTCCATAAGAAGGGTAGTAAGCGTAGTTATAGCGTGGGTCATTCCAATATCCATAATCATCTATTGCATCCCAACGGTTTCTGTTGGCAACTTTTAATCTTAAATATCTGTCATCTGGATAAGATTGATAGTCTTGATATTCAGATTGATCCGTGTTATTTATTTGATTAGGATCCTGATTCTGATTTGCTGCAGTCGCTTCGTTTGCAATTGCTTTGTTATTAGGGGTATAGTATAAATCGTCGGTAGCTGCAACCGTAGTTTGTTGCAAACTAGTGCAACTTGTACCAAGACAACTTATAGTAATCAAACTCAATGTGATGAGTCTAAGCTTGGAAGCTATATTTTGTGTGTTCATGTTGAATTAGTTTAGGTTTTAATATGCCCTTAAATTAGCATACATTTGCTACTTCAAAGCTACGTAAAAATAAGATATAGGGCTTTTTTCGTAGATTGTTTTTAGAACTCAAAATGTTAAGATTTATCAAAAATGGCAAAAGAACTAACAACCAGAGCAGCTGACTATTCACAATGGTATAACGACCTTGTTTTAAAAGGCGAATTGGCAGATTATAGTGCAGTAAGAGGATGTATGGTTATTAAACCTTATGGATACGCGCTGTGGGAAAATATGCAAGCTGCATTAGACAAAATGTTTAAGGATACCGGACACCAAAATGCTTATTTCCCATTGTTTGTTCCCAAGTCATTATTTGAGGCCGAAGAAAAGAATGCGGAAGGCTTTGCAAAAGAGTGTGCGATTGTAACACATTATAGATTAAAAACAGATCCTAATAATAAGGGCAAATTAATGGTGGATCCGGAAGCAAAATTAGAGGAAGAATTAATTGTTCGACCAACAAGTGAAGCTATTATTTGGAATACCTATAAAACATGGATTCAGTCATATCGTGATTTGCCAATTTTAGTAAACCAATGGGCAAACGTGGTAAGATGGGAAATGAGAACAAGATTATTTTTACGTACTGCCGAATTTTTATGGCAGGAAGGACATACTGCTCATGCTACTAAGGAAGAGGCGATTGCTGAAACAGTGCAAATGTTAAATGTGTATGCCGACTTTGCAGAAAATTGGATGGCAGTTCCTGTTATTAAAGGAGTGAAATCGGCAAACGAAAGATTTGCAGGAGCCGAAGATACTTATTGCATTGAAGCGTTGATGCAGGATGGTAAAGCTTTGCAAGCAGGTACTTCTCACTTTTTAGGACAGAACTTTGCAAAGGCTTTCGATGTGAAATTTAGCGACAAGAATAATAAATTGGATTATGTATGGGCAACTAGTTGGGGTGTGAGTACACGTTTAATTGGCGGCTTAGTAATGACACATAGTGACGATCAAGGTTTAGTATTGCCACCAAGAATTGCACCACTTCAAGTAGTGATTGTTCCTATTTTTAAAGGAGAAGAACAAAAGGCAATTTTAGATGAAAAAGTAAATGCAATAGTTGCATCATTCAAAGCTGCTGGTATACGAGTAAAATATGATGATTCAGACAACCAAAGGCCAGGCTGGAAATTTGCAGAATATGAATTAAAAGGAGTGCCAGTTCGTATCGCAGTTGGCCCTAGAGATTTAGAAAACAACCAAGTAGAAATTGCACGTCGTGATACAAAAGAGAAGACAACTATTTCAATGGAAGGATTAACTGAAACAGTTAGCAATTTATTATTAGAGATTCAAGACAACTTATTTAATCGTGCTAAGCAATATCGTGACGATCATATTACAAAAGCGGATACATGGGATGAGTTTGTAAATATATTAGACACCAAAGCTGGATTCGTGTCGGCACATTGGGATGGAACGCCTGAGTCGGAAGAAAAAATTAAAGAGTTAACAAAGGCAACCATTCGTTGTATTCCTTTGGATAATACTTTAGAAGCTGGAAAATGTATTTTATCTGGCAATCCTTCTACACAACGTGTTTTATTTGCAAGAGCTTACTAAGTTTTAAGTAAGATGAAAAAACAAGGACCAATTCCTGATGCACTTGTGCCTTTTTTAGAAGGCAAAGTATTATTGATGGATAAGCCATTAACATGGACTTCTTTCAAAATGATTCGTCGAGTGCGAGGCTTAACATTTATAGCCAAAGTGGGACATGCAGGCACATTAGATCCTTTAGCAACTGGCTTATTAATTATTTGTACTGGCAAAGCTACCAAGCAAATAAACGATTACATGGGGATGATTAAAGAGTATACAGGCACTATGGTACTAGGTGCCACAACTGCCACTTATGATTTAGAATCAGCGCCTGAAAATTTTACCGGAATTGATCATATTACTCCAGATCAAATATTGGACACAACTAAACAATTTACGGGGGAAATAATGCAAATCCCTCCTCAACATTCTGCTATAAAAAAAGACGGTGTTCGTTTATATGAAACAGCGCGTCAAGGGATTGAAGTTAAAGTAGATCCAAGAAAAATCACAATTGATACATTTGAAATCACAAAAATAGATTTACCCAATATAGAATTTAGGGTAGTATGCTCAACAGGAACTTATATTAGAAGTTTGGTGAGTGATTTTGGAAAAGCACTTGGTGTAGGTGCTTATATGAGTGCGTTAAGACGTACAAAAATTGGAGACTTTGATGTAGCAGATGCAATTCAGTGGGAGGATTTAAGAGACGAGGTAGAGGTTCTATTAGCCAATGAAAACCATACTGTTGTGGAATAGGTTAAAAAGGAAGGCCAATGCCAAATTGCCAAGCATAATTATTTACCCTAGAACCATTCGGTTTTATTTCGGTCCATTTCATATTGTGTAAATCCATCCAGCCATTATTGGATGCACGTGTTGGATCTTTCATCTTCATTGCATAATCTACACGTATTGTAAAGTAATTAAAGTCAATTCTTAAACCTGTACCCACGCCAATTGCCAAGTCCTTGTATAAACGGCTTAATTCAAAACCTGCATTAGGATCTTGCTTGGTATCTCTTGTATTCCATATATTTCCGATGTCTGTAAATAATGCAGAACCAATTTTATAGGTGCCAATTTGTACGATATTAAATCGGTATTCTAAATTGGTTTCTAATTGCATATCTCCAAAACGATCAAAGTTTTGACTCTTGCTACTAGTGTCATAAAATGAAGAACTTCCTAGTCCTAATTGTCTTAAACCCCAGGCGCGCATACTATAGGGGCCACCTGCTGTAAATTGTTTAAAAAAGGGAAGTTGTCCTCCAAGTGATGCATCATTGCTGTAGTTATTACTCCATCCGCCCATAAAGCGCCAGGCCAATTCGGTGTAATCAAATTTTATTAATTTTCGTAATTCAACTTCGGCTTTAATATATCTGTAAATGTTTTTTTGAACATTAGATGACAATCCAAGTAATGCGCCAGATTCTTCAACACCTACTCTAAAGTAATTATGGTGTCTTGAATTAGTTAAAGAAGGTCCAGAATGAACATAACTAATAGTTTGACTAATCACATTTCCATTGTTAAATGAAGATCTTAGAAAAGGATTTAATAGTAATAAGCTATCTAGTTTCGCGAACTTCTGCAGTTGATAAAACTCAATATTTAAAGGCTTGTAGGAAAGAATATCCTCTGCTCCATTTTTATTCTTTTTCCATTCATATCCCCAATTTGTTGTAAAGGACTTGAGTTGATAATAGTTTAATCGGTCAATGTAAGATCCGTTTAATGAGAAGTTAGTTTTATCGGTACTAACACTTGATTTATGAATCTTCTTAAATGGAATTAGTAACGCTGGAAAACTATAGGTATGTCCTACATTAAATAGTAATGTTTGTGTTAGGTTGCTATTGTTTAAATCCAATTCAACTCCTGTTCTAAAATTAGTAATTGACTGTATGGATTTTTTTTGCACGTTGCGGTCTCTGAAAGTTAAGCTAGTAGAGAGTCCTAATAAGTTACCTGCTCCAATTTGTGCAGTATTTCTGCTTCCCTCTAAGTCAAAACTAAAGCTGCGTCTTAAATTGGGTACTAGAAAATAATGAAGATTAACACTGTCATTTGTCACGGTACTACGCGCATCAATTTGTTGCCATGCACCTAATCCACTTAAGTTATTCAGTGTTTGATATAATAGATGCTCATTGTATAAACTTCCCTTGTGAATTATAGATTGTTCTTCAAAAAGGGAGGACTTAAATTTAGGAGTATTAAATTGGTGGGTAATGTCTCCAAATACTTGGCTTGTGTTTCTACCGTTGTTTAAAATAGTATCTGGATTTTCGGATAAATTTAAATCGGAATAAAATATTTGATTGCCAATGGGATATGCTTTGGTAATTTTGCTGTCAATATTTCTTAGCTGAAAACTTATTTTCCAGTTTGGGTTTTCTGCTTCTCTTTTATTTGCATCCTGTACCTGACTTACTTGAGCCAATGGGTCCAAGGTCAAAGTCATTAATGACTGATTAATTGTATCAACTTCGGCAAATATTTTTTCTTTGGTAAAGTAATAATAACCGTTAGATCGGAACAAGGCAACCAATCGATCTAATTCATTATTTATTGATTCATTAGAGAAAGGCATTCCTTTTTTTACATAAGCATTGCTGCTATTTAAAATCGCAATTTGTTGTAAGTTAGGGTTCCCTAATTGATAAGTAACTGTATCAATTATTGTTTTCTTATTTAGTTGAACCTGCATACTTAAATGCACTCTCCACTCGTTGTGAATGGTATCTGTTTTGGCAATTAATTGTAAACTGGGATGGTGATAGCCTCTTGATGCAAGATAATTTTGCATGTAATGAATAGTGCGGTCTATTTTTTCTGGCTGAAAAGCTGTTGGTTGTAACAAGGTATTAAAAATCCCAAATTGTCTTACTCTTTTTGCTTTTAAACTATCGTCCCAGTATGCATCTAAATTATAAGTTAATTCATGAAAGGAACTTTTTGATTCAGCGTCCTTTATAACAATTTTATTGTCATATACAAATGCTTTTTCTTTAGGATAGTCATGAATCATGGCCTTTTTGATATCTGTACAAGCATTTATCAAAAATAAAAGGCCAAGTAGTGAGAATCTTGAGAAGAAACTAATATTTTTAAGCTTCCTTAATGACATGAAAATTATGAATAAGAATGAGCTCAAATATATTCAATCTTTTGCCCATAAAAAACATTGGGCACAAGAATCTGTATATATAATTGAAGGGCCAAAGATGTTGGAGGAAGCAATTAAGGCAAAATGTGTTATTGAAAAAATATACGCAACTAAGGAATGGCAAGGAAATTTAGGGAATAGTGGGGGAGATATAGAAGAAGTTGATGATATCATGTTAGGCAGATTAAGCCATTTACAAACCCCTAATCAGGTAATTGCCCTTGTACAGAAGCAACAAAATATTGCGCCAATTGATTATGCAAAGCAATTAACATTGGTATTGGATGGGATTCAGGATCCCGGAAACCTTGGCACTATTATACGAACTGCTGATTGGTTTGGGTTGACTGATATTTTAGTTACAGATGACACTGCTGGTTTATACAATCCTAAAGTGATTCAAAGTACAATGGGAAGTTGCTTTAGGGTAAAGGTTCACATTGCTCCTGTTGAAAAAATACTTACCAAGGAAAAATTGCCGGTCATTGGCACATTGCTTTCAGGAGCATCTATCTATACCCAAAAATTACCTACTAATGGCTTTTTAGTTATTGGAAATGAATCCAAGGGTATCAGAAGTCCTATACAATCATTAATCACACACGCTGTATCAATTCCAAATTTTGGGGGTGCTGAATCCTTAAATGCAGCTGTTGCAACTGGAATTGTATTATCACATTGGAAGCAATAGTTTCAATTAGTCAAATTTAATTGCTTTTGCAGGTGCAATTCTTTTAATCCAAAGTGTTGGTATTAAGAAAGATAAATAGCTAATCACTGCTGTCCCAATTATCACCCAACCTACTTGAATCGGGTACAATTTTACAGGAAGGGTTTTGATAAAGTAAGCGGTTTCGTCTAGTTGTATCCAGCCAAAATTTTGCTGCAAAATAGAAAAGCCAACACCAATTATTGTTCCTATTGCAATTCCAGTCCAACATATAAAACTAGCCTGGTATAGAAACACTTTCCTAATAAAACCATGGGTTGCACCTAAGGCAGTAAGTGTACCAATCATATTAACTCTTTCAAGCATTAAAATAAACAAACAGGTTAATAGGTTTACAATGGCAATAATTAACAGTATCGTGATTGTGACATCTCGGTTTACTGTTTGTACATTAATCCAGTCGAATATCTGAGGGTAATACTCTGCAATGCTTGTGGATACCCAATTTTTTGGTAATACTTTTTGAATCTCGTCATTTACTGTATCTATTGAGACGCCGTCTTTAAGCTTAATACTATACCCTTCAATTTGTTTTGAATCATAGTTTAATTGTTGGAGCATTTTTAAATCTACCATTACGAATTGTCTGTCATATTCCTCTATCCCTGAATGGTACATGCCAACCACTTTCATTCTACGTTGTTGTATACCACCACTATTTAAAAAATAAAGTCGGATACTACTATCCAATGGTATCTTTAATTTGGTAGCCAATGCATCTGAAATAACAATTGAATTTCGATTACTATCATTATTGTTTTGAATTCCCTTGCCCTTAATTAAAAATGGAATATTGTTATTAGTTGGTAGGCCTTTTACCATTACGCCTTCAATATCTTGTCCATAAGCCAATACGGAAGATTGATTCACAAATGGCGTGATGCTAGCAATGTTAGGATTATTATGCAATAAGGAATCGCCAATATTATCAAGTGGTGCACCACTAACTGAGGCTATACGAATATGACCCCAAAAATGAAACACTTTATTTGAAATGCTTTCCTGAAACCCATTTACGATTGACAAGGTTAATATAATTGCAGCAACACTAATTGAAGTTGCAGCAATAGATAGCCTTACTATAAAACGGGTATAGCTTTTTTGTTTTTGGAAACTAATTTTCCTGGCTATTTCAAATGGAGCAGACAACTTGTAAATTTTCATCAAATCTACTTTTTTCTCTTTATATATTTAGATTAATCAGTTAGTTTCGTTATCAACAAATACATAGTGGGTTAAATGAGAAAGTTCACATGCATATTAGTATTAACCTTTTTTACTTGCTGGGCCAATGCGCAGCAAAATCCTGATAAGGTTTATGACCCCTCCATTCATACTGTGATGATTGCTCCTGTTGGCAAGCCCCTAGAAACTCCCATTTTACATTTAAATGGGTCAAGCCCGTTGTTAATTAGTTTTGATGATTTTAAAATGCAATACCAGGACTATTATTACACTATTGAGTTAGTTGATAGTATTTGGAATCCAATTGAAATAAATGACTTTGATTATGTAAGAGGGTTCAATCAAAATAAAATTAATAATTTTTTGGTTTCATCAATTTCGAGTCAAAAGTATTTTCATTATGAATTTACTTTTCCCAATTCCAATTGTAGTCCAAAACTTTCTGGAAATTATATTTTGAAAGTGTATAAGGATGGGAATAAAGAGGATATTGTTTTTACCAATCGATTTTATGTGGTTGAAGATATTGCAAATGTTGCTGCTTTAGTAAATGAACCATTTGAGGGTGCTATTTCCAAAACGCATCAACAAATAAAAGTGAATGTGGATGTGAAAAATATACCCTCTTTTCAAAATGACCAATTAACAGTTAGGGTGGTTCAAAATAATCGATATCATGATGCTAAGGTTGTTGCTACGCCTAGTTTTATACGTAATACGATACTTGAATTTAACAATGAATCCGAATTGATATTTCCTGCAGGAAATGAGTTTAGATGGTTGGATTTACAAAGTTTAAGTTTAAGATCGGATAGAATTGCGGAGATAAATAACAAAGCATTGACTCCTTTAATTTCGGTAAAGCCAGATTTGTCCAGATCAAATTTATTATATAACAGTTTCAATGATTTGAATGGTGGATTATTAATAATGAATACAGAGTCTTTGCAGAGCGAAAATCAAAATGATTACGCACAGGTAGTATTCACCTATATTCCAAAAGACAATATTCCATTTGCTTATCAGAAATTGTATTTAGCCGGTGCACTTACTAATAATACATTGGATGCAAATGCAGAAATGCATTTTGATGCAAAGCTTGGTGTTTATCAAAAAAGACTCTTACTAAAACAAGGTTATTATAGCTATTGTTATATTTTAAGAGATAAAATTGACCCCAACGATATGGAAGATTTTGCAGAAACCGAGGGCAGTCATACCGAAGCTGAGAATAATTACGGTGTATTTGTTTATTATCGTTCACCAGGGGCAAGAAATGACCAATTAGTAGGCTATGCTAGTATCAATTCCAAGCAGAATTGGCGATAAAATGCATCTAATTGTATCCTAATTAGGGTTTAATTACGCTTTTTTAATCCCCTCAATTTTACTACATTTGCACCGGCAGGTCTTACACGACCAGCTCCTGCTGAAACTCCCCAGGACAGGAATGTAGCAAGGATAAGCGGTTGAGCGGTGCGATGTGAGTAGCCTGCCACTTTTTATTATTAAAGTGGCATTTGTTTTTAAAAAGACTTTTTCAACTATAAACCGACCAATATGAAATTTTTTATCGACACTGGTAATTTAGCTCAAATCAAAGAAGCAAATGAATTAGGCATCTTGGATGGTGTTACAACCAATCCTTCTTTAATGGCACAAGTGGGCGTTAAAGGGGAAGCTGCAATTGCTGCACATTATAAAGCTATTTGCGAAATTGTAGATGGAGATATCAGTGCCGAAGTATTGTCTACTGACTTTGCTACGATGGTGGAAGAAGGAAAGAAATTAGCTGCAATTCATCCAAACATTGTTGTGAAAGTGCCAATGATTAAAGATGGTATTAAAGCAATCAAATGGTTTACCGACAACGGTATCCGTACCAACTGTACTTTGATATTTTCTGCTGGCCAAGCTATTTTAGCTGCAAAAGCAGGAGCTACCTATGTGTCTCCATTTATTGGTCGTATTGACGATAGCTCTTGGGATGGTATGGAATTGATTAGCCAAATCCGTCACATATATGATGTACAAGGGTTTACCTCTCAAATATTAGCAGCCTCTATTCGTAATGCTTTACATATTGTAAAGGCTGCCGAAGCAGGTGCTGATGTTTGTACTTGTCCTTTGGATTCTATCCTAGGATTGTTAAAACATCCTTTAACTGATATTGGCTTAGCGAAGTTTTTGGAAGATGCTAAGAAAATGTAGTCATAGAAATAATAAGCGATAACATTTGTTAACGAATAATAGAAGCCTCGATTTAATCGGGGCTTTTTTATTTTTATAACTTTACTGATGCTTCAGCGCTTCGCGCGTTTATTTCGTCTTTTATAAAATATTAAAGACTCAATAAACTTTACTGATGCTTTAGCGCTTCGCGTTTGGACAAGTTAGAAAGCTGCGGATGTGCCTTAACAAATTTCACCACCCATTTTGCATCTGTGTTTGCATAACTACGTAGTGCCCAGCCAATGGCTTTGCGAATAAAAAAATCTTCTTCTAATTGTGTATGCTCAATGTATTCTGTAAGTAGAGCAGTGTTAGTTTGCTTTTTATACATCAACTGAAATAAAATACTCATTCTTTGTAACCATTTGTTACTAGAACGGTTCCATTTAAAAGTATACTCATTTATATATTCCGGGTAGGCTAAAAAGAATTTACCAATCACATGGGTATTGGTGCTATCCACTGAGTCCCACCAACTATTATGTGTAATCATCCATTCAATCAGCGGCAATGTTTTTTTGGACCATAATTTTTTATGATGTCCTAATAGTTCAATGGCAAAATAATGCAATTCTCTTTGCGGCTCTGCAAAGCATTCTTTTATGAGGGCGCTTAACTCGTTATGATCCTTTATAGGGTTGGCTTTATAAAACGCCTTGCAAATTTGTCTTCTTAAGGGTGTTTTAATGCCATAAAACTCAAATTGATTGAGCAAATAAGCTTTTGCACCTTTTGCAATAGTTGCGTCGCCGTTGGCTGCATATATTTTTTTAATTGCGGTTAAGTAGGGGTGCGCCATTTGGTATTTTCGAATACGATTATTTAATTAAATACCTACAACTCTCTTATTAAATGCACTATTTCGTGCTGCTTCTAATACACGAATAATATTGGTGCCTTCTTGTGCAGTAGTAGGAACTGGTGCATTGTTTAAAATAGCATCGGCCATTTTTTCATAGAACACTCCATAATTGCCTGGAACACTTGGTACTATTCGATTTGTAATAAGACCATTATGGTCCGTGTATAGCATGCCATAATCCTCGGCTGCTTCCTCACCCCAATTAGCAGTATTAGGTATTTTACCTGCAATTAATTCAGCTTCTTGTATATCGGATCTGTTTTTGATAAAACTTCCTTTGCTCCCGTAAACTTTATAGCCTGGTAATTGAGTCATAAATACCATGCCACTTGTTAATGTGATACGATGACTTGGATAATATAAAATCATAGTAAAATAATCATCTACTAAGGAAACCTTTCTTATGATTCTAATGTCAGCAAATACCGCTAAAGGCATGCCAGATAATACCAAAGCTTGGTCTACCAAATGTGGACCTAAGTCGTATAACAGGCCTGCACCTGGTGTTACAGCTTCCTTATGTTTCTTTGGACTTAATGTGGTACGATATCTTTCAAATGAAATTTGTACATCTAATAAATCGCCAATTTCATCCGCTTTAATTAATTTTTGTAAGGTTAAAAAATCCGCATCATATCTTCTGTTTTGATATACGGCTAATTTTAATCCTTTCTTTTGTGCCAGCTCGTCTAATTCTTTTGCCTCGGCCGAAGTATTGGTAAATGCCTTTTCACATACTACGTGTTTGCCTGCAAGTAATGCACTTTTTACATAAGCATAATGTGAATCATTGGGACTATTCACCACCACCAAATCAATATTTGAATCTGCTAATAATTCCTCGTAGCTATTGTAAGATTTAGTGCCAGGGTAGGCTGCTTCTATATTTTTTGAAGACCTTTCCCAACTGCCAATCAAATTGTAATTTGGATTGATTGAAATAAAGGGAGCATGGAAAACTTTTCCGCTCATGCCAAAGGATACTAGTGCTGTGTTTATCATGTATTAAAGGTAAAAAAAATACCTCTGAGTTATCAGAGGTATTTTGAAAATCTTAAGAGAATATTTATTATGTTTTTATTTTATAAAAGCAATAAAAATATTATCCAGCTACTTGCTTTCTGATGATATTTAATGCACCACCTGCTTTAAACCACTCAATTTGTTGTTGGTTATAAGTATGGTTTGCTTTAATAGTATCAGCGCTTCCGTCTTTGTGCGTTAACACTAAAGTTAACGGAGTACCTGGAGCGAAGCTTGTTAAGCCAGTTACATCAATGCTATCGTCTTCTTGAATTTTATCGTAGTCGGCTTTGTCTGCAAAAGTTAAAGCCAACATACCTTGCTTTTTCAAGTTGGTTTCATGAATACGCGCAAATGATTTAGTTAATACTACACGTACACCTAAATGTCTTGGCTCCATTGCAGCGTGCTCACGAGAACTACCTTCTCCGTAGTTTTCATCACCCACTACAATTGTTCCAACACCAGCAGCTTTGTAAGCTCTTTGTGTATTAGGAACTGTATCGTAGTTGCCATTAATTTGACTCTTAACGTTGTCTGTTTTCTCGTTAAAGAAGTTAACAGCACCAATTAATAAGTTATTAGAGATATTATCTAAGTGACCGCGGAACTTTAACCATGGACCTGCCATAGAAATATGATCCGTTGTACATTTTCCTTTTGCTTTAATTAACAATCTTAAAGATTTTAAATCAGTTCCTTCCCATGCTGCAAATGGATCTAATAATTGTAAACGCTTTGATGTTGGATCAACCGCTACTACTACTTTAGAACCATCTTCGGCTGGTGCTTGGAATCCAGCATCTTCTACTGCGAAACCTTTTGTTGGTAATTCATCACCAGTTGGTGCATCTAACATTACTTGTTCGCCTTTATCATTAGTTAACGTGTCAGTTAGCGGATTGAAAGTTAAATCACCTGCAATAGCTAATGCTGTTACAATCTCAGGAGATGCAACAAATGCATATGTATTTGGATTACCGTCAGCACGCTTTGCAAAGTTTCTGTTGAAAGAATGTACGATGGTATTTTTTTCTTTTTTCTCAGCACCTACACGCTCCCACATGCCAATACAAGGTCCACATGCGTTTGCAAATACTTTTGCACCAATTTGGCTGAACACGTCTAAGAAACCATCTCTTTCAATAGTGTATCTAACTTGCTCAGAACCTGGCGTGATCATGTATTCTGCTTTTGTAGTCAAACCTTTTTGAGCTACTTGTTTTGCTAAGCTTACTGCACGGCTAATATCTTCGTATGAAGAGTTCGTACAACTACCAATTAAACCAACTTCTACTTTTGTAGGCCATCCGTTTGCAGCAGCTACCTCTTTCATTTTAGAAATAGGAGTCGCTAAATCTGGAGTGAACGGTCCGTTTAAATGTGGCTCTAATGTATTTAAATCTATTTCAATTACTTCGTCAAAATATTTTGTTGGATCTGCATAAACTTCAGCATCTGCAGTTAAGTGTTCTGCAACGGTATCCGCTAAAGCAGCTACATCGGCACGTCCAGTTGATGTTAAATAACGGCTCATACTTGCATCGTAACCAAATGTAGAAGTAGTGGCACCAATTTCGGCACCCATATTACAAATAGTTCCTTTACCAGTACAGCTCATGTTTGTAGCACCTTCACCAAAATATTCTACAATCGCACCAGTACCACCTTTTACGGTTAAGATACCAGCAACTTTTAAAATAACATCCTTAGGAGCAGTCCATCCGTTTAACTTTCCTGTTAATTTGATACCAATTAATTTAGGCCATTTTAATTCCCATGCTAATCCTGCCATTACATCACAAGCATCAGCACCGCCAACTCCAATTGCTAACATACCTAAACCACCAGCGTTCACTGTGTGAGAATCGGTACCAATCATCATGCCACCTGGGAAAGCATAGTTTTCTAAAACTACTTGGTGAATAATACCTGCACCTGGCTTCCAGAAACCTAAACCATATTTATTAGAAACAGAAGCTAAGAAATCGTAAACCTCTTTACTTTCTGTTGTTGCAACTTGTAAGTCTTGTTTTGCTTCTACTTTTGCAGAGATTAAGTGGTCACAATGTACCGTACTTGGAACAGCCACTTTAGGACGACCAGCTTGCATAAATTGTAATAATGCCATTTGCGCAGTAGCATCTTGCATTGCTACACGGTCTGGTGCGAAATCAACATAAGAACCACCTCTTGCGAAGCTTTCTAATTTTTGATCGCTATGTAAATGGGAGAATAAAATTTTCTCTGACAAAGTCAATGGACGACCTAACATTTTACGAGCTGCATCCACTTTTGCTGGCATTTCAGCATACAATTTTTTGATCATTTCGATATCAAAAGCCATAGTTGTATATTTTGGTGTTAAAAACTGACGCAAAGGTAAGCCAAAATGCCCCTCGGCGCTATCAAAAAATACACTTTATGTCCACTTTTTTGTTAGATTTGGAGTACTTATAAACCTAGCTACCATGCAAAAATTGAAGGATTTTCTTGAATTACACGCTTTTGGGGTATGTTCCGCAATAGGGGAGCGCTTAGGAGTAGCTAGCTCTAGAATCCGTATGTGGTTTATTTATATCTCTTTTTTAACACTTGGATCGCCTGTAATTGTATATATGATACTTGCTTTTGTAAGAAGCATAAAGCATTATATTTTACTGGGGAAAAGAAATCCTCTTAAAGACTAAGTGATGAATATCGCTGTTTTATTTTACAAAACAGCTTTCCTTAATCTTACTAATTTCTCTAACAAAGGTTCAAGTAATTCCAATCTTAACATATTAGCACCGTCGCTTTTTGCAACTGCTGGATTCGGATGCGTTTCAATAAATAAACCATCGGCGCCAGTTGCGATAGCTGCTTTTGCAATAGTTTCAATTAATGCAGGATTGCCTCCAGTTACACCACTTGTTTGATTGGGTTGTTGTAATGAATGTGTACAATCCATAATTACCGGAACATTATTTTCTGCCATTGCAGGAATGTTTCTATAATCCACAACTAAGTCTTGATATCCAAAAGTATTTCCTCTTTCAGTTAACATTATTTTATCATTGCCTGCAAGTCTAATTTTATCAACAGCAAATTTCATGGACGCGCCACTTAAAAATTGTCCCTTTTTTACATTTACAATTTTTCCGGTTTCCGCTGCGGCAATTAATAAGTCGGTTTGACGACAAAGGAATGCAGGGATTTGTAAAATATCAATATACTGCGCTGCAATTGCAGCTTCGTCATGTGCGTGAATATCAGATGTTGTGGGTACATTAAATTTTGCACCTACTTTTTTTATCAGCTCCATTCCGGTATCATCACCAATTCCGGTAAATGAATTAGCACTTGTTCTATTTGCCTTTCTGTAGCTCGCTTTAAAAACATATGGAATGCCCAAGTTCTTACAAATTGTAGAAACCTTCTCGCCAATTTCCATTACTAAATCCTCGCTTTCTACCACGCATGGTCCAGCGATTAAAAAGAAATTATTAGCGTCGTATTGTTGATGCTTAAAATGGTCTTGTAAATAAGAAGGAATCATAGCTTTAGTATTTGCGTTGACAAAGGTAACGAAATACTAAACAGGTTTTATAGGTCTTTAAAATCTTAATCCTACCGTAATGCCAGCACCTCTAATACCAGCCCAAGGGCCTTCGGTATTGGTTATTATACTATTACCAGATACAATAGTATTTAACTTAAAGGGGTTTGCATTGGTTTGGTCAATAGTTGTCTTAAGTGCATTTAAAGCGGCATTTGAAACGATGGGTGGGGTATTTGCTGGTAAATCCGCTTGTAGTTTCCCATTAGAACTTCCATAATGGCCGCCAATAACCCATAAATCCAACACAATTTTTGTAAGTAATTGAAACTGCATACCTACATATACACCTACGCTTTGTGAACGTATGGTTCCTGCTAAATTAGCAGTAGTTGAAACAGTTTGTGCAGGGAGTGTTATGCCTTGAATAGGAGCGGGGGTATATGTGTATGTATATTTTACAGGCACGTCTACTTCCAAATTTCCAAATCTTGCATATGGTGCAATATAAAATCCCGACATTTTTTGCAGGCCCAAATAAAATCTGCTTTCTATTGTGATTGTGTTATTTGCTACTTTAAAATTGTCAAAATTAATATTGGGATTGTCTATAAATTGTTTTGCCAATGCTTGGAATGGCAAATCTCTTTTTGGCATGGTAGCGTAGCTTACCGAAAGAGACATGAAATGATTTAAGCTTTTCTCAAAGGTTAAATTGTAGTTCTGAATAGCGTCTGCCGATAAATTGGTCTTAAGAATATGATCGCCACCAATTAAACTTTGAGCGTTTAAATGGATTGAAATAGGTAACAATAAAATGAGTGTAAAAAGATTTTTCATGACCCTTGAATTTAGAATACTAATATTTTAAGACTTTAGGGGGTCGTTATTTTTTAACGAATAAGTCAGCTACTGTTCTTTTATCTAATACTGCTAAAGTATTGTCTCTCACTTCTACCATTACTTTATTAATGCCACAAACTTTTTCATTACAGTCGTCGCATTTTTTGTAAAAATTTAAACTTACGCAAGGTAATAATGCGATAGGTCCTTCGATTGTTCTGAATATGGCAGAAAGTTTTATTTTTTGAGGAGGTGTAGCAAAAAAATAGCCGCCATGCTTGCCTTTTTTACTTTCTAAAAAACCTGCCTTTTTTAATTCCAATAAAATGTTCTCTAAAAATTTTAAAGGGATATTTTTTTCTTCGGCAATCTCAGCTATCAGGATAGGGGACTCGGTATCCTTACCTACCATATAGGATAATGCTTGTAATGCGTATTGTGTTTTTTTAGATAACATATTATAATCCTAAAACTTCTTTCATTGTAAATATACCAATTTTTCCATTCGCAAATTCTGCTGCCAATACCGCTCCACTTGCAAATCCCTTTCTCGTATGTGCTGTGTGGGTAATTTCAATGGTATCAATAGGAGAGCTATACTTAACGGTATGTGTGCCTGGAGCTGGATCTATTCGTTCAGAAGTTATAACCAAGTCCGATGGTGTTAGTGAGGCTTCATTTACCCATTGCTTTTTGCGGCCAATATTTGATAAAATTTGTTCTGCTAATGAAATAGCGGTACCACTTGGCGCATCCTTCTTTTCGGTATGATGTATTTCAGTCATTGACACATCATAATCGTTATAAGGCTCCATTAATTTTGCCAATTGCTTATTTACTTCAAAAAATAAATTAACGCCAATACTATAATTACTACTATAAACAATACACCCATTATTTGCTTTACAAGCTGCTGCTATCTCATTCCATTTTTCCAACCAACCTGTAGAACCACTAACCACAGGTATGCCTAGTTCAATGCATTTTTTTACATTTTCAAATGCACTATGGGGCCCTGTAAACTCTATTGCAACATCGGCTTTTTGTATATTCTCTTTTGTTAACTCATGACTATTTTGCACATCTATTTTAAGCACAATCTCATGGCCTTTTGATACTGCAATTTCTTCGATGGCTTTACCCATTTTGCCATAACCTATTAATGCTATTTTCATATTGCTTGTGTTAAATTATTTAGTATGTGCATTTTTAAAATGCAATTGTAAAGACAATCCAGTTTGTCTAAATGCAGGTTCTAAAGTAGGCTTGACACATATTGCCAAATTCGAGTTCACATCAAATTCTTTCAAGTGTCCAGAAACTGTTGCGTCTACAACGTTTAATCCCCAGGCCATTAATAACCATAAAATAGAATAGTCCCTATCTTTTCTAAATGCATTACGATAACTCTGTAAGGAACCAATACTTAAATTTGTTAAAGTAGGATCAATATTAGGGAGGTCTGATGCATCTCCGTTTTGCGCTTTAAACTTTGCGTTATAGGCAAACTTAGTTTTATTATATAAGTCGTTATTGTAAATATAAGTGGCAACTGGAACTGCTATTACGCCATATACAATTGGGATTTTCCAGTATTGCTTGTTATAAGCCTGACCAAGACCAGGTAATATTGCCGAATATCTTGTCGCAAGACGAGGATTATGATGGGGTATCGTATCTGCACGTTTTATATATGCTGAATCCTGGCTCCAACTTTTATGCTGCATTAATAGCAGCATTGAACATAGTAATATTAGCCTAATACTAGCTAATGCTAACTTGCATTGCATCTAAAATTGTATTTAAGCCATTAATGTCTTGATAAGAAATAGTAATACTGCCGCTTCCGTTTTTTTGTTGTTGCAAAACAACTTTTGCTGACAAGTGACTAGCTAATTTGTCTTCTAATTTTTTATAGACAGGCGAAAGTTCATTTTTCTTTGAAGGCTTACTAGCTTTGCCACTAGCATTGTTTAGTTTTTTAACTAGTTCTTCGGTTTGACGAACAGTTAATCCTTTTTCTGTTATTTCTTTGAACAAGAATAATTGTTGGTCAATCTCTTTGCCAATTAAAATCTTTGCCAAGCTTACACTTAATGTTCCCTTACGAACAGCTGCTTGAATTACAGGAGGTAAATCTAATAAACGAATATAGTTTGCAACAGTAGAACGATCTTTGCCCATACGCTCCGAAACTTTTTCTTGCGTATAGTTTAATTCTTGCATCATTCTTTGGTAACTTAATGCAACCTCAATTTCGTTAAGGTCAACTCTTTGTAAGTTCTCTAATAGGGCAAGCTCCAATAACTCTTGGTCGTTACCTTGTCTAACGTATGCTGGAATATCGGCAAGTCCAGCTAATTTTGCTGCACGGAATCTTCTTTCACCTGCAATCAATTGGTATTTGCCATTCGGCAATAATGCAACTGTAATAGGTTGAATAATATCATGGAGCTTTATAGAATGTCTTAATTCTTGTAAAGCAATTTCATCAAAATCTTTTCTTGGATTCTTTGGGTTAACCTGAATATCACCTAAGGGAATACGATTGGTAGCAACAGCTTTTTGTATAGTTTCAGATTCTACTCTTCCTGCTGGATTTTTAAATTCTGCATCAATATTTTGAAGTAAAGAACGTAATCCCTTTCCAATCATATCTTTATTGGGTGTACTCTTGCTCATAGTTAATCTATTATTCTCTCGGCATTGCTCATTTTAGTCATGCCATTTTTTTGTAAAATTTCTTTTGCAAGGTTTAAATAATTCACAGTTCCCTTGCTGTCTGCATCATATAATATCACTGGCTTGCCAACACTTGGCGCTTCACTTAATCTTGTATTGCGGTGAATGATAGTTGAGAAAACCATATCATCAAAATGCTTTCGCACTTCACTAACCACTTGATTGCTTAATCTTAAACGACCATCATACATAGTCATTAGAATACCTTCAATTTGCAAATTTGGATTTAATCTGCTTTGAACAATTTTAACTGTATTCAATAATTTTCCTAAGCCTTCTAATGCAAAGAACTCACATTGTACTGGTACAATCACACTATCAGCTGCTACTAATGCATTTACAGTAATTAATCCCAAAGAAGGTAAACAGTCAATTATGATAAAATCATATTGATTTTGCAAAGGCACTAATAATTCTTTTAATACATTTTCTCGGTTAGGGAAATTTACTAATTCAATTTCTGCACCCACTAAGTCAATATGAGATGGGATAAGATCTAAATGAGGAATCTCGGTTTTTAATACAATATCAGCCAATGGAGTTTGATTAATCATACCATCGTATAAGCTGGTAGTAATATTATGCAAATCAAAGCCAACACCTGTGGTGCTATTTGCCTGAGGGTCAGCATCTATCAAGAGGGTTCTATATTCTAAAACAGCCAAACTAGCTGCAATATTAATTGCAGATGTGGTTTTGCCTACACCCCCTTTTTGATTCGCAATTCCGATTATTCTTGCCATAAAATTGGTATCCTTAATTTATTCCAAAAATAAGGCTTTTGGGCCTATTTTTGTGCTTTAAATCCCTATATGAGAAACCCCGTTTTTATTTCAATCCTGCTATTGGTATTGATTGCTATTGATTTTTACATTTATCAGGTCTTAAAACACCTTTTACAGGGTAGCGGGGCAGGAGTTAGAACAGGTGTTAGCCTTATTTACTGGACTTTTTGTATTGTTAGTTTGGGTTCATTTATCCTTTTCCCATACCTAAGTAACCCGTATTTTAGACAGTATATTTTTTCAATGAGCATGGGCTGGATGTTTACCCAGCTTTTAATGAGCCTCGTATTTTTAATTGATGATATTAGAAGGGGGACTTTTTGGACTTTAGGCAAAATCACTTCTTACACAGGAGCTCAATTTATAAATACCGAAAATGGTATTCCAAGATCCACTTTTTTAAGTTGGTTAGGTGTTGGCATGGCCTCGTCTTTATTCTTTTCTTTGATTTATGGCTTTGGGAATAAATACAACTATAGGGTTATAAAAAAATCGGTTGCATTAAAAGGATTGCCTTCGGCTTTTAAAGGGTTTAAAATTGTACATATAAGTGATATACATAGTGGCAGTCTAAAAGATCAAGCTGCAGTTCAAAAGGGAATTGATTTAATAATGAAGCAACAACCCGATTTAGTTTTGTTTACAGGAGATTTAGTAAATGATCGTGCTACCGAAATGCATGATTGGATGCATGTTTTTAATCAAATCAAAGCACCTCATGGTGTGTTTAGTACTTTGGGAAATCATGACTATGGCGACTATGTTCAATGGGATAGTGTTCAAGCAAAACAACAAAATTTAGAAGACCTAAAGCAAGTACATGCTAATTTGGGTTGGAGATTATTGATGAATGAAAATGTAAAAATTGAAAAGGAAGGAGCTTATATTCAATTGGTAGGTATTGAAAACTGGGGCGCTAAAGCAAGATTCCCAAAATATGGCAAGATGGATAAAGCAATGAATGGGCTGCATTCAGATGATCCAATTATTTTAATGAGCCATGACCCTAGCCATTGGGAAGCAGAGGTAATTCCCAAGTATCCGCAAGTGCAATTAATGTTGGCTGGCCATACGCATGGCATGCAATTTGGTTTAGAGAATCCATATTTTAAATGGAGTCCCGTACAATGGGTTTATAAGCAATGGGCTGGTATTTATAAGACAGGAGAACAGCAATTGTATGTAAATAGAGGGTTTGGCTTTTTAGGGTATCCAGGCAGGGTAGGTATTTTGCCAGAAATTACACTTTTAGAATTAGTGTGAATTATATAAGCCTTGGTAAGTAACATTTGAACTAATTTTACGTTATATCTATAATTTAATTGTTATGAAAAAATATTTAGTAGCCATATTATTAGTTTGTTTTATTACAAATTTAAATGCGCAGGAAAAATTTAGTTTAGGTATTAAAGTAGGGCAGAATTTTACGAGTGTCAACAATGTTGCCGTAGATCATAATACCGCTTCTTATCATGCAGGTGCTGTAATGTATTTTAGTATTAATGACAAAATGGGTATTGCGCCAGAAGTTGTCTTGTCGCAAACTAAATTAGAAAAAGCTGCTTCTGTGTTGAATTATTTAGACGGAAGTGCAATAACCCCCGAAACTTATCATCTTAATTATTTGTCAATTCCTATTTTGTTTGAGTTTAAGCCAATGCAAAAATTAAGTCTACAAGCAGGACCTCAGTATAGTATTTTATTAGACCAAAAAAAGGATGGAATAGGAAACGCTAGTATGGCTTTTAATAATGGCGAATTTGCATTTGTTGGCGGCGGAAAATTAAATTTAGGCGGCTTTTTCCTATATGGCAGATATGTAGTTGGTTTACAAAACATTAATGAGTTGCAAGACCAATCCAAATGGAAGACTACACAATGGCAATTAGGCGTAGGGATGAACCTATTTAATTTTTAGTTGCTTTTTTACTTCGGCTAATTTAATTGCAAGTAATTCAATATGTTGGTTTTGATCGTTGATAAAACCATTGTCTTCAAGGGATCCAACTACTGCATTCATTTCTGCTTCGCTTTCGTAAACCATTTTTCTAAATGGATTAGCATAATCCTTAGCTCTGGTTTTTTGTATTCGTGCTGTGATATCTTTTTTAATTTCGTAATAATCATCAATCCATGTAGTTAATTGACTTACAGTTAACTTGCTAAGCTTTTTATTAGTTAGTTGCTCTAAGCATGACAATGCATGTAAATCCTTTCTTGAATTGTATTTTTCAGACTCCGCTTCGTAAAAAGCATGAACCTGGTCCCAGCTTTCAATTGAGCCAGCTTTAATTTTAGTCAATAAGCCATCAACATTTTTTACAGGTATAAGTTGGCCGCCAACATTTGTCCAAGTCAAGTTAGTTGCTGAAAGCTTTACTTGTTGTAAAGTAGCAAGAATAGATTTTCCTTTTTTATTTTCTGTTAAATGCAAAGCAGCTTCCATGCCATACATAAATATCGTTTTCTCAAACATATGGTATGCATCATAGGCCTTCACCAATTTTGTTTTTCGCTTACTGTTTTCAAATCCAGTTACAATTACTTCTAAGCCATCTATATCTTTTTTAGATTTTGTTTTTAAAAGGGTAGTTCCAATTTCCAATAATTTAGCATCATCGGAAGGAATTGACTTTTTGTCTTTATTTAATTGCGCAGTTGCAATTGCTTTAGCAATAATTTCGCGTGCGTTTACTAATTCATTTACCGAATCTGGTGCTAAATAATCGTATTCAAAAATAGGAGTTTTGAATTTACGTTTATCCCTGTCTACGTATTTCCATGCATTTCTCGCTAAGGCATAAAAATTATACAAGAACCAATATCCAGGCATAATAATCAGTTCGTCCTTTAGGGGGTCGTTGCTAATTAATGAGAATGGAATTGGAATATTTAATTCGTAATTATAGTCGCCTTTATTTAATAACGAGAAACTTGCAAATTTAGAATTGTGTTTGATGCTAACACATAGCCCTGGCCAAAATCCTCTACCCATAATAACCTCACCATCGGCGCCACGGCTGTTATGATTTGATCCTAGGGTTGCACCCGCAGCAATATTACTCTGTCCCATAACCAATGCAGCACATAAAAAACTATTGTTGTGATGCTGCTCGTGTGCAGGGAAAATTAAAGAGTTTAATACTTCACAACATGATATGGTTGCATTAGGACCCAGGAAGGAATTGATTAATCTTGCTCCATATTTTAATTGAGAATAATCAGATAATACAAAACGAACTGCCTTAATGCCATAGAATATCCTACAGCCATAACCAATGATGCCATTTACCAATTCACAACCTTCACCTACTTGCGTTCTTGCTTCGGGATGAGAATTAATAGTTACGTTCTTTATTTTATTAGCCCCTTTTAAGTAAGCATCATCGCCTACCCAAACGTCTTTAATAATTTTACAGTTTTTTATAACGGTGCGGTCTCCGATTTTACCGTAGTATCCTAGTTTGTTGTCAAACTGATTGTCGGTTAGTTCAATAAACTTACTTTGTAACAATGCATCATTGCGATGACGCGTCCATAAATAGGCATCACCTGCCGTCATTCCATTAAAAGGCAATACTTTACGCCCTGTATTTTCATTGCAAAGCTCTAGCCAAATCCTTACCGATTCGGATTCTCCCTTTTTAATGATACCATTACCAAATTTAGAGTGGTTAGTGGTTACTAATTCGTTTACATTATTGATGATTACTTCGTTGCCTAAAATATAATGCGACATATAATTCACATTATGAATTGAAACATTATTTCCGAAGTCGGAGCTAATAATAGTTGAATTGTATATGCCAATTGGCACAATTAGATCGCTAAAACAAAGACAGCTATTCTCTAAATTACCAATTCGAATTAACCCAAAGAAAGAACTGTTCTTTACTAATTCAGGATTAAACTCGTTAGATACTAAAATATTAGACCAGTCGTCGCTTGTGTTTCTGTTGCGAACAAGGATTTCAATTTCTAAAGCTGTTAGTTTACGGTAGGTAATACCACTACGATTTTGTTTATTTCGTAAATAATATTCGTCCTTACCTTTAGGCAAGTCTTTAATAAAACCATAACCTAATTGACCTACAGAAATCTTTTTAATATTGTTCATACTCCTAATTTCTATTTAAATAATGCTGGGTGTTGTTTATTCCAGTTTGTATGTTCTTGATATGCTTTGGCAATATTTAAAATGGTACCCTCGTCATATAAGTTCCCCACAAAGGTAATACCTGTTGGCAAATTAAACTTACCATCAAAGCCAGTTGGCACACAAACCACAGGATGGCCTGTTAAATTGGTAATGGCTGCCTGATTGCCCTCTACACCTCTGGAAGGGCATATAATAGCGTCATACTTGCTAATTACCGCATTTACCTTTTGCATCAATAGGGTTCGGTGTCTTTGCGCATTAATGTACTCCACAGCAGGCACAAATCTTGCAGTTCTAAACTGGTTAGGCCAGTCGTATTTTGTTTGTCTAGTTAGTTCATCGTCTATATTTAAACGGGTCATTTCGTCAAATTGCGCAGCACATTCTACTCCAATTACTACATCCATGATATTGAAATTATACACCCCACTGTCTGGAAAATCTACTGGAATCAGTTGGACACCCATTTTCTTAAATGCGGCTAATACCTTCCATTCATTCTTGGAAGTATCTTTTATTTTATCAAAGTAATTTTTAGCATAAGCAATCCGCATTTTTTTTATATCCTTAATTGGTGCATAGTTAAATGGAGCGTTGTTAGCAGATAAATCTTTCCCATCTGATCCGTGAATATAATTAAATACGATAGCTGCATCGTCGGCGCTTCTACAAATAGGACCAACTTTATCTAAACTATAACTTAATGCCATTGCGCCTGAACGACTAACACTTCCAAAAGTGGGTCTTAATCCAGTTGCACCACATTGTGTAGAAGGGGAAACAATACTACCGTAGGTTTCAGTTCCTATTGCAAATGGAATTAAACCCGCAACTGTTGCTGAAGTAGATCCTGCAGATGATCCGGAAGAACCATATTTCAAATTCCATGGGTTTCTTGTTCTTCCTCCATACCAATAATCACCCATTGCTAATGCGCCTAAAGTAAATTTAGCAACAAATACAGCACCTGCATTTTTCAATTGCGTGTACACAAAAGCGTCTTCGTCAATTGTTTGATTTTTATAGGGAGCAGCTCCCCATGTTGTCTTAGTTCCTTTAACTGCAAATAAATCCTTTAATCCATAGGGGATGCCATGTAATAAGCCTCTGTATTTTCCTTGTGCAATTTCTTCGTCTGCTTTTTTTGCTTGAGCATATGCAATTGACTCTTGTAAACTAATTACACATTCCAAGGTATCTCCATATTTTTTAATCCTATCAATAAAAAATTGAGTAAGTGATAAGGAGCTAATTTTTTTATTTTTTATGAGATAGGCTAATTCGCTAATACTATAAAAAGCTAAATCATTTTTATTTGTAGGGAGAACGCACTTTGTAAATTTAAGTTGTGCGCCTGTAGTCACTTTATTTTTATTCAAAGGAACGGCAATCTGCCAAGTACTAAGCGGCACACTATTTGGCAAACTTAATTGGTGCATAGTTTTATAGTTGGCAATATTATCTATCACGTCACTATAAAGAGTGTCAATTTCCTTTTGGGTGAATTGCAAATCAAAAAGCTTTGCGGCACTTTTTAAATCAGATTTGTTAATAGTAGTATCCTGTGCCTTTGCAATAGAAAAACCACAAATGCAAAATAACAATAACAGCTGCTTCATGAAATAACGTATTAGTTATTTCAAAGATACTATCCACGTTTGGCTTTACTAGAATTAAATCTTCTTTTTTGGCCACCTTTTGCACCAAAACCTCCCTCGTGTTTAGGAGCTCGGCCTCTAATATTTTGAGGTTTGCTTCTTCCGCCGTCATTTGAGGTTTTATTGGCATGAAATTGTTGCATTGGGTAGGGGTGCTCAAAAATAACAGGCACTTTTTTCCCAATCAATTTTTCAATATCTGCTAAAAACTCTTTTTCTTCAAAATCGCAGAATGACAATGCAGTACCCTCGGCACCTGCACGACCAGTTCGTCCAATTCTGTGCACATAAGTTTCAGGAATATTAGGAATGTCAAAATTAATTACGTGTGCTAATTCATCCACGTCAATGCCTCTTGCTGCTATATCTGTTGCTACTAAAACACGCGTAGTTTGGTCTTTAAAATTACTCAATGCCCTTTGTCTAGCATTTTGTGATTTATTGCCATGAATTGCTTCTGCAATTATATTATTTTTAGTTAACAGCTGTACTACTTTATCTGCGCCATGCTTTGTTCTTGTAAATACCAAAGCTGTTTTAATTGCTGGGTTCTTTAGGACTTCAACTAACAATGAATTCTTATTCACTTTGTCTACAAAGTAAACAGCTTGATCAATTATTTCAACGGTTGAAGAAACGGGAGTTACAGTTACTTTTTCGGGATTGTGTAAAATGCTGTTTGCTAAATTCACAATTTCCGGAGGCATGGTTGCAGAGAAAAACAATGACTGTCTTTTTTTAGGAAGTACAGCTAATAATTTTTTTACATCATGCACAAAACCCATATCCAACATTCTATCCGCCTCGTCTAATACAAAGAATTCAACATCTCGTAGACTAATAAATCCTTGGTTCATTAAATCTAGTAAACGGCCTGGTGTTGCGATTACAACATCAACTCCGTTTTTTAATGCGGTTACTTGTGGGCCTTGTCCAACACCTCCAAATATGACTGTACAATTTAATTGTGTATGTCTTCCGTAAGCGTTAAAACTTTCAGCAATTTGAATTGCTAATTCACGCGTTGGCGTTACAATTAAGCTTTTAATTTTTTTTCTTTTTTCTGCAGGTTTTGCAGAAAGTAATTGTATAATAGGTAGGGTAAAAGCTGCTGTTTTTCCAGTACCCGTTTGGGCACAACCTAATAAGTCCTTTCCTTCTAATAAAATTGGGATGGACTGTGCTTGTATTGGGGTTGGGGTGGTATAACCTTCTTCAAATAAAGCTAATAAAATGGGTTCTATTAACCCTAGTTCTTTAAAATTCGTACTCATAGTGGACTGCAAGGTACACCTTTTAATTTTGAGGGCTATTAATAGCTACTTTTTTACCAAAGTGTAAGACGAAAGTACTAGTTCCTGAATTAGCTTGGAAGGAACAGTCCTATTAAGATGCAAGGTATTCCAATGCTTTTTATTCATATGAAAACCAGGGAAAATAGCGTCTGGATATTGGTCCCTTTGTTCAATAATGTCATCTGGAGTGGCTTTGTAATTCATAGTGCTAGGCAATGCCACTAAATCAAGGATTATAAAAATTTTACCCTTCACTTTTAGCACCAAATTGTCTTCCCCAAAAGGAAAGCACTCCTCTGCATCGGGCAGAGAGAGTGCATATTCTCTAATTTCGTCAATCTCCATAATAGGGGTTGATTATTTTTTACTTGCAGCCCATGTATCCATTTTAGCTTCAAATACTGCTAATGGTAATGAACCGTCTTTTAATACTTCGTTATGGAATTCGGCCAAATTAAACTTAGCGCCTAATGAAGCTTCATATTTTTTTCTTAGTGCACTAATTTTCATAGCACCCGTTTTATAACCTAATGCTTGACCAGGAATTGCCATGTATCTTTCAATTTCGGCAGTAGCACCTTGCTCACTAATAGCTTCGTTATCCATCATGTATTTAATTGCTTCTTCTCTACTCATGTTTTTTGTATGAATAGCAACGTCTACTACTAAACGAATAGCACGATGAATTTCATCACCTAATGCACCCATATATTGATAAGGGTCTTTATACAATCCTAATTCTTTTCCTAAAGATTCACAATACAATGCCCAACCTTCTACATATGCATTATGGCCACCATAACGTCTAAACTTAGGAAGTGCAGTATTTTCTTGTGTTAATGAAATTTGATAATGATGTCCTGGGATGGCTTCGTGTAAAAACAAAGATTCCATACCCGATGTGGTATTAAACTTAGTAGCATCTAAAATAGGCACATAAAAGATACCTGGACGCTTCGCTTCTAATGATCCAGAATTGTATTCGGCACTTGCAGATGCAGCACGGAAAGCTTCAGTTTGTCTTACTTCAAAAGGAGTTTTAGGTTCATGTAAAAACATGTTTTTCAAGTTTGGCGCCATTCGTTGATGAATTTCCTCAAAAGCAGCAATAATTTCTTTAGCATCATGGTAAGGCATGAATTGCTTATCCTCCTTCATATACTCAAAGAATGCTTTTAAATCTCCCTTAAAACCAACTGCATTTTTAATGCTATCCATGGTGGCTCTAATTCTCGCCACCTCAGTTAATCCTGTTTGATAAATTTCCTCTGGTGTTTTATTGGTAGTGGTATTAATTTTTACTTCAAAAGCATACATTTCGGCACCTCCAGGCATAGAAGAAAAGCCCGATGTGGTTCTTGTTTTTGGCAAGTATTCTTTTTGTAAAAAATCGCCTAACTTTTTATATGTTGGAACAATTACTGTTAATATAGAATTTGCATATTCCTTTGTTAGTCTTTCTTTATCTGCCGCAGAGAATGTTTTAGGCATTAGATTTATAGGACCGTAGAATAAACTTTTCTTAGGATCAGTCACAACCATGCTTTGCATTTGAGGAATCATTTTCTCAACCAGAATTTTTGGTAATACAATTCCAGTTGCCATTCCCTTTCTAAAATTGCCAATAGCGGTGTCCGCCCAAACAGAAAAGGCAGTTACTCTTTTTAACCAATCTTCATAGTTCTTAACCGTTTTAAATGGTTGTGCACCAGTGCCTGAACCAAATTGGCCAATTGTAAAAGGCAATGCTTCAAACTGATTAAATGGCATGTACTCAAAATGATACTTTTCTGCCTCTATATTTATTTCTAATTGGTATTTTAAATTATCAAACGACAATTGATCATTTGAACTAAGTGAAGTACGATCGTAATTATTTAAAATATTTAAAAAACCTCTATTGAATTTTTTCCATTCTGCAATAACAGCTTCTGATCCGTCATTAGGCAATAAATCATTATATCGTTCATCTCCAACAACTGTTGCTTGTAATGGACTAAGTTTAAGTTGACCTTGATAATAGGTTTCTAAAAATGCACCAAATTTTGCACTGTCCTCGTTAGTTTTATTAGCTTGTTTACATGCAACGAATCCTGCGATTAATGCGAATACAATGGCAATCCTTTTCATTTTACTATGTTTTAGTAAATGTAAGGATTCTTAAGTATTTTTTTTGGATTTTGTTATAGCGAATACTTTTTCATTTGCTTATGCATAATGAAAAACCAAATAGGAGGGAATAGTGACAATACAATCATGCCTGGATATCCAGTTGGCATTTGCGGAGCTTCTTCCATGTTTCTAAGAATCTGATATTTTCGAGAAGCCAGGTAATGGTGATCACTATGTCTACTTAATTCAAATAACATTAAACGACCTATTACATGATTGCTATTCCAACTATGTTGTGGCTTTACTCTCTCATATGTTTCTCCCTCTTTTTTTTCGCGAGCAAGTCCATAATGCTCAATATAATTAACAGTCTCTAGTAAGGTAGCTCCAATTATAGCAGCTGCAATAAAATAAAACATGATTGCGAATCCCAAAAAATAAGCAATTAACACAATGAATGATAATTGAACTAGTTGAAACAAAAACATCTCATTATTTAATTGCGGAATTATTTTATTTTTCTTTTCTGCTTCTTCAACTGCAATTTCCCAAGCACTCATATAAGTGCCAATAAAAGTTTGCAACCAGAATGCGTATACGTTTTGTTTATATTTAGCTGTACTTGGATCATTAGGAGTAGCTACATTTTTATGGTGTCCTTTATTATGCTCAATAAAAAAATGCATGTACAGGCTTGTCAATAGCAATAGCTTTGCAAGGAATTGTTCAAAGGGATTAACTCTGTGTCCTAATTCGTGCGCTGCGTTTATTCCGAATGTGCCACATAAAAGTCCCATTGCAATAATTCTACCCGCAATATCAAGTGGTGCTAAATTTTGTTTAAATCCTAACAGAAATATTATTAATAATAAATATTGCAATGGAACTGTCATCCATATAATAATATCATAAAACTTATTTGACTTTGCAAGTTGTTCCTCTACTGCATCCAGATTTTTAACATCTGGCGCTATAAATAATTCTAAAATTGGAATAAAGAAGAATATATACAAAAGGGGAACCCAGCATAATATGCCAGTATTGTTAAATGCAAGATAACTTAGTATAAACAATACAAACGGAGTCGTGTACTTAAAGGATTTTATAAATGCAATCATACTTAAAAGTAAGTATTTTTTACATTAATCTATTCCACAGTAACCGACTTGGCTAAGTTTCTTGGTTTGTCCACATCAATGCCTTTGTATATACCAACGTAGTAACTTAATAATTGCAAAGGAATTACACTTAAAAGTGGTGCAATTACTTCGTCTATATCTGGTACAAACATAATGTTATCAGACATGGTTGGCAACACGGTGTCCCCAATTGTTGCCACTGCAATTACCTGACCTTTTCTTGCTTTAATTTCTTGAACATTAGAAACAACTTTTTCGTAGTACATGTCTTTTGTTGCAACAAACACAACAGGTAAATTTTCGTCTACTAATGCGATAGGACCATGCTTCATTTCTGCAGCAGGATAACCCTCGGCATGTATATAAGTTATCTCCTTTAATTTTAATGCGCCTTCTAATGCAATAGGGAAATTGTATCCACGACCTAAGTATAAAAAGTCGCTTGCACCTTTATATTGTTGAGCGATTCTTTCAATCACACTTGTATCTGCTAATATTTCTTTTACTTTTTCCGGCACTGAAGCTAGTTCGTTTAATAAGAAAGTATAACGTTCGTCACTAATGCTTCCTTTTGCTTTTGCCATCTTTAATGCCATCATACTTAATACCGCTAGCTGACCAGTGAAGGCTTTAGTACTTGCAACACCAATTTCTGGTCCCGCGTGTGTGTAGGCGCCTGCATGAGATAAACGCGCAATACTACTTCCCACTGCGTTTACTACTCCAAATATAAATGCACCTTTTTCCTTTGCACTTTCTAAGGCAACTAAGGTATCGGCAGTTTCACCACTTTGTGAAATAGCAATAATCACATCACCAGGATGAATCACAGGATTGCGGTATCTAAATTCAGATGCATATTCCACTTCTACAGGAATGCGGCATAATTCTTCTATCATATACTCTGCCACCAACCCAGCATGCCAGCTAGTTCCACAAGCCACAATCATAATACGAGATGCTTTTGTTAATGCTTCTATATGATTATCCACGCCCGCCATTACAATTTGTTGTTGCTCATGTAATAAACGACCTCTTAAACAGTCAAATATGGTATCTGGTTGCTCAAATATTTCCTTTAACATAAAATGGTCATAACCGCCTTTTTCAATAGCAGCTAATTCCATATCTAATTTTTGGATAAATGGAGTTTGCTTTTCGTTTCCTAAATTTTTTAAGATTAATTCGTCTGCTTTTACAATTGCAATTTCATAATCATTAACGTAAACCACTTCCTTGGTGTATTCAATAATAGGAGAGGCATCGCTTGCTAAAAAATGTTCGCCTTTGCCAATGCCAATTACCAATGGACTTCCTTTACGTGCTGCAATGATTGTTTCAGGATCGTCCTGATCAATTAATAAAATACAATAAGCTCCTACAATTCTTTTTAATGCAATACGCAATGCTTCTTCTAAAGTGCTTTTATTATTGTCTTGTATGTCTTGTATAAAATTCAACAATACTTCGGTGTCCGTATCACTTTTAAAAGTATATCCTTTGCTAGTTAATTCTTGTTTGATTTGTGCATAGTTTTCAATAATACCATTATGCAACATGGCTAAACGGCCATTGTTAGATAAATGCGGATGCGCATTTCGGTCAGATGGTTCGCCATGGGTAGCCCAACGCGTATGACCAATACATATATGAGAATGCATATTTTTGCCAGTTACGGCTTCTTCCAATTCGGCTACTTTTCCTTTTTTCTTGTGCACTTGCAAGTCTCCATCTTGAATGATTGCAACACCAGTACTATCATAACCACGATATTCCAAACGCTTTAATCCTTTTAAAACAATTGGGTATGCTTCTCTATGACCAATGTATCCTACAATTCCACACATATTTTGACTTTTTGAGTATTAATATCTAATTTAAGCAAAAATAAACATTAATATTTTAATGTATGTAATCTATGATCAATTTTGATTTCACAAAAGACTATGTTTTAGAGGACGATAAGGTTATCTTAAGGCCTATAACGATTGCAGATGTGGATTCGTTGGAGGGGTATGTACAAAATGAGCCTGAACTATGGCAATTCTCCTTAGTGGCTATTCAAAAACCCGAGGATTTGAAAGGGTATATTCAAACTGCTATTGAGTCAAGAAATGATAAAACCGCGTACCCTTTTATTGTTTTTGACAAGGCCTCTCAATCCTACGTGGGTAGTACCAGATTTTATGATGTTCAATTGGCTTTTGAAACTACACAATTAGGCTATACCTGGTATAGTAAAAAAGTGTGGGGAACAGGATTGAATCAACATTGTAAATATTTGTTACTGCAATTTGCTTTTGAGCAAATGAATTTTAAAAGGGTAGAGTTTAGGGCAGACAATAATAATAAAAGAAGTATTGCAGCAATGCAAAAAATTGGTTGCACTGTAGAAGGTGTATTACGAAGTCATTTGCCAAAACCGGATGGAACAAGAAGAGATTCTATCGTGTTAAGTATTACAAAAGAAGATTGGGAAAAGAAAGTAAAATCTTTAATTGAAAGTCAGCTTTAGCCAATTATTATTTAGTTTAAAGAAGTGTGCCGCTTAATGTTATAGTAGCAACACTAAAATATATAATTAGTGCAGTAACGTCTACAAGTGTTGCAACAAAGGGTGCAGATGATGCAGCAGGATCGGCGCCTAATTTCTTTAATACTATCGGTAACATTGAACCTGCGATAGTTCCCCAAATAACAACACCTAAAAGTGTGAATCCAATTGTGAAAGCAACAAGATAAGGGTGCTGACCATAAAATCCAGGTTTAATAGCATGCCAAATAATTATTCTAAAAAATCCTATAACACCTAGCACGGTTCCTAATAATAATCCACTTATTAATTCTCTTCTTAAAATTCTCCACCAGTCAGCAATGGTTATTTCACCAACTGACATGGCTTGTATAATTAATGTAGATGCTTGCGACCCTGAATTACCGCCACTTGACAATATCAATGGAATAAATAAAGCCAATACAACTGCTTTTTGAATTTCACCTTCAAAGTAGCCCATAGCAGTGGCAGTGAACATTTCGCCTAAGAATAGGATGACCAACCAAGTGATACGCTTTTGGAAAAGTTTACCTAATGAGATATCCAAATATGGTTCGTTTAAAGCCTCGGTACCTCCCATTTTTTGCATATCCTCAGAGAACTCTTCATTGGTTACCCAAAGGATATCATCTATCGTTACTATTCCTAATAATACATTGTTGTCATCTACAACTGGAATCGCAGTGCGGTTGTTCATTTTGAACACCTGACTTGCATGCTCCTGATCGTCGTATACATTTAATGCAACAAAACGACCATCAATAATATCTTTAATTAAATCATTAGGTTGCGCTAATAATAAATCTCTAATTCTAATGTCATCTACCAATCCACCATTTTCGTCAATGATATATATAACGTCAATCGTTTCAGAATTTTTTCCATAACGACGTATGGTTTCTAAAACATGCGCAACGGTATAATGTGGGTAAACATAAACGTAGTCGGGAGTCATCAAACGACCCACACTATCCTCGGGATATCCCAAAAGCGATAAAGTAATTTTGCGCTCCTCGGGATCTAATAATTTAATTAAATCTCTTATAGCAGCTTTTGGTAATTCTTCTAAAAAGTCGGTACGGTCATCCGGTGGAAGTTCATTCAGAATTTTAGCAGTTTTACGTGCAGGTAATTCCTTAATGATATCCTTTTGTTGGTTAATGTCTAGAATCTTAAAAACACTTACAGCACGGTGCACAGTCATATGATCAATGATGTTAGCTTCTTGTTCTGGGAATTCATTCACCAGTTCAACTACATCGCTGATATTTTGCTCATCCAAAAATTCTCTTAAAAGGGTTTCATCATTTTTTGATAATACCTCCAAGAAAACTTCGGATAAATTAACCTCATCTATTTTTAATTCATCTGACATGGGGTGCAAGTTAATAAAAATCCTAAGGATGCCCTATATTTAGGCCATGATTCTTCCATTCTTAACAATTGCTTCATCTAATAACAGGGGAAGGGGTGTTTTTACTACAGAACCTATACCAGCCAATACGACAATCGAAATTGCACCTGTAATTGTGGTGGATGCGAGTGGTCGTGAGAAATTAGAGCAGACTTTGTTATATGACTATATTTTTGAATGGGGCGAAGACAGTAAAATGTGTGCTGTTGCATTAGGATATATTTCTATCTATAACCATTCCAATAATCCTAATTGCGCTTATGATATGGATTTTGAACACCAAACAATAACAATTACAACTTTAATTGATATTGAGATAGGGGCCGAATTATTTATTAATTATATGCATCCAGAAGGACCTTCCTCCGATGCCGTTTGGTTTGAACAACATTAGGCGCTTGAGTAAAGCTTTTTTAGAATAACACTAAGCAAACTGGCATGGATACCTTAATCTCATTTCCGGTATTGATTAAATCACCTGTTATTTTATTTCTTTTAAAAACGATAATGTTATCCGTATCCTGATTGGCAACTAATAACCAGTTACCATCCTCGCTGATTGTAAAATTTCTTGGTCTTTTTCCAGCAGTTGAAAACAATGCCATTCCTTTTTCGTCTAGTTTGCCATTTGACAATATTGCAAACTTTGCAATATTATTTTCCTCGCCTCTATTGCTTACGTATAAAAATAAACCATCAGTTGAAGTATGAATATCCGCAGTTCCTGGAACTCCTTTATATGAAGCTGGATGTGTGAATACTTTTTGTAAGAAAGTAGCTTGTCCTTTTTCAAATTGATATACACTAATACTTCCTGTCAGTTCCTCGGATACATATAATACACGACCATTTTTTGAAAACGCAATATGGCGGGGACCCGATCCAGGATTAGAAATTATTGATTTTGCATTTTTGATATCTAAAGGTAGCCCAGATGCATATTTGTAGGGGTAGATGAAAACCTGATCCATTCCTAAGTCTGGCGTTAACAAATAGTCGCCCTTAGGAGAAAAAAAAGCTCCATGCACATGCGCTTTGTCTTGTCTTGTCGTGCTTATGCTTTTCCCTGTATGTTGAATAAACTGTTGTGGATTGGAAATAGTGCCGTCTGCAAATCTGTGAAATTGTGTGATACTTCCTCCAGAATAATTGGCTGCAAATATATTATGCTCATCTGGACTCAAACTAATAAAACAAGGATCGTCCGAATTGACTGGTTTTTGTTGAAGTAACTTTAGTTTATTATTCTTAAATGAAAAAGCAGACACCATTCCATTTTTCGTTTCATTTACTGCATAAACAAATTGATGATCTTTAGTTATGGTTAGAAATTCCGGGCTAACAATACTGTCGGTATGACTTAACTCAATTGCTTTTCCTGTTGCTGTGTCAAAATTATAAACATATATTCCTTGACTTCCTTTTTGGGTATATGTGCCAACTAATAAATTTGCATTTTGTGCTTTTGATATTAATTGCATGCAAAAAATGCAAGCTATTACTGCAATGATTTTAATGTTTGATTTCATAGAATAAAAAAATGTGTAAAATATTTTATTGATATACGCGAACATAATCCACTTCCATTTTGACAGGGAAAATAGAGTCGTCAACAACAGATCCTGGCATATTGCCGCCAATGGCTAAGTTTAAAATTAAAAACTGAGGAGCAGTAAAAGGGTAGTAGTCTATCCCTCTTCCATCATTTTCTACTGTGTAATATAATTTATCATCAACATAGAATTTCAAATATGCTTTTGTCCAATCAAGTCTATAAACATGAAAAGTATCTGTTACATTTTCTACAAGCGCCTTATTTGTTTTTTGCGTTCCTTTTGGCCAATTAAGCATCTTAGAGTGAGCGGACCAATTAATTACATTTGGTTCTTTCCAGACTTCTTCCATAATGTCAATTTCTCCGCATAATGGCCAACCATCTTTAATAATATTGTCTCCTAGCATCCAAATAGCTGGCCATGTGCCCATCCCTTTTGGAAGCTTTGCGCGTATTTCAAATTGACCGTATGTCCATTTTGCTTTTCCTTGAGTTAGTAATCTTGCAGATGTATATTTCTGTCCTTGCTTGTTTTCTTTTCTTGCTTCAATTATTAATTTACCATTTTCAATTCTAGCATTAGATGCCTCATTTGTATAATATTGTAATTCATTGTTCCCCCAACCGCCTTGTCCATTTCCAATATCATATTTCCATTTAGTAGTATCCGGTCCTTTCCCTGTATTAAATTCATCCTGCCATACCAATTTTAAATGCGGTTTTTTATTTGATTGTTGGGCAAATAGACCAAAGGAATGAAGGCTTAAAATGGTAATAATCAAGCTTAATCGCATAGAAACATTTGTTAGTTGAAGAATAATAGGTGTAATAAGGCCAAATTAGGCAAAATATTCCTTTTTTGTTGGGTATTTTATAAAAGGGTCGTAAATTTGAACTATGAAATTAAACAACCATATCCATCATCATTTGCTATCCAACGGGTAAGCTATGGGTGTGTAGGTATGTAACTATATTTAACCAAAGGGCTTACTAAACAGTAAGCCCTTTTAATTTATAACAATAAGAAGTATGCGATTAAAATTAGCAATTCAGAAATCAGGAAGATTAAACGAGGATTCGATGCGTTTATTAAAAGAATGTGGCATTGATATAGAGAATGGTGTCAATAAATTAAAAGCAGAAGCTACTAATTTCCCGATAGAGCTTTTCTTTTTACGTGACGACGATATTCCACAGTATGTAGAAGATGGGGTAGCGGATATTGGTTTTGTAGGAGAAAATGTTGTTTACGAGAAAGCAAAGAAAGTAGAAGTAGCTTATGAATTAGGATTTGGGAAATGCCGTTTAAGTTTTGCAGTCCGTAAAAATGAAGAATTCACAGGGCCCTCATTTTTAGCAGGTAAAAAAATTGCAACAAGCTATCCTGTATTAGTTCAAAAATATTTGGATGAACATAATATAACAGCGGAGATACATGAAATTAGCGGTAGTGTAGAAATTGCCCCTGGTATTGGCTTGGCCGATGTAGTTTGTGACTTAGTGAGTAGTGGATCTACATTATTTATGAATGGCTTAAAGGAGGCTGATACTATTTTAAAGTCTCAAGCTGTATTAATAAAACATAAAAGTTTTTCTGCTGAGGCACAGCAAATATTAGAACGCTTATTATTCAGAATGGAGTCCGTTAAAAAGGCAAAGAAGAATAAATATGTGTTATTAAATGCCCCTAATGATCAACTAGAAAAAATTATTGCTTTATTGCCTGGCATGAAAAGTCCAACGGTTTTACCTTTGGCTTCTCCAGGATGGAGCAGTGTGCATAGCGTTATTGCAGAAAGTGATTTTTGGAATATTATTGAGCAGTTGAAGCATGCAGGTGCAGAAGGTATTTTAGTGATTCCAATTGAAAAAATGATTTTATAATGATTCAAGTTTATAATCAACCTGAACAAAAAGAATGGGCTTCATTATTAGCTAGACCAAGTTTTGACGCAAGTGAATTGTTGCCAAAAGTGCAAGCTATTATTGATGATGTTCGTGCAAATGGAGACGAAGCATTGCTTAGATACACTAAGCTTTTTGATAATGCACAATTAACAACAATTGCCTTAGATGAAACTATCAAGAATAATGCGGAGCAAGCTTTATCTAATGCTTTAAAAGCTGCCATACAATTAGCAAAAGGGAATATTGAAAAATTCCATCAGGTGCAGTTGCAGAAAATGGATCGTATTGAAACCATGTCTGGGGTTTGGTGTTGGAGAAAATCAATTGGTATTGAAACAGTTGGTATTTATATTCCAGGTGGAACAGCGCCTTTGTTTTCAACGGTATTAATGTTAGGTATTCCTGCAAAAATTGCAGGCTGTAAAAACATTGTATTATGTACTCCCCCTAATAATGACAAAGGGGAAATTCACCCTGCTATTATTTATGCAGCTACTTTAGTTGGTGTAACTCATATCTATACAATTGGTGGTGTGCAAGCTATTGCAGCCATGGCATTTGGCACTGAAACTATTCCAAAAGTGAATAAAATTTTTGGGCCTGGTAATCAATATGTAACAGCTGCAAAGCAATTAGTTCAACAATCAGGAGTCGCAATTGATATGCCTGCAGGTCCTAGTGAGGTATGTGTATGGGCAGATGATTCAGCAATTCCTTCCTTTGTTGCAGCCGATTTATTATCACAGGCGGAACATGGCGTTGACAGTCAGGTGTTATTGGTGGCAAGTAATGAAAATGTCGTAGCCAATGTTCAGGAAGAATTGGCGGTTCAATTAATGCAATTATCTAGAAAGGAGTTAGCTGCTAAAGCCTTAGAAAATTCAAAAGCAATCATTATAGAAAATACTTCCGAGGCCTTGGAATTAATAAACCAATATGCGCCAGAGCATTTAATAATGTCAATAGAAAATGCCGAAATTGTAGCTGAAAAAGTCGTTAATGCAGGGTCTGTTTTTATTGGCAATTATTCCCCCGAATCGGTGGGTGATTATGCTAGTGGAACCAATCATACATTGCCTACTAATGGCTATGCCAATGCTTATAGTGGTGTAAGTGTGGATAGTTTCGTTAAAAAAATTACCTTTCAGCATCTTACGGAAAGAGGGCTTGCAAATATTGGTCAAGCAGTAATGGAAATGGCTAATGCGGAAAGTTTGGATGCGCATGGAAATGCAGTTGCTGTAAGATTAAATGATATTAAATCAAAAATGTAGTTTATGCAATTTGATATTAAAAAAGTGGTACGTCCTAACATTGAAGCATTAAAACCCTATTCATCTGCTAAGGATGAATTTAGTGGAGAAGCGCGCGTTTTATTAGATGCTAATGAAAATAGTTTAGGATCTCCATTAACAAAATGGTATAATCGATATCCTGACCCGTATCAAAAAGAAGTAAAAGAGAAATTGGCATTCATTAAAAAAATACCAAGCGCTCAAATATTTTTAGGAAATGGGAGTGACGAAATAATTGATTTATTGTTTCGTGCATTTTGTGAGCCAGGTAAAGACAATATCATAATTTGTCCTCCAACTTATCCAATGTATGAAGTAAGTGCTAATATCAATAATATTGGTATTAAGTCGGCACCTTTATTGCCAGATTTTCAATTAAATGTGGCGCATATCGAGCAATTGGTGGATGACCATACAAAAATCATATGGATCTGCTCTCCTAATAATCCAACTGGAAATTCATTAGATAGAATTGATATTGAAACCGTTTTAAACCATTTTAATGGTTTGGTTGTTGTAGATGAGGCTTATATAAATTTCTCAAAACAAAAGTCTTTTGTTCAATCATTAGAAGATTATCCAAACTTAGTGGTTCTACAAACTTTAAGTAAGGCTTGGGGATTGGCAGGATTAAGGGTTGGAATGTGTTTTGCGAATGAGCCAGTAATAGGGTATTTAAATAAGGTGAAGGCGCCTTATAATATTAGTTTGGTAGCACAGGAGTTAGTATTAAAAGCTTTAGAGGAAGTAGGTCAGGTAAATGATATGATACAACATTTGGTGGAAATGAGAATTGCTTTAGCCGAAGTAATTGCATCAATGCCACATGTTCAAAAAGTATATCCGTCTGACACGAATTTCTTATTGGTTAAAATACCACATGCAACAGAACTGTATAAGTATTTATGTACCAAAGGTATTATTTTAAGAGACCGCTCTAGCTTACCAAATTGTGAAGACAGTGTAAGAATAACAGTTGGAAATGAACAAGAGAATACCGAGTTAATAGATGCAATGGCCGAATGGATTGAAAAAACTTTTGCTGAATAGTAATATTATAAAAACAAACCACATAAAAAGGTAATGAAAAATTTAAAAAACATTTTTTTGTCATCTGTGATGATGATTTCATTAGGAGCAAATGCTCAAACTAATGCAGGTCTAAAATTGCCTGAGGGCTTTAAGGCTACTTTATTTGCAGACTCAATTGGTAGTGCAAGGCATATTACAATTACACCAAATGGGGTAGTGTTTGCTAAACTTATGTATCCAAATAAAGCGGGTAATAGCATTATACGATTAGAGGATGCCAATAAGGATGGTCTTGCAGATAAGATTACTGGCTGGGGTAAATATGGTGGTACTGGAATTTATGTGAAGGGTAATAATTTATATGCAACATCCGACAATGATGTGTATTTATACCAATTAAATGATAGAGATGAAGTGGTGAATCCATTAAGCCCTAAAACAATTGTAAAGGGATTGATCGCAAAAAATCAACATGCATCTAAGTCGATTACTTTAGACGGACAAAATAATATTTATGTAAACATTGGCGCTTATTCAAATGCATGCCAAGAAAAGGACAGAATAAAAGGTTCAAAAGGGATGATGCCATGTCCGATTTTAGATTCTGCAGGTGGTATTTGGAAGTTTGATGGCAGCAAAGAAAATCAGGTATATGGAGATGGTAAGCGATATGCAACTGGACTTCGTAATGTGGTAGGATTGGATTGGAATAAGCAAACGAATTCCTTGTTTGTAATGCAACATGGACGTGATCAGTTAAATAGTTTTTATCCTGAATTTTATAGTGATGCTCAAAGTGCTGAATTGCCAGCAGAAACAATGTATGAATTGCATGAAGGGGATAATGCAGGTTGGCCTTATGTTTATTTTGATCCCTATCAAAAGAAAAAAATTACTTCACCAGAATATGGCGGAGATGGTAAAAAAGAAGGTGGTGAAAATGCAATTAATCCAACCGTATTTTTCCCTGCACACATGGCTCCTAATGCATTGTTATTCTACACTGGAAATCAATTTCCAGAAAAGTATAAGAATGGCGCATTCATTGCTTTTCATGGTTCATGGAACAGAGCTCCATTGCCACAAGAAGGTTATTTTGTTGCATTCGTTCCATTTAAAAATGGCAAGCCAAGTGGGGAGTGGGAAATATTCGCAAATGGTTTTTCAGGTTTAACAGGTGATGAAAAAGTAATGAATCCACGTAAAGCAAAAGCAAGACCATGTGGTTTGGCGCAAGGGCCTGATGGTTCTTTATATGTGAGTGATGATAGTAAAGGATCTATTTTTAAAATTAGTTATTCGAAATAATATGAGATTGATGAATAGAATCGCATGTGTAATTATTGTGTTAGGGATTTCTTTTTCTTCTAACGCACAGGATTTAGTAAAGGGGAAAAAAATATATGAAACCAGGTGTTTGGTTTGTCATCAAGCTGATGGTGGTGGGGTGCCTAATATGAATGCACCATTAGATGGCTCAACAAATTTAGTTGGTAATAATATTGCACGTTTAGTGCGTATTGTGAAAGGAGGATATAACGAGAAGATTGCATTGGATGGATACTATTACAATAATGTAATGACGCCTAATCCTGATTTTAAAGATGAGGATATTGCAAATGTCCTAAGTTATGTAAGAAATAGTTGGGGAAATAAAGCTTCTAAAATAACTGTAGCACAAGTAAAAGCGGCATTGCACAAGAAATAGTAAAACTGATTAAATTTAATATCTGCATTATGAAACCTATACTATTTATAGACCGAGACGGCGTTATTTTGGAAGAACCAAAGTCCGATTTTCAAATTGATGCCATTGAAAAAACTAGTTTTATCCCTGGTGCTATTTCTTATTTAGGTAAGATTGCTGCTGATTTCGGATTCCATAAAGTAATGGTTACAAATCAGGATGGCCTTGGTACAGCTAGCTATCCTAAGGAAAGCTTTGAACCTTATCAACAATTAATGTTACGTACATTGGCTGGAGAAGGATTTTCATTTGATGAAATATTTATTGACGATACTTTTGCCGCAGATAATAAACCAACACGTAAGCCAGGCACTGGCATGCTAACACATTTGTTAAACAATGATCAATTTGACATTGCTAATTCATTTGTGATTGGAGATAGATGGAGTGATATTGCATTGGCAAAAAATATTGGGTGCAAGGCTATTTATTTAAAGTCGCCTTTGCATGATTTGACTTCAGAACAAGCATTGGAACTAAGACCTTTTATTGCATTAGAAGCAAACAATTGGTCTGAAATTTATAGTTTCTTAAAATTAGGATTAAGAAAAGTTGCGCATGTTCGAAATACAAAAGAAACTAAAATTAGTGTTGAATTAAATTTAGATGGTAAAGGTGATGCGAAGATTGAAACTGGATTAGGATTCTTTGATCACATGTTGGAGCAAATTGCACGTCACGGCGCTTTGGATTTAAATATTAAATGTGATGGTGACTTGCATATTGATGAACACCACACCATTGAAGACGTAGGAATTGCTTTGGGTGAAGCATTTGCTTTAGGCTTAATGGATAAGAGAGGTATGGAGCGTTATGGGTATGCATTGCCAATGGATGAAGCCGAAGCAAAAGTTTTAATCGATTTTGGAGGCAGAAATTGGATTGTATGGGATGCTGAATTTAAGCGTGAAAAAATTGGTGAAATGCCGACCGAAATGTTCTTTCACTTTTTTAAGTCATTTAGTGATGCGGCTAAAGCCAATTTGAATATTAGTTGCAAAGGGGAGAATGAGCACCATAAAATAGAAGCCATCTTCAAGGCCTTTGCCAAATCTATTAAAATGGCAGTTAGACGCAATCCGGATAGTGACGCATTACCAAGTACCAAGGGGGTATTATAGGATACTAACGGGTGATAGCCATACTAGGGTGGGGTTTTGTTATTTAGGACATTTTTTTTGGCGAGGATTGGCCAATGCGTTAAATTTGTATCTGATAAGTAAAAAGATAAAATGATTAATTCAAACAATATTTGGTGGTGGCATACAAACTCCGTTGGGGTATTGTAGTGACATAGCTATTATTGTCAAAATATACATAAACCCCGACATCCAATGTCGGGGTTTATTTTTTTAATGAATTGAATAAACAAGAATAAACTAGAATAAACAAGAACTGAAAACGAATTAAGATAGGATTATGCAAAAAAAGCAAATTACAACCACGGTTACTAGAATGTTGGCAGACACATTCACGCCCGTTGGTATTTATTTAAGATTAAGAGACAGATTTAGAGATACTATTTTATTAGAAAGTACGGATTCGCATGCTTCTGAAAATAGTTATTCATTTATTGGTGTGAATGCAATTGGAGGTATTGAAATTTCTTCTTTAAACGAAATTGAATATAAATATCCTAATCAAGATCCTGAAAAAGAAACGATACAAAATGTACATGCTGCCCCAGATCGAATTTGGGCTTACATGCAACAATATGAAATGAAGGGGCAGGAAGTAAAAGAAGCAGCATTTGCACAGGGCTTATATGGTTACACAGCATATGATGCGATTCCTTTTTTTGATACCATTCAATTTAAAGAAGGTGCGCCAGTGGTTCCATTGATGCGATATAGATTGTATCAATATGTGATTGCATTTAATCACTTTAAAGATGAGATATTTATTTGTGAGAATAAGTTAGAGGGTATTGCTTCAGAATATGATGCATTGGTTTCCTTTATTAAAAGTAAGGACGTGCCTCAATATCCATTTAGCTTGGTAGGTAGTGAGACTTCAAATTTAACAGACGAGCAATATCGCGAAGCGGTTAAAAAAGGAATCCAACATTGTATGCGAGGTGATGTGTTTCAAATTGTTTTAAGTAGGCGTTTTCAACAATCTTTTCAAGGAGATGAATTTAACGTGTATCGTACATTAAGAAATATCAACCCATCGCCTTATTTATTTTTCTTTGATTATGGTGATTATAAATTAATGGGATCATCACCCGAAGCGCAAATAATTATAAACAATGGCAAGGCAGTTGTACATCCAATTGCTGGAACTTTTAAAAGATCAGGTGATGCGGTGTTAGATGCAAGTATGACACAAAAATTATTAGACGATCCAAAAGAAAATGCAGAGCATGTGATGTTGGTGGATTTAGCACGCAATGATTTAAGTAGGGTTTGTACCGAGGTACGTGTGAAGCAATATAGACAAGTACATTATTATAGTCATGTAATTCATTTAGTGAGTGAGGTGGAAGGTAAAGTGGCAGCAGGGGCTAATCCGTTTCATTTAATTGCAAAAACATTTCCTGCTGGTACTTTAAGTGGAGCGCCTAAGTTTAAAGCAATGCAAATCATTGACGGCATAGAGCCTACAAAGCGCTCTTATTACGGTGGTTGTATTGGCTTTGTTGGATTTAATGGTACTTGTAACCAAGCCATTATGATTCGTACATTCTTGAGTCAGCAAAACACACTTACGTATCAAGCAGGTGCTGGTGTGGTTGCTGCAAGCATTCCCGAAAATGAATTGCAGGAAGTAAACAATAAATTAAATGCGCTGAAGACGGCAATGGTATTGGCGGAAAACATTCACCAATAAATAATAAAAAGACATGAAAATATTAGTTTTTGATAATTACGATTCTTTCACATACAACTTAGTGCAGTTAATTAGAGAGATAGCAACGGATGCAAAGGTGGAAGTGTTTCGTAATGATGAAATTCCATTAGAGGATGTAAAAGCCTATGATAAAATTTTATTGTCACCAGGTCCTGGTATTCCATCTGAGTCGGGATTATTGTTGCCATTAATTAAAGAGTATGCTGCTACAAAATCTATTTTTGGTGTATGCTTGGGTCAACAAGCAATTGGAGAATCATTTGGAGGGAGCTTAAGTAATTTGAGTAAAGTATATCATGGAATAGCAACGCCTGTGCATTTGACAAATCCGTCTACTTTATTTGAAGGATTGCCAAATACATTCAGTGTTGGTCGTTATCATAGCTGGGTTGTGAATGAAAAGGATTTGCCTTCGGACTTAATCATTACTTCAAAAGACGACGATGGGTATATCATGTCATTAGAACATAAGACATATGATGTAAAAGGGGTGCAGTATCATCCTGAGAGTGTTTTAACGCCGGATGGTGCTAAGATTATCAGTAACTGGTTAAAGCAATAAAGTTTGGAACAGATTAAAATTATTCAGCAAAAGCGTTACGAGCAATAAAAAGAAAGATGAAAAAATTATTACAATATTTATTTGAACACAAAACCTTGACAAGGGAGCAAGCCAAAGAGGTATTGGTACAAATATCGCAAGGTGCTTACAATGAGCACGAAGTAACTTCCTTTGTGACTGTGTATTTGATGCGCAGTATTACCATTGAAGAGCTGATGGGTTTTAGAGATGCATTATTGTCCCTTGCTGTGAAAGTGGATTTAGGAGTAGACAACGCAATTGATATTGTTGGTACTGGAGGCGATGGAAAAGACACATTTAATATTTCTACATTAGCTTGTTTTATAGTAGCAGGCGCTGGTCAGCCAGTAGTAAAGCATGGTAATTATGGTGCTTCAAGTGTGAGTGGGTCATCCAATGTGATGGAACAATTAGGATATACATTTAAAAACGACCAGGCTCAACTTTCTAAAGAAGTTAAAGAAGCGGGTATTTGTTTTTTACACGCGCCTTTGTTTCACCCTGCTTTAAAAACAGTTGGTCCAATTCGTCGTAATATTGGAGTGCGTACCTTCTTTAATATGTTGGGCCCTATTGTAAACCCAGCGCAACCAAAATATCAGTTGATTGGAGTGTATAATTTAGAGATGGCAAGAATTTATAATTATGTATTGCAAAGTCTTGGAAAGGAATTTACGTTAATTAATAGTTTAGATGGATATGATGAAATTTCATTAACAACAGATACTAAAATTGTTACCAATAAAGGTGAGTTTACTATGACACCTTATCAATTAGGTAAGAAAAGAGTGATGGCACAAGATTTAAGTGGAGGAGCAACGGTAGAAGAAGCAGCAACTATTTTTAAAAATATTATTCAAGGGAAAGGCACTTGGTCGCAAAATGCAGTGGTTTTGGCCAATGCAGCAATGGCTTTAAATTTAACAGGCGGATACGAAAATTACGAGCAAGCATATCAAGCTGCCGTAACAAGTTTAGAATCTGGCGCTGCTTATAATTGTTTACAAAAATTAATCAGTCTACAGTAATGAGTACAAATATATTAGCAAAGATTGTAGCGAGTAAGTTTGGTGAAGTAGCTGAGCGTAAAAAGCAAATTAGTATTGCTCAATTAGAAGCAATGCCTTTGTTTGAACAAAAGGCATATTCATTAAAGCATAATTTGTTAGATACAACTAAGACTGGTATTATTGCGGAGTTTAAAAGACAGTCGCCTTCCAAGGGAATAATCAATGCAACAGCAAATGTTGACGAGGTGATAAAGTCCTATACGCAGTTTGGTGCAGCAGGTGTTTCCGTATTAACAGATGGCCCTTATTTTGGAGGTAGTTTGGCCGATTTGAGTATTGCTGTACAAAACCCAATACCTGTTTTACGAAAAGAATTTATTATTGACGAATTTCAAATTATAGAAGCTAAGGCATACGGTGCATCGGTAATCTTATTAATTGCCTCCTGTTTAACCCCTGCTGAAACCGAGTTATTGGCTGGCACAGCAAAAGAATTAGGGATGGAAGTATTGCTGGAACTACATGACGAAACTGAGTTGGAATATGTATGTGACGAAGTTGATTTTGTGGGCATCAACAATAGAAGTTTAAAATCTTTTGAAGTGAATATTGAACATTCTTTAAAACTAAAAGACTTGCTTCCAAAGGGAAAGCTAAGTATTGCAGAGAGTGGTATTTATGACATAGAAACTTTTAGATTATTGAAAAAAGAGGGCTTTCATGGATTTTTAATGGGCGAGTATTTTATGAAACAAGAAAATCCAGCCAAAGCATTTGAGGAGTTTAGTAAACTAGTTTAGTTGATTTTTGTTAAAGTATTTAAAGTAATAATAAATAGGAGTAAGTAAAATGGGATCAATGCAATTTAAAGTATGTGGTATAACCGATATGAATCAAGCAATTGCTTTGGAAGCAATGGGTGTGGATTATATTGGGTTTATCTTTTATGCTCCATCTAAGCGATATGTACTTTCGCCATTAACATTAGATCAATTAAAAAAGTTTGCGCCAGCTAATGCAAAAAAAGTGGGGGTGTTTGTTAATGAAACAATATCGTCCTTAGTATCAATAGTAGAAACAGCTGGGTTAGATATGGTTCAATTGCATGGGGATGAAGACGAAGCTTATTGTGAGACACTAAAAACTATTTTAGCCGGGAAGGTAAAAATTGTTAAAGTGTTTAGGGTGGGTGATAAAATGCCATTGGTGGATTCATTCCAGGATCTCGCTGATTATTATTTATTTGATACGGATAGTAAAATGTATGGAGGAACAGGTGCTCATTTTAATTGGGAATTATTAAAAGGGAATGCAATTAACAAGCCTTATTTTTTAAGCGGGGGCATTGGTCCAAATGATATTGGAGGAATAGAAGTTATGAAACAAACAAGAGCTGGTAAAACATTAGCTGCTTTAGACATTAATAGTCAATTCGAAATTGAACCAGGTGTAAAAAATTTAGAAAAAATAAAAACCTTTATAAATGCATTCATTTAACAAATCAATTAATTATCAGGATCCAAGTGCCGAAGGGTACTATGGTGATTTTGGAGGCGCGTATATTCCTGAAATGTTATACAGTAATGTAGAGACGCTAAAAACACAGTACTTGCAAATTATGCAGGATCCTGAATTTCAAAAAGAGTTCCATGCATTGTTAAAAGACTATGTTGGAAGACCAACTCCATTATTTTATGCAGAAAGACTGTCTAAGGAAATTGGAACGAATATCTATTTAAAGCGTGAAGACTTGTGTCATACAGGTGCACACAAAATTAATAATACCATTGGTCAAATATTATTGGCGCAACGTTTAGGTAAGAAAAAAATTATTGCTGAAACAGGTGCAGGCCAGCATGGAGTAGCGACTGCAACAGTATGTGCTTTAAAAGGAATGGAGTGTGTGGTTTACATGGGTGAAAAAGACATAGAGCGTCAAGCACCCAATGTGGCTAGAATGAAAATGTTAGGAGCTACAGTTGTTCCTGCCACAAGTGGTAGTAAAACTTTAAAAGATGCAACAAATGAAGCGATACGCGCTTGGATTAATGAGCCTAACGAAACACATTATATTATTGGTAGCGTAGTAGGGCCTCATCCTTATCCGGATATGGTAGCTCGTTTTCAAAGTGTAATTAGTGATGAAATGCGCAAGCAATTAAAAGAGAAAACAGGATCTGAATTACCAACGCATGTAGTTGCTTGTGTGGGTGGAGGATCTAATGCTGCTGGAGCATTCTACCATTTTTTAAACGAGGAATCTGTAGAACTTGTAGCTGTTGAAGCTGCAGGTCATGGTGTGCATTCAGGTTTGAGTGCTGCCACAACACAATTAGGTAAGCCTGGTATTTTACATGGCAGTAAAAGTATCTTAATGCAAACTCCGGATGGACAAGTAGTGGAGCCGCATAGTATTAGCGCTGGTTTAGATTATCCAGGTATTGGGCCATTACATGCATTCTTATATGAAAGTAAGCGTGGAACATTTACGAGCGCTACGGATGAAGAAGCGTTAAAATGGGCATTTCATTTATCTGAAATAGAAGGCATAATACCAGCACTTGAAACGGCGCATGCTTTTGCAATTCTTCCTAAAATGAATTTTAAGCCAACCGATGTAGTGGTGGTTTGTTTAAGTGGAAGAGGTGATAAAGATTTGGCTACCTATATGCAAGCAATGGAATTGAAAAAATAAGAATAATAAAGTTTAGCATTAAACTTTAAAACAATAAAGGATCATTTAAAGAATTATATATGTCAAGGTTATCAGAATTATTTAAAAAACAATCAACACGTGTATTAAACGTGTATTGTACGGCAGGGTTCCCTAATTTAAATAGCACTTTGGAAGTTATGGAAAGTTTACAATCCAACGGTGCTAATATTATTGAATTAGGCATGCCTTATAGCGATCCATTAGCCGATGGAGAAGTAATTCAGTCAAGTGGGAATGTTGCTTTGGCAAATGGGATGACCATTGATACTTTGTTTGAGCAATTAGCAAACATGCGTAATAGCATCCATATTCCAGTGGTATTAATGGGCTATATGAATCCAATTTTGCAATATGGATTTGAAGCATTTTGTAAAAAAGCAAAAGAAGTGGGAGTAGATGGATTGATTCTTCCTGATTTGCCTTTGTTTGAGTTTGAGCATTTATATGGAAAGACAATTCAAATAAATGAATTGGATTTTGTGTTTTTAGTAACGCCTGAAACACCAGAGGAAAGATTAAGGAAATTGGATAGTTTAAGTACAGGGTTTTTGTATGCCGTGAGTTCTTCTGCAACAACTGGGAAGGACAAAGACTTTTCTAAAGTAGCAGTTTACTTACAAAAACTTCAAGCAATGAAATTAAAAAATCCTGTCTTGGTTGGTTTTGGTATTAAGGATAAAGAAACATTCGATGCCGTAGCTGCTTATTCTAATGGCGCAATTATAGGTTCGGCTTATATTAATGCCTTGTCAAAAGGAGGATCTATTGAAGAGACAACTTCGCAATTTTTAAAAGCGGTTTTAAATTAATATCGGCTGACTTTAACTAAGAAGAAAAAATGAACACAGTAATTATACAATACAATGCAGGCAATATTCAATCGGTGCTATATGCATTAGAAAGATTGGGTGTGAGTGCGATTGTAACGGATAATGTGGAAGCTATTCAAGCTGCTGATAAAGTTATATTTCCGGGGGTAGGTGAAGCGAGTACAGCCATGCATTATTTAAAAGAGCGAGGATTAGATCAGGTAATTAAAAATTTGAAGCAACCTGTTTTTGGTATCTGTTTAGGTATGCAATTAATGTGTGCTTATTCGGAGGAGAATGACACGACTTGTTTGGGCATTTTTGAGGAACAAGTAAAAGCGTTTAACCCAACAGAAGCAACTATAAAAGTGCCTCAAATTGGTTGGAATACGATAAGTGGTTTAAAATCTGATCTATTCAAGGGGGTGAATGAGGAGAGCTATACTTATTTTGTACATGGTTATTATGCGGCATTAGGAAATCATACTATTGCAACTACAAATTATGTACAGCCCTATAGTAGTGCATTGCATAAGGGCAATTTTTATGGTGTACAGTTTCATCCTGAAAAATCTGCAAAAGTGGGAGAACAGATTATCCAAAATTTCCTAAACTTATAATTCATCTAATCATTTTATAATATTTTTCATACATGCAAATAATTCCAGCGATAGATTTAATAGATGGCAAGTGCGTTCGATTAACGGAGGGCGATTATGCGCAAAAGAAAATTTATAACGAGGATCCATTGGAAGTAGCCAAGGCATTTGAGGGCATTGGTTTGATGCGTTTACATTTGGTAGATTTAGATGGTGCAAAAGCTGGTGAAGTGGTGAACTGGAAAGTGTTAGAAAAGATTGCTAATAATACAAGTTTGAAAATTGATTTCGGCGGAGGCATAAAAAAGGAATCCACATTAAAAACAGTTTTAGATACAGGCGCTACTTATGCAACCATTGGAAGCTTGGCTGTGAAAAGCAGAAATATTTTTGAAGAGTGGATTGAAAGATTTGGGGCAGCAGTCTTTATGTTAGGTGCCGATGTTTTTGAGGAGAAAATTGCAATTGGAGGTTGGTTAGAAAAAACAGATATAGACGTTTATATTTTTATGCAATCATACATGAACAAAGGCGTAAAGCAAATGTTTTGTACCGATATTCAGAAGGATGGTAAATTGCAAGGACCTTCAATTGATTTGTATAAAAAGATAATTGAGAAATTTCCAGATTTGCAATTAATTGCGAGTGGAGGGGTAAGTAATATGCAGGATTTAATAGACTTGCGTGCAATTGGTTGTTCCGCTGCCATTGTTGGTAAAGCTATTTATGAAAACAGAATCACCCTGGAGGAGTTATCTGCATTTTAAAATTTAAGTGCGCTAAACAAAATACTATGTTAACCAAAAGAATAATTCCTTGTTTAGATATCAAAGATGGTCGTACCGTAAAGGGGATCAACTTTGAGCAGATTAGAGATGCAGGCGACCCTATTGAATTAGGTGCTTTGTATGCAGAACAGGGAGCAGATGAATTGGTTTTTTTAGATATCACAGCAACTGTTGAAAAGAGAAAAACATTAAGTGAGTTGGTGAATAAAATTGCACACCGAATTAATATTCCATTTACAGTGGGAGGTGGCATTAAAACAGAAGAAGATGTTAGCATTTTACTTCAAAATGGCGCCGATAAAATTTCGGTAAACACAGCTGCTTTTTTAGATCCAACAATAATTAACAGATTTGCAAAAAACTTTGGTAGTCAATGTGTGGTATTGGCCATTGATGCAAAATGTGAAGAAGATAATAATTGGTATGTGTATTTAAATGGAGGAAGAAAGAAAACAGATAAGCTTGTAACGGATTGGGCAAAAGAAGCGGTAGACTTAGGGGTGGGTGAGATATTATTGACTTCAATGAACCATGATGGCACTAAGCAAGGATTTGCTTTAGATATTACTGCACAATTAGCAGAGACTTTGTCAGTGCCTATTATTGCTTCGGGTGGCGGTGGCAACGAACAACACTTTTACGATGTATTTACCAAAGGGAAGGCGGACGCTGCATTAGCTGCAAGCATCTTCCATTATAAAGAAGTTGCAATACCAGACTTAAAACAATATTTACATAATAAAGGCATAGCAATAAGATTATAAATTTAACAGCATTCAAACATAGTATCAATCAAACTTAATTAATTTCAATTATGAATATCAATTTCTCAAAATATAACGACGGATTAGTTCCTGCCATTATACAAGATGCAAATACAAAGGCAGTGTTAATGATGGGCTTTATGAATCAGGAAGCTATTGACGCAACCTTGTCTCAAAAGAAAGTGACTTTTTTTAGCAGGTCTAAATCCCGACTTTGGACTAAAGGGGAAGAGAGTGGCAATTTCTTAAATTATGTAAGCATGTCAGTGGACTGCGATAATGATACTTTATTAATCCAAGCCATTCCAGTTGGCCCAGTTTGTCATAATGGAACGGATACATGTTGGGGAACAGAAAACTCAACTTCTAATACAGATTTCTTAAATACATTGGAATCGGTCATTGCTCAAAGAAAAACAGCTGCCCCCGATAGTTCTTATGTGGCAAGTTTATTTGATAAGGGAATAAACAAAATTGCACAAAAAGTAGGGGAGGAAGCAGTGGAAGTAGTTATTGAAGCAAAGGATAACAATGAAACATTGTTTTTGGATGAGTCGGCAGATTTGTTATTCCACTATCTAATTCTTTTGCAGGCGAAGGGGTATACTTTAAAAGATGTAGTTAAGGTATTGGAAGCAAGGCATAAACCGGCATAAACTATTTATACTTATATTTGAAATACTAAAATTAAGCGACAAGCCGCTTTTGATAAAAATAAACATATGAAAAAATTCACAATTGGGCTGTTATCATTCTTAGCAATCACACAATTGCATGCGCAAAAACTACAAATTAATGGAGACTTAAAAAGTGTACCAGAAGGCGCTACTGTATCCTTAATAGATGGCATGGCAAATAAGGTTGTTGATTCTGTAAAGTCTGTAGGTGGTAAATTTACATTGAGTGCAACAATTGAAACACCAAGTATATATGTTTTAGGTTTTGGAGCTGCTGCTAAAATTCCAGTATTTGTTGGTAACGATCAATTATCAATTACGGGTGATCTTGCAAAATCTGATGCAATAGAATATAAAGGTTCTGCTACGCAGGAATTGTACATTACTTATATGAAAACTTTGACTCCTAAAATCCAAGCATTATTTGGAGCAAAGTCCTTAGCTGGTTCCCCTGCAGGAGCAAAATCGAAAGATTCACTTGATAAGCAAATTGAAAAATCAGAAGCGGACATTACAAGTTCAATTACAGATTTGTTAAAATCAAATAGCAAGTCTCCAGTTTCAACATTGTTCTTGATTCAGACAACAAATTTTGTTCCTTATATTAAGGATCATATTGCTGACCTATATGCAATACTTGAAGGTCCCGCAAAAAAAGGGCCCTTCGCTGATTTAATCGAAAAATCATTACAGTCTGCAGGAATTGGCAAAGTAGGAACTGTACTTCCAGAATTCAAACAGAACGATGTTAATGGCAAATCTGTAAGCTTAAGCTCATTAAGAGGTAAATATGTATTAATTGATTTTTGGGCTAGTTGGTGTGGACCATGTAGAGCAGAAAATCCAAATGTGGTTAAGGCATACAATGCATACAAAGCAAAAGGATTTACTGTATTAGGTGTCTCATTGGATCAGGATAAGAACAAGTGGTTAGAGGCAATTAAACAAGACGGCTTAACATGGACACATGTAAGTGATTTAAAATATTGGAACAATGAGGTTGCTGTTAAGTTTGGCATTCAAAGTATTCCTGCTAACTTTTTAATTGATCCAAAGGGCGTAGTAATTGGAAGAGATTTAAGAGGTGAGGATTTAGAAAAAGTACTTGCTACGAATATTAAATAGTTGATTTGCGATTTCATCGCTAAAGTTGATATTAAAAAAGCCCTAAATTATTTTAGGGCTTTTTTGTATTCGGTCTCGTCAAATCCGAGTGCTAGTATTTTCCCATCTTCTTCAATGAGTGGTCGGCATATAATTGAAGTTTTCTCCGTCATTAATGCAATAGCTGCTTTCTGTGTGGTAATCGTTTCTTGAACTTCTTTTGGTAATTGTCTCCAAGTAGCCCCTTTCTTATTTATCAAGGCTTCCCATCCAATTTGCTTACTCCATGCAGTTAGCTGTGTAGCTGTTATTCCTTTTTTCTTATAATCGTGGAATTCATAAACAACTTTATTGTCTTTTAACCAGTCTAATGCTTTCTTAACAGTATTACAATTTGGAATTGCGTAAACAGTTTTCATAAAGTTTTTAATGTATTTGAATGGAGTTATTAATGAGTCAATTATTTGATATACTTTTTCCCTAACCAGCTTTCGCTAATGGGTTGCATCCACTTAGTTTCCATTTCGGCCTTATTGGCAACTAGGTTATTAAAGTATAAAGTGTCCTTTTGTAAAATGCCATTTTCTAATGCATAAGCTACTTGTGCCATGGGGATGGTTTGCACTTTATCCTTTACCCAAAATGCAAGTAATTCTCTATTAAACATTTGAACACCTGTCATTTTTTCAATTGCTTTAATTACATGTACCGAACTATCGGTGCTGCAACCTCCAACTGTGGTAAATGATTCGTCAGCCATTAAAATAATAAATTGTCCATAAAGCGCAGTTCCAAATCCTTTTACATCAGCACCATGGCTCTTCCAGCTTTCTATAAATTGTTCCAACATTTCTTCAATCTGGAATAATTCGCCCATTGTAAATGTGCGGTTTGCCTGATAAATCCACAATTTGGATTGAGGATGAAAATTGGCAGGTAATATGGTTGCTAAGTCAACAGTCATTTGTACAATTTTATAATTTTTTAAATACAGTTTAGGGATGAACTTTATTGAATTGCCTTTGCAATAATTTCTGCAATATCTAATACTTCGGTTTGCACTTCGGTATCTCTGTTTTTGATTCCATCAGTCATCATTGTGTTGCAAAAAGGGCAGGCACTTGCAACATAATCGGCTTTTGTTTCAATTGCTTCGTCTGCACGTTCAGTATTGATTCTTTTGTCACCTTTTTCTTCTTCTTTAAACATTTGCGCTCCTCCAGCACCGCAACAAAGTCCCTTGGATTTGCAACGTTTCATTTCACGTAGTTCCATATCCAAGCTTTCTAAAACTTTTCTGGGTGCTTCGTAAATTTCGTTAGCTCTTCCTAAATAACAACTATCATGGTATGTAATAGATTTTCCCTTCCATTCATTACTATCCGTGAATTTTATTTTTCCTTGTTCAATAAGTTCTTGCAAAAATGTGGTATGGTGTATCACATCATAAACACCTCCCAAAGCTGGGTATTCGTTTTTTAAAGTATTAAAGCAATGTGGACAGGTAGTTACAATCTTTTTAATTTCATAGCCATTCAAAATTTGAATATTTTGATAAGCCATCATCTGAAACATAAATTCATTACCTGCTCTGCGTGCAGGGTCACCTGTGCAAGCTTCTTCCTTGCCTAATATAGCATAACGGACTCCTGCCTTATCAAGTATGGTTGCAAATGCTTGCGTAATTTTTTGAGCTCTTTGGTCAAAGCTGCCAGCGCAACCTACCCAAAATAAAACCTCAGGTTGTTCGCCTCTTGCCATGAATTCCGCCATAGTTGATACTTTCATACAATCTTATTTTAAACTTCCTTTTTTTAACCTCTCTTTTAAAATTATTGAGCCGTCCAAGCATCTCTGTCATCAGGAGAGAACTTCCATGGAGCAAAATTATTTTCAATATTACTAAACATGCCATTCCATTCGGCTGGCGCATTACTTTCTTCCATTATCAATGATCTTCTTAACTCCAATATAATATCCAAAGGCGAAATGCTTACGGGGCATTCTTCTACACAAGCATTACATGTGGTGCAAGCCCTTAATTCTTCTACACTAATGTAATCATGTAAGAGTGACTTACCGTCTTCTACAAATTGCTTGTTCTTGTCAATATTTTTTCCAACCGCTTCTAGTCTGTCTCTTGTAGACATCATTATTTTACGTGGGCTTAATAATTTTCCAGTGCTATTGGCTGGGCATGCTGTACTACATCTGCCACACTCAGTGCAGCTATAGGCATCCATTAAATTTTTCCAACTCAAATCCATTACGTCCTTAGCGCCAAATTTTTCAGGAGCTGCTGCATCTGTAGGGGCTAATTCAGGCTGCATTGCATATAAAACCTCGTTTTGAATAGACACCATATTGTGCATTTCGCCTTTAGGTAACAGAGAAGCATAATATGCATTTGGGAATGCTAAAATAATGTGTAGGTGTTTTGAATAAGGTAGGTAGTTCATGAATGCATAAATACCTAAGATATGAATCCACCAAGCACTATGCTCTAACATGCTTAATTGAGCTTCAGAAAATCCCTGCAGCAATCCTTTCAAATGCGAAGAAATTAAAAAATTACTAGCAGGGTCTGCTGCATTCATTATTAAAAACAAACTCATTAAAACAACTTCTATAATTAAAATTGTATTTGCATCTGAACGTGGCCATCCATTTAAATCCTTGCTTATAAACCTTTTTAATCTAATAATATTTCTGCGAGAGAAAAATATAACGCAGGCAATCAAAACCAATGTGGCTAAAACTTCAAAACAATTAATTATAAAATCATAAAAAGGACCAAGATAGGGTGCAAAAGCGCGATGACTTCCTGTAATACCATCAACTATTATTTCTAATAATTCAATATTAATTATGATAAATCCAACGTAAACAAATAAATGCAAAATTGCAACTAATGGATTTCTAAACATTTTCTTTTGGCCGAATGCAAGTAATAAAACGTTTTTCCATCTTTTTCCTGGCTGGTCTGTTAATTCAAAGTCTCTTCCAATAAGAATGTTTCTTCTTATTGCTAATAAATTTTTAGCAAAGAGGAATAAGGCAATCCCAGTTAGAAGGCTAAAAATAAGCTGCGCAATCAATGCCATAATATGTGTTTATAAATTCATAATGGATTGTAACAAATTTAACCCATTTCGGGCTTTATTGGCTTTAAAATCCCCTCAAATAATGCACATCAAAACTATTGCTGGTTTTAGGGCATATTTTAAGCGGAATTATTTAATTTGCCACTATTCTAAAACAGTCTTAATAAGTTCGGATATGAGTCAGACAATAGCACAAAAAGTGGACACTTGGTTAGCTGGTAATTATGATGAAAATACAAAACAAGCTATTCGTGATTTACAAGCCAATCAGCCTAGTGAATTGGAAGAATCTTTTTATAAGAACCTAGAATTTGGTACAGGTGGATTAAGAGGTGTAATGGGGGTGGGTACCAATCGAATTAATAAGTATACAATTGGGATGGCAACGCAGGGATTTTCTAATTATTTGGCCAAAGCTTACCCAGGAGAAAAAGTAAGTGTTGCAGTTGGGCATGATAGCAGAAATAATTCTAGATTTTTTGCCGAAACTACGGCTGCTGTTTTTGCAGCAAATGGATTTACAGTTTATTTATTTGAAGCATTAAGACCTACTCCAGAATTGAGCTTTGCCATTAGACATTTAGGATGTAAAGCCGGGGTTGTATGCACTGCTTCACATAATCCAAAAGAATACAATGGATACAAGGCATATTGGAACGATGGGGGTCAATTGGTTCCACCACATGATAAAAATGTAATTACGGAGGTGGAGGCTATTCAATCGGTTGATGATGTTAAGTGGGTTGGGGGCGAAGCTAATATTCAATTATTAGGAAATAACATGGACGAGGCTTACATTAAAATGGTGAAGTCTTTGAGTGTTTACCCAGAAGTGATTGCGGAACAAAACGACTTGAAAATTGTATATACGCCTATACATGGCACTGGTATAACATTGGTTCCAAAAGTATTAGCAGAATTTGGTTTTACAAATGTGCATGTTGTAGAAGAACAATCTATACCAGACGGAAATTTCCCAACTGTAAAATATCCAAACCCAGAAGAAAGCGAAACCATGAGCATAGGTTTGGCTAAAGCAAAGGCATTGGATGCTGATATATTATTAGGTACAGATCCTGACGCAGACCGTGTAGGTGTTGGTGTAAAGAATCATAAAGGGGAATGGGTATTAATGAATGGCAATCAAACTGCTGTATTGGCATTTGCCTATATGATGGAAGCACGCCGTGCCAAAGGCATTGCAAAGCCTAATGATATGGTAATTACCACCATTGTAACTACCGAAATGATTAATGAAGTTGCTAAGCAAAATAATGTTGCATGCTATAATGTATTAACTGGATTTAAATGGATTGCTGAATTAATTAAAGAAAAAGAAGCGAACGAGCATTATATTATTGGAGGAGAGGAAAGTTTTGGATTAATGATAGGCGATCAAATTAGAGATAAGGACGCTGTAAGTGCCGTTGCATTAATGTGTGAGATGGCTGCGTATGAAAAAAGTAAAGGAAGAACTTTATTTGAAAAGATGATTGAATTGTATGTTCAATACGGTTTTTATTACGAGCACTTAATTAGCATTACAAAGAAAGGAATGAATGGTCAGCAGGAAATTGCGCAAATGATGGAAGGGTATAGACAAGCTCCTCCAGCGGAAATTAATAAATCCAAAGTGATTACCTTGCTAGATTATGAATTGCAGAAGGGAACTAATTTAATAACTGGTGAAACTTGGAAAATAAATTTACCAAAAAGTAATGTGTTGCAATTTATTACGGAGGATGGAAGTAAGATTTCTGCTAGACCAAGTGGAACAGAGCCTAAAATAAAATTCTATTTTAGTGTTAATACAACTTTGGAAAATGCATTGGAATTTGACGAGAAATATGAAATATTACAAAACAAAATAAATGGTATCATAGCTGATATGCAGTTAAACTAATAGATACATGCGTAAAACAGAAGATACTTATTTACATAAGGGATTAAGGAATCAGTTGGTTGCCGTATTAAAAGAAAAAGGCATCACAGACGAAGGCGTATTAACTGCCATTGGCATGATTCCTAGACATTTTTTCTTAGACTCGGCATTTGATAAAATTGCATACGAGGATAGGGCTTTTCCTATTGCAGCAAATCAAACTATTTCACAACCTTACACAGTGGCGTATCAAACTCAATTATTGAAAGTAAAAAAGGGCGATAAAGTATTAGAAATTGGAACTGGCAGCATGTATCAAACAACTATTTTGGCTGCCATGGGTGCTGAGGTTTACACTATTGAAAGACAGGAAGAATTAGCTAGTAGGACCAGTCAATATATTTTTAAGGATCAGTTTCCTAATGTACATTTCTTTTTTGGGGATGGATTTTTAGGACTTCCTCAATTTGCACCATTTGATAAGATTATTATTACCGCTGCGGCTCCAAATGTACCAGAAAAGCTATGGGAGCAATTAAAAGTAAAAGGCTTGATGGTAATACCAGTAGATGAATCAGCGTCTGCCCAGCGTATGTTACGCCTTACTAAGAAAAAAGATGGTTTAGCAAAACAAGAATCATTCGAAGAATTTTCTTTCGTGCCGATGCTACAAGGAAAAAGCCAAGGTTAATCTTGAGATAACCCTGGCTTTTATATATGCTAGTTTATGAATTAAATTTATTGAGGCATTGAATCCATTCCTCCACCACCTTCGTCACCTTTTGTACTTTTTCTTCTTAATAAATTCACGTCAAACTTACCAAAGCGGTAGGAGAAGTTAACTCTAAACATTTGTTGATCTCTAACACGAGTTACGTTTTGAATAAAGTATTGGCTTTCTGAATAGGTTTTATTTACCCTTGTTTTAAACACGTCGTTCACATTAAATGAAAGGCTAGCAGTTCTTCCTCCTTTCAAAGTCCAATCTTTCTTAATAGCCATATCAAAGTCATATGAAGGGAAGTTGTATCCTTGAGCCGTAGACTGAGGGCCACCAAATCCACCGCCACCCATGCCTCTACCGCCGCCGCCAGAACTACTTCCGCCCGGCGGTAAAATAGTTTTTGCTTGGTATTGACCGCTAAATTGATAAGAGAATCCACCTGGAAATTTGAAGGTGTTATTCATTTTACTAAACCAGCTAGTTAAATCATTATTTACATTTTGTCCTGGAATAGTTGCAGTGATAGCTGATTTGAATAAGTTAAAACTTAAGTTCATGTCCCACCATTTAGTAATAGCAGTTTTGTTACTTAATTCAAGACCATAAACCGTTGCTGTATTTGCATTGATTGAAGAACTAAAGTAAGCACTATCTAAAGTACTTGAGGCTCTATTAATGTCTCTATAAACATAGCTCGTAATTAAGTCGGTGCTGTATTTATAATAAGCAGTAGCCAAAAAGTTGGATCCCTTTTTATAAGCGTTATTATAAGCTACTTCAAATGAATGTGTAAACTGAGGCTTTAAACCTGGGTTACCCACTGAGATATTTTGAGGGTCGCTATAATCTGGGAAAGGCAATAATTGGAAAAAATTTGGAGGGCTTATTCTCTTTGAATAGTTCAATTGAAAATCTTGCTTATCGTCCACTTTGTAATTAATAAATGCACTTGGGAATAAAGAGATAGGGTAGCTGGTATTAAATGGCAAAGAGTCTAACCCGTGCTTATTTAGGATATTACCTGCATATGCTCTGCTTTCTGCTCTTAGTCCAAGTTGGAAACTCCAGTTATTCTTTTTCATATTCAAATTTGAATATGCTGCAAACACTTGTTCTCCATATTGATATTGACTGCTAATTGCATCAATTAAAAAATTATTTCTAAGTTGATCCCTCTTATTGTATTCTGTACGATCGTTATATTTAAGACCTGCTTCAAATTTCACTTCGTTTTTTAATTCACGTGCATAGTCAATATTAAAAGTGTAATTTTTATTATTACCATTGCCTAAACTACGTTGGTTTAAAATAAAAGAGTTAATTAATGACCAGTTGTCATTATCTGCTTCATTATAATTAAAATCTGCAGATAGTTCATGGCCCTTGTCTGCAAACAAATGCTTGTAGCTTAATTGACCACCCTTATTTAAGAAATTAAATTTAGAAGAATTGTCTAAACTATAAGATCTTGATGTAGTATTAATTGTAGAGTCAATATTTTGAGTACCTGCACTCCCCATTGATCCTTGCATAATATTAGCATACAATGAAAATGTATTTCTATTGTCAGCGAAATAATCTACTCCAGCACGGTAAAAATTAAATGATCCATTACCTGTGCTATTGTTTATGGTCTCCACATTTGTTGGAACCGAACTGCCTAATATTTGACGATTATTTGTTGAAGTGCTTATAGATTTACGTCCATTTACATTCGCATTTAAAGAGAAGTTGAATTTGCTATCTCTAAGATTCATATCACCCCCGCCATTAAATTTACCACGCATATCTAAGCCAGCTCTGATGCCACCATTGTAGCCGTTCTTTCTGTTTTTCTTTAATACAATGTTTAAAATTCCGGCATTACCACCAGTTGCATCATATTTAGCGGAAGGATTGGTAATAATTTCAACTCTATCAATAATGTCAGCAGGGATCTGATCCATTGTTAAGGTAGTAGGGCGGTTGTCTATCAATAATGTAGGAGCTGCATTTCTTAAAGTCACATTGCCATCAATGTCAACGTTTAAGTTAGGAATACTCTTCATCACCTCAATAGCTGTTTGACCCTGGCTAGTTAAGTTTTTATCTACATTAAATATTTTGCGATCTATGCCCATTTCAAATTGTGGCTTAGCGGTACTTGTAACAGTCACCGATTTTAAGTCTTCTGCAGATTCTTCCAGTTTGATATTTCCCAAGTCTTTGTCAACTAAGGCCATCATATCTTGCATACTTTGTCCGCCACCCATTTTAAGGTTAAAGCTTAAAGTTTTCTCTAATTTTTTATAACCAACACCAGAAACCACTAATTTGAAATTCCCCATCACTGGAAGGTTCTCAAAACTAAAGTCGCCATTGGATGCACTTAACATAGTGCCTAAAATAACGTCTTTGTTTTTTTTGGTAACAGGGTCAAATTTGGAACCCTTTAATTGTATGGTAACTCCGTCTAGTCCTTTATTGTCATTTCCTACTATTTTCCCATAAAAATGCCCCATATTCATGCTTGCTCCTGCACCCCCAGCACCTCTTCCTGCTCCAGCCATTGTTGGCATCTGTGCGTATGAGTTGGTTTGTAATAAAGCGGCTAAAAAAAGAATTGATATATATTTCATATTAAGTTTGATACTATTTTATTTGTTGAGTTTATCGGGATTGCAAATATCCTCAATATTATCTAGGGATGGCAGTTGGTTTATTTAAACGGCAATTAAAGTAGATGGGAAAGCATAAGAATTAGGATGCCCCAAACAAGGCCAATTGCAAATGCACCTATTCTGTATTTTCTAGTTGCTTTTAATAAGGCTGGTTCAAGAATTGGCTTCCATTTTAATTGTAAATTCTTTGCAAAATCATGCTTAGCATTTGCTGCAAATTGTTGAATGAGATTTGGGAAAAGAACCTTTAGCTCTTCGATAAAAACCGCTTTTAATTGCGCAACTGTTTTGTCTCCAACAAACATTGCAATCATTGGCATTTTTTCGCCTAATTTGTTTTTAAAGAAGTCCTCCAATTGAGCGTCAATAAAAGGCAAAACCAAGTCAAATTGATTTAGGCTAGACTCGGCAGTAATAAAATTTTCAACCTTTATGGATTCGATCATGTTTGTTAACCCGCCATTCCAGTTACTAAAAATTAGTTTCACAAAAAGCCAGGCAACTAGCCAACCCAAAATTGCAGTCATTAAAGGAATCAAAATCAAATTCATGTAATCTGTTTTACGAAAAAACCCACCCCAATTGGGATAGGTTTTTTTGGGGAGAACGATGGGTCTCGAACCCACGACCTACAGTGCCACAAACTGTCGCTCTAACCTACTGAGCTACGCCCTCCATTTAGGGTCGCAAAAATACATCAATTCGGCAATCTTTAAAAGTACTTTTGCATCTTTTTATAAAATTATGGTAAAAAACTTGTTCTTTATTAGCATTTGCAACCTAGAATAGCCATTTTGCGCTATTTTTGAAATTCTTCATGCATGCAATTATGACATATGTACAACAAAACAAGTGGAAATTTTTTTCCACTTTGGTATTAGTGGGCGGATTATTTTTCGCTTTTAATACATTCAAGTCTGTTTCTGACGAAAGCCCTGAGCTTCGACATCGTAAATTATTATCAACTATTGGTCATTTACTAGAGAGTGAGCATTATAATCCGCGTAAAATTGACGACCAATTTTCGAAGGAGGTATTTGATGCTTATTTAAAAGTATTGGATCCTGAAAAAAATATATTCTTAAAGTCAGATATTGATTCATTGAGCATTTTTCAAAAGTCAATTGACGACGAGATTCATGGCGCGAAAATTCAATTTGAACCAGCTGCAAGTAATATGTACGATAGAAGATTTGCAGAAGCAAAATTAATCCTTGACTCTATTATTAAGAAGCCGTTTGATTATACAATTGATGATTCCATTAAATTAGAAGCTGACAGTATTAAATTCCCGATTAATAAAGAAGAGCGTTATAGTAGATGGTATAAAATAATTAAGTACAAAAGCCTTGAACGATACGCAACATTAATTGAAGAAAGAGAATCGCATAACAAAAAATCAACTACTGTTAAAGAAGTAGTTGATGAACTAAAAAGCGCAGATACTGCTAAGTCTAAAACAGTCGAAAAATTTGTATACAAATCGGATTCAACTTTAGAAGAGGAGGCACGTAATACTGTTGGCAAGTCTTATCACAAAAAATTCGAACAACTAGAAAAAACCTTTGATAAAGAAAAAAGATTCGACGCATTCCTGAATGCAATAACTGGATTGATGGATCCGCACACAGACTATTTTGCTCCAATCGAAAAAAGATCTTTTACCGAGCAAATGAGTGGGGTGTTTTATGGCATTGGTGCACAATTGGGGGCAGATGAAAATGGAGTTAGAATTGCAAGTGTTCAGCCAGGAGGCGCAGCTTGGAAATCGGGCCAAATTGTAATGAATGATGTTATTATTAAAATTGCTCAAGGCGCAGAAGAGCCAGTAGATATTGCTGGGTTTGAAACTACCGATGCTGTGAAATTAATTAGAGGTGATTTGGGTACGGAAGTAAGATTGACAATAAAGAAGCCAGATGGTAGCATTAAAATAGTGTCATTAAAGAGAGAAAAAATTGTTTTAGACGAGGGCTATGCTAGAAGTGCAGTTATTACAAAAGGCACTGAAAAAATTGGATACATTTTACTTCCTGATTTTTATGCGGATTTTGATAGAGAAGATGGTGCTAAATGCTCTAAGGATATAGCCAATGAGGTTAAAAAATTAAAGGCCGAAAAAGTGGATGGTATCATTATAGACGTAAGATATAATGGTGGTGGGTCTTTGTATGAGGTTGTTCAAATGGTAGGTTTATTTATAGACAAAGGACCAGTTGTTCAAATCAGAGACAAGGAAGGTCGTTCTCAAGTATTAGCGGATGAAACCCCAGGAACTTTATATGATGGTCCATTGGTGGTAATGGTAAATGAATTTAGTGCTTCTGCAAGTGAAATTTTTGCAGGCGCTATTCAGGATTATAAAAGAGGAATTATAGTAGGAAGCACTTCTACCTATGGAAAAGGAACCGTTCAACGCAATGTAGCATTTGGCAAGCCTTTAGATTCTTTAGGCATTCAAACAGAGTATGGCGCTGTAAAATTAACATTCCAAAAGTTTTATAGAATTACAGGTAGCTCAACACAAAAGAAAGGTGTGGAGTCTGATGTAGTTTTACCAGATGAGTATGAATTATTAAAATATCGTGAAAAGGATAACCCATCTGCTTTAAGTTGGGATGTAATTCAAAAGGCTAAATTCCAGCCTTGGGTTTCTAATTATAATATTGAAAAAGTAGCTTTATCTGCAAAACAAAAAATAGAGTCAGATACCAATACAGTTAAGTTCAAGAAAAACTTAAAATGGGTTTCTGAACAAATGGATCATCCTGTTTATTTAAAACTTGATAAGTTTAAGGAATATAAAAAGCAGGTGCAAGGAGTTATTCAGCAAAATGAAAAAATGTTAAAGTTGAAAGAACCAATGCAGGTTGCACCATTGAAAGCAGATCATGATAAATTCTATAATAATCCTGATAAGCAAAAGCAAGATAGGTATCAGGCTTGGTTAAAAATGGTTGCAAAGGATGTTCAGATAAACGAGTCAAGTAAATTATTGGGTGCATTTAACACGCAAAAAGTTGCTGTAAATAAAAAGTAAAATGGAGCTTCAGAAAATAAAGCCAGAGGAGAAAAGATGGCATGTTATATATACAAAGTCTAAGTGGGAGAAAAAAGTAGACGAGTTACTTATGCAAAGAGGCTTTGAGAGCTGGTGTCCTGTTCAAAAGCAAGAGCGTCAATGGTCTGATAGAAAAAAGATTATCGAAGTGCCATTGTTTAGATCTTATGTATTTGTAAAGACATGTAAAGAAGACTATTCCAAACTTTTATCAACTATTGGGGTAGTAAACTTTTTATATTTTGAAAAAAAGCCTGCTATCATTAGAGACAATGAAATAGAAGAAATAAAAAAATACCTTGGTCTTTCAACTACAGCTTCTATACAAATTGTAGACATGATGAATATCCCAGCACAGACCAAGGTTTCTATTAATCAGGGTTTATTTATGGGTAGACGTGGTGAAGTTATTAAAGCTGGCAAGAACAATGTTTTTGTTAGACTTGAAAGCATTAATATGATGATGATTGTTGAATTTAAAGTGCAGGAAGTATCACCAATTTAAATTAGTTACTAAGCAATTTTCCAGTCTACTATTTTATTACTCCATTCCGCTCTATATGGTGTTGTGATTTTTATATAGTTATCGGTGTAGCCTTCTAGCATTGCTATATCATTAGGGTCCTTTTGTTTAATTGACTCAAATAAAACAGGTCTTGTTTCACCAATATGTTGTGCATTAAAATACTGCTGCTTTTGGTAAGAAAGGTTGCGCAATATTTTATTTCTTTCATTTCTCACGACAATTGGAACAATTGGTTTGATATCCAACGCCTTTGTCATGGCTCTTTCTGAATAGGTGAATACATGTAAATAAGAAATATCCAAGGCATGTAAAAAATCAAAACTTTCTTTAAAATATTCCTCAGTTTCACCAGGAGAGCCTACAATAACGTCTACTCCAATACAAGCATGTGGCATTATTGCTTTAATGCTTTTAATACGGTCCGCATATAATTCGCTATTGTATCTTCTTTGCATTAACTTAAGCACGGTATCAGATCCGCTTTGTAATGGAATATGAAAGTGGGGCATAAAGCTTTTACTTTTTGCCACCCATTCAATAATTTCATTAGTCAACAAATTGGGCTCAATAGATGATATACGGTAACGAGGGATTTCAGTTTCTTGATCTAATGCCTTTACCAATTCAAAGAAATTTTCATTGTGCTTTTTACCACCATCTCCGCCTTTTCCAAAATCTCCTAAATTAATTCCAGTTAAAACAATTTCTTTTACTCCATTTTGCGCAAGTCCTTTTGCTTGTTTAACTACATTCTCAATACTATCACTTCTGCTTTTCCCTCTTGCCATAGGAATGGTACAAAAAGAACAACTATAATCACAGCCGTCTTGTACTTTTAAGAAGGTACGGGTACGGTCATTCACTGAGAACGAAGTATTAAAGCCAGACACTTCTTCAATATCACAACTACAAATCTTGGCTTCCTGCCCTTTTGTAAGGCTAGCTAGATGATGTACTAGGTTAAATTTTTCTGCTGCACCCAAAACTAAATCCACGCCCGGGATATCTGCGATTTCCTTAGGTTTTAATTGGGCGTAACAACCTGTTATTACTACAAAACTTTCAGGTGCGCGTCTTTGAATACGTCTTACCAATTGCCTACATTCCTTGTCGGCATTATCTGTTACCGAACAGGTATTAATCACGTACACGTCGGCTTTGTCCGTAAAAGCTTTCTTTTCAAAACCTCCTTGCTCCAATTGTCTAGAAAGCGTAGAAGTTTCAGAAAAGTTAAGCTTACAGCCTAATGTATGGAATGCTACAGAACGTTGGTTACTCATGGGGCACAAAGATAAAAAACCTAAAGGGAACCCGGAAATCTTAAAATAATCATAAACCTGCCCTTAATTTCCCTTTTTGCCTAGATTAAGTTAAGTTTGCACCTACTAAAATTGTCAAAATGGACTTTAAAAAAGTTAATAATTGGACGGGTTGGATTGTAACCCTTATTGCTTGTACTGTATACATCATGACCACAGAAGCTACTGGTAGTTTTTGGGATTGTGGTGAGTTTATTAGCAGTGCTTATAAATTACAAATTCCGCATCCTCCTGGAGCCCCAATGTTTGTTTTATTGGGACGTATTTTTATTATCCTATTTGGAGACAATCCGTTAACTGCAGCAAAAGCAGTTAATATAATGAGTGCATTGGCAAGTGGTTTTACTATTATGTTTTTGTTTTGGACAATTACGCACTTTGCAAAAAGAATGGTACAAAAAGGAACGGATGCTTTAAGCAATGCTCAAATCATTTCAATTATGGGTGCTGGTATTGTGGGGGCATTAGCATACACATTTACAGATTCATTTTGGTATAGTGCTGTAGAAGGTGAGGTTTATGCATTAAGTTCTTTCTTTACTGCATTAGTATTTTGGGCCATTTTAAAATGGGAACATAAAGCAGATCAGCCAGGTGCAGATAAGTGGATTATTTTTATTTTCTACATGATGGGTGTTTCTATTGGAGTACACTTATTAAACTTGTTAACGATCCCTGCGATTGTAATGGTTTATTATTTCCGTAATTATAAAGCTAGTTGGAAAGGTGGATTAATCGCTTTTATAATTGGAGTAGTAATTACAGGATTTATTCAAGTGGTTTTGATTCAGTATACTATTAAATGGGCTGGTGCATTTGATGTGACTTTTGTTAATTCATTTGGGTTGCCATTCTTTAGTGGGTTTATTACTTTCTTTATTTTAGTAGCAGCTATAATGGCTTTTGGTATTTACTTCGCAAATAAGAAAGGGATTTATTATTTAAAATTAGGTATCTGGGCAACTGCATTTTTCTTACTAGGGTATACTAGTTATTTAACAACCATGATTCGTTCAAATGCAGATCCTTCTGTAGATATGTATAATGTTGACAATCCTGTTACCTTAGTTGGGTACTTAGGTAGAGAGCAATATGGCGATTGGCCTATTTTATATGGTCCAGACTATGTTGATAAAGTAGAAAGCATAGAAGGAAGTGATCAATATGTAAAGTCGGCACATACCTATGATTTAGCTGGTAAGAATTATAAAAGAGACTGGGCGTCGGCACCTTCTGCTCACTTATTTCCAAGAATGTGGGATGCGGAAAATGATCGTGGCCAATTAGACAGTTATAAAGCATTTGCGGGTGTTGTAGACGGGGAAGCACCAACTTTAAGAGATAATATTAAATACTTTACTAATTATCAATTTGGGTTCATGTACTTGCGTTATTTCCTATGGAACTTTGCAGGTAAACAAAATGACTTACAAGGTTTTGGTAATGTACGCGACGGTAATTTTTCAACTGGAATTTCATTCATTGACAATTTAATTTTTGGTGATCAATCTAAATTACCAGACAGCATTAGTAATCAAAACAGAGCGCATAATACATTATTTATGTTGCCATTTATTTTGGGTATTATTGGATTTATATTCCAATACCAAAAAGCAAAAAAGGATTTTGTTGTAACTGGATTGTTATTCTTCTTTACTGGTATTGCAATTGTTATTTATTTAAACCAAGTTAGTTTGCAGCCACGTGAGCGTGATTATGCTTATGTAGGGTCCTTCTATGCATTTGCAATTTGGATTGGATTAGGAGTATTGCAAGTGGTGGAGTGGTTTACAAAGTTTGCGAACCAACGCGTTGCTGCAATATCTGCAACTTTGGTTTGTTTATTAGCAGTGCCAACATTAATGGCTCAGCAAGAATGGGATGACCATGACAGAAGTCAAAAAACATTGCCACGTGATTTAGCACGTAACTATTTAGAAAGCTGTCCTCCAAATGCTATATTATTCTCATTTGGCGATAATGACACTTATCCTTTATGGTATGCTCAGGAAGTTGAAGGTATTCGTCCAGATGTGCGTGTGGTGGTAAATAGCTTGTTAGGTTCTGATTGGTATATGAAAGAGCTTAGGTACAAAGTAAATAAAAGTGATAAGTTTGATGTCATATTTAGTGAAGAGCAAGTAGCAGGTAATAAATTAAATGTTGCTTATTATAATGCACTTCCAGAATACGGTGAAAAAACATATCACAATTTGGATTCTGTGTTACGTTATGTAGTAGGGGATCAATCAGGAAAGTATCAAGCCTCAACAGCAGAAGGCCCGGTAAGCATCTTTCCAACCCACAAGTTTAAAATTCCGGTTAATAAGGCAAACGCTATCGCTTCTGGCATTGCTAAACCAACTGACAATATCGTAGATGATATGTTGATAGATTTCAATCCTAATCGTCAATATATGGTTAAGAATGAAATGGCGATGTATGCAATTATTGCAACCTCTCAATTTAAAAGACCCGTATGTTTTACTTCTCTTCAGGAATTAAAAGAGTTAGGCCTTGATAAATATGTTCGTCAAACTGGTATGTCATATGAGTTAGTTCCTGTAATTGGAGAGAACGCAGTGAATACGGAGCTTGCTTATAAAAATATCATGACTAAGTTTGCTTTTGGAAATGCAAAAAATCCAAATGTATATTACGATGAAGAAAACAGACGTCATTTAAATTCAATTCGTTATTCTATAGCACAAGTTGCTCAGGCTTTAATATTGGAAGGCAAAAAAGACAGTGCTAAACAAATCCTAAGAAAATTAGATAGCGAAACCAACGAAAAGAATTTCCCATACGGTATGACTTCAAATAGAGGTAATCAACACAATTACTTCTCTTATGTATTCTTGCAAACTTGTTATGAAGCTGGAGATTTGGAATTGGCTAAAAAGGTATCTAATTCTTTAATGAAGGACTTGAAGCAACAAATAGTTTACTACCGCTCAATGGGGGATAATATGAGTGAGGATCAGTTTATTCAAAATATGGAATTAGCTTATCAAGGCAAGCCAAATGCGCTTTCTAATAAGCAAATGTCATTTGTTCAAGAAGCATTAAGTTCTTACCAATTTGTGAATACGATTCAAAAATTGGAGCAAGACATTGCTAAAACAAATGCTACAAAAAAGTAGTTTAATTTATAATTGATACACTAATAAGGCCCGCAATTGCGGGCCTTATTTATTATTGAGTGGTTAAACTATTTCGATTTATAATTGTGGAGGGTGTCTGAATTATATTAAATCCTTGAGTGTAGCAATTACTTGGTCAATTTCTTCCTTAGTATTGTTTTTTGAAAAAGAGAAACGGATGGTTGCAATATCTCCACCCTTGCCTAAGGCATTAATTACATGTGACCCTTGTTGCGCTCCACTAGAACAAGCACTTCCGCCACTAGCGCAAATATGATGAATGTCTAGGTTAAATAACATCATTTCAGACTTTTCGTTCTTTGGAAAGTTTACGCTTAATAAAGTATATAAGCTTTCACCAAATGTATCTCCATTAAAACTTACACCAGGGATTTGTGAAACTAATTGCTCATGCATGTATTTTTTTAAACTATTAATATGCGCAGCGTCTTTCTCGTGATTTTCAGTAGCTAATTCTAATGCCTTTGCAAATCCAACAATACCATATAAGTTTTCGGTACCAGCACGCATATTACGTTCCTGAGCACCACCATGCACCAATGGACTTATTTTGATATTTTCATTAATATATAAAATACCAACTCCCTTTGGGCCATGAAACTTATGTCCAGCTCCTGTTATGAAATCAACCGGTGTTTCATTTAATTTAAAAGGAAAATGTCCAACAGTTTGTACTGTGTCGCTATGAAAATAGGCGTTATGCTTTTTGCAAATAGAACCTACTGAGTGAATATCAATCATGTTTCCAATCTCATTGTTAGCATGCATGATACTTACAATGGTTTTCTCGGGGCTGCTTTCTAAAATTTGCGCTAGATGTGCTAAGTCAATATGGCCATTTGGTAATATATTAACCCAGCTTAATTTAATACCTGCTGTTTTAGCTAGATGCTCAACAGTATGTAAAGTAGCATGATGCTCAATAGGAGAGCTTATAATATGCTTGCATCCTAAATCGTACACAGCGGCATGCAAAATGGTATTGCTACTTTCGGTACCACCACTTGTAAAAAATATTTCCGCAGGTTTTGCGCCTAATGTTTTAGCAACAGACTTGCGCGCCTGTTCAACTGCCATGCGTGATTCTCTACCATAGCTATATATAGAAGATGGGTTGCCAAATTTTTCGGTTAAATAGGGCATCATGGCTTCTAATACTTGAGGGTCAAGTGAAGTAGTTGCCGCATTGTCAAAATAGATTCTCTCCATATATTGCTAAATTACTTAATTGTACCAATAATAGCAATGATCTCGTCTGCAAGTTTGTCCGCCTCAGCCTGAGAAGGCGCTTCGGTGTATATACGAATAATGGGTTCGGTATTACTTGACCTTAAATGCACCCATGCGTTATCAAAGTCAATTTTAAAACCGTCTACCTTATTAATAGGGAATTGGCCAAACTTGGCTTCTAAAGTTGTGAAAATTTTATCCAATGAGATATTGCCATCCAAATCCATCTTTTTCTTACTCATGAAATAGGCAGGATAGCTAGCTCTTAATGCCGAACTGGTCATTTTTGTTTTAGCCAAATGAGTCAAGAACAACGCAATACCAATTAATGCATCTCTTCCATAATGTAAGTCAGGAACAATAATACCCCCGTTGCCTTCTCCTCCAATTACGGCTGCTTGGTTTTTCATCATCGTAACTACATTCACTTCACCAACTGCACTTGCATAATAAGTACAACCATATTTTTCAGTTACATCACGTAATGCTCTTGTTGATGATAAATTACTTACGGTAGCACCTTTTTTATTTTGTAAAATATAATCAGCAACTGCAACCAAAGTATATTCTTCTCCAAATAATTCTCCGTCCTCACTCACAAAGCATAATCTGTCTACATCTGGATCTACAGCGATACCTAAATGCGCTTTTTCTTTTACTACAGTATTACACAAGTCGGTTAAATGTTCTTTTAAAGGCTCTGGATTGTGCGCGAAATTGCCATTCATTTCGGCATTCAATACTTTGATATTAGTTACTCCAATTGCGTTTAACAAGGCAGGCACTGTAAATGCACCTGAGCTATTAATAGCATCTACTACCACTGAAAAGTTCGCGGTTTTAATAGCATGAATGTCCACTAATGGATATTCAACAATAGCTTTAATATGTTTTTCTAAACTATCACTGTTGGCAATTACTTTACCCATTGCATCTACCGAAGCGTAATTAAAATCTTCGTTGGCTGCTAAAGTCAAAATTATTTTTCCTTCCTCACCACTTACAAATTCACCCTTCTCATTTAATAATTTTAATGCATTCCATTCTTTAGGATTATGGCTAGCAGTTAAAATAATACCACCATCTGCTTTTTCAAATACTACTGCCATTTCTACAGTAGGAGTAGTGCTTAAGCCTAAATGAATTACATCAATACCTAGCGCTAATAAACTTTGTTCCACTAAGGCCTCTACCATTTCTCCGCTCATTCTACCATCTCTGCCAACCACTACCTTTTTGCGAGCTGGCGACTTGCTTTGTAACCAAGTGCCGTAAGCCGAAGCAAACTTGACAATATCAATAGGAGTAAGGTTGTCGTTTGGTTTACCGCCAATAGTACCTCTAAATCCTGAGATGCTTTTTATAAGAGACATAGTGTTATTTTTTACTTTTAAAAAAGGATTTACAAATTTACTTCAAATTTTTGCACTTCCTTGTATCTTTATCAAATGATGCAAGACTTTATCACAGGTTTAATGGCTAAGGACAGGGCCTTGTTTTCCACTATAAATGGGAAATGGACCTGTGGGCTATTTGACACAATCATGCCATGGGTAAGAGACTCTAAAAATTGGATCCCTTTATATATTGTCATATTAAGCTTTCTATTCTATAAATGGGGAAAGATGGCCTGGAAATGGGTGGTATTGGTTGGGTTAAATGTTGCTTTAACCGATCAAATTAGCAGTAGCTTTTTTAAGCCCTTTTTTCATAGACTAAGACCCTGCGCCGACCCTGAATTAATGCATCAATCAAGGTTATTATTAGACCATTGCTCGGGGGGATTTAGTTTCACGTCCTCGCATGCGGCTAATCATTTTGGTGTTGCCATGTTTATAGTAATGACATTGCAGCCCTTATTTAAAAATTATCGCTTTATATTTTTGCTATGGGCGGCAACTATTTCGTATGCGCAAGTTTATGTGGGTGTACATTATCCATTAGATATTTTAGCAGGGGCATTTATTGGCATACTTGTTGGGTATTTTAATGGAAAATTATTCCACAAGTGGCAAGGAAATATAGTTGCTTATTAAACTCATTCACAATTAAGTAATTTTCAAAATACTTGCAAGCCTCCTCCAATAAATTCCAAGACATTTTTAAGATTATACTATGAATAAAAATACTTTCATTCTTTTATTGACTGCCTGTGTTGGCATTTACATGATAGGAAGTTTCATGATTCCTTTAATGGATATTGATGCTTCACAATATGCTTCCATAAGTAGAGAAATGTTGGAGCGAAATAGTTTTTTACAAGTATTTGATTTAGGAAAAGATTATCTAGACAAGCCACCTATGTTATTTTGGTTGTCGGCCTTGTCTATGAAAATATTTGGGGTGTATGACTGGGCGTATCGCATTCCTTCTTTAATATTTTTAGGCATTGCTTTATATGCAACTTTTAAATTCACACAATTATATTATAATATTTTAACCGCGCGTTTAGCAACTATTATTCTAGCAAGTTGTCAGGCTTTTTTCTTAATTGCCCATGATGTAAGAACCGATACCATGTTAGTAGGATGGGTAATGCTAAGTATTTATTTACTAGCTAAATGGGCGGAAGGTAAGCGTAATAAAGATTTCTTTTTAGCGATTTTAGCAATAGCAGGAGGTATGATGACTAAGGGGCCCATTGCATTAGTAGTACCTGTGCTAGCGCTTGCACCAAATTGGATAGCGCAAAAAAAATGGGAGTTTTTTTATAAGCCTATTTATATTCCGGGTTTAATTTTACTAGCTATTTTATTATTCCCAATGAGCTGGGGTTTGTATCAACAATACGACTTGCATCCAGGTAAACTAATTAATGATCGCCCTATTAAGTCGGGGTTGGAATTTTATTATTGGACACAAAGTTTTGGCAGGTATACAGGTCAAAACTATTATAAGGAGATGGGGTATTTTACTTTCTTACTTGAGAATATGTTCTGGAGTTTCCTTCCTTGGATTTTTGTTTTTTTATGGGCATTGGTTGCAAAAGCTATTACAATAATCAAAGATGGCTTTTTCAAGCCAAGTACCGAATTGGTTTCTTTCTTTGGGTTCGTACTTACTTATTTGGTCTTGTCAAGAAGCCAAGCTCAATTACCACATTATATTTTTGTAGTATTCCCACTTGCAGCTATTTTAACAGCAAGTCATTGGGAGAAAACGCTTTGGAATAATCAATCTCTTGCCAAAACATTAAAAGGTTTTTATGGTTTTCATTTGTTTATTTTCACGGTACTAATAATTGCAGCAACACTCATTGCATTTGTCCCATTTGGTTCCATAAGTTGGGTAGGAAGAATTATAGGAGGGGCAGTTTTGATAATTATTATCACTCAGCTTATTTCAAAGCAAACCATTGGTGCAAAATGGTTTTATATATCGGTAGTATTAATGTTGGGAGTAAATACTTTTATGAATATGCATTTTTATCCAAACTTATTAAAGTTGCAATGGGGGAATCAGTTAGCCGAAGTAATTGAATCTAAAGGATGGAATAAGGAAAAGATGGTATTGTATAAGATCCCAAACAGCAATGCTTTTCATTATTATGGGCAACATATTTTCCCTAATACCAAGGATAGTTTACAGTTAAAAGAAGGAGATTGGGTGATTACAGATGGTATAAATGATAGCAGTTTAAAACAGCAATTCGCACATAGCATTCCGCATTATAAAAACAATCGATTCCATGTTACCATGTTAAGCCTGCCTTTTTTAAATCCAAGCACTAGGCCTCAGGAAGTAACTCCATTTGAAGTGTTAGAATTAAAGAAGTAATTAGCAGTATTAAAAAGAAAAAGTGGTTTTGTTTTTTGGAGCTGTTAACTCATAGCTTTTCTTTTGTCCACTTGCTTTTGCATGAATGATATTGATTTGTTGAGGATCGATGCCAAACAATATCTCACAAAAAACATCCAATTGTTTAAGCTGTTTTACATTTTTTATTTCAAAATAACTCCAGGTGCTTTCTTTTTGGATTTCAAATCCTATAAAATCCATTTTACCTTTTACCCCATTTGTTGTAAGTGCTAATCGCTTTTGAACGTATAAATTAATATACTCCTCTGCTTTGGCTTTTTGTTTGGGGTCTCCTAAATCTAATTTAACATGGTATTCGTTTTCTAAACGTGTTTCCAAGTCGGTTGTAAAAGTGCGAACACTAATTTCTAAACTAGCTTCTTTGTCATTGTGATTGATGTCTATTACTGAAACGTAAAATGGGTGCAAAAATGCAATCAATAAGGTAGTAAGTGGTTTCAATCCAATCCAAGTCATAATAGTTATATTTGTCTAGTGCAAATGTCTTGATTTATTACTTAGACTAAAAATTTGATTTATGGACGAAATAGGAATCTATCTACATTTAGGCTTTAGGCATATTATGGATTGGGAGGCATGGGACCATATTCTTTTTGTATTGGTTTTAACCCTTCGCTATCAATGGACAGACTGGAAAAAGCTATTAGTTTTGGTCACTGCCTTTACCGTTGGTCATTCTGTTACTTTAGCCTTGAGTACCTTAAATTGGATTAATTTCCCATCTGCACTCATCGAGTTCCTAATTCCTGTAACCATTTTACTTACTGCTATTTCGAATTTTTGGGTAAAATCCTTTGATTTCAAGTCAAAATACCCCCTAATTTACTTTTTAGCGCTATTTTTTGGCCTAATTCATGGCTTAGGCTTTAGTACTTATTTAAAAAGTTTACTTGGGAAGGAGGAATCGATTATTGGACCGCTCTTCACATTTAACCTAGGATTGGAGCTAGGTCAGCTACTCATTGTTAGCTTAATTTTAATTATTTCATTTATATTCGTATCCGTATTAAAAGTAAAAAGAGTGCGCTATTTACAGATAGGATCTGGGATTGCAATCGCTTTTGCTTTAAATATGGTTTTAGATAGAATCGTTCCGATTATTAAATAGAAAAAAATCACAAATGAAGAAACTTTTTACGCTTAGTTTTCTTTTATTGAGCACATGCTCGGTATTAGTTGCGCAAGACATTCGCAACAACCCAACATCAAACCATGGAAATAAGTTTGAGCAATTGGGTACAATTTTACCAACGCCTAACGAATATCGTACAGCGAGTGGTGCACCTGGTCCAAAGTATTGGCAACAACGTGCCGACTATGACATCAAAGCTACATTAGATGAAAAGAAATTATTGTTAAGTGGTGCTGAAACAGTGACTTACTATAATAATTCTCCAGACGTTTTAACTTACTTATGGTTACAATTAGATGAGAACGAACATAGCTCAACTAAGAATGCTGGATATCCTGACGGAAGTGCATTAGGAAGAGGCATGTCTCCTGCAACGATCGACAAATTAGCTGAAGAAAAAATAGACAATGGTTTAGGAGATAACATCATTAAAGTAACTGATGCATTGGGTGCTAAATTAAAGTACACAGTGAACAAAACAATGATGCGTATTGAATTGCCTACTGCTTTAAAGCCTGGTCAAAAATTCGCATTTAAAATTGATTGGAATTACAAAATTACTGATCGTATGACAATTGGTGGTCGCGGTGGATATGAGTATTTTCCAGAAGACGGAAACTATTTATTTACAATGACACAATGGTATCCACGTTTATGCGTTTACTCTGACTTCCAAGGATGGCAACACCATCAGTTTACAGGAAGAGGAGAGTTTGCATTAACATTCGGTAATTTTAAAGTTGCAATCACTGTTCCTGGTGACCACGTTGTAATGGCAACTGGACAATGTCAAAACTATCCTGCTGTATTGAGCGCTGCTCAGTTGGCTAGATGGAATAAAGCACAAACTTCATTTACTGAGCCAGTAGAAGTTGTTACTTTAGACGAAGCTAAAAAAGCAGAACAACATCCAGTAGCTACTCAAAAAACATGGGTATTTAATGCAGAGAACGTACGTGACTTTGCATTTGGAAGTAGCCGTAAATTTGTTTGGGATGCATTGGCAACAAATGTAGAAGGTAAAAAAGTAATGAGCATGAGTGCTTATGGAAAAGAAGCATATGGTTTATACCGTAAGTTTTCTTCTAAAGCTGTAGCGCATACAATAAAAACATATTCTAAGTTTTCTATTCCTTATCCATACCCTGTAGCGCAAAGTATTGAAGCTGCAAACGGAATGGAATATCCAATGATTTGCTTTAACTATGGCCGTACAGAAAAAGACGGATCATATACAGAGGCAACTAAGAATGGTATGTTAGGTGTAGTAATTCACGAAGTGGGTCATAACTTCTTCCCAATGATTGTAAACTCAGACGAGCGTCAATGGTCTTGGATGGATGAAGGATTAAACTCTTTCGTACAATATTTAACACAAGAATTATACGATAATAAGTTCCCTTCTCGTGGTGGGCCAGCTTGGTCAATTGTTGATTACATGAAATTGCCTAAGGATCAATTAGAGCCAATTATGACGAATAGTGAAAACATTATTGGTTTTGGTCCTAATGCGTATACTAAGCCAGCGACTGGTTTAAATATTTTACGTGAAACTATTATGGGTCGTGATTTATTTGATTATTCATTTAAAGAATATGCTAGACGTTGGGCTTTTAAACATCCAACGCCTGCCGATTTATTTAGAACAATGGAAGATGCAAGTGCCGAAGATTTAGATTGGTTCTGGAGAGGTTGGTTCTATAGCATTGATCCTTGTGATATTGCTATAGATACTGTTAAGCATGCTGTTTATGATGCAACTGCTGCAGCTCCAACTGGTGGCATGGGCCCTCGTGGCGGCGGTATGAATGCAGGCGGAAGAGGATTAGATAAGCCTTCTGTAAATGCATTTGAGGACATTTCTAAAATCAGAAACAAAGCCGATAAGTCAATTGTATTCTTAACAGATGCAGATACAACTTTACGTGATTTTTATTGGAGATATGATCGCGGTATTGAGCCATATGATTCAGTTACTAAACAACCTGCTCCTAATTTTGGTGCACCATCTGTTTTAACTGACGAAGAAAAAGCTAAATATGCCGATGCTAATTTATATGAAATCACTTTCTTGAATAAAGGTGGTTTAGTAATGCCAATTATTGTTGAATTCACTTTCGCAGATGGCACTAAGGAAACAAAACGTTTACCTGCTCAAATCTGGAGAAAGAATGAAAACAAAGTGACTAAAGTATTCTATACAAATAAAAAAGCAGTTGCTATTAAGTTGGATCCAATGCGTGAAACAGCGGACATTGATGAATCAAATAATAGCTGGCCTAGTATTGCAGAGCCAAGCAAATTCACTTTGTTCAAAACAAAGGGAGTAGGTCGTGGTCAGTCAATAGGTTTATCACCTATGCAAGCTGCTGCTAGCAAAAAGTAATAAATTAAAATAGCCCTTAATAAAATTTAAGGGCTATTTTATTGATGCTCTAAATATTTTTTCAAATCCACACCTAAATGTTGGATTTGATATAGTAAGTAAGTTTTATACTAAAGCCGCTGAGCAATCAGCGGCTTTTTTGATTTTCGCCTTTTATAAAATAGTGTGCCATACAAAGCGTTATTTAAATTATATTCGTAATAGCTTTTATTTATAATTAATCTTAACAATATGAAAAGAGTACAACTCGCTTTTTTATTCCTTTTTACATTGGTTGCTGATTTTGCAATGGCACAACAATCGCCAGCTCCAGCGCAGCAACCTGCTCAAAATGTAAGAAGAAGACCTGTTGAAGCACAGGATCCAAATGCACCTGCAACTAAATATGATTATCACGATTTATTTGCACCTTTCTTTTATTCTAAAAATGGCAATGACCAAAGAGCAGCAACCGGCGAACCTGGTGCTGGATATTGGCAAAATAGGGCTGATTATAAATTAGACGTTAGATTAAATGACGAAACCAATGAGATTAGCGGTAGTGAAATATTAACCTATACTAATAATAGTCCTTTAAAAATGAATTTTATTTGGATGCAATTGGATCAAAATTTATTCAAATTAGATTCAAGAGGATCTACAATAGTGCCAACTGTAGGAAGTCGTAATGCAGGCCGTGGTCAAGATTTTGATGCAGGGTATAAAATTAAATCGGTTAAAGTATTAAGTGGCACTAATAATGAAAAAGCAATCGATGTTAAATACATGATTGAAGACACAAGAATGCAAGTTTTCTTACCTTCTGAATTACAAGGAAAGGGGGGTAAGTTGAATTTGAAAATTGAATACGCATTTATCTCTCCTCAATATGGTTCCGATAGAATGGGTTATGTGCCTACAAAAAATGGGAAAGTGTATACGATCGCACAATGGTATCCTAGAATGTGTGTTTTTGATGACGTAATGGGCTGGAATACAGTTCCTTATACTGGTCCAGGTGAATTTTATTTAGAATATGGTGATTTCAATTTAAATATTACAGCAGCTTCAAAAATCATTGTAGTTGGATCCGGTGAATTATTAAATCCATCTGAAGTTTACACCCCTGAACAATTAAAAAGATGGGAGTTGGCTAAGAAATCTGAGAAGACAGTAGTTATTCGTTCTGCCGATGAAGTAACGAATCCTGCTTCAAGACCTGCTAAAAAAGAATTGACATGGAAGTTTAAAATTACAAATGCTAGAGATGCATCATGGGGCGCTTCTGCTGCCTTTATTATTGATGCAGCAAAAATGGATCTTCCTTCAGGCAAACCTTCAATTGCAATTTCAGCTTACCCAGTTGAAAGTAACGGTGATTCTGCATGGGGCCGTTCTACCGAATATGTGAAAAAATCTATCGAGTATAATTCAAAACATTGGTATGAGTTTCCTTATCCAGCGGCTACAGCAGTTGCAGGTGGTCCTGGTGGAATGGAATACCCAGGAATTGTATTTTGTGGATTAGGTGCTAAGCGCGCTGGTTTAATGGGCGTGAATGATCATGAATTTGGACATACTTGGTTCCCTATGATAGTAGGTTCTAATGAACGCTTATATGGCTGGATGGATGAAGGGTTTAATACTTTCATTAATTCATTGTCAACTGCCGATTTTAATAATGGAGAGTACAAAGGAAGAGGAACACCAAATATGCATGCTATTGGAAATTTTTATACTGCACCAGGTTTAGAACCGATTTTGACTTATGTAGATAATTACAAAGAAAAAAACAACGGCACTTTATCTTATAGTAAACCAGGACAAGGATTAACATTTTTAAGAGAGCAAATATTAGGCAAAGAACGATTTGATTATGCGTTTCAAACTTATATTAAGCGTTGGGCATTTAAACATCCAACACCAGATGATTTTTTTAGAACTATCGAAAATGTAGCTGGTGAAAGCTTGCAATGGTTTTGGAGAGGTTGGTTTGTAAATAATTGGAGATTGGATGTAGCTGTGCGAGATGTAAAATATGCTGATACTGCCGACTATTCAAAAGGTGCATATATTACTTTAGATAATTTAGAGAAGATGGCTATGCCAGTTATATTAGAAGTTAAAACTGTAAGTGGCAAAACAAGTCGAATCAAATTACCTGTAGAAGTTTGGGAAAGAAACACTTATTGGACTTTTAAAGTTCCAACAACTGAAGCCATAGAGTCTGTTACTTATGATCCTGACAACGTATTACCGGATTTCAATCCAAGTAATAACGTTTGGAAGAAACCTTAAATACATTCGGAAATAAAAATACCCCTTAAAGAACAATTTAAGGGGTATTTTTTTATTTAACGTTTTGAGCATTCAAAATCCGCCATAAGCGATGGGTGCTTTACTTTTTCTTAACATCGGAGGCTTTCGCATCCTCTTCTAATTTATGTGCAGCTGATTTGTAGTTTTTCCACTTTGTGATTGCTGCTTCCATGTCTGATGGAAGTGCACTATCAAAGCGCATCATTTCATTTGTAGTAGGATGTACAAAACCTAATGTAGCTGCGTGTAATGCGCATCTTGAACAAGCTTCAAAGCAGTTGTCTACAAACTGCTTATACTTAGTGTAAATAGTTCCTTTTAATATTCTATCCCCTCCATATTCGCTATCATTAAATAAGGTGTGACCAATATGTTTCATATGCACACGAATTTGGTGTGTACGTCCAGTCTCTAAAATACAAGAAACAAGGGTTGTGTAATTGTATCGCTCTATTACTTTGTAATGTGTAATTGCATGCTTGCCAACTTCTCCATCAGGATAAGCATCAAACATTTTTCTAAAAGTTTTATGCCTAGCTATGTGCGCATTTACGGTGCCTTCGTCCTCTGTCATGTCTCCCCAAACCAATGCAACATATTTTCTTTCTACAGTATGATTAAAAAATTGTTTTGCTAAATGACTTGCTGCCTCCGCAGTTTTAGCTAATACAATTAAGCCAGTAGTATTTTTATCAATTCTATGTACCAATCCAAAACGGGGTAATACTTCTTCGTTTAATTCTGGGTTTTGAGATAGCAAATGATAGGAGACGCCATTTAATAATGTACCTGTATAATTTCCAATACCAGGATGCACCACCATATTGGATGGCTTATTAATCACCATCACTGCATCGTCCTCGTATACTATATCCAAATCCATTTTCTCCGGCTTCAATTCCGTGTATTCTGGATTTACGTAGGACATATAAGTCACTTCGTCTCCTGGACGCGTTTTGTAATTACTTTTTACAACTTTCCCATTGACAGTTAAAAAGCCACCTTCAATTCCGTTTTGGAGCTTACTACGTGTCATACCCTCAATACGCATTTGGACCCATTTATCAATACGCATAGGTTCTTGTCCCTTGTCTACCATAAAGGTCAGGCGTTCATAAACTTCCTCGTTATTCTCGTCTTGTAATAATTCTTGATCAGCTAACATGTTGCAAAAGTAAGTTATTGCAGCTTAGTTTGTAACTTTGTTCCATGCGTCAAAAAGTATATTTCGAGGACCTTGGTATTAAATCTTATCAGCCAACATGGGATTATCAGGAGGCGCTGTTGGCTAAGAACACACAAATTAAGTCTGTTGCCAGGGAAAAGGAGGAAGACGTGAAGCAAACAGCTACGGAACATAGGTTGTTATTTGTGGAACATCCACCTGTATTTACATTAGGGAAAAACGGGAAAAGAGAACATGTTTTAGTTTCGGAGGAGCATTTACAAAAATTAGGAATCGAGTTTTTTCACATTAATAGAGGAGGAGATATTACTTATCATGGGCCTCAACAAATTGTAGGTTATCCCATATTAGATTTAGATAAATTTAAAACGGATCTAGGATGGTATTTAAGAAGTTTAGAACAAGTGATTATTGATACGATTGCTGAATATGGATTGGTGGGCGAAAGGAGTTCGGGCGAGACCGGAGTTTGGTTACAACCCAATGATCCTTTTATGGCTAGAAAAATTTGTGCCATGGGTATTAAGTGCAGTCGATGGGTAACCATGCATGGCTTTGCTTTAAATGTAAATCCAGATTTATCTCATTTTGAATATATCGTTCCTTGTGGAATACAAGGTAAAACAGTAACATCTCTGGAAAAAGAATTAGGCCATAAAGTAGATTACCAGGAAGTGAAAGATAAAATCAAAAAACATTTTCAACTAATTTTTGATTGCGAATTAGTATTTTAATATCCCTTTTGCAAGCGACCTGTTACCTTGCAAACCACCGCTGTGTATGATTAATACGCGACTTCCTTTTGTAAAATAATTTCTATTTATTAATTGACTTACTGCATAAAACACTTTTCCAGTATAAACAATATCAGTTGGTATATTGGTCTCAATCCATAATAGATTCATGAAGTTAATTTGAGCTTGCGTAGTTTTTGCATAACCCCCTTGATGAAATTCATGCAATAATTCAAAGTTGGTATGTGCAGCGTGTAGTAATAATTTTATTTCACTTTCAATACTACCTTCGTTTTTTAATACAGGAATGCCAATTATTTTTTGATTCGGTTCTGTTGCATTAATAATGCCAGCAATCATTGTTCCAGTTCCAACAGCACAAATAATATAATCGTAATTACTCAATGGATTATTTGTATTTGCAGTTGATTTGTTGTTTACACTTTCATGTTTATTGTCCCAGTCACTTATTATAGTTGCAGCACCTTTTGCTCCTGAAACTCCATAACCTCCTTCGTCTACAAAATAGGTTCCCTTGTAATTAATCCCCGAATTTTCTTTTATCAAATTATCTTTCATTTCATTAAAAGCGCTCCTTCCTAAATAAATAAGTTCCATACCATAATTCAATGCTTCTTGAAGGCTTGGGGTGATGGGCTCGTCTTTATTACTTCTAACATATCCCAGGCTCTTTAATCCATTTAATTTGGCAGCATAAGACAAGGCCACCAAATGATTGGAATAGGGGCCGCCAAAACTTGCGATAGAAGTTGCGTTTAGTTTTAAAGCTTCGTCCAGATAGTACCTTAGTTTATACCATTTATTTCCACTTATAATAGGGTGAATTGCATCTAATCTTAGCGTATCCACAATGGTATGGCCATTGCTCAAAAATGGGATATTTTCAATAAGTGGATTCGGGTCCAATCTTTTTCTTTTTTAATGAAAATCAGCTAATTTTGCCGACAGTATTTTTATAATACGTAAAAGTACAAAATATAAATCTTGAATAATGAGTGCACCTACATTAGTGATTTTGGCGGCGGGAATGGCTAGCAGATACGGCAGCCAAAAACAAACAGAGGGTTTTGGTCCACACGGAGAAACCATTATGGATTACTCAATATATGATGCCATAAGAGCTGGATTTGGGAAAGTGGTTTTTATAATAAGAGAAGATTTTGCTGAAGCTTTTAAAGCAAGCTTTGAACCAAAATTAAATGGCAAGATTGCAACTGAATATGTTTTCCAAGCCTTAGATAAATTTACTGCTGGGAAAAATGCAAATCCAGAAAGAACCAAGCCTTGGGGAACTGCTCACGCAGTACTGTGTACCAAGGGTGTAGTGAACGAACCATTCGCTGTTATCAATGCAGACGACTATTATGGTCAAGAAGCTTTTGTTCAGGCTTATGATTTTTTAACCAATGAATGCAATGATAAAACCTATTGCATTTTAGGATATGAATTAGCAAACACATTAAGTGAAAATGGAACGGTAAGCAGAGGGGTTTGTAGCATTGATTCAAACAATGTATTAACTCAAATTAATGAGCGTACTAAGATATACCGTAAACAGGGACAGATTGTATTTGAAGAAGATGGTGTAGAAACGCCATTAGCAGAGGATACAAGAGTGAGTATGAATTTCATGTGCTTTGCACCAAATTTTATTGCACTTTGTGAGCAGGAATTCGATAAATTTTTAGAAAAGCAAGGGCAGGAGTTAAAGTCTGAGTTTTATATCCCTTTTGTAACAGGGCAGTTTTCAACTTTAGGATTAGGAGATGTGAAAGTTATTCCAACCAATGCCAAATGGTTTGGAGTCACCTACAAGGAAGACGCACCAACTGTTAAAGCAAGTATTGATGCATTGGTAACAGCGAATGTATATCCAAATAAACTATGGTAATTAAAAAGATATAGAAAGTATAAAACATAAAAAAAGAGTCAACAAAAATTGACTCTTTTTTTATGGGAATATGTTTGAATTAATTGAATGATCTAATGTTGTATATATAGTTTTTCAAATCACCTATTTGTTTTTTCCTATCACCGGATTTAGAGTTACTTATATTCTTGGAAATTTTAAAGCTTTGTTCTTTTGTAGCATCTTTTTGAGCAGCTTCGATTAAGTCATAAATCTTAGATGATTTAATTGCAAACGCAACACCTTCGGCTTGTTTCTGTCTTGTATTAATGATACCAATAATTTCTGCGTTGTCATTAAAAATAGGAGCTCCGGAGTATCCAGGGTTAGCACTTATTTGTATTTGGTATGCATTGCTATCGCCTTCAAAACCAGACTGCGCACTTAAATAACCCTTTCCATAAACAATGTCATTGTCGTTTCTTGGGTAGCCTAATGTATAAATTTCTTCGCCTAGTTCAGTTCCTTTTTTACGAATTGAATAAGGAATATTCTTTGGTTGCTTAAAGTCGGAATCGATAATTTTTAATAATGCTAAATCGCTTGCTTTATCTGCGTATACAATAGTTGCATTTAATTCTTGACCTAGACTGTTAATTACAATTGCACCATTTCCCTTTAATACATGGGCATTTGTAATGATGTATCCTTTTATATCAATTAAAAAACCAGAACCTCCACTTATTAATTTGGCATTTTCTGGCAATTTAGTTTTCACTTCATTTAATATATGTCCCTGAACCTGCTGATTCTTTTTAATTACTTCAATTGCCTTACTTAGTTGTAAAACTTGTGAACCATTTAAACTAGGAGAGAAGTACATCATTAAAGCAGAAGTAAACAACGCGATAAATCCGCCAACAGATGCTGCGATAGCAGTCACCTTTCGGTACTTTGTCCAAAGTTGAATTACTTTAAACTTAGTAGATTGCTCGTCCACAGGTGCCCATTCTCCAGCTTCAAATAAAACATTAAAAGTGGTCTCAGATAATTTTGAAAAATTCTTGCGACCTGCATAGTTTTCCATTTCGTGTAAGAACATACTATGTTCTACTACCATCTGGTCAATCTCTGGTGTATTCTTGCGGATGGATTCAAATTGCGCCACCTCACTCGCCGACATGTCGCCTGCTAAGTATCTTTCAATCGCCTCTAATAATTGAATATCATCCATCTTGTTCATTCTGTTTAATCTCCTATATTATATTGCGCAAAGAATAATTTTTTCAAGCGCATCAAACATTTATATTTTTGGTTTTTTGCATTATCTGAATTGGTATATCCAAACTCTGCTGCTAACTCTTGCATTCCTTTTTTGTTCAAATAATAACCTTCTAATAAACTTTTGCATGGTTCACCTAGGCTATTTAAGGCACGATCCATTATTGCAAAAGCAGCGTCTTTCTTTTCAAACTCGTCAATATCAATTTCTACCGAAACACTTTCCTCCTCAGAACTTAAAGGGCTACTATATTTTCCCATTTGCTGCAGACGCTTAAGCCATAAATGCTTGCAAATAGAAAAAAGATAGGTTTTGATTTGACAGGTAAGTGAGAATGATTCATTTTGTACCTTTTCGTATAATGTGATCATTGCTTCCTGAAAAATGTCCCTAGCGTCGTCAAAAGAGCCATTATTATTCTCAACAAAATGCTGAATCATGCTAAAATGACTTTTATAAAGCGTTTCTACCGCTTTGGAGTCATTATTCGCTAACCCTTTTAACAGGGAAATTTCGTTGTATTCAGCTTTCAAGGTATTAATACTTAGGTTGGGCAAAAGTAACCCAAATTGACTATAAATTAATTTATTTGGAAATTATTGAAAGGGAGGGTTACCTTTTATTTATTAGGGTATTAAGTGTATAAATTAAACAATTAAAACCTTCCAAATGAAAAAAGTATTCGCAATTTTCGCTATCGCTGCATTAGCTGCTTGTGGTGGTGCATCAACTGAAGTTAAGGCTGATTCTGCTGCAAAAACAACTGATTCTGCTGCTGTAAAGACTGATTCTACAGTTAAAGCTGATTCTACTGTTAAAGTTGATTCTGCTGCTAAGAAGTAATTAAACTAATTGGACTATTGGTCCTGAACGGGGAAACCCAATCAAATAGTTTGCCAACCAGTAGTTATTCGAACAATTTTCATATGGCAAGCAATCGTTAGAGCCGCCCCGTTTCCACGGGGGGGCTTTTTTATTTTAAGTCCTCTTGGGACTTTTTTTATGGCAAAGCAGCCGCTTAATTTGCTAATAAATGTTAGTAAAATGTAAAAAACTTTAGTGTTTTAGCCTATAATCGACGGTTTTGGCGTATATTTGTGTCACGATGAAAGCAAATAGCAACTGGTTTTACTTTTTCTTTTATTTCTACTTTAATCAAAGTAGCCGGGTAGTATTTGTAAAAGCTTAAACGAAATAACTAAATATACAATCCCGGCCTAAACAGCCGGGATTTTTTATTAATAATTGGACCAAAAGGATTGGAATTAAAAGGATGAATAAAAAAGTTACGATACAAGGATACGAAGGTAGTTTCCACCAAGTGGCAGCTAGGCATTTCTTTGGAAAAGAAGTGGAGGTGATTACTTGTGACACATTTAGAGAAGTTGTTAAAATTGGTGCGGATCCAAAACAATCAGATGGCGCAGTGATGGCCATTGAGAATTCAATTGCGGGAAGTATTTTACCTAATTATAACTTATTACAAAAAAGCAATCTGCAAGTTATTGGTGAAGTGTATTTATCTATTAGTCAAAACTTATTAGTAAATCCTGGTGTAAAACTTTCAGACATCAAAGAAGTGCATAGTCATCCTATGGCAATTTTACAATGTTTGGATTTCTTGGAACAACATGCATATAAATTAGTAGAATCTGAGGATACTGCATTAAGTGCAAAGCTAGTGCATCAACATAAAAGCAAACATGTTGCGGCTATAGCAAGTAAGCTAGCGGCACAGTTGTATCATTTGGAAGTGATTGCACCAGATATACACACGTTAAAAAATAATATCACTCGCTTTTTAATATTGGCGCCATCAAAAGCAAAAGTAACTATTGAGGGAGCTGATAAAGCATCTATTTATTTTCAGACCGATCACTCAAAAGGGATTTTGTCTAAAGTATTGGCAAAGATTGCACAGGGTGGTGTGAATTTAAGTAAGCTACAAAGTATGCCAATACCTGGTAGCACATTTAAATATGGGTTTTATGCGGATTTAGAATTTGAGAATAGTAAACAAATTGAAAAAGCATTAGAAACGGTAAAAACCATGACTAATAGTTTTAAAGTTTTTGGATTGTATAAAAAAGGGAAAGTTGTAAAAGGCTAACTATGAATTGGACATTATCAAAAAGACTGGATGGGATTGGCGAATATTATTTTGCTACCAAGTTGCGTGAAATTGACGAACTCAATAAAGCAGGCAAGGGTATCATTAATTTGGGTATTGGAAGCCCAGACTTACCTCCGCATCCATCTGTACTTGCTGTTTTGAATGATGAAGCTGCAAAGGATAATGTACACGGTTATCAATCTTATAAGGGCTCTCCAGTTTTGAGAGAAGCTATTGCCGAGTGGTATAAAAAGTATTATCATGTTGATAATATTAATCCAGCAACAGAAGTGCTTCCATTACTAGGGAGCAAGGAAGGGATCATGCATATTTGTATGACCTATTTAAATGAAGGAGATCAGGTGTTAATTCCAAACCCTGGCTATCCTACATACACAAGTGCAGTTAAATTAGCAGGGGGCACTCCGCTATACTATGAGTTGACTGCCGAGAACAATTGGGCACCTGACTTTGAAAATTTAGAAAAATCAGATTTATCGAAAGTGAAATTGATGTGGGTGAATTATCCGCACATGCCTACAGGTCAAATGCCAACTAAAGCACTCTTTGAAAAATTAGTAGCATTTGGTAAGCAGCATCAAATATTAATTTGTCACGACAATCCTTATGCATTCATCTTAAATGATAAACCAGAAAGTTTATTGTCTATAGAAGGCGCAAAAGAAGTAGTGATTGAATTAAACTCTTTAAGCAAAAGCCAAAACATGGCAGGTTGGAGAGTAGGAATGTTGATAGCAGCCGAAGAAAGAGTCAACGAAATATTAAGATTTAAATCCAATATGGATAGTGGTATGTTTTTACCCGTGCAATTAGCAGCGGCAAAAGCATTAAGCTTAGAAAAATCTTGGTATGATTCAGTAAATCAAGTTTATACCGAACGTCGCGAAAAAGTGTACGAATTATTAGACACATTAGGTTGTGCATATTCAAAACAACAAGTAGGGATGTTTGTTTGGGCTAAAATTCCAGCCACATATAAAGATGGATATGCATTAAGCGATAAGGTGTTGTACGATGCGAATGTCTTTATTACACCTGGTGGCATTTTTGGTTCGGCAGGTAATAATTACATCCGTGTGAGCTTATGCGGTTCAATGGAGAAATTTAATGAAGCAATTAAAAGAGTGAAAGCATGCGTTTAGCAGTAATTGGTATTGGTTTAATGGGAGGTTCATTGGCATTGTCTTTGAAAAAGAAAGGCTTTGTATCCAATGTAATTGGCGTGGACAATAATCCAGAACACCAAGCCGAAGCATTGCGATTAGGAATAGTAGATGAAATTATGACGTTGGAAGACGCTGTAAAATTATCAGATATTATTGCCATTGCAACGCCGGTAAATATTGCTGAAAAACTATTGCCTTCGGTTTTAGATTTAGTTGACCAACAAATCGTTTTTGATTTGGGATCCACCAAAGAAGCAGTTGCGCAGATAGCCAGCGTACATGCTAAAAAAGGAAGATTCGTTCCAACACATCCAATGTGGGGAACTGAGTTTAGTGGTCCTAGTGCAGCACAAAGCGATGCTTTTGAAAATAAAGCAACAGTAATATGCAATAAGGAACAAGTTGATACAGACGCACTATTAACAGTAGAGCGTTTATACAAAACTTTAGGAATGCATATTGTTTCCATGAATGCTACTAAGCATGACATTCATGTGGCTTATGTGAGTCATATCTCACATATTACTTCTTTTGCATTGGCAAATACCGTGTTAGAGAAGGAAAGAGAGTCTGATAATATTTTTGAGTTAGCGAGTGGTGGTTTTGATAGCACTGTGCGTTTGGCAAAGTCCAACGCAGCAACATGGGTGCCCATCTTTATGCAAAACAAAGAAAATGTTTTAGACGTATTAAATGAGCATATCAGTCAGTTAAGAAAATTCAAAGCCTGTCTTGAAAAAGAGAACTTTGATTATTTAACAGAATTGATTGAGAACGCGAATGGGATCAAGAGAATCTTAAAATAAGATTCTTATTTAAAGAAAAGTAAAAAAACAAAAATGAAGAAAACAGAAGATATGGAAGTTAAGAATGATTTAATAGAAGCAGTAAAAACAAAAATGACTTTTGCTGAATTAGGCGTTAATGAGCAATTAGTTAAATCGGTTACAGAATTAGGGTATACACACGCTACAGAAATTCAAGAGCGTTCAATTCCAGTATTAATTAGTGGAACAAAAGATTTTATTGGATTGGCACAAACAGGTACTGGTAAAACAGCAGCTTTTGGTTTGCCTTTAATCCAGTTAATCAAAACAGCAGATAAGCATCCACAAGCTTTAGTAGTTTGTCCTACACGTGAATTGTGTATGCAAATTGTAAACGAAATTAATTTGTTTAAAAAGCACGTTGCTGGAGTACAAGTATTAGCAGTATACGGTGGTACGTCTATCGGAATGCAAATTAGAGATTTGAAAAGAGGGGTTCAAATTGTAGTAGCTACACCAGGTCGTTTAATTGACTTGATTGAGCGTAAAGCAATTAACCTTGAGCAAATTGAATATGTTGTTTTAGACGAGGCAGATGAAATGTTAAACATGGGATTCCAAGAAGACATTGAATTTATCTTAAAGAATACACCTAACCGTGAAAGTATCTGGTTATTTAGTGCAACAATGCCAACTGAAATTAGAAAAGTAAGCAAGCGTTACATGAAAGAGCCAGTGGAAGTTACTATTGGTAAAGTAAACGCTACTAACAAAAGTATCGATCACCAATACTATGTAACCTCTGCGCAATATCGTTATGAGACATTAAAAAGAATCATCGATTTTAACCCAGGTATATATGGTATCATCTTTACGCGTACTAAAGCAGACGCACAAGATGTTGCTGCGCGTTTAACACGTGAAGGTTATGACATTGATGCAATCCATGGTGACTTAACACAACAACAACGTGATAGAGTTATGGGTCAGTTTAGAGACAAAACTTTACAATTGTTAATTGCAACAGACGTTGCTGCACGTGGTATTGACGTAAAAGGAATTACGCACGTAATTAACTATGAGTTACCTGATGACGTAGAAGTTTACACACACCGAAGTGGTCGTACAGGTCGTGCGGGTAGCCAAGGTATTTGTATCTCTATTGTACATGCTAGAGAATCTTATAGATTGCGTCAAATTGAAAATATCAATAAGAGCACTTTCCATAAATTAGATATCCCTAGTGGTAAGGATGTTTGTAGAAAACAATTCTTCCACGTAATGGATAAGTTAATGTCAACCGACGTGAGTCATGGTGATTATGAAACTTATGTACCAATGTTAGCGGAGAAATTTGCAGACATGACTAAGGAAGAAATTTTAAAGCGCGTAGCTGCTTTGGAGTTTAATCGTTTCTTAGCTTATTACGAAAATGCAGCCGACTTAAATGTGAGAGCAGCAGAAAAAGGCCGTCGTGATGTTGGTGGAATGCAAGATCGTAATAGAGAAAGAGGACGTAACGAATATTCAGACAGAAGAAGTGGTGGCGATCGCAATGATAGAGGAGATCGTGGTGCAGACAGAGGTGATCGTGGTGATGGCCGTGGTCGCACTGCAAATCGTGCATCTGCAGGAGCTACTCGTTTATTTGTAAACCTTGGAACAAAAGATGGTTTTTATAAAGCTAGTTTCTTACAATTTGTTTTAGACATGAGCGACTTGAAAAAAGAAGTTTTAGGTAAAATAGATATGAGAGACATGAATAGCTGGATAGAGATTGAATCAGGCTCAGCTAAAAAAATGATTAGTGCTTTAGATGGTAAAAGCTATAAAGGACGTCGTATTCGCATGAATGATGCAGATAGCGGTGGTCCAAGAGGCTTTAACAATCAAGAAGGATAAATTATAATAGTCCTCGGATTGAAAATTTTAATTCGAGGACTTATTAATAATTCTTTTAGAACTAATAGGAATCACAAGAAAAAAGAAAATAAATATTCAAATACTAAAATTGGTTAAAAATGGGAACCTTAACTGAACAACAACAAAAAGTAAGCGCATTATTAAAAAAAGCTCCATTGATTATCTCTGGTCCTTGTAGTGCTGAAACAGAAGAACAAGTAATGGCAACTGCTAAAGGTTTAGCAGCTACAGGCAAAGTAGATATCATGCGTGCAGGTATCTGGAAGCCAAGAACCCGTCCTGGAAGTTTTGAAGGGATCGGAACAAAAGGTTTACCATGGATGCAACAAGCAAAAAAAGAAACGGGTTTGCCAATTGCAGTGGAAGTTGCAACAGCTAAACAAGTGGAAGATGCATTGCATTTTGATGTTGATGTATTGTGGGTTGGTGCACGTACAACAGTAAACCCTTTTAGTGTGCAAGAAATTGCAGATGCTTTAAAAGGAGTTAAAGTTCCAGTTTTAATTAAGAATCCATTAAATCCAGACTTAGAATTATGGGTGGGTGGTATGGAGCGTATTGCGAAAGCTGGTATCGAAGATTTAGGTTTAATTCACAGAGGATTTAGCTCATATGGCAATACTGAATTCCGTAATGCACCAATGTGGCACTTAGCTATCGAAATGAAACGTCGTTTCCCAGGTATCCCAATGATCAATGACCCTTCACATATTTGTGGACGTCGCGATATTTTACAATCAGTAGCGCAACAAGCAATTGACTTAGACTTTGATGGTTTAATTATAGAGTCTCATGTTGATCCTGATAATGCATGGAGTGATGCGAAACAACAAATCACACCAGATGTATTAAAGGCAATGTTGGATAGCATGCATTGGAGAAAAGAGACTGTTCAAAACGAAGATTTCCAAAGTGCGCTTGAAGCAATGCGTCAACAAATTAACCAATTAGATGACGAGTTATTACAAGTATTATCTACTCGTATGAAAGTGGCTCAAAAAATTGGTGAATATAAAAAGAACAACGAGATTACTATATTACAAACCAATCGTTGGAATGAAATATTAGATCGCGCAGTTTCTAAAGGAAGCAAATTAGGATTAAGCGATGATTTTGTTACAAAATATATGGACGCAGTTCATATGGAAAGTATCAATCAACAAAATAAAGTAATGAATAGCTAGATGATTCGGGGTCTGTTTAAGATAATAAAATAAATAAACAGGTTCAGTTAATCATGCTTTCATAAATAAAGATGAAAATGAAAAATTGGAAGGTTAAATTTTCGAATACCACAGTGACGTTTGTTTTAGATGGTAAATTTGCTGCTATTGATAAAATGGTAGACAAGTCCCAGGCCATTTATATTACAGATGAAAATGTATATGCTTTACATGAGAAGAAATTCAAGGGTAAAAAAACCATTGTGATTCCTGCAGGTGAGGAGCATAAGCATCAAGCTACTGTAGATTTTATTATTGAGGCCTTATTAAATTTTGGTGCTACAAGACAAGCTGTTTTAATTGGCGTAGGTGGTGGCGTAGTAACTGATATGGTTGGCTATGTTGCTGGAGTATACATGCGTGGGGTTGCTGTAGGATTTGTTCCGACTACAATCTTAGCTATGGTAGACGCCTCTATTGGTGGCAAGAATGGCATAGACGTTGGATTGTATAAAAACATGGTAGGCTTAATAAGACAACCTCAGTTTTTAGTATACGATTTGGACTTTTTGCAAAGTTTGCCAAAACACCAATGGGAAAATGGCTTTGCCGAAATTATTAAGCATGCTGCAATTAAGGATGCAACAATGATGAAGGAATTAGCTGCCAATGATTTAATTTATTATCAAAAAAATAAAAAAGCTTTAGCTACATTAATCGAAAAAAATGTACAGATCAAAGTTAAAGTGGTACAAAAGGATGAGTTTGAAAAAGGGGATCGTAAGTTGTTGAATTTTGGACATACATTAGGACATGCAATTGAAAATGAACATGCTTTATTGCATGGTCATGCAATAAGTATTGGGATGGTGTATGCTGCAAAAATTTCACAAGTATTGCAGGATTTTAATAGTGTAGGCTTGTTGGTAGAAACACTTAAGAAGTATGGTTTACCAACGGCAATGCATTTTGATATTGACGCTGCCATGGAAGTGATGCAGAAGGATAAGAAAAATGCTAAAGCTGGAATGCAATATGTTTTGCTAAATAAAATTGGCAAAGCAGTTTACGAAACCGTTCCAATGAAAACATTGTATAAATTAATAAAGTTGTATTCTTAATATGATTGCTACGGTTCATCCAGGTAAGTTAAACGGAGCACAGGTAGCTCCTGCTAGTAAGAGTAGTATGCAAAGGGCATGTGCAGCTGCGTTGTTGCATGTTGGAGAAACTATTATTTCAAATCCAGGTCATTCAAACGATGACCTAGCAGCGCTAGATGTGATTCAGAAATTAGGTGCAACTATTACAAAACAAGAAGATAAAATTAAAGTAAATTCATTAGGTGTAAAGCCTGTGGGTCCTGAAATGAATTGTGGTGAAAGTGGCTTAGGTATTAGAATGTTTACTCCAATTGCGGCTTTAAGTAGCCAATCTATTTTAATAAATGGCAAAGGAAGTTTAGTAAAACGACCAATGCATTTTTTTGATGAAATATTCCCAGCATTAGGAGTGAAAATTGAATCTCAAAATGGATTTTTACCAATACAAATTCAAGGCCCTTTAAAAGCACCTGATACAATTACTGTAGACGGTTCTTTAAGTTCTCAATTTTTAACAGGCTTACTAATGGCATATGCAGCAAGTGATGCACAAGGGTCAGTTATAAAAGTATTGGATTTAAAGAGCAAGCCTTACATTGATTTAACCTTAGCAGTATTGAATGCGTTTGGTTGGAATGTACAACATGAAAATTACGAGCAGTTTGAATTCTTGGCTCACGAACCATTAAAAGAGGTAATTGAATATACAGTAGAAGGGGATTGGAGTGGCGCTGCATTTTTATTAGTTGCGGGTGCAATAGCTGGTCCTATCAAAGTGAAAGGATTGCAAATGGATTCTACCCAAGCAGATAAGGCTGTGATGCAAGCATTGCAAAATGCAAATGTATCTATTGCTTTGGATGCTGATGGAATTCAGATTGGATCTGAGGATGGTGCTGTATTAAGAGCATTCGAATTTGATGCAACTGACTGTCCAGATTTATTCCCTCCATTAGTTGCATTAGCCTCTGTTTGTATGGGTGTATCTGAAATTAAGGGAGTGAGTCGTTTAGCGCATAAAGAAAGCGACAGGGGATTGACCTTGCAAACCGAGTTTGCTAAATTGGGTATACAAATTGATTTAGAAGGAGATATTATGAAAATACATGGTGGTGGTGAAATTAATAGTGCTACTGTGTTTTCTCAACATGACCATAGAATTGCAATGGCTTGTGGAGTTGCAGCATTAAAGGCAAATGGTCCTGTAATTATCACGGAAGCAGAGGCAATTAACAAGTCGTATACCGACTTTTTCAATCACTTGGTTCAATTGGGAGCTAAGTGTGATATCGTATAAATTTCTTAACTTGTAATATTAAGATTGACATGAATAGTTTTGGAACCTTATTTAAAGTGCAAATTTTTGGCGAATCACATGGCGCATGTGTTGGTATTGTAGTAGATGGATGTCCAGCTGGATTGTCTTTATTGCAAGCTGATTTTGTGATTGATATGGAACGTCGTAAAGGAGGAAAGCAAAAAGGAACTACTCCAAGACAAGAAGATGATATGCCAATATTCAAGTCAGGTTTATTTAACGATACTACAACAGGTGCACCAATTACCATGTTATTTGAAAACAATAACACAAGAAGTGGTGATTACGAAAAACAAAGAGCTGTTCCACGACCTGGGCATTCTGATTTTACAGCACATCATAAATTTGGTGGGTTTGAAGATTTTAGAGGGGGTGGGCATTTTAGCGGAAGATTAACTGCTGCGTTAGTTGGAGCTGGCGTGATTGCAAAGAAAATATTAAAAGACATTCAAGTTGAAGCACATATAGTAAGCATAGGAGGTGAGACGGATTTAGAAAAAGGATTGCAAAAAGCAATTGATCAAAAAGACAGTGTGGGAGGTATAGTTGAATGTGTTGTGAAAGGATTACCTATTGGATTAGGAGAACATTTCTTTGATTCAGTAGAATCTTTAATTAGTCATGCCGTATTTGCAATACCAGCAATAAGAGGCATTGAATTTGGAACAGGATTTGCAGCTGCATCTATGTTTGGAGTAGATCATAACGATCCTATTTTAGATGCTACTGGTAAAACAAAAACAAACCACGCAGGTGGAGTGGTAGGTGGATATACCAATGGGAATGATTTGGTTTTCAGAGTTGCAGTAAAGCCAACATCATCTACGCCAAAGGACCAAACAACTTGGAATTGGGAAACCAATGAACAAGAAGTGTTTTCGGTAAAAGGAAGACATGATTTATGCATTGCATTAAGAGTGCCCGTTGTCTTGGAAGCGGTTACAGCCTTAGTACTTGCGGATTTAATGATATTAGAACAAAGAATACCAAGGATTCTTAAATAAAAATTTAGAAAGATGGAAAGCGAATACATATATCATGTTACTACTCAAAATGAGTGGGAGCAAGCAAAAATGAATGGCGAATATAAGCCAGCTGGTTTTGACACAGAGGGTTTTATACATTGTTCAATTGAAAGACAAGTGCCTGGTGTGCTTGATCGTTTTTATAAAGGACAAACAGGGTTGATTAAATTAAAGATTGAAAAAGCCAAATTACAAAGACCATTATTATTTGAATTGGCTACTGATTTAGACGAATTGTTCCCTCATATCTACGGGGCTTTAAACCTAGACAGTGTAGTAGAGGAAATTGTCTTATAGGAGGAAGTAGTAAGAAAACATAAAGTGCATTTTAATGCATAATTTTACATTATAAAATAATCAAAAGTCATGAAAAAGATAATATACCTAGCAATCGTATTGTTGTTATCTAGCAATTTAATTGCACAAGATACCGCAACTGTTAAGCCAGCTTCAATTGGATTGAAATTAGGCCTGTACGATTTTAAACAAACTAATCATACCGAAGGTTTAACACAATCGGTATTGCATTATGGCATTCAGTATGTGCAAGGTGTCAACAAAAAGGTTGATTTTGTCGTAAACGCTGGATTAACTTCTTTAAAGTATCCTTATTATACTTCTTTATTAATAAGACAAGAAAATAAATCAAAGAATTATCTTTCATTGGATTTCAATTTGAATTATAAATTATTGACCGACGAGCATCCTGTTGTGCCTTTTTTAACTGGAGGTTTAGGGTTGGCTACGGATCATTTTTCTTATTATACTGCATATGCCCCAATGGGTGCAGGGTTGCAAATAAAGGCGAATAAGGGTTCATTTATTTTTGTTCAATTAACACATAATGCGGAAGCCTCTCCTATAACTAAAATGCATAATAACCTTTCGGTTAGTTATACGTTCCCAGTGCTTAGTAATAAGAAGCCAGTAGTATTGCCTCCTGCGCCTATACAAGCAGATGGTGATAATGATGGCGTAATTGATAGCTTGGATAAATGTCCAAATCAGCCTGGTACTGCTAAATATCATGGTTGTCCAATTCCTGATTCGGATAATGATGGTGTAAATGATGAATTAGACAAATGTCCTAATCAAGTAGGTACAGCTAAGTACAATGGATGTCCAATTCCTGATACCGATAAGGATGGCGTAAACGACGAACAAGATAAATGCCCAACTGTTTCGGGTTTAACTAGATATGCAGGATGTCCAATTCCTGATACTGATAAAGATGGGGTAAATGATGAAGAAGATAAATGTCCAACCGAAGCGGGTATTGCAGCCAATCACGGTTGTGAGGATATACAACCTTTATTAAATGAGGTAGCTAGTAATTTCAAATTTGAAACTGGGAAGGTTTCATTGTCTAAGAAAGCGTTGGTTAAATTAGATGCAGTTGTTTTGGCTTTAAATAAATATCCTAATATTAATTTAGATATAATTGGGAACACTGATAATATTGGCAAGAAAAAAATAAACCAAAAATTATCTGAAAAAAGAGCAGCTGTTGTATATGCTTATTTAGTGAAAAAAGGAATTCCTGCAGCACGTTTAGTGAAAAAAGGAGTTGCTGATTCGAATCCTATTGATTCAAATAAAACAAGAAAAGGAAGAGCTAAAAATAGAAGATCTGACATGAATGCAAAGTATTAATTATAAGATCATATAACGAAAAGGCCTCGCATAATTGCGAGGCCTTTTCGTTTGACAAAATTCCCAAAAATTATATTACAGTTACTTCTCTTTCAAGTAAGATATCAAACTTGCTTTTAATAGATTGAATTATTGTTTCTGAAAAATCATAAACTTCTTTCCCAGAAACAATGCCATAGCTTACAATTACTAAACTTTGTTTTTCATAACATCCAACATTGCCGTTTCTTATGCCTTTCCAGCCACAAGCCTCTAAAAGCCATCCAGCGGCTACTTTATATGCTTTGTCTGAAATAGGGTAGGCAATTAAATTCGGAAATTTTTCTTTTAATAATTCATATTGATTAAAAAGAATAGTAGGGTTCTTAAAAAAGCTTCCCGCATTACCTAATACTTTTGGGTCAGGTAATTTTTGACTTCTAATTTGAATAATTGCATTAGAAATATCTTCTAAACTTGGGTTCTTAATATTTTTATCATGCAATACTTCTCTAATTACACCGTAGTCGGTTTTAAGTTGAGGTTGTTTGTTCAGTAAAAATTTTACTGAAGCTATAATGAATCTATTGGGATTTTGTTTAAATATGCTCGTTCTGTAACCAAATGCGCAATCTGCATTGTTTAGATGTACCCAATTTTCGCTCAGCGTGTCATAGGCTTCAATGCTTTTAATACATTCTTGCACTTCAACGCCATAAGCGCCAATATTTTGAATAGGACTTGCACCAACAGTACCAGGTATTAAGCTTAAATTTTCAATTCCGCCCCAGCCTTTGTAAACACAGTAGCTTACAAAGTGGTGCCAATTTTCGCCAGCTCCAACTTCTAATATTACTTCGGAAGCGGTTTCTTCTATTTTTTTCACACCCATTAATTCTATCTTAGCTATAAGGCCTTCAAAGTTTTTTGTAAATAATATATTAGTGCCGGAGCCAATTACTAAAATGGGTAATTGCTTTTCCTTACTCCATTTTACAATCGCTACAATTTCTTGTTTGTCTGAAATTTTAGAAAAATAACTTGCTTCTTCTTGACTAGCAAAACTATGATAGGGTTGTAAGGATATATTAGAGGATGGTAACATTTAGGTGTATTGCTTTCTTATGAACTTCCCTTTAATTTGGGTCAATGTCAATAATTATTTGAACTGTTTTATATCTAGGATGTGCTTCAATCAAACGAATATAATGTGACAATTGTTGTTTTGCTAATTGTAATTGACCAGCTTGTGTAGAAATTTTAACGCAAAGCTCCCAGATGTATTTATTTCTAACTCTATTTACTAATGGTTGTGCTGGGCCCAATACGGTTCTTTGTATGTCTGGGGTTAGTGTACGTAAAAAATGGTTAGCTGCTTCCTCTGCAATTGTATTATCCTTATGCTTAAATAAAATGCTCATTAGCCTACTAAATGGAGGGTAGGCAAATTGTTTTCTATTTTGAATTTCAAATTTATAAAATCCAAGGTAGTCATGTTGTTGAACTAGCTGCACAATGGGATGCTGAACTTGACTTACCTGAATTAGTACCCTGCCATTGCTATTTTTCCGACCAGCTCTTCCACTAACTTGCTCCATCATTTGAAATGCCCTTTCGTTTACGCGGTATTGATTAAAGTTTAATAAACTATCAGCATCTACAATACCAACTAGGTCTACATTTTCAAAGTCTAATCCCTTAACTACCATCTGTGTGCCTACAAGAATATCAATTTGTCTTTGCTCAAATTGTTGAATTAATTGATCGTGCTCGTTTTTTCCTTTAACATTGTCAAAGTCCATACGTGCAACAATCACTCCTGGTAAAGCTTGGTTTAATTTTTCTTCGATCTGTTCGGTACCAAAGCTTTTTTGTCTAAAATGTTGTTTCCCACATGCTTGACAAGTTGTTAAAATAGGGTAGGTAGCTCCGCAATAGTGACAAGAAAGTAAATTCTTTTGTTTGTGATAAGTAAGTGTAACGTCACAATGTTTACAATGAGGAATCCATCCACATGTTTCGCAAATCAAATATGCTGCATAACCTCTTCGGTTTTGGAACAAGATTACCTGTTTATTTTGCTCGATTGTTTTTTTAATCTCTGCTAATAAAACCGGGGTTAATATAGCGGTGCCCGATGGTTGTTTTTTAGTATCAATCAATTGAATTATCGGCAGTGCTCCCTTATTAAACCTTTGGGTTAAATGGGTGTAACCGTATTTATTTTGCTCGGCATTATAAAAAGACTCAACCGATGGTGTTGCAGAGCCTAATATTACTTTCGCCTTAATCTGATTCGCATAATAAATAGCCGTGTCTCTTGCTTGGTATCTTGGCGCAGGCTCTTGTTGTTTATATGAACCGTCATGCTCTTCGTCAACAATAATTAATGACAAGTTTTTATATGGCAAGAACAATGCAGACCTAGCGCCCAATACAATTTTAATTTCTCCCGATTTAACTTTGTTCCAAATTTCTACCCTTTCATTAGGGTTAAATTTAGAGTGATAAATTGCAATACTATTTCCAAAGTATTGTTTTAAACGACGAATCATTTGTGCTGTTAGCGCAATCTCTGGCAGCATATATAAAGCTTGTTGACCTTGCTTTACAATCTCATTTATTAGTGCAACATATATTTGAGTCTTCCCGCTTCCTGTAATACCATGTAATAAATGAACAGGATGTGTTTCAAATTGTGCTTGTATATTATTAAAGGCAGTTTGTTGTTTTTCTGATAAGCTATGTAATGTATTATCTCCTAATAATCCATTGTTGGCAAGTCGATCTATTTTTCTTTTTTCAGAAATTAAAATCCCTTTGTCAATGAGCGCTTTTAGTTGTGCATGAGATGCTCCAGATTTTTCAAGTATATTTTTTTGACTTACTTCGGATTCCGTTTTTTCTAAATGAAGAAAGGCTAGTAGGAGCGCTAATTGCTTGGGTGCTCTAGTCCATTCATTTAATAATTTTTCAAGTTCCTTTTCGGTACGATATTGTGGAGCTAGTAAAATATAATTTTCTTCCTTGGCTTTGTACTTGTCGGTCATGTTTTCCTGGATAAAACAAATACCTTTTTGAATTAACTTATTAATGACCGGATAAACCGATTTGCGGTCTAATAGTTTTTGTACTTCGCCTAAGCTTAATTCTTTTTTTATTTGTAATGCCTCACTAATTACATATTCGGCATCGCTTAATTGTTGGCTATCTAATTGAGCATCATCATTAAAAATAAATACCGACTCGCTAGAAATTTTTAAATGACTCGGAACTGCCGCTTGCATTACTTCACCCTCGGTACACATATAGTATTGCGCCATCCATTCCCATAATGCTAATTGATGAGGGTATACAATGGGAGATTCGTCAAGAACAGAAAGTATTGGCTTTGGATTAAAAGCCGCAGGCTTTTCGCTAATAATCTTTTTGACAATTCCAGCATAGCGTTTATTGGCTCCTAACATTACTTCTACTCGCATGCCAATCATCACTTCTTCGGATAAGGAAGCGGGGATTTCCCAGGTGTAATTTTTTGGGAGCGCAAGTGGTATGATAATTTCGGCGTACATGTGACTATTTGCAAAAATACACTATGATTTTCACACTATGATTTTGAAGATGTAATTATGGATAAGTTCTATATCTTCTAAGTCCTTCTTCCATTAATTTGTAAACTTTTTCTTTTAATTCCTCAATGTCATCTAGGGTATATTTTGAAACATCAATTGTTTTTAAATATACAACTCTATTCAAACCAGGTGTAAGGGAAAAAACACTGTCAAAATGCATTCTATCCACTGCGTCAATCATTAATAATGGCTGTATTGGGATTTGCATTTCAATTGCTAATTTGAATGCTCCATTAAAAAAGGATTTCAAAGGTTTTTCACTCGTCATGCTAAATGTGCCTTCTGGGAATATGAAAATAGAGACGCGCTTGTGTAATGCTGCCTTTAAATTTCGTAAACTTTGTGCACGTTTTTCTGGACTACTACGATCCACCATTATTACGGCCGCTTTATATACCCATCCAAAGATTGGAATTTTAGAAGATTCAAATTTCCCAAGTGGTCTAATGGGTTGATGTTTTAATTGTACAATAGGGGGGATATCCATATAGGAATTATGGTTGGCTACGAAAATATGTGGCCTACTAAAATTGTGATGCGCTTCAAAAATTTCCTTATGTCGGATTCCAATAAATAAGTACCAAATACTGGCCCAGTAGCGACATACTTTTAATACGCGCTTACTTAGTTTGGCCTTCCCAAATGGAATTAATAGCATTAAAGCAAAAGCAGCAATTATGGTAAGTATTGCAAATACCAATAATGCATAAATGCAATAAACTAGTTGTAATAAATGAGTTAATCTTTTCATCTAACCACTAATATAATAAAAAAGGCCCGAATAGAAATTCGGGCCGAACGATTGCTTGCTTAAAATCTGAAAACCTAAAAAATTCTTATGCTTTTAATGGATTTCTACCATATTTTTCGTCATGTTGTGTTGCGTCTAAACCTAATTCTTCTTCCTCTTCAGACACGCGCAATGGTAATAACAATGCGATAAATTTAAAGATCAAGTAAGAAACTGTAAAGCTATATGCTACTACAATTAACATTGCTTTTAATTGTGTAAAAAAGAATGCTGGGTTGCCATAAAATAATCCATCATTACCTGCTGGATTTACTCCTTTTGAAGCAAAAACACCAGTTAATAACATACCTACTATACCACCAATACCGTGGCAAGGGAATACATCTAAGGTATCGTCTACACGAGACAATTTAAAGGCATGACTTAATACATTTGAAATCACTGCACCTATTACACCAATAAATATACTTTGAGGAATACCAACAAAACCAGCTGCAGGTGTAATGGCAACTAAGCCAACTACAGCACCAATACAGAATCCTAATACCGAAGGTTTTTTACCTCTCATAACGTCAAAGAACATCCAAGCCAAACCGGCAGCTGCTGCCGCTGTGTTAGTGGTTGCAAATGCGTTTACTGCTAATGAATTTGCACCTAATGCAGAACCTGCATTAAATCCAAACCATCCAAACCATAATAATCCTGTACCAATTAATACATAAGGGATATTTGCTGGTGGAATTTCTTGTTGCTCTAATTTAGAACGTCTTGATTTTAATACAATGGCACCAGCAAGGGCAGCGCAACCAGCACTAATGTGTACAACGGTACCACCTGCAAAGTCCAAAGCCCCCATTTTTAATAAGAATCCATTTGGATGCCAAGACCAGTGTGCTAAAGGAGCATAAATTAATGTTATAAATAAAACAATAAATAAAATATACGATGTGAATTTTATACGTTCAGCTACTGCGCCCACTACTAGGCCTGGAGTGATGATTGCGAACATTAATTGGAATAAAGCAAATAATAATAAAGGAATGGTCATTGCTGTACCACCTTGTAAGGTTGGAGCTCCATTAGTTACTCCTTTAAAAAACAAATGTGTCATTGGGTTCCCAATAACACCACTTATCGTTTCGCCGAAACTTAAACTATAGCCATAAGTCACCCAAATAACAGTTACAATTCCAGCTGATACAATACTCTTAATCATGGTAGATAAGATATTCTTACGATGCACCATTCCACCATAAAAGAAAGCTAGGCCAGGAGTCATAATAAACACTAAGGCTGTTGCTACTAAAATCCATGCAATGTCAGCTGGGCTATAAGTGTCCGCCTTGCCAATAAAGTTGGGTAATTGAGGTACAAACAAAGCCGCAATGGCTACAACTAATAATAAAATGAACGGGGTATACTTTTGTAAGTTTTGGTTTTTCATACAATTGAATTAAGCAGATCAATAAATATTATAAATATTCAAATATGATATTTATAATGCAAATATAGTCCAATACATATATGAAATCCAAATATTATAATACATTATGTAATTTAATAATGTATTATAATATTTCGCAAGATACTGTATGTCAATAAGTTATTACACTTACGTAATATAATTACAAATTAAGTTATTAAAACATTGTGGAAAAAAATAAGGGATCTCGAATGGAGATCCCTTAAATAGTGTATGTTTTATAGTAAAAACTACATATTATAAATATTATATAGATGAAGCTAATAAGCTAGCATCTTTTGATTCAAGTAAGGTAGAACCAGTTAAGAAGATGTCAACTTTACGGGCACATTCTCTTCCTTCGCTAATTGCCCAAACCACTAATGACTGTCCACGGCGCATATCACCTGCAGTAAATACTTTAGCTATATTAGTTTGAAAAGCAGCTTCTGTTGCTTTTACATTTCCTCTTTCATCTAATTCAATTCCTAATTCATCCAACATACCAGTTGGTTGAGGATGAAGGAATCCCATTGCAAGCAATGCTAATTCACAAGGAATTTCACGAAGGCTACCTTCTTTCTCGGTGAATTTAGCAGGACGACCATCGGCCGAACTTGTCCATTCTAAATCTACAATTTGTAAGGCTTTTAGGTTGCCGTTTTCGTCCCCAATAAATGCTTTAGTAGCTACTTCCCAAATTCTTGTTGCACCTTCTTCGTGTGACGTAGTTGTTTTTAAAAGCATAGGGTAGGTAGGCCATGGCATATAAGGCGCTCTTGTTTCAGGAGGCTTAGGCAATAACTCAAATTGAGTTACCGATTTCGCACCATGTCTATTAGATGTACCTACGCAGTCACTTCCTGTATCACCACCACCTATTACAACTACATTTTTATTGGTAGCTAATAACTCAGCTTCTTCTATTGGTAAGTTACTTACTCTCTTGTTTTGTTGTTTTAAAAACTCCATTGCATAGTGTACCCCTTTTAATTCGCGACCTGGCACTGGTAAGTCTCTTGGTATTGTAGAGCCTCCTGCTAAGACAACGGCATTAAAGTCACGCATAATATCATTTACACGAACATTCACACCCACATTTGCATTGCATTTAAAAACAATGCCTTCTTCTTCTAATACTGCTATACGTCTTTCTACAACTGTCTTTTCTAATTTAAAATCAGGTATACCAAATCTTAATAACCCACCTGGTTTTGGATCTCTTTCAAACACAGTAACTTCATGACCTGCATAATTTAATTGTGCGGCAGCTGCTAATCCCGAAGGGCCAGAGCCAATTACAGCTACTTTAAATCCTGACCTTGTATTTGGCTTGCGCGGTTTTACAAATCCTTTCTCAAATGCGATTTCAATAATATGTTTTTCAATTTCTTCAATAGTAACCGCAGGTTGATTAATACCTAATACACATGCACTTTCGCAAGGTGCTGGACATATACGTCCAGTAAACTCTGGGAAATTATTAGTTGAAATTAATATTTCATAAGCATCTTTCCATTCCTTATGATAAACTGCATCGTTAAATTCAGGAATAATATTACCTAAAGGACAACCACTATGGCAAAAGGGTACACCGCAGTTCATGCAACGTGCCGATTGCTCGTTTAGTTTTTGTTCTGGTAATAAAGAAACGAATTCTTTATAATTTTTCTTTCTTTGATCTACCGGTAATTTGCTCGGTAGTTCTCTTGTAAATTCTTTAAATCCAGTTGGCTTTCCCATATCTATTCTTTCAAAAAGTGAGTAGAATTAAATTATATTATTATTTCCCTGCGCTTGCAGCTGCTTTACGTGTTTGTAAAACTTTTTTGTAATCACGAGGAAATACTTTGATAAAATGTTTTAACTGATTGTCCAAGTCGCTTAAAATAAATTTAGCAACACTACTTCCAGTTTTATCAAAATGCGCTTGAATCATTTTTTGTAATTCTGGAATATCTTCAGTACCCACTGGGTCTAAGTCTACCATTTCCTTATTACATAAACTTTCAAAATCATTTTGAACATTGTATACATAAGCAATACCGCCGCTCATTCCTGCAGCAAAGTTTCTGCCAGTAGGGCCTAAGATAACAGCAAGTCCACCTGTCATGTATTCACAACCGTGGTCACCAATACCTTCTACAACTACCGATGCGCCTGAGTTTCTAACTGCAAAACGTTCTCCAGCTTTTCCACGGATATATGCAGTTCCACTTGTTGCTCCGTAAAATGCCACGTTGCCAATTAAGATATTATTTTCAGGAACGAATGATGCATTTTTGTCTGGATATACAATTAATTGTGCACCACTTAAACCTTTTCCAAAATAGTCATTCGCATCACCTTCTAATTCTAATGTTACACCAACTGTATTAAATGCGCCAAAGCTTTGTCCTGCTGTACCAGTGAATTTAAAGTGTATTGTATCTTCTGGTAAACCAGCAGCTTTATACACTTTAGTAATTTCATTTGATACAATAGTTCCAACAGTTCGATCGGTATTTTTTATATCAAAGCTTGCTGTAATTTTTTCTTCCTTTAAAATAGCAGGTTGTGCAGCTGCTAATAATTTCCAATCTAAAACTTCGGCTAATCCTTGGTCTTGAATTTCAGTTTGATACAATCCAACACTTTCATCAGCTGGTTCGCGATACAATACTGCACTTAAGTCTAAGTTCTTATATTTCCAGTGATTGATATTATCACGCATTCTTAATGCATCCGCTTGACCTACCATTTCATTCACTGTTCTAAATCCAAGCTCGGCCATGATCTCACGTAATTCTTCGGTGATAAACTCAAAGAATTTAACAACATGCGCTGGATCGCCTTTAAAACGTTTACGTAATTCAGGATCCTGCGTTGCCACACCAACAGGACAAGTATTCATATGACACTTACGCATCATAATACATCCTTCTACTACCAATGCAGCGGTAGCCACACCCCATTCTTCAGCACCTAATAATGCAGCAATGGCTATGTCACGTCCGGTTTTCATTTGACCGTCGGCTTGCACCACAACACGTGATCTTAATTTATTTTTTACCAAGGTTTGATGTGTTTCGGCTAAACCTAACTCCCATGGCAAACCTGTATGTTTAATAGAACTTAATGGAGATGCTCCAGTACCTCCGTCAAAACCTGCGATTAATACAACATCAGCTTTTGCTTTAGTAACACCAGCAGCAATGGTTCCAACCCCTGCCTTAGATACCAATTTAACATTGATACGTGCAGCACGGTTTGCATTTTTTAAATCGAAAATTAATTGTGATAAATCTTCAATAGAATAAATATCATGATGTGGAGGAGGAGAAATTAATCCAACGCCTGGCGTTGAGTGTCTTGTTCTTCCAATCCATTCGTCTACTTTATCTCCAGGTAATTGTCCACCTTCTCCTGGTTTTGCACCCTGTGCCATTTTAATTTGAATCTCATCTGCTTCGGTTAAGTATTCACTTGTTACACCAAAGCGTGCACTTGCTACCTGTTTAATAGCACTGCGCATAGAATCTCCATTCTCCATTTTTACAAAACGAATTGGATCCTCTCCACCTTCACCGGTATTACTCTTGCCACCTAAACGATTCATTGCAATTGCAAGGGTAGTGTGTGCTTCCCATGAAATTGATCCAAAGGACATTGCACCTGTTGCAAAACGTTTGTAAATAGAAGAGGCTGGTTCTACTTCATCAATTGAAATAGAAGGTCTTGTTGGTTTGAAATCAAAAAGACTTCTTAATGTACAAGCTTTATCGGCTTGGTCATTTACCAACTTTGAATATTTTTTAAAACTAGCATAGTCGCCCGCGCTAGTTGCATGTTGTAATGCATGAATAGTTTGCGGATTAAATAAGTGCGCTTCACCTCGGCGTTTCCATTGATAAATCCCTCCTACAGGTAAACGATCTATATCTGCTGTTTTTTTAGGAAATGCAATATTGTGTTTTGCTAAAATTTCTCTTGCAATTTCATCTAATCCCATTCCTTCGATACGTGATGTAGCTCCGGTAAAATGACGATTAACAACTTCCTTATTAATACCAATGATTTCAAAAATCTGTGCGCCTTGATATGATTGTAAAGTAGAGATTCCCATTTTTGAGAATACTTTATACAATCCTTCATTCACAGCTTTGATATAATTTTTCTTTAAGTATAGATGATCCAAATCTGTTTTAATATGTTCCGTCAACTTCATGTCGCGAATACTAGATAATGCCAAGTATGGATTAATTGCTGTTGCACCAAATCCAATTAAACATGCATAGTGGTGCACTTCCCATACATCTCCTGCTTCAACAATAATCCCCACCTTTCCTCTTAATCCTTTTTTAATTAAGTGGTGGTGTACTGTAGAGCATGCTAATAATGAAGGAATTGCTGCGTGCTCAGAATCAATGGAACGATCGGTTAAGACCAATACTTCAAAACCATCTTCTACCGAGTCAACTGCATAACGACATAAACGATCCAAACCTCTTTTTAATGAGCCTTCTTTTCCGTCTGCTCTAAAATAGCATTGTAAAGTTTTTGCTTGGAAAACGCCTGTATCGATACTTCTAATTTTTTCTAATTCGTGATTGCTTAAAATAGGATGCTTTAATGCAACACAATGACTAGCCATTGGGTCCTCAATTAATAAACTTCCTTGGCTACCTACAAATGTTGCTAATGACATTACCATACGCTCTCTAATAGGATCAATAGGAGGGTTGGTTACCTGTGCAAATAATTGCTTAAAGTAACTAGTAATATGTTGAGGTTGATCACTCAATACAGCAAGTGGCGTGTCGGTTCCCATAGATCCAATAGGCTCTTTGCCATCCAAGGCCATTGGTATAATAATTTGTTCTAAATCTTCTTTACTATAACCAAATGCTTTTTGATATTTAAAGATTTGATCATGCTCTAAATGCGTAAATGAAATTCTTGGTTCTGGTAATTCTTCTAAACGAATTTTATATTTATTTAACCAATCGCCATAAGGTTGTTGGCTACAAATTTTTTCTTTTAATTCGGTGTCGCTAATAATACGTCCTGCTTCCATGTCTACTACAAACATTTTGCCAGGTTGTAAACGGCCTTTCTCTATCACGGTAGATTGGTCTACAGGTAATGCGCCCGTTTCTGATGCCATTATAACACGGTCGTCATTTGTAACACAATATCTTGATGGACGTAAACCGTTTCTGTCTAATGTTGCGCCAATCATTTTACCATTCGTAAATGAGATTGATGCAGGGCCATCCCATGGTTCCATAATTGCTGCATGGTATTCGTAGAATGCTTTTTTTATAGGGTCCATTAATTCATTGCCATCCCATGCTTCTGGAATGAGCATCATCATTACATGAGGTAAGCTTCGTCCGCTTAATGTTAATAGTTCAATCACATTATCTAAACAAGCACTATCCGATTGACCAGATGTTACTACAGGTAAAATCATATCTAATTCTTCCTTGCTAAAAAAAGGAGAGAAGAAACTTGATTCATTAGAACGTAACCAGTTTAAATTGCCTTGTAAAGTATTAATCTCACCATTGTGTGCAATGTAACGGAATGGTTGCGCTAATTTCCATGAAGGGAATGTGTTGGTGGCAAAACGAGAGTGCACTAATCCAAATGCAGACACAACTCTTTTGTCACTTAAGTCAGGGAAATATTCACGCACCTGATGACTTGTTAATTGTCCTTTGTAAACAATTACATTTTGAGAAAGAGAAGTCATATAAAATCCAATCGCGTCTTTCTTTATGCTATTGTTGATGGTATGAGAAGCGTAATTTTTTAAAATAAACAACTTGCGTTCAAAATCTTCTGCATCTTTTACATGGTCAGGCTTTTTAACAAATACTTGCTCCATGATAGGCTCCACTGATAATGCAGTAGGCCCTATAGTATCTCTAGTTACAGGAACTTTTCTGTAACCAATTATTTCAATATTTAATTTTTCGGCAGCACGTTCAAATATCTCTTTGCATTCTTCTGCAATTCCTTTTTCGGTTGGGAAAAATATAAAGCCCACGCCATACTCACCAGCATCAGGTAAGTGCATTCCTTTATGTAAAAGTTCGTCAAAGAAAAATTCGTGTGGAATTTGAATCATAATACCAGCACCGTCACCGGTATTCACTTCACTACCGCTTGCTCCACGGTGTTCCATGTTTTCTAAAATAGTTAGTGCGTCTCCCACATTTTGGTGAGATTTAATTCCTTTTATATTGGCAACAAATCCAATACCACAGGCGTCATGTTCAAAAGCAGGATCATACAATCCCAATTGCTGATTTTCCATCATACTTCATCAATTAATTAAAGGATATATTCGTAGGCAAACGATCTGTGGAAAATTACGAAAAAACAGGCATTTTTGATAGTAGGTTTGCAATAAATTTACTAACCATTTGATAGTTATCAATATGGCAACGTTTTCGTTAGATAATTTCAAATAACGAACGTTCGCATTTACGTCAAATTTGATAAGATTAAACCAAGTCTACTCTAAACTGCGTATCAAATAATTGAGAAGTGATTTGCTGTGTCTTTGGGAAAATGCCAAATAGGGAACTGCCCGATCCACTCATGCTTGCATAAATGGCACCATTTTTATACAACGTATTTTTAATGTCTCCAATTATTGGATGTGCATTAATTATTGGAGTTTCAAAGTCATTTATTAATTCGTTCTTCCAAGTTTCAATAGGTTGTGCAACAATTTGAGCCAATGACTTTTCTTTAATATGAGGTGTTAATTGATTAAACGCCCATGCAGTTGAAATATGTATTCCAGGATGAATTAATGCAATTTGATATTTAGTTAAGTCACATTCAAAGGGGTGTAAAATTTCGCCACGTCCTGTTGCATGACATGCTTTATCATAAACAAAAAATGCGCAATCACTTCCAAGTTGTGCCGAGTAGTCAACTAATTGATTGTTGTTTAAGCCTAAATTAAATAGTTCATTTAATATTTTTAATACTGCGGTACCATCGCTAGAACCTCCGCCCAGACCAGCTCCCATAGGAATATGCTTGTGTAAATGCATTTTTACTGATGGTATATTTGGAAAATCTTTTTTCAGTAAATGATAAGCTTTTATACAAAGATTATTTGCTTCGTCTCCAGGAATAGGTAACCCTGTGTGTGAAAATTGGATAGGAGTTGAGGCGTCATCGCTGTGTACCATTTCCACCATGTCCTGTAATGCAACTGGATAAAAAATTGTTTCTAATTCGTGATAACCATCTGTGCGTTTTGCAACAATGGATAAGCCTAAATTTATTTTACAATTGGGAAACGCAATCATATTTATGAGTTAAGATTTCTTTTGCTCATTACGTTTTGTAATCTCATCTCTTATATCAATGGCGCGCATATAGTCTTCTTGTTCTAAAACTTCATTTAACAATTCGTTTAATTCAGACAGGGACATATTGGCCAAACTGTTTCCAGTATTAGGGTTGCTTACAATTGGTGATGGAGTAGATGAATTTGTTTTTTCACCTGCTTCATTCTCTAAACCAGCTTGTTCTAAAATATGCGAGTAAACATAAATTGGACAACCAAAACGAACTGCTAAAGCTAATGCATCACTTGTTCTGCTATCAATTTCCATTGTATCGTTAGCTGTAAAACAAACTAGTTTTGAATAAAATATCCCTTCTTGTAAATCACATATATATACCTCTTGTAATTGAATATCAAAAGAGGTCATAAAGTTTTTCATTAAGTCATGTGTGAGTGGGCGAGAAGGATGCATGTTTTCTAATGCAACTGCAATTGCCTGTGCCTCAAATCCACCAATAACAATGGGAAGTCTACGCAAGCCATTTACTTCACCTAATATAACTGCATAAGAGTTAGACTGGGTAATGCTGTGAGATAAGGCTACTATTTCTAATTCAATCTTTTGCATAGACACTTTATGGGTTCAAATTTAAATATAAATTTGTTAAGCGCCACCCTTAGATTTTAAAATTGCTGCGGTTAAAGCAGGAACTACTTCAAATGCATCTCCTACAACCCCATAATCAGCGGCCTTAAAGAATGGGGCTTCAGGGTCCTTATTTATTACTACAATGGTTTTGCTTCGGTTTACCCCAGCTAAATGCTGAATAGCGCCCGAAATACCTATGGCTATATATAAATTAGGAGCAATTTGCAAGCCCGTTTGACCAACGTGTTCATGATGTGGCCTCCAATCAGAATCAGATACAGGACGGCTACATGCTGTAGATGCACCCAATGCTTTTGCTAGGTCTAAAAGGATTCCCCAGTTTTCAGGTCCTTTTAATCCTCGACCACCACTAACAACTAAGCTTGCTTCAGTTAATGGAACCTCGCCTTGTATTTTATCTACCGAAGTTATTTTAATACTACTTGTAGGTACTGCAACATCTAAATTTGCGACAGTTGCACTGCCATCACCAACTTCAATACCAAAGCTATTTTGATTAATGGAAATAACTTTAACAGGAGTGTCAATTTGTATTGAGGCAAATGCTTTGCCTGAAAATACAGTTTTAGTTACTACAAATCCAACGTCAGTTTTTGGTAATGCACATGCACCAGTAACAATGCCTGCACCTAATTTAACAGAAACCGCCGGAGCAATCGCTTTACCGTTTACATTGTGTGCAAAAATTACAACACTTGCACCTAAAGCTTTTGCTGCTTCAGCAATAACATTGGCATTTACCCTTGCATCAAAACTATTTAATGCAATATTGTTTACCTGATGCACTTTGCTTGCACCGTATTTTCCTAAATCTGCAATATTGTCTTTTACAGTGCCTAATAATAATGCTTCTGCACTTGTGCCTAATTGTTTTGCTAAAGCTGCTCCGTATGATATTGCTTCATAGGATGCTTTTTTTATTTCTTGATCGTCTTGGTCAATGTATATAAGTACCATAAAAATTGAATTAATGTGTAATAATGAATTGGATGCTTAATTAGATGACTTTTGCTTCTTCTTTTAATAATCTAACTAATTCATCCATATTTGCAGGGTCTACTAATTTCACGCCTGATTTTGCAGGAGGTAGGTCAAAGTTTTTAATACTTGTAGTGGCTGTTGTAATACTTGCTTCCACCACTTTTAATGGTTTAGTTCTAGCAGCCATAATGCCACGCATATTTGGGATTCTTTGTTCGGCCATTCCTTTTTGGCAACTTATGATTGCGGGTAAACTAGTTTCACAAGTTTCTTCTCCACCTTCAATTTCTCTCGTTACTGTAATTGATGATCCATTCACTTCTAATTTTACCGCTGCAGAAATGAAATTCTGATCCAATAGGGCACATAACATAGAGCCAATACTTGCACTATTATAATCAATAGTTTCTTTTCCAGTAAGTATTAAATCGTAAGCACCTTCTTTTGCAATTGCAGCAATTTCTTGCGCCACTACTAATGAATCATTACTAGTATTATTTACACGAATGGCTTCGTCTCCACCAAGTGCTAATGCTTTTCTAATTATAGGTTCAGTGTCTGCGCCACCTACAGTAACTAAATGAATTGCAACTGTGGCATCTTTCTCTTTTAATTCAATTGCTTTAACCAATGAGTACCACTCGTCGTATGGGTTAATGATCCACTGCACTCCATTTTCATCAAACTTTGTATTACCTTCGGCGAAAGCAATTTTAGCTGTTGTGTCTGGCGTTTTGCTGATACAAACTAAGATCTTCATGATAGCTAATTTTGTTATTAATTAATTAGTTGTTTATGCAACTAATGCAAATATAAGATAGTTTTTTACCATCTAGAGCGTAAATTTAAGTTAAGATGAACCGAATAGAAAGAATAATTGAATTTTTAAAACAACAGCCAAAGGATAACTTTCTGAGACACGCGTTGGCATTGGAATATATTAAAATTGGGGAGGAGTTAAAAGCCCGTGATTTGTTCCTAGAAATTGTTACAGAATTCCCAGATTATGTGGGCTCATATTACCATTTGGCAAAAGTTTTGGAAAAATTAGAACAGAGAGAGGCTGCTATAGAATGGTATGAAAAAGGGATGGCTGCGGCTAAATTGGCAAAGGACGATCATTCCTATAGAGAATTACAATCGGCCTATGAGGACTTGGTTTATTAGCTGTAGCACTGAGTTAAGTTGATTTCAATAAAAGCACAAACTAATTAATTTGCTTTTTTTATAAACTTAATCTGTCGCCTAATTTCTTATCAATAAGTAAAAAGAAATCCTCTGGTTTATAGGTTCTCCATTTTTCAAATTCCATTAGTTCTATATACCTATTTAGTTTTTTTTGTAAAAAATCGTGTTGTGCAGCTTGATGCATATTTACTAACACAGCCCATCCGTTTTCGTCTGAAAGTTCTTCATATAATTCTTCATAATAATCTCTGTCGCCATTGTGAAAATTAAAAACATTTTCAGCAATCAATATGAACTTATAAATGCCTTCGTCCATTAGTTTTTCTAAAATTTCTCTTTTAAATGTCATGATATCATTTTCGATAGCATCATTCCATTCTCCAATCATTTCAATAATGGAAAATCCCATTTCGTAATCGGCGTAAATAATTTTTATGTATAGTGTTTTGCTGCCAATTTCATCCCATTGAGGATGTATATAATAGTTGTAAACGGTTTGTGAAAACTCAAACTCGCTATAAGTTTGTCCATAAAAAGGGGATCTAGCATCTTCTTCGGCCATATATAAATGTCGCCAATGATAATAAGGTTCTATCTCGTGCATGCCTCAATTACTTTTCTTTCTTATGGAATTCAATCAATCCTAACATTGGAGATTTCACAATTTTACCAATTTCTAATTCGTAGGCAGTAGCTAATTGTTTAATAGTATCTCTAAATACATATGCTACAGATCCAGTAAAATGAATAGGGTGTAGCCAAGATTCATTTAGTTTAATTAGGTGTGCAAAAAAGAAATCATTTATGCCGTCTTCGATAATATTTTCAATCATGTAATGCCCACGGTGTTCCGATAAAAATTCCGCGAAGCTTGCCATGTATCTATTTGGAAGTGGCTGCTTGTATATAGCGTCTAATATTTGGTCCTTATTAATTTTGTATTTGCTCTCAAATGAATGCATTAATTCTTCATCAAAAGTTTTATATAAATAGTATTGTAATACTTTTTTTCCTAAGTAAGCGCCACTGCCTTCGTCTCCCAAAACATAGCCTAAGCCAGGGCTGTTTTTGACAATCTTTTTTCCATTGTAAAAGCCAGTATTGGAGCCGGTTCCTAAAATACATGCAACCCCTTTTTTGTTTTGACAGGTAGCGCGTGCAACTGCAACTAAATCAGTTTGAATATCTAATGTTGCATTTGAAAATACTTTTTTTAGCGCTTTTTTAATGGAGGCTACGTTTAATGGGTTGCTAAGCCCTGTTCCATAAAAATAAACTGCATCAATAATTTCAGGATTTATTTTTTTTGAAAAGCCTTTATTAATTGTTTCAATTATTTGGTCTGTAGATAAAAAATACGGGCTAATGCCAATGGTATTAATTGTCTTTTTCTCCTTGCCTAATACAACTGTCCATTGACACTTGGTAGCACCACTATCAGCTATGATGTAATTCTTGCGCATATATAAAGTCTTGTGTGTGAAAATAACCTTTTTAGTGTAATTTTAGCCGATAGAATATGAACATGCAAGAAAATAACAAATCAAACTGGTTTACTCCCATTTCCTATGCAATAATACTTGTTGTAGGTATTGCTTTAGGAGGCTTTTTAAAAGGTAATTTATCTATAGGTAGCTTGCAGGTAAGCGGTTCAAATCCAATGCAGGAAATCATGGAATTGGTAAGGTCTAAATATGTAGAAGATGTAACTAATGACAGCGCCACTACTAAAATGGCAGATTATTATTTATCTCAATTAGATCCGCATTCGGTTTATATATCTCCTTCTAATTTGACTGACGTGAACGAGCAATTGATGCCCAATTTTAAAGGCATTGGGATAGAGTTTCAACAAAACAGAGATAGCGTATTTGTTTCTTATGTAATGAAGGGTGGCCCAGCTTTTAAGGCAGGATTAAAAGTAGGCGACATTTTATTAAAAGCAGATGATAGTATTGTTTTGTCAGGAAAAAAGTGGGATGGTGATCAGATTAGAGCAAAGTTAAAAGGTCCTGCAAACAGTAAGGTTAAATTGTTGGTATTATCAGGTAATGCAAATAAAGAGGTAATTATAAGTAGAGATAATGTTCCAGTATCGGCAGTAGATGCATCATATGAAATTAAGCCAGGTGTTGGCTATATCCGTATTAATAAATTTGCAGACCGTACTTATGAAGCATTTATGCAAGCCCTGGAGCCTCTAATAAAAGACAGTATTAAATCTTTAGTGATAGATTTAAGAGGTAACGGTGGTGGTTTACTTTCCGAAGCAGTTGCTATTGCAGATGAGCTAATTCCAGGTAATAGATTATTGGTTTATACTCAAGGCGCGCATTCTCCAAGAATGGAATATAATAGTAAACGCGAAGGATTATTTGAGGAAGGTGCCTTAACAGTTTGGATGGATGAATCATCGGCATCTGCGAGTGAGGTATTGGCAGGGGCATTACAGGATTGGGATAGGGCAACTATTGTGGGTAGAAGATCTTTTGGTAAGGGCTTAGTTCAACAACAATTTAGATTATCAAATGGGGGTGCAATACGATTAACTACTGCAAAATATTATACACCATTAGGTCGTAATATTCAAAGGTCTTATGAAAAAGGGAAGATGGAATATGAGCATGAATATGTGAATCGTATTCAAGAAGACGCGATGGGTAAGCAGGACGCTGCAATAAAAGGAAAGGCTTATAAGACACCAAAGGGCCATGTGGTATATGGTGGTGGTGGTATTTATCCTGACAAATGGGTGGCGGGTTCTGGTATAATTGTAGATTCGGCTTATAGGAATATGTGGGAGCAGAATTTGATGAATGATTTTATTTTACACTGGTATGTAAAGGAGCAAAATAAAATGAAAGCCTTTAAAAATACCAACGAATATCTGGATACATACCAACATGTAGATTTGTGGAAAGCGTTAGTGGATTATGCAAATCCTGCTCAAAAAGCCAACTTGAAATTGTTGGAAAAGAACAAGGGTTATATCCAAAATCAATTACTAGCGCTTCTTGCAAGGATGCAATGGTACAAGCAAGGATACTTTGAGGTACAGAATAAATTAGATGCTCAAGTGGCACTAATGATGCCTTAGTTGACTCCTTTTTAAATAACGAGTTGTCTACATGTGTATACTTGGGTGAGTATTGTCACTTATAATAATGACCTATCTCATTAGCTTTGTAAGCAACCAAACGCAATTTTACAACCATATGATGCAACAACATTGTTACCATTGCGGAACGGACTGTGACGAGTCTATTAAAGTAGAGGAGAAATTCTTTTGCTGTGATGGCTGTAAAATGGTGTTTCAATTACTGGATGAAAATGGCATGTGTCAATACTATGATTTATCAGAAATGCCGGGGATGTCTGCAAAAGGTGTTTTTGCATCAGAAAAATACAATTATTTAGACAGTATTGCAATACAAGATCAACTCATACAATTTAAGTTGGATGACCAGGCTCATGTAGTATTTTACTTGCCTCAAATACATTGTGTGAGTTGTGTTTGGCTATTAGAGAATTTACATAAAATTAATCCTGGCGTTATTCATTCTCAAACCCATTTTGAGAAAAAGGAAATTAAGATTGTTTATAATCCCACTAAAATATCTTTAAAAGAATTAGTGCAGTTGTTGGCCTTTGTAGGTTATGAGCCCATGATTCATTTAGGAGGCAATGATTGGTTAAAAAAGAAAAAGGTAAATAAACAACAGCTATTTAAAATAGGAGTCGCTGGCTTTTGCTTTAGCAACATTATGATGTTGAGCTTTCCCGATTATTTGTCTACTAGTGTAGGTGATTTGGGTAATCTTAGACATTTTTTCGTTTACTTAAATTTACTTTTATCACTGCCAGTTTTATTTTTTAGTGCGAGTGGATTTTTTGTCTCTGCCTATACTGGATTAAGACAAAAGTGGTTAAATATTGATGCACCTATTGCACTTGCCATATTGGTTACTTTTGGTCGTAGTGTTTATGAAATTCTAACACATACAGGCGGAGGCTATTTAGACAGCATGAGTGGAATTGTATTTTTCATGTTAGTAGGCCGCTGGTTCCAAGACAAGTCTTATGATTCCTTTTCATTTGATAGAGATTACACTTCTTTTTTTCCATTAGGGGTAACTGTTTTACAAGATGAAAAAGAAATAAATAAGCCATTGTCGGCGATAGAAAAAGGAGAAACCTTATTAATTCGTACTGACGAAATAGTAGCTGCAGATGCAGTATTATTAACGGATGGCGCTTTAATTGATTATAGTTTTGTAACGGGCGAAAATGCACCTATTGAGGTTGCCAAAGGGGCGACAGTTTTTGCAGGTGGTATACAAAAGGGCAGGGCCATTCAAGTGCAAGTAGTGAAGCCGGTTGGTCAAAGTTATATTACAGAATTGTGGAATAGTCCTTTATTGAATGCTGATAAAAATATAGACAAATCATTTGTGCATCCTTGGAGTCAGTATTTTACTTATATATTATTTAGTATCGCATTTTTTAGTGGACTTTATTGGTGGGTAGTAAATTCTAATAATATTTTACCAGCAGTCACGTCGGTATTAATTGTGGCTTGCCCATGTTCATTACTGCTAACTGTTACATTTACTTATGGTAATGTTTTAAGGCATTTAGGTAAGTTTAAAATGTATTGCAAAAATAGTTCTGTTTTAGAGGCTATTGAAAAGATTGATACCATCGTTTTTGACAAAACAGGTACATTGACCAATCATGAGGATACACATTTAGAATATGAGGGAGCGAAGCTCACCACAAATCAAGCAACAGCAATTTATTCTGTAACAAGAGAATCCCTGCATCCCTTAAGCCAATTAATTACAAGTTATTTTAATAAACAGGGCTTAGTGCATCACAAGGTAGATAGCATCGAAAATTATATTGGAAAGGGAACTTTTGCAGTTTGTGATGGGAGCACTATTTTAATTGGGTCTGCTAGTTTATTAATAGCGAACGGTGTTGATGTGCCTAATGCTACTGCTGGTGTTTTTATAGCGATAGATAAGCAATATATAGGGGTGTTCAAAATTAACCATGTATATAGACAAGGTGTTTCCGAAATGGTCAATAGACTAAAGCTAAAAGGTTTTCAAATACATTTATTAAGTGGAGATCATCCAACTGAAAAAAATAATTTAGTAGGCATATTGGGATCCGATACACCCATGTTATTTGAACAAAATCCGAATGACAAGCTAAATTATATTCAGGCTTTACAATCCAAGGGACAAAAGGTAATGATGGTAGGAGATGGGTTAAATGACGCTGGTGCCCTAAAAAAATGTGATGTAGGTATTGCGGTGACCGATCAAACACATTTATTTACTCCTGCAAGTGATGCTATTTTAGAGGGGAATGGAATAAGGAACCTTGACCAATTATTAGATTACGCTAAAAAAGGGAAGACAATCATCATAATTATATTCGTACTTTCCATTATATACAATTTGGTTGGCATGTATTTTGCGACCAGGGCACAATTGTCTCCAATGGTGGCGGCAATCCTTATGCCTATTAGCTCTATTAGTATCGTTTCCCTTTCCGCTTTGCTTAGTTATGTATATTCTAGGAGTCTAGGCATCAAAAACTGATAAAAATCATCCTTTTCATGACAAAAGTCACATACTTAATATATGTGACCTTATATATTTGTTGAAATTATGCCCTTATGAGTGTGCTCATTTTATTAATCATTGTTAGTGTGTTGGTTGCGGGAGGATTTCTGATTGCATTTTTGTGGTCAGTAAAGTCTGGACAAATGGATGATGATTACACTCCTTCGGTAAGAATGTTATTTGATGATGAATTAAAATCAAATAGGTCGAGCACACATTCAGATAGTACGAACAAATCATAACGCAAATAAAACAAATCAAAACACAACTATAACCTTTTAAATTATCCTTATGCAATTAGAAAGTTTCCAGTATGATAATAAGACGGTAAGGAATTTCGCCCTCGCAACCATTATTTGGGGTGTGGTAGGAATGACCGTTGGATTATGGGTAGCCTTGGAACTCGTTTTTCCAACAGTTTTAAACATACAGCCTTATTTCAATTTTGGTCGTATTAGACCACTGCATACTAACGCCGTAATCTTTGCTTTCGTGGGCAATGGTATTTTTATGGGTGTTTATTATTCTTTACAAAGATTGCTAAAAACAAGAATGTATAGTGACACTTTAAGTAAAATACATTTTTGGGGTTGGCAATTAATTATCGTTGCAGCAGCTATCACATTACCCTTAGGTATTAGTGCTGCTAAAGAATATGCCGAATTAGAGTGGCCAATTGATATTGCCATTACTATTATTTGGGTTGTGTTTGGCTGGAATATGTTTGCAACTATTATTAAAAGAAGAGAGCGTCATTTATATGTTGCCATTTGGTTTTACATTGCCACATTTGTAACAGTAGCTGTATTACATTTAGTTAACTCTTTTGAATTGCCTGTAACTTTATTTAAAAGTTACAGCTGGTACGCTGGTGTACAAGATGCCTTGGTACAATGGTGGTATGGACATAACGCGGTCGCGTTTTTCCTAACTACTCCGTATTTAGGATTGATGTATTACTTTATGCCAAAAGCCGCTAATCGTCCAGTATTCTCTTATAAATTATCTATCATTCACTTTTGGGCGTTGATCTTTTTGTATATCTGGGCAGGTCCGCATCATTTGTTATATAGTGCATTGCCAAATTGGGCGCAAAGTATTGGTATTGTGTTTAGCTTTATGTTAATTTTCCCAAGCTGGGGAGGTATGATTAATGGATTATTAACATTGCGTGGAGCTTGGGATAAAGTGAGAGAAGATGTGATATTAAAATTCATGGTGGTTGCAGTAACTGCATATGGTATGTCTACTTTTGAAGGCCCCATGTTGTCTTTAAAAAGTATTAATGCTGTAGCGCATTTTACCGATTGGATTATTGCGCACGTTCATATTGGAGGTTTAGGATGGAATGGTATGTTAACCTTTGGTATTTTATATTGGTTAATTCCAAGAATATATAAAACCGATTTGTATTCTAAAAAACTAGCCAATATCCATTTTTGGTTAGCTACATTAGGTATTTTATTTTATGCGATTCCAATGTATTGGGCTGGATTCCAACAAGCAGAAATGTGGAAGCAATTCACTCCTAGTGGCCAGTTAAAATATCAATTTTTAGAAACAGTTACATATATGGCTCCTTTCTATGCAATGAGAGCTTTAGGTGGAGTGTTATATTTGTCAGGTGCAATAATTGCCATGGTAAATATTTTTAAAACAATTGGTAAAGGAACGCTGGTTGCTAATGAGGATGCCGAAGCACCAGCATTAGAAAAAACTTATACTAAGCATACAGGTGAACACTGGCATCGTTGGATTGAAAGAAAGCCAACACCTATGTTGATATTATCTTTAGTGGTCATCTTAATTGGTGGTATGGTGGAAATTATTCCTACTTTCTTGGTTAAATCAAATGTGCCAACAATTGCTAGCGTGAAGCCTTATACACCATTAGAGTTACAAGGTAGAGACATTTATGTAAGAGAGGGTTGTTACACATGTCACTCTCAAATGATTCGTCCATTCCGAAGCGAAACAGAACGTTATGGTGAATACAGTAAAGCCGGAGAATTTGTTTATGATCATCCATTCCAATGGGGAAGTAAACGAACTGGTCCAGACTTGGCTAGAGAAGGTTCAGGTAATTTGAAAAAATCAAATACTTGGCACTATAATCACTTAGAAGAACCAAGTGCAATTAGTACTGGATCGGTAATGCCTTCTTATGCTTTTTTAATTGAGCATGATTTAGATACGGCAACTACTCCTTTAAAAATTAATGCTATGCGCACATTAGGTGTGCCGTATGATGCCGATTTTGCTCCAAAGGCAAATGCCGCTTTAATGGCACAAGCAAAAGAGATTGCTGCTAGTTTAAAGAAAGATGGTATTGAAGTACCACCTAATAAAGAGATTATTTCTGTAATCGCATATTTGCAAAGACTAGGAACAGATATTAATAAAAAATAACGTTCATAATTAAATAACAAAATCATGTTCAGTTTTATAAAAAAATACACAGAGACCATGCAGGATATTAATTTTTATCCCATCTTCTCCTTATTAGTATTTGTTGCATTCTTTGTTGGCGTATTATGGTATGTGAAAGTGATGGATAAAAATGAGGTTGACGAAATTAAAAATCTACCACTAGAACAATAATATAAATCTTTAAAATAGACACTATGTTTAAATATAAAAATATTACACTAGCTACGATTGCCTTATTTAGCGTTGTTGCTAGTTTTGCGCAGGGAACAACACCTTCTGCTACACCTACCGAAGCGCCCACTAATTACCTAGAGTTTTTAATGGTCACAATTGCTGGATTATTGGTTGTTGTCATATTTGTATTATCAAATGTGCTTTCCATGATTGCTAAAAAGGCAGTGGAAGTAGCTAAGTCGGGCAAAAAAATAATGATGTTCGCTTTGGTGGTTTTGGGTTCGCTTTTCGCGAATTCGGCTAGCGCTCAATCTGCAATTGCTGACACTACAGCAAAGGCACCATCTGTAAATTATTACGGTGGTTTATCTTCTACGACTTTCTGGACGCTTTCAAGTGTATTGACATTGGAATTATTGGTTGTATTCTTGATGGTCTTATTTATTAGAAGCCTTTGGAAAGTAATTCATCCAGTGGAGGTGATTGTAGTAAATGGTAAGCCAGTGACTGATTCTTGGATAATTCGTACTTGGAATAATTTAGATAAGAAATTCTTAACAAAAGCTGTGCCGTTAGAGCAAGAAGCGGATATGATGTTAGATCATGATTATGATGGCATAAAAGAATTGGATAATGCCTTGCCACCATGGTGGAAATATGGGTTTATTATTACCATTTTTATTGCTGTATTATATTTATTAAAGTATGAAATATGGCATAATGGTCCAAACCCAATTGAAGAATATAATACCGAAATGACAACTGCTAAAGATGAAGTAGACGCTTATTTGGCCTCTATGAAAAACAATGTAGACGAAAAGACGGTGACAATGGCAGATGCTGCTGGTATTGCTGCAGGACAGGTTTCTTTTGCAAAAACATGTGTGCCTTGTCATGGTACTAAAGGAGAGGGAGGGGTTGGCCCAAACCTAACCGATGATTATTGGTTACATGGAGGTAATGTTGCCGACTTATTTAAAACAATTAAGTATGGTTATCCAGATAAAGGAATGCAGTCATGGCAGGCTACTTATTCTCCAATTCAAATACAAGAATTAGCGAGTTATATTAAAACTTTAAGAGGAACGAATCCTCCAAATGGTAAAGCTCCGCAAGGAGATTTGTTTAAGGAAGTAGCAGCTGCTAAGGATAGTACAAGTGCAGTGTCTAAAAAGGATAGTACAGTTGCTACAAAATAGCAAATAAAGGTAAGTGTCGGAATGATTTAAATGATATGAGCGAGAAAGGGAATAATGAAAAGTTTGATAAATAAAAAATAATGAGCAATCAAGATTCAGAGACGTTGGCAGATTTTAAAAAGGGGATGTTAGATCAGTCCTTTAGAGATTCTGTGGCTACTATTAGCAAGGAGGGGAATCGTAATTATATACATCCTCAAAAGCCAAAGGGGAAGTTGTATAATTTAAGATCTTACTTTAGTTACTTTTACTTGGTATTATTCTTTACACTTCCTTTTTTAAAAATAGGTGGAGAGCCAGTATTTCTCATTAATATTTTAGAACGTAAGTTTATATTATTTGGAAAAATATTTTGGCCTCAGGACTTTTTCATTTTTGCCATAGGATTGTTAACATTTTTGGTTTTTATTATTCTGTTCACTGTTGCATTTGGTAGACTATGGTGTGGTTGGGCTTGCCCGCAGACCATATTCATGGAAATGGTTTTCAGAAAAATCGAATTCTTTATTGAAGGGGATGTTTCCCAACAAAAGCGTTTAAACGCAATGCCATGGAATGGGGAGAAGCTTTTAAAGAAAGGGGGTAAGACCATTGTGTTTTTTATGCTCTCTTTTTTAATAGCCAATTTCTTCTTGGGGTATATCATAGGTATTGATGAAGTAGGTAAATTGGTGCAGGAAGGTATATTTGTGCATTTTGGAACTTTTAGCGCATTGGTGGTATTTACAATGGTGTTCTTTTTTGTATACCTCTGGTTTAGGGAACAAGCATGTATTATTGTTTGTCCTTATGGAAGATTACAAGGTGTATTATTAGATAAGAACTCGATATTAGTGGCATATGATTACGTTCGTGGAGAACCAAGAGGAAAAGCTACAGAACAAGGTAATGGGGATTGCGTAAACTGTCATGCCTGTGTTAGAGTTTGTCCAACGGGTATTGATATTCGTAATGGCACACAATTAGAATGTGTTAACTGTACCGCTTGTATTGATGCTTGTAATGAAATTATGGATCATGTTGGCAAGCCACAGGGGTTGATTAGGTATGCATCTGAGAACAACTTGGCTAAAAAGGAAAAGACAACATATACATGGCGTTTAAAGTTGTATACGATTGTTTTGACAGCTTTACTTTCTTTCTTGGCAATATTATTAATTACAAGAGCAGATGTTTCGGCTAGAATTATTAAAACACCAGGTCAAACCTATCAAAAATTAGATAGTAATAAAATAAGTAATCTTTATAATATTAAACTAGCAAACAAAACAAGAAAGGTTATTCATTTAGAATTAAAACTCGAGAATGTTCAGGGTGAAATTAAAATGATTAATGCCATTGATGTGCCTAAAGAGTCTTATTTCCAAACAAGTTTCTTTATTGTACTTAAAAAAGAACAGATTCACAGTAGAAAAACAAAAATTAAAGTGGGTATTTATGAAGATGGCAAACAGATACAAACTGCAACTGCCACTTTCCTAGGACCAACAATTTAAAAATTGATTATGAAATTTAATTGGGGATATAAAATATTGTTAGTGTATGGCTTGTTTGTTTTAGGAATTATGTTCCTTGTTTATAAGTCAACGCAACAAAAATTTGATTTGGTACAAAAGGATTATTATGCCGATGAGTTAAAGTATCAAAATGTAATTGATGCGTCTCAGAAAGCAAAGGATTTAGGCGGTGAATTAATAACAGTCAGAAAGGGTGGTCATTTGGTGGTTGAATTGCCAGCAGGCTTTCATCAATCTACTGTAAAAGGTACCGCACATCTTTATTATGCAGCTGACGAGAAACGTGATATATCAAAGAATTTTACAAGTAGTAATGGGGAATTTGATATGGAACTATTAACAATGATGAGTGGGGCGTATACATTAAAGCTGAATGTAGAAATGAAAGGTGTGCAGTATTATTATGAACAGAAAATATTTTTTTAACAATGCATTTGAGTAGTGTTTTTGAGATTGGGTTTTTGATGGGTCTACTAGGGAGCGTCCATTGCATAGGTATGTGTGGACCTTTGGTGATGGCACTCCCTATTTCCCACAAAACTAATCTTCAAAAAATGGCTGCTTTGTTTTTATATCATGTGGGTAAGATAAGTAGCTATGCTATTTTGGGAATTTTGTTTGGGTTATTTGGAAGTCAATTTCCCATTTTTGGATTACAGAAAAACATATCTATTGTGATAGGCATTACAATGTTATTGTATGTGGTATATGTATTTATATTAAAGCCTAAACATATACAATTGGGAGTATTAAGCTCGCTTTATAATGTAATAGTTAAATCACTTGGTAAATTATTTAGGAGCAAGTATTTGATATCATTTTTGTTTATAGGCTTGTTGAATGGATTGTTGCCTTGTGGCATGATTTATTTAGCATTAAGCTCGGCTATGGCAACGCAAAATGTTTTACAGGGCGGGCTGTTGATGGCTTTCTTTGGATTGGGTACTGTGCCAGCATTAGTAATGGTGGCGTTAGGAGGACAGTATATGGGATTTACATTTAGAAGAAAAATACAGAAGTTATTACCTGTATTCATTTTCAGTATGGGGGTACTATTAATATTAAGAGGCCTTAACTTAGGCATCCCTTATATTAGTCCTGTTGCTGGAATTGGATCCGAGGTGATTTCATGTCATAATTAATATTTTATGAACAAAGAAATCATGTTGCAAGAAATAGAGTCATTAATTCGTACAATGGATTTTATTCAAGAAGAGCAGTCTTTTATTAAGAGAAAGCTTAGTAGTCTATTGGAGAATATGGTAATGAGTGATGTAGTAGCTTGGGCCGAAGACTTACATCAAGAAATACTAAATAGAGAAACAGCCATCCAGTTACTGAAAAGTGATGTGGTTAGTTTAAGAAATCTAGTTAAAGCAAAGCGTTCTGTTAATAATATAATAGATCCTAATATGGTTGCTGAGTACAAAAAATACAAACAGCAAGTAGGGTATATTGAAGCAGAATTTTTTACCTGGAAAAATATAGCCAACGAAAAGTTCGAGAGTGCGTTGTATTGAATTAATTAAATAAATACTTATAGTTTGTCTACACATCGAAATTATTAAACTTGTTAATTAAACAAGTTTAATAATTTCTTTTCCTCGAGTATAGTAATTTTCCCGTCTTTTATCTCAATCAATTTCTCGTTCTTAAAGTCGCTTAAAGTTCTAATTAAGCTTTCCGTTGCTGTGCCAGCAATATTTGCCAAGTCTTCTCTAGAAATAGACATAGAGAAATTTCCTTCTTCCTCTTTTGAATATTTCTTTTTCAACGTTAATAGTGCGTCTGCTACTCTCTTTCTTAAACTGTGGTAGGCAAGCGCTACTAATTGTTGTTCTTTCTCTGCGATATTATTAGCTAATAACTTAATTACTTTTAGCGCTATCTCTTGGTTAGTAGTGATCAACTGCTCAAATTCTTTTCTTGGGATCACTCTGATACAAGACTCTTCTAATGTCTCAGCAAACTCTTCATATACAGCGTTCTCGATAAGTGGGATATGTCCAAAAAAATCACCTGCCGATAATAATCCAATAATTAATTCTTTACCACCGTCACTGGTCTTAAATATTTTAACTTTACCCGATTGGATATAATATAATTTGTTAGGATGTTGGCCCTCAGAATAGATTGTTTGTTTTTTCTTGTAATCAATTACATCATGATTCTCTAAGGCTTTATGCATTTCATCCTTATTGCCTAGGTCAGATATAATTTGGTACCAGGTTTCAATTGCTTTACCGCCTTGGTTTTGGTGAATTCTTACTTTTTCTAAACGTGCTCTAATAGCATTTATTAATTCTGAATCAGAGAATGGTTTAGTAATATAATCGTCTGCACCCATTTCCATGCCCTTTCTAAGGTCTGTGCGCTCACTTTTTGCACTTAAAAAGATAAATGGGATATGTTGCAAGTCGGGGTTTTTACTTATTATCTGAAACACACCATACCCATCTAATACTGGCATCATAATATCGCAGACAATTAAATCAGGAGGATTTGCAATTGCTTTTTCAACACCAATCTTGCCGTTTTCGGCAGTGGTAATATCATAATTAGCTAATGCGAGAATTTCGGCTGTATTATCTCTTAGTGCTTCGTTATCTTCTATTAGTAATATTTTTTCCATGTGCGCTATATTTTATTCGAAATCGTTTATGATTTTGCTTGGGTATTCGATTGTAAAAGTACTTCCTTTTTCTAATTCACTGCTATACTTTATGTTGCCTTTTAGTAAATCTACGTAACGGCCTACAATATGAAGCCCTAGTCCTGTTCCTTGTATATTAGTTACATTAGTTGCCCTAAAGAAACGTTCAAATAAATGTACCTGATCGCTATTAGGGATTCCAATTCCTTGGTCAATTATTTGTAGTTGGGTTATGTCGTTTTCGATTTTACTTTCAATATTAATAATTGAATTTTCGGGAGAGAATTTAATGGCATTTGAAAGTAAGTTAACAACAACGTGTTTTAAAAGATTACTATCGGAATATGTAATAGGAGAGCCAATATGGGTGTATTGTATATTTTGATTAGGTTTAAGTAAAACATTCATTTCATTAATAATGCCACTAATAAATTCTGTTAAATCAAAAGTGTCTGGCTTTACATCTACCTTGCCTTCTTCTATTCTTCCTAAAGATAAAAACTCATTAAGGATATCGGTAAGTGTTTTTACTGAAGATTTAATACGGTCAATATGTTTATCTCGTTTGGGTTGATCCTCGGTAGTGCTATATTTTGCCAATAAAGATATTGAAGATAGAATTGTACTTAATGGTGTTCTAAATTCATGTGAAGCCATAGAAACGAAACGAGACTTAAGGTCATTTACTTCTTTTTCTTTTTCTAAAGATATTGTTAGTTCTTCCTTTGAAGCTTCTAATTCGCTTAATGTGCTTTGAAGTTCGATGGTTCTTTTGTTAACCTTAGCTTCTAAGTTCGCATTTAGCTTTTTCATCTCCTCGTTAATAGCTTCAAGGTCGGCTTGCTGAAGAATAATTTTTTCTTCGTTTTGCTTTCGTTTTGTAATATCAGCGATATATGCAATGACGAAAGGTTCATTGTCTCTATTAAAATGACCTAAACTTACTTCTACGGGAAATTCTGTACCATCATTTTTAACTGCAGACAAGGTCATGCCAATTCCCATGCCTCTGGCTTTTGGATCATGAGAATAACCTTCTCTATAACCAACATGCTTGTGATGATAACGTTGAGGTATTAATTTCTCTAGCACTTCTCCAACCATCGACTTGTTACTGTAAGCAAATAATTCATTTGCAAAGTGATTTGCCAATACTATAATGCCATTCTTATCTACTACAATAATTCCAAGGGAAGCAGAATTAAATAGCGCTTCAAATCTATTATCCTTGTCAATAGAATTATTTGGTCCTTGCATTAGCGATAAGATTATAAAGCCTCATAATGAGGATTCGCTTAAAGTTACAAAATTATCAAATAGGTACTGATATTGAATGTTTTAAGTATGTATATAATAGTATGCGTACTTTTTACTTGTTTATTGATGAAGCTTGAG
>CAIJFI010000009.1 GCA_903819975.1 uncultured Bacteroidota bacterium | reverse complement strand
GTATTCCATAATTGATGCAAGGGTTGCTTTTTCATTTGTCCCCATAAATCCCAGCCAGCCATATCCAATGCACAAACTAAGAATGGATCGTTTGGAAAAAGATGATGTAAAAAATGCCAAAAACGTTCCGGATCTATCAATGCAAATTTTTCTATAACCTTTCTATGCTTCTCCAATTGCTCCATCATGCCTTCTACTGTTACATTATAATATACAATAGCAGGAGCTTCCCCAAAACCTTCCCAGTTGCCCAAAGACAAGCGCACCATTAAACTATGTTGATGCGTTTTGGTCCTACCATTGGAAATGGTAAACGGATATTCAAAAGGTAATTTTTGTTCCCAAAAAGATAATTCCACTTAATAAAATTTTAACGTCCACTTGATTTAATTGCCGACCTCCATTCTGTGTTAAAATTATCGGCATTATTTAAATCTTCCAAACTTAAATGCATTCTGTATCTCCAGTAATGCTTTGGATTGGCAGGAACATTAATACGCTCTTCATTTGGATTACTTCGACGAATGGATTCATCCACCCCTAAATAATCCTGTAATTGAAAAATAGCCCACATTGCAGGCGAGTATAAGTGTTGTAATAAAATTGCTTTGTTAATCCAAGCCTCACAATGCACCGGCGCTTCGCCCCATTGCCCAATTTCGTTGTTGTAAAATTGTTGTGTTTTAGCACGATCCTCTTCCCACCAGCCACGAATAGTACTGGTATCATGAGACGAAGGTGTCACCACACTTAAATATGGAGCATCATTAGGATGAAAGAATGTTTTATGGTTTGCTTTTGGCATTCTTTGTACTTCTAAGCTTAACATCCCTAATTGATACATTACATTAGGAACACATGAAGGCACCAATCCTAAATCCTCTCCGCAAATCAACATGTTGGTAGACAATTTAAGCATCGGCAATTTTTGCATAGCTTCTTTTTCCCATGCTGCATCCTGACGTTTAAAGAAATAATCTACATACAACTCTTTTAAAGCATGTTGCGTTGGATGATCCAAATGTTGGAAAGAACTTGTTCCTTCTATATTAAATCTAAAATGAAATTGATGTGGCTTTTCACCATCAATCAATATCACATTACTAATTAAACTATACAAGCCATGCTTGATTTTATCATGCCATTCATCCTGTGGCATAATACTAAAATAAGCTTCCACTTGTCTTTGCGTTTTATATGCTGGCAATAACTCGTAATGCCCGTCACCAATATGTTTTAAGTATTCCTTTTTAATTAACTCATTGTCATATCCAAATACTTGGAACAATACTGTTTCATTAATAAAAGGATGTGTTAATCGGTAATGATCCCACTTAATCCCTTTTGCATTTAACTCATTAATTGAAATTGGAATAGCAGGAACAAAATGTCCTAGAATCCCTTCCACTGCATGCATTGGAATACTCCAAATTCTAAAGAAACCTAAAATATGATCAATTCTAAAAGCATCAAAATAAAACTTCATTTGATCGAAACGTGATTTCCACCAAGCAAATCCATCACTTGCCATTACTTCCCAGTTATAAGTTGGGAATCCCCAGTTTTGTCCACTTACTGCAAAGTCATCTGGTGGCGCACCTGCTTGCATATCCATATGGAATAATGCAGTGTTCTGCCAAGCGTCGGCACCAAATCTATAAACCCCAATTGGGATATCTCCTTTTACAATTACCCCATTTTGATGCGCATAATTTGTGGCATCTAATAACTGTAAGTGTAAATGATATTGTACAAAATAGAAAAATGCAATATCCGCATAAGTTTTTGACTTAGGATCTAACAATTTTGCAATTGCAGTTTCATCATACTTTGAATGTGTTGGCCAGTGATTAAAATCTACTGTTCCGTGTAAGTCTCTTAAATAAGAAAATGCACTATAAGAAACTAACCAGTTTTTATTATTCTCAAAAAAGTCTGCGAATTCTTTTGAAGTTAAATCTTTCTTACCATTTTGCGCATACAACAAACGCAACACTTCCCATTTTAACTGCATCACACCATCATAATCAACATCTGTTTGATTATTTAATGCAGCTATTTTAGAAAGGTATGGCTTAAGTAAATCTTTTTGATCCTTTCCTAGCATGTCTTCCAAGCGCACAAACATAGGATGCAATGCAAACGCAGATATAGCAGCATATGGATAAGAGTCCATCCAGCTATGCGTTGCAGTAGTATCATTAATGGGAAGTATCTGTACTAATTTTAAACCAACTTTATTTGCCCAGTCTACAAGTAATTTTATATCCGCGAATTCACCAACCCCAGCACTCTTATTTGACCTTAAAGAAAATACAGGAATAGCAACACCTGCCCCTTTCCAATTACCTGCATTCATATGCAAGAATCCGTCATTGATAATAACCAACTTGTCTTTTCCAACAGGCTCATACACCACTCTATTGTCCCCATCTTCAAAATTCAAAAACAACTTTGCGTTTAAATCGTAAACGCCATATTTATAAACAAAAGGGAAATTACTTTTTGCGGTATCTATACTTAATTCATAGTAATCTTCGCCTTTTACTTTTGTAAGATTTAATGCCTTTGTAGCATCCCATGCTCCTACTACCTTAGATTCTCCCACCATACAAATTGTTTGGTGTGCAGCAAGTAATGGGGCTTTCACTCTAAATACATGGGTAGCATTCTTATCAATACTTAACGCTTTTTGCGCATCAGGTTGTTTTAATAATACATTCACAAATGGTGATGTATAAAACGTATTTTCTTTATATCCTGTAAAATTCCAACTATCTAAAATTACAATTTCAGGGCTTGTTATGTTATCATATTTAAATGACTTATCATTCCCTGCTTCAAATGACTTTGTACCATCATCATTTTGAATAAAATAATGGTAAACAATTTTATCTGTTAAGGTTGATGGATCCATTTGCAAATGCAGCACCCAATAATCATTGTTCAAATAAACCAAAGGAACAGCATTCTCTATTTTGTTTTCTCCTAATTGAGGATGATTTCCATAAATATAAATACCCTGACCAAAATGAGTTTTGTATTTAAGATGAAAGCTAACCTTTATTAGTTGCTGGGTTGCAGCAACCTTTTTAGTAGCAGTTTTTTTTATAGCATCAACAGACTTCATAGCATAGCAATTTGTCAGGACAATCGTAATTAATTATTAAACAAGCGACTAAAGATAAAAAGAATAGTGTGTAAAAAAAACACATTAGATATTTTTTGCCCTTGTTATTAATTCTATTATTTGTATATTTATGTATAATATTAATTATCAATCATTTACGCAATTTAAATGGATAAAATAGTCATCTATACCGACGGTTCTTCCCGAGGCAACCCAGGTCCTGGAGGGTATGGAGCTATCTTAATGTGGGGCAATAAGGTTAAAGAGATGTCTGGGGCCTTTAGAAAAACCACTAATAACAGGATGGAATTGTTAGCAGTGATTCAAGCCCTTTCTGCCTTAAAAACAAAAGAGCTACCCGTTAATATATATACCGACAGCAAATATGTAGTTGATTCTGTTGAAAAGAAATGGCTGGATAATTGGATTAAAACCAACTTTAAAGGGGGGAAAAAAAACAGCGATTTGTGGACAGCCTATTACGAACTAGCTAAACCCTTTAAAATTAAATTTCATTGGGTAAAAGGACATGCCGATAACCCATACAATAATAGATGCGACGAATTAGCTACCCTAGCCGCAGATAATGGCCCATGGGATATTGACACCGAATTTGAAAAATTGTAAAAATTGGATTTAAATATTCTAAGCCAAAATTAGATGGCTTTGAACTTAGGAACCAAAACACGGAACCCTCCAAATAATACTGCACCAAATACAATTGTACTTACTACACTATATGGATAGAATGGTAAACCGTCTGCCATTGTTTGGATAAATCCAGTTGCAGTAAAAGCATGATGATATCCACCACCTTGTGCCCAAACTAAAAAGTTAGAAACTAAAAAATATGCAGTAGGTGCTGATAAAAATGCAAGCATGAATTTAGAAGGTTTTGAATTTTGTAAACCAAAACCAAATACAGTTGTAGCAGCAATTAAAATATAGTTTTCTAATTGTCCAGCATAAAAACCTTGTATTGAAGAAAGACCATTCACATACAATGCTTGATATATTAAATCAGAAATAAAAATTGAAAGGATAGGCAATAAAAAAGAATACTTTTTATTACTTGCAAACAACGATCCACTAAATAAAGCGATTGCAATTTGTGGTGCAAAACCTAATGGTCTTCCTGGCATTACACGATATAATGCACTTGTTGCAACCATAATTACTAAAGCAAGGATAATTTGTTTATTCAATTTCATAAAGTATCTTTTATAAGGATGAAGACAAAAATAAGGCTTTAGCCCCTTATTTTATAAGATTCATTTTCCTCAAATGTGAATAACTATGGCACGAAGCTTTTAAAAACTACAGTGGCTTGACTAGCCTGTATTGTGATATGCTCCAAAGCCTTTGCCATGGCCACTTCTCCAGCTTTATATACTATCCCATCAATTACTATTTCACCCTCAGTTACCAATAACATCTCTAAGGACTTGGTTTGAATTGTGTAAGATTCACCCTTGTTTAATGCTATTTTAGTTAAACCAAAGTCGGCAACCGGACAAGGATAATTTGTTTCAAATGCATTGATAGGATCGCCCATTAATACATTTGGAATGGTTGGTATAAACTTAATATGATTTAACAACTCGATTATATCAATATGCTTTGGCGTTAAACCACCTCTTAACACATTGTCGCTGTTCGCCATTAATTCAATATTCTGTCCTTCCAAATAAGCATGCAATAAACCTGCTCCTTGAAAAACACCTTGGTATTTTTTTACTGCTACAATATTTAAAATATAAATAGAGAAGATGCCTTTATCTATTCCTTTATCAGGCACTAAGCCGTTATAATATTTGTTCGCCCACCAATGTGGATGTGATTTGTCAACTTCTCCGCGTGCTACACTCGCAACCGCATCCATCATTAAAGGTTTTAAAATTCTATCCGCATCGTCATTTGACAATTGCATAAAGAAGCTATATAAACCTTGGTAATCCACTCCCCTAAAATGATCTACTAATGGATGAAAATAAAAGTATTCGTTTAATCGTGCCTCTAATAAATCTGGTGCTAAAAAACCATGCAATAACCAAAAATCACTAAGTGCCACCATCACTTCGGGCTTATGATTTTTGTCCTTATAATTTCTATTGCTCGCATTGATATCAATACCAGCATTATCCTCTAATTCATAACCAATAATTGCACTTTCAATACTTGGATGTACCTGTATGCTTAGCATTTTGGCCACATCTAAAACCTTAAACAAATAAGGAATCGAATCAAACTCATTTATTGAAACGACTCCATTGGGTGTGTCAATTTGAGCAGGTGCCGAAGGGTGTGCTCCCATCCAATATTCTGCAAATGGTTTTTGATCTGGGTTTTGCGCTTTCATTAAATTAGGTATGAATTCGGTTCCACCCCAATCGTAATGTCTATGTACCCCATGTAATTTATACGCTTTTTGCATCTTACTTTTTTCCCGATGTTTACTTAAATCATATAATGAAAAACAAAGATACTGGGTTTTTGGGCGAAAACATAGCAACAAACCATTTACTATCAGTTGGTTTTGAAATTTTGGAACGTAACTGGAGATACAAGCATTTAGAAATTGATATAGTTGCAAGTAAACATGGATTGCTTCATATTATAGAGGTAAAAACCAGGAGCAGTATTGATTTTGGCTATCCCGAACAAATGATAGGTGTAAAAAAAATGCAGTTTCTTAAAAACGCAGCTGCACATTATCAATTTGAACATCCTCAATTTAAATGGCTTCAGTTTGGCGTTATTGCTATTTTTAAATTACCTGATGGTACATGGAAATTAGATTTTTTTGAGGACGTGTATTTTTAGATTAAATTGTAGAAGCTAAAATTTATTTTATGAGCCAGATTCAAAATGCAACTGTATTAATCACCGGGGGCGCATCCGGTATCGGAAAACTAATGGGTGAATCTGTTTTACAAAAAGGTGCAAAGACACTTGTTATTTGGGATGTGAATGAGACTTTATTAAATACAGTGGCCTCGGAATTTAAAACCAAAGGATACCATGTGATGCCTTATGTGGTGAATGTGATGAATATAAACCAAGTAATTGCAACAGCAGAAAAAGTTAAAAATGAAATTGGCAAAATAGATATTCTAATTAATAACGCAGGTATTATTGTTGGGAAAGATTTTGTAGATCATACGCATGAGGAAATTGAAAACACAATGGGTATTAATGCAAATGCGCTGATGCATATTACAAAGGAATTTCTTCCCGCAATGTTACAAAGCAATCATGGGCATATTGTTAATATTGCATCTGCTGCTGGACTGGTAGGCAATCCTAAAATGAGTGTATATGTAGCTAGTAAATTTGCTGTTGTTGGATGGAGTGAATCTTTGTGTCTTGAAATGGAAGAAGCAAAAAACAAGTTGGTAATCACAACGGTAACCCCATTCTATATTAACACAGGTATGTTTGATGGTGTTCATAGTCCAATCATTCCAATTGTGAATCCCGAAAAGGCAACTAGAAAAATTATTAATGGGATAAAAAACAATAAACGCTTTGTAAGAATGCCAGGCATCGTTTATTTAGTACCATTATTTAAAGGCATCTTCCCAACCAGTTGGTTTAATGTAATTGTAGGGAAATGGTTTGGAGTCCACAAATCTATGGACAAGTTTAAAGGCAGAAAATAGTTTATCCAATCAAATCATTCATCTTTTCTACCATCTTATAAGTAGCAGGGCAATATTCTACGTTTTGTTTGTGTACGTGTATATATTCAGTCATCTTCTTTTTAGTTAAATGAGGGAATCCAGCACAGTCTGCAGGACGCACTTCATAAATGCTACACATATTTGTTTTAAGATCTAAAAATTGACAAGGTCTTAATTTATTCAACCAATCATTGTCTTTCTTGTCATATTCCAACCACTCTTCCTTAAAAGCTTTTGGTGTGGTTTTTAAATGAGCAGCAATTCTTTTAATATCTGTATTTGTAAATGTAGGGCTCATAGATTTACAACAATTAGCACAACTTAAACAATCGGTCTCAGCCCAAACTTGTGGACTTAAAATTTCAGCTAAGTTATCTAACCCCTTAGGAGAACGCTTTTCTAATCTTGTAAGAAAAGATCTTAATTGTTTCGCATTACGAGTTACTTTCTGCTTAAATGACCTTAAATTTACTTGCATATCTTTGTTTAAATCTGACGCGAAATAAACTCATTCTATATTAACAATCAAATCTTTTATATAAGCAAATGAACTGGGCCATCTATAAAAAAGGATTTAAAGCTTTTCTACAACTAGAAAAGTCATTAAGCGCCCACTCGGTAGAAGCTTATCTTAGAGACATTGACAAACTAACTAACTACTTTGAAAGTATAGGCAAAGAAGTAGGCCCTGCCGATGTTACCCTACCCGACTTACAAAAATTCATACAGTGTATTGGAGAGATGGAAATGGCAGCAACCTCTCAAGCTAGAATCATTTCAGGTATAAAGTCGTTTTTTAAATATTGTGTCTTAGAACAGATTTGCACTATCAACCCAACTACCCTTTTGCCTACTCCTAAAACACGTCGAAAATTACCTGATGTTTTAAGCTTTGAAGAAATAGAAGATATGATTGGTCATCTTGATTTATCAAAGCCAGAAGGTGGACGTAATAAAGCAATTCTTGAAACGATGTATAGCTCTGGCCTTCGTGTTACTGAAGTAATAAATTTGAAAATTTCTTGTTTATACTTAGACGTTGGGTTTATTAGAGTGATAGGTAAAGGAGATAAAGAAAGATTGGTTCCAATTGGTTCCGATGCTATTAAATACATTAAGCTATATAAGGATACCATTCGCGTACATCAAACACCAGCAAAGGATTGTGAAGATATTTTGTTTTTAAACAATCGTGGCAAAGGACTTAGTCGCGTGATGATTTTTTATATAATTAAAGACCTGATCCTTAAAACAGGCATTAAAAAATCCATCTCTCCACATAGTTTCAGGCATTCATTTGCAACCCATTTAGTGGAAGGTGGAGCCGACCTACGCGCGGTACAGGAAATGCTAGGACATGAGAGTATTACAACTACCGAAATTTACACCCATATTAATAGAGAATTCCTTAGAGATACTTTAGATCGTTTCCACCCTGCTTTTCAAAAAAAATAGCTACTCGTAAACTAAAATCATTTAGGTTTGTTATTCAAAATAAAACGAACCTACTATGAAAAGAATACTTTTTGTATTATTAACTATCATTGGATTGTCTGCACAAGCGCAAATTAAAATGCCCGCAGCAAGCACTACCCAAACCTTATCACAAGACTTTGGTCTTGGTAAAATTGAAATTGTATATTCTCGTCCAAATTTAAAAGGCCGTGCTGCTTTTGGTAATGGCTCTTTATTAGCACCTACAGGCTCTGTTTGGAGAACTGGTGCAAATGGCGCTACTAAAGTGACATTCTCTGATGCAGTAACTATTGGTGGTAAAACATTAGCTGCTGGTTCGTATGGTTTATTCACTATCCCAGGTGAAAAAGAATGGACAATTATTTTTAATACCAATTCTAAAGGTTGGGGAAGTTTTGATTACAAAGAATCAGAAGACGTAGTTCGTTTACAAGTAAAACCAGAAACTACAAGTAATAGCACTGAAACATTTACTATTAACGTTGATAATATCAACCCAGAAGCTGCAACTATTTCTTTAAAATGGGCAAACACTTTGGTAAACATTCCTATTGTTACAGATATTAAACCAACAATCCGCAAACAAGTTACAGAAGCAACAACTGGTGCTAATGTAAATCCAAATGTATACCAAGCTGCTGCAAACTTTTTCTATGATTTAGATAAAGACTACGGTAATGCTTTAAAGTATGTAGATAAAGCGATTGCAACAAACGCTTCTGCTTATTGGTTGTTTTTATTAAAAGGTAAAGTTCAAAAAGAATTAGGAGATAAAAAAGGTGCGAAAGCAAGTGCTGAAACATGTATCAAATTAGCAACAGATGCTAAGAATCAAGATTATGTTAGATCTGGAAAAGCTTTATTAGAGTCGCTTTAAAAATTACTGATAACTTATTTATAATGAGTCTCTTCAACTGACGAATGTCCTTTGGAGAGACTCATTTTTTTTGTAGGTTTGCGCACCTGCGGAGGTGGCGAAATTGGTAGACGCACTACCTTGAGGTGGTAGCGCCCACACCCGGGCGTGGGAGTTCGAATCTCCTCTTCCGCACAAAGCCTGTCACGAAGTGACGGGCTTTTATAATTTAAGACTGCGATCAAGCTTGCTTGAATGAGCAGGCGAAAATTATAAAAGCAAAATGCATCGCGTTGCGATGCATTTGAAAGGCTTTGGGTACGCGCCCCACTCCGAGAAGAAGTTGCGTAGCAACTGATGTATAGACAAGTAATGCGCTAATCTCCTGTAAAAAAAATTATCTCAGATTCATTTAACAAAATCTAGCGCAAGTATATGGTGCGCTAACAACTCTTTCAACTCATGCATCGTGCTATCATTATAATTACCCTCAATATATTCGGTAACCGCTTTAGCATGCTTTGTTAATTGATGAAAATGTCCATTGATTCTTTTAGTCCCTAAAACAAACAAAGGCACTTTAGGATAAATATTTAACACATCACCTAATGCTAAATCAATATGGTGTAAAAAATTATTCATTACAATTTCTTTGTGCGCAGAAGCATCTGTAAACTGCCCCATTCTACTAGGCATATCTCTTTCGTACGCCTCAATAGAATCCGCACTGCTTAATTTGATTTTTTCAAAATTTACTTTATCGTAAATATAAAGGTGCACTTCCTTTGCACTTAGTAAAAGCACCAAGTACTTGTATTTATTTTCGTTTAGCATAACACATAATTTATTGTACCCTAAAGTGACAACAATTATAAGCCAAATGCTATGACATTGCTCATAAACAATTATGATTAAAGGCTATCAGTAAAACATGTAACACAAACATAATCGGATCCAAAATGATAATCCAATTTTACTAATTGTTCAATACCCTTATGTAAAATTTTAGCAGACACAGTTCCACTTTCCTCTTTTGCCATTTCCAATACGTTAAAATCACGTGCAAAATCAATTCCTAACTGTTCGTATTGTTTATACATTGCCTCCTTTGAAGCCCATAAAAATGCCATTTGTTTTAATTGATCTTCTTCACTCAAATTTGAAATCAATGCTTTCTCAGCATCATTCAAAAACTTATGAGCCACTTTTAAAATACGTGGATGTATAATTTCAATGTCAATACCAATAGGATCTGTATCACTTACTGCAACTGCAGCATACCCTTTACAATGTGAAAATGAAAAATGGAAAGGCACCCCTTGTAAATATGGTTTCCCATTATCTGCCATCACCATTTTATTCAAATCTGCCTCCGGCATCATGAGCTTAAATAATAACCTTACCGCTAAATGTTGAATTTTTCGCTCCTCATTTTGAATATCAACGGCCAATTTAACATCAGTCTCAAAAAATGAAACTGGCTCTGTGATTGACCAAATGGCCAAATGTCGGGTCTCGTTAATATTTTGTTGATAAAAGAAAGGCATAAAAAAAAGCTTTGAGTTAGATTGCACCGCCGTTAACGCTGCAAAATAAACATAAATACATATAAAAAGTAGAAGATGATTTTATCCGACTCAAGAATATTAGAAGAAATTGCAAAAGGCACTATTAAAGTTGAGCCCTACGATCGTAAGGATTTAGGAAGCAATAGCTATGATGTTCACTTAGGTAAATGGTTAGCCACTTATGACAATAATGTATTAGATGCTAAGGCGCATAATACTATTACATATTTTGAAATTCCGGAAGAAGGTTTTGTTTTAGAACCTACAGGTTTTTACTTAGGGGTTACTTTAGAATATACCGAAACACATGCGCATGTTCCTTTCTTAGAAGGTAAATCATCTACTGGTCGTTTAGGTATAGACATTCATGCAACAGCTGGTAAAGGTGATGTTGGTTTTTGTGGTTATTGGACTTTAGAAATCTCAGTAAAACAACCAGTGCGTGTATACAAAGGCATGCCGATTGGTCAATTAATTTACTTCCCAGTAGACGGAGAAATAGAAGTTGCCTACAATCAAAAATCAAACGCTAAATATAGCGGACAGCCCGAAAAGCCTATAGAGAGCATGATGTGGAAGAATAAGTTTTAAATTTATTTATTCGAATGCTTTTTATAAGCAAGCGACCACAACAAAACATCGTTGTAACTTTCAATTCCTTTTGCTTGTTTATTCCACTGCAAAAATTGATTGTATAATTGTGTGCTTCCTGGAATTTGCAAATCCTGTTTGCGCGAAAAGAAATCTCTGATTTGTTTTCTATCAGCAAGTACTTTAGGATTCAACAATTTTTTATTTCTTGCTATTACATTTTCAAACAACTTAAAGTCCCCTCTTTTTGCAATACTATTTAACTGAGCTAATTGAGCATAAGTAAACAATTGCAAGTGGGTTGAGTAGTTAAACAATGGATCCTTACTTTCTGTACCAATCACAAAAGCAATAAAATTTGCTTCAGTTTCGGAAGCATATCCTAATTGGTGCGCCATTTCGTGACTCACAGTAAAAGGTTGGGTTAAAAGAGGAAGGTCTCCCCTAATAATTGCCTCCCCGGTTAAAGGTTGATAAAATGCGGTATAGCCAAAATAATCCCCCAAAATTGGGAAAGCAGCAATTTTTAAGGATGGATGCCTGTAATGTAAAAATGGATATTTTAGGTATGCTTGTATGTATTCTCCTCTTGTTTGTTCAAAAATGGCTTCTAATTGTAAGTTTTTTAAGGAACTATCATTCAAAACAGCCCTTGTATTATTCAATTGTCGAATTAATGCTAAGCTTAAACTGTCCATTTGTGCTTCGGTATAGCTAGTTGGAACAATTAAACCAAAATCAATTGCTGGACTTTGTTTTTGATAATTCAATCCCCAGAACAATTCAAAAACAATATAAAGTTTAACCAACCCATTAAAAAATCTGACCAAAGTACTGCCCCAAAATGCAGGTACCATAAATTGACCATAATGGATTATCACCCATCTTATAAAACTGATAATCAATGAGATACAAATAATTAAGTATAGCCATTCCCCAATTGTAAGACCAATATTCCCTGATACAGTTCTTAACATAGCACTCACAGGACTAAAAAAATAAGGCTGATAATACTTAGTAACCAGTGTGTTAGAACAGCTAAATGCAAAAATAATTATGGCCAGAAAATACCTTTTGTAGTTCCATGGCAGTTTTTGACCTAATTTTGATGCGTTGGACATGTTATAATTTGTAACGTAAAATTAGGATAAACTTTGTCTTTTCATTGGTTTTTACTAACTTTGCCAACCCTTAAAGTACGGTTATGGGCCAAAACAGAACATTTGAAATACCATTTGTAGGTTTAACGGCCGGCGAACACGAGTTCGAATACCATATTGAGGATAAGTTCTTTAAAGATTTTGGGCCTCAGGAATTTGATAATTGCGATACTAAAGTCAAGCTAAAACTTGATAAGCATCAAGGATTTATGCAATTACATTTTGACGTAGATGGCAAGGTTGACACGCAGTGTGATCGTTGTGGTAATCCCTTAACGGTTCAATTGTGGGACGAGTTTAATTTAATAGTTAAGCTTGTAGACGAGCCTGACACTATGAATAGCCAAGAGGAAGATCCAGATATCTACTACATTGACCGAAACGAAAGTCATGTTAGTGTAGCTGCTTGGATTTATGAATTCATCACATTGAGTTTTCCGTTACAACATATTTGTCCGGAAAATGAAAAAGGTGAGTCCACCTGTAATCAACAAGCTTTGGCCGAATTACAAAAGTTAATGTCTGCTCCATTGGAGACCAGAAATGAGCAATTGTGGAAAGGCTTACAGCAATTTAAAGATCTTGATGAAGGAGAAGAAGAAGAAGAAGCGTAGCTTCTGATGTGTAGGAAAGTAGAATGTGTAGGAAAGTAGAATGTGGAGGAAAGTAAATTTAGAGGAAAGTAAATGTAGAGGAAAGTAGATTTTCGGATCTGTAGAAATAAAAAAGTAGAAGTAGAAATAAAATAAAATAAAAGTAAAAATTTAAAACATAAGAGATGCCTAATCCTAAACGCAGACACTCACAACAACGTAGTGCAAAAAGAAGAACACACTATGTAGCACAAGAAGTAACATTAAGCACAGATGGTACAACTGGAGAAATCCATGTACGTCACCGCGCGCATGTTCAAGAAGGTAAATTGTTCTACAAAGGCAAATTAGTAGCTGAAAAAGCTCCTTTAAAAGCTTAATTAAAATGAACATCGGAATAGATATGATGGGTGGTGATTTTGCACCACTTGAAGCCGTAAAAGGAGTTCAACAATATCTATCTAGTTCTGAGCATAATATATTTTGCATAGGTGAAGAAACCCAGTTGAAAGACTTATTTCAACAACATGGGGTGTCTTCACCTTTTTTGCATATTATACATGCCTCTGAAATAATTGGCTATCATGAACATCCAACCAAAGCTTTAAAAGAAAAACCAAATTCATCTATCTCAATTGGTTTTCAATTATTAGCAACAGGCAAAATTGATGCTTTTTTAAGTGCAGGTAATACAGGCGCAATGCTTGTTGGAGCCATGTTTAGTATCAAACCAATTAAGGGTGTTTTACGTCCTACTATCGCAACACTTCTTCCTAAATTAAGTGGCAAAACAGGTTTATTGGTTGACGTTGGTTTAAACGCCGACTGTAAACCAGAACAGCTAAATCAATTTGCAATACTCGGTAACTTATATGCAAAGCATATTCTAAACATTGATAACCCACAAGTTGGTTTATTAAATGTTGGTGAAGAGGAAGGCAAAGGAAATATTTTAGCGCAAGCAACCTATCCTCTTTTAAAAGAAAATACATTTATCCAATTTATGGGTAATGTAGAAGGCCGTGATGTTTTCAATGACAAAGCAGACGTTATAGTTTGTGATGGTTTCACTGGAAATATTATTTTAAAAACTGCAGAAGCTATGTACGAAGCAGCAGTGCATCAAGGTCTTGGCAATGATTCATTCTTTAGTCGTTATCATTTTGAAAATTACGGTGGCACTCCTATTTTGGGTGTAAATAAACCTGTAATAATTGGTCACGGAATTAGCAATGCAAAAGCATTTAAAAATATGATTGCTTTGGCCGAAAAAATGATTGACACAAAATTCTGTGAAATCATTACTACTAATTTCGAGAATTTATAAGCACTCCAATCAAGCTCGATCTTTTTACTAACATTCCTTAGTATACCATTCTTTTGTCATATTTTCACTTAAGCAAATAATTGCTACAATCAATATGTGGTATAATAATATATTAGAGACCATTGGCAACACGCCATTGATCAAATTAAATAAAATAACTGCATCAATCCCCTCAACGGTATTGGCGAAAGTAGATTACTTTAATCCAGGGAATTCTATTAAGGATCGAATGGCATTAAAGATGGTTGAAGTAGCAGAAGCCGAAGGGAAATTAAAACCAGGTGGAACCATTATTGAATGTACTAGTGGAAATACTGGAATGGGTTTAGCATTAGCTGCTGTAGTAAAAGGCTATAAATGTATTTTCACAACTACCGATAAACAGAGCAAAGAAAAAATGGATATTCTACGTGCAGTAGGTGCCGAAGTAATTGTTTGTCCAACCAATGTAGCACCCGAAGATCCTGCAAGTTATTATTCTGTTGCAAGAAAATTAGCTGCTGAAATACCTAACTCCTACTTCTTTAATCAATATGATAATTTAGCGAATAGATTAGCACATTACGAAACTACTGGCCCAGAAATTTGGAAACAAACCGACGGGAAAATTACACATTTAGTTTGTACTGCTGGTACTGGTGGAACTATCACTGGAACTGCAAAATATTTAAAAGAACAAAATCCAAATATTAAAGTGTGGGCGATTGATCCAATAGGATCTTTGTTAACACATTATTTTGAAACAGGAATAGTGGATATGGCTTATGTTAAACCATATATTGCCGAAGGTTTTGGAGAGGATTTTGTACCTGCAAATTATGACATGTCGGTGATTGATCATTTTGAACAAGTATCAGATAAAGATGGTGCAATAATGACACGCAGACTTGCAAAAGAAGAAGGGCTTTTTTGTGGTTACAGTTCAGGTAGTTGTTTACAAGGTTTAATGCAATTATCTGGTGGACTTAATGCCACAGATATTGTAGTATGTATTTTTCATGATCATGGAAGTCGCTATGTTGGAAAGGTATACAATGACGAATGGATGGAGTCAAAAGGATTCCTTTAACCCAACACATTCACTATCAATATAATTTTGAACCAAAATGTGCGTATCCCTAGCTAATTTGGGGATTATTTTAGGGGTATTACTACCCCCAGGCTAACAGCCGTTTGGGGCATAAATTGTATATTTGTCATTCAATATTTTAACTATGAGCAAGTACAGATCAGGTGTTTTATTTGGCAAAGAATTAGAAACTTTGTACAACGATGCAAAGGCGAACAACTTTGCAATTCCAGCAGTAAATACTACAGGAACAGATACCATTAATGCAGCTATTGAAACAGCAGCAAAATTAAAGTCTCCAATTATTATTCAATTCTCAAATGGCGGCGCGCAATTTATTGCAGGTAAAGGCATGCCAAATGATAATTTACAAGCTAATATACAAGGTGCCATTGCTGGTGCTTTACACGTTCACCAAGTGGCTAAGTATTACGACGTACCTGTTGTATTACATACCGACCACGCTGCTAAAAAATGGTTGCCATGGATTAGCGCTTTAATTGATGAAAGTGAAAAATATTTTAAATTACACGGACAACCTTTATTCAGTTCACACATGTTGGATTTGTCTGAAGAACCAATTGAAGAAAACATTCAAACATCTGTTGAATTTTTCAAACGCATGGCTCCATTAGGCATGGGTATTGAAATTGAATTAGGTGTTACAGGTGGCGAGGAAGATGGTGTTGACAACAGTGGTGTTGAAAACGACAAACTATACACTCAACCAGAGCACGTTGCTTATGCTTATACCGAATTAGGTAAAGTTGGCAACTTATTTACTGTAGCTGCTGCATTTGGTAACGTACACGGTGTGTATAGCCCAGGTAACGTTGAATTAAAACCAGAAATTTTACATAATAGCCAATTACATATTGAAAAAACATTAGGTACTGCTCCAAAACCAGTATACTTTGTATTCCATGGTGGATCTGGTTCTCCTCAAAATCAAATTAGAGAAGCAATTGGATACGGCGCTATTAAAATGAACTTAGATACCGATTTGCAATGGGCATTCTGGGAAGGTATTTTAGGATACTACAAAAAGAATGAGGCTTATTTACAAACACAATTAGGTAATCCAGAAGGAGCTGATAAGCCTAATAAGAAATATTATGACCCAAGAGTTTGGTTAAGAAAAGGAGAAGAGTCTTTCATTAAAAGATTAGAACAATCTTTTGAAGACCTTAACTGTATTAACAGAAACGCTTAAACAAAATTTTAACACAGCCACCCATTGTAATAGATTGGTGGCTGTTTATTTTTTTATAAATTCATAGGACCAAACGATTGCTCACTTAAATGCCAAGTTATGAGAAATAGAGAAGAAGATATTGAAGTGAATTTAACCGGAGACGAATCTACTAGTAACGAAACTGGTAAGCCTAGATGGTTTAAAAGAATTAAAAGAGGTATTACTACCCCTACTGCTGACAAAAAAGAAACACCAGAAGGTTTATGGACTAAATGTCCAAACTGTAATCACATTTGTACAAGCTCTGAATTAAAAGAGCATTTATACATTTGTACTAGTTGCAACTATCATCACCGTATTGGAAGTGATGAGTATTTCGAAATGTTATTTGACGATCAACAATACGAAGTGTTGTATGATAATATTATAAGCAAGGATGCTTTAAACTTTACCGATCTTAAAAACTACCAAAAGCGTTTAGATGAAATTCATTCTAAAACAGATTTAAAAGATTCAATGCGTGTTGGTGTAGGAAAGATGAATGGCGAAGCTTATGTAGTTGCTTGTATGGATTTTGAATTCATTGGAGGTTCATTAGGAAGTGTAATGGGTGAAAAATTTAGCCGTGCCGTTGATTATTGTATTGCACATCGTATGCCTTTTTTAGTAATTAGTAAAAGTGGTGGTGCACGTATGATGGAGAGTGCATTTAGTTTAATGCAGTTAGCAAAAACTAGCGGAAAGCTTTCTCAATTAAGTGATGCTAAATTGCCTTTCATTTCATTGTTAACCGACCCTACTTTTGGTGGTATTTCTGCAAGCTTTGGTATGTTAGGTGATATTAATATTGCTGAACCAGGCGCCTTAATTGGATTTGCTGGACCAAGGGTTATTAAAGAAACCATTAAAAAGGATTTACCTGCAGGTTTCCAAAGAAGTGAATTTTTATTAGAACATGGATTCTTAGATTTCATAGTAGATCGTAAGGAATTAAAGAATAAATTATCAGAAGTGGCTTTTTTATTCCGAAACTAAGCATTACTTATATTACTTTTGTTGTCCTGGCCTTGCGGCCAGGACATTTTTTATGGCTAAATCGAAAGCATTACCGGCAAAAGAATTAAATAATAGGCAAGCCTATTTTAATTACAACATAGAGGACAAATATGTTGCTGGGATGGTATTGCTTGGGACCGAAGTAAAGTCCATACGTGAAGGCAAAGTGAGTTTTAATGACTCCTTCTGCTTTTTTGATCGAGGTGAATTATGGGTACGTAGTTTATATATTAACGCCTACTCTCATGGGTCTGCCAACAATCATATTGAAGTACATGATCGTAAATTACTGTTAGAAAAAAGAGAGCTTAAAAAAATTGAAGGAAAGGTTAAAGAAAAAGGTTTTACCATTGTCCCATTACGTATATTCTTTAACGAAAAACATTATGCCAAATTAGAGATTGGTATTGGCAAGGGCAAGAAAGAATTTGATAAACGTGAGACCATCAAAAACCGTGATGTAGACAAGGAAATTAAACGTCTTTTGAAACGTTAAATACTAAACATACTTTCCTTTGTTCTCTTCCTTATAATTTAATTGTTCCGCTAAAGCGTCCGGATGCGGTTTATTTGTAGTTGCAAATGCGACACCTAGTAAAATTGCAAATATACCAAAGGACCAAGCCATCTCCTTTCCTATAAACCAATAGCCCCAAGCTTGATTAATAGCTGCTTTTTCGGGATTACGCAATTCATATCTAACTTCTACCTGCGCTCCTATTTTTGAGGCATATAACTGCTTATCTAGCTTTAATGTATAAGGCTTACCAAACTCGGTATACTTTGCAACAACAGTATCTCCTTGCATCATAATATTAGCTGGCGCTGTTTCACTATCAAAATAATCTGGCTCCCTGCTAAATGGCAGATACAGAAAATAACAAGTGATGAATAATATAATTGAGGACTTTATCATTGGGTTATTGGCCTAATTAAAAAGAGCCCCTAGTATTGCTACCAAGGACTCTTAAAGCTACTTTATAAATTGTATTAATTACTTAAACTTCTAAAGTCAACAGGGACTAATTTACTTACACCAGGCTCTTGCATGGTTACACCGTAAATTACATCCACTGCACTCATTGTTTGCTTATTGTGCGTTACAATAATAAACTGAGAGTTGTCAGAGAACTTCTGGATCATTTGAGTAAACTTACCTACGTTGGCATCATCCAAAGGCGCGTCAACCTCATCCAGGATACAGAATGGTGCTGGCTTAATTAAGTAAATCGCAAACAACATTGCTGTTGCTGTTAAAGTACGCTCTCCTCCAGATAACTGCGTGATTGAAGATGGACGCTTACCCTTAGGTTTAGCTACAATCTCTACTGCAGTTTCAGCTAAATTATCTGGATCCACTAATATTAAGTCACAAGAATCTTCCTCGGTAAATAATGCTTTGAATACTTTTTGGAAGTTTTCTCTAGCTGTATTGTATGTTTCTAAGAAAGCTTGGTTTGCTGTTGCCTCTACTTCTTGAATAGTTTGTAATAAACTTTCTTTTGCAGTTACTAAATCATTCTTTTGTTCTAAGATGAAATCGTAACGCTTTTTCATTTCGGTATAAGCCTCAATAGCTGTAGGATTCACTTCACCCATATTCTCTAAACGCTTCTTCATCTTTTCAGCGCTTACTTGTAACTCTTCTAAAGTCTCTTCGGTTTGACGTCCCTTATCCAATACTTCTTCCAACTCTACTTTAAACTCAACGCTTAAACGCTCTTTCATTCCAGATAATTGCAATTTAAGATTGTTCAACTTGTCTTTGATTTCGTTGATCAATTGATCCACTAATTCCTTAGACTTAATTTGAGTTCTTACAGCACTTTCTTTTTCTTGAAGATCGTTACGTAAGGTATAATAAGCTTGATCGGCTTCGTTTAATTTTAATTCTTCTTCTTCCTTAGTCTTAATTAATTGAACCAATGCTTCTTCAATTTGAACCAATTGCTCCTTACTTTCAACAATTGCTGTAGAAGCTTCGGTTAATTGTGCAGAATTGCTTTGAATTTGTGCATGTAAATCATTTAATTGATTTTCCTTGAACACAACTTCTTGTTGTAATGATTCAATCTTGCTTTGTTGTTTTGTCAACTGTAAATTCATTTCATTGAATTCGCCAGATGCCAAATGGTAAGCTTGCTCCGCTGCTTGATAAGCTAACTCGATTGCTTCTAGTTTAGCTTGTGTTTCATGTAAAGAAACATTCAAAGCTTCTAAAGCAATGCGTGTATCAGCTATTGCAGCATGTTCATCAATGATTTTTGCAGCAAATTCCGCCAACTTAGTAACTGCAGACGCTTGCGCAGACTGTAAGTTTTCTAATCGGTTTTTATTTGCAAAAACTTCGTTGATTAAAGTATTTATAGATTGTTCTGTAGAACGAATCTCATTTTCTTTTAATTGCTCGTTAAATACTAAAACAGAATTATGTTGCTCTTGGATTTGTGATTTTAATTCATTCACCACTTTTTCTTGTGATTGAATGTCTTCCAATAATTTCTCTAAATTCTTAGCACGGCCAATTTTCTTTCCTTCAAATAAACCTACGCTTCCACCTGTTAAAGTAAATTTGCCTTTTACATATTTACCAGTTTTCTCTAAAATAACAACTGTACTATTTGCTTCTAAAGCAGCTTCGTTTTCGGCGATAAAAACATTTCCTAATAAATGATTCGCCAAAGCAGCATACTGAGGATCTATTTCAATCACAGACAATGCAGCAATGGTATTTGCTGGAGCCGACTCGGCTTTAGCACCACTTAATTGATCTAATAAGAAGAAGTTTGCTTTACCTTTTTTGTTCTCATCTAACAAATGAACGGCTTGCATACCCTCTTTTAAATCCTTAACTACATAATAGTTTAAATAAGGCTCTAATACATTTTCTACAGCAGTTCTGTATTGCTCTTGCACATACATGATGTCAGACAAAATAGGTGCTGTATGATTCCAACCAGTATTCTTATGCAAGAACTTAACACTCTCAGGATATCCTTCCATTGAGTCTACTAAGCTCTTTAATAAATCGTATTCATTTTTCTTTGCATCTAATATTCTTGTTTGATCGGCCAAGTCTGATCTTAAAACTTCTAACTGTGCTTGTGTTTCAAAAATGCTTGCTTTAGCTTTCTCATGTTGAGCTTGCAACGCTGCTAAATGTTCTTTTCTTGACGCAAGATCAGCTTCCTTTGTAGCTAAGGTAGCAGTCAATTCTTCAATTTGAGCTTCACGATTTGATTGTTCAGACTCTAATTGTTCCTGGCTTCTTAGTACGTTTTGAATTGAAGTATCTGATACAGCAACTTTCTTTTCAGCATCAAACTGACTTCTTTGAATTTGTCCGTATTGTTGACGCAAGCCATCTAATACCGAACGTTGATCGTCAAACTGAGCGCGCTTGTTTGTTAACTCTGCTTGAGATGATTCAACTCTATTTTTGAAATCGTTGTACAATTTTTCTTCGTCAACTACTTGCAATTTGGTGTACTCAATTGAATCACCAATTGTTTTTAATTGACCTTCGGCTCTTTCTAAAAATTCTTGTAAACTAGCTTCTTTGTCGTTCAAATAATTTAAACGTTGTGCTGCTAAGTTCTTTTCGTTTTGCTTTGTTCTTAATACTTCAACCTTTTCATTAAACTCATGTTGCAGGCTTTGCAATGCTCTCTCCTTTTCAATAAACACAACACGGTCTTGCTCCAAAGCTGCTTCTTCCAAAGCAATCTGAGCTTCTAAATGAAATTTCTTATCAGTCTCTGTTTCTTGTTGCTCAGTTAATTCCTTATAGCTAACATTAAAACCTTCTAAACTAGCAATAGCCAATTCGATAGCTGTTTCTTGATAATCTTTTTTGATTTCAAAATACTTCTCTGCTTTCTTAGCTTGGTTCTCTAAAGTTTTTAATTGGTTATTAATTTCAAATAACAAATCTTCAATTCTAGATAAATCCTGCTCAGTAGCATCTAACTTATTCTTCGCTTCTTTCTTTCTTGTTTTGTAAATAGTAATACCTGCAGCTTGCTCCAACATACGACGACGACTATTATCCTTATCCTTGATAATATCGTCCACCATACCTAATTCAATAATTGCATAGCTGTCGGTACTCACACCAGTATCCATGAATAAATTATGGATGTCTTTTAAACGACAAGCCACATCATTCAAACGATATTCACTTTCACCATTTTTATAAAAACGACGTGTTACCGATATTGTACTAAATTCAGTTGGTAATAAATTTTTTGTATTCTCAAAAGTCAAGGTAACTTCTGCCATGCTACTAGCACTTCTTGTTTTACTTCCGTTAAAAACAAGAGAGTCTAAATTCTCACTTCTTAATGCTGAAATTTTTTGCTCACCAATAACCCATCTGATACTATCAATGATATTACTTTTACCGCAACCATTTGGTCCGATAATACCTGTAATACCTTCGTCGAACTTGACAATTGTTTTGTCAGCAAAACTCTTGAACCCTTTGATTTCTAATGACTTTAGTCTCACTATCTTTGAACTTTAAAATGTCTGCGAACATAAGAAAAAGACGCTAGAAATCAAGCGAAAAAAGGCATTTTATCTAGAATTGTGGGAAAAAATTAAGCCTTAGACACCAGTCTACCTCCCTCGGTAGTGAGTGTTCGTGATGGGAACTTGTTTACAACCATAAAATCGTGGGTTGCCATAACAATCGCGGTTCCATCCTCTTTGGCGATTTGGAACAATAATTGCATGATTTCATCGCTGGTTTCAGGGTCTAAACTACCTGTAGGCTCATCCGCAAGGATCAACTTTGGTGAGTTAAGTAAAGCACGGGCAATATCTACCCTTTGCTGCTCTCCACCACTCATCTCAAAAGTCATCTTAAAGCCTTTATTTTGAAGGCCAACTTTGGCCAAAACGTCATTAATCTTTTGTTCTATTAACTTTTCATCTTCCCAACCTGTAGATTTTAATACAAATCTTAGGTTTTCATGTACATTTCTATCAGTCAATAGTTGGAAATCCTGAAAAACCACCCCTAAATTTCTTCTTAAAAAAGGAAGTGTTTTCCAAGTCATTTCTTTTAAATTGAAGCCAACCACGTCGCCCATCCCCTCAGTTAGCGTCAATTCGCCATACAAGGTTTTAAGTAAACTACTTTTACCCGTTCCAGTTTTACCAACTAAGTATACAAACTCTCCTTTCTCTACCTTAAAGTTGACATCTTGTAGGATCAAACTACCACTTTGATAAATATTGGCATTTTCTAAATTGATAACTAATTCTGACATATTTAATAATTTATATCTACTGTGATGTGATGTTGTTATTGATTAAAATTAATAGCTAAACACTTCAGTTCCAAAATCTCCTTTTAAAACAAGCTCTTTAGTTTCACAGTCCTCAACTCTTCCAATTACTTGAGCGTCAATACCTAATCCATTTGCAATTGAAATTAAAGTTTCAGCTTTTGAAGCATCTGTGAATATTTCTAAACGATGTCCCATATTAAACACCTGGTACATTTCACGTGCATTCGCACCCGAATTTGCTTGTATTAAATTAAAAATAGGCGGGATTGACATAAAGTTGTCTTTCACAATACGCATGCTACCCGGAAGGTATTTCATACACTTGGTTTGACCACCACCACTGCAATGGATCATCCCTTTTACTGCATCAAAATGATCAGTAAGGATGGCCTTCACTAGAGGTGCATATGTACGAGTAGGACTCAATAATAACTTGCCAACAGAAATGCTTCCAAATCCAGGAATTTCTAGTTGGTCGTTCACTTTATTCTTTCCTATATAAACAACGCTATCGGCTAAGGTAGACTCAAAAGTCTCAGGATACTTAGTAGCATATTCTTTACTTAATACATCGTGTCTTGCACTTGTTAAACCATTACTGCCTAATCCGCTGTTATACTCTGTTTCATAATTGGCCTTACCATGGCTTGAAAAACCTACAATTACTTGACCAGGGGCAATTAAATCATTGGTAACTAATTTAGACTTTGGCCATCTGGCTGTCATGGTTCCGTTTACAGCAATAGTTCTTACCACATCCCCCACATCGGCAGTTTCACCACCTAAGAATTCAATATTAACTCCGTATGTTTTCAATGTATTAAAAAAATCCTGTGTGCCATTTATAACTTGACTTAAAATCTCACCTGTAATAACGGATTTATTTCGGTCAATAGTAGATGAGAATAATATCTGATCATATATCCCTACGCATAATAAATCGTCTAAATTCATAGCAATAGCGTCCTGTGCAATTCCTTTCCAAACGCTTGCATCACCTGTCTCTTTCCAATAGATATATGCAAGGATACTTTTAGTCCCCGCACCATCTGCATGCATAATATTAATATAGTCGGAATTGCCACCCAAATAATCGGCATATAACTTACAAAAGGCGTTAGGATAAAGCCCTTGGTCTAAGTTTTGAATAGCTGCGTGAACTTCTTCCTTTTGTGCGGAAACCCCGCGTTGAGCATACAATGACATGATATAAAACAGATTTGAAGCACAAAGGTACAATTGTTTTACATTTGCACCATATTTAGCAATTATAGATGAAGGTTCATTACGATTTAAAACAATTACCCCAATTCACAAAGGGTATTATTACTACTGGCGCATTTGACGGTGTTCACAGAGGGCACCAGCAAATTATTGGCCGAATGAAAGAAATTGCCCTATCAACTGGGGGAGAAACTATCATCATAACCTTTCATCCACACCCAAGAAAAATTACCTCTTCGGTTCCTGGTGAGATTAAGCAACTAACCTGTTTAAACGAACGCATTTTACTATTAGAAAAAGCAGGAATTGACCATTTAGTGGTGATTCCTTTTGATTACCATTTTTCTAATTTAAGTGCCGAAGAATATGTGAAAACTTTCTTAGTAGATCATTTTCAACCACATACTATTATAGTAGGTTATGACCACCGTTTTGGAAAAGGACGTTTAGGCAATTTTGAAATGTTACAATCCTTTGGCCAAAGCATTGGATTTAATGTTGAGCAAATAAATGAGCAAATTGTAGAAGATGAAATTGTAAGCTCAACACATATTAGAAATTACCTAGCAGAAAAAAATATTGTTAAGGCTAATCAACTTTTAGGCTACCCTTATTTCTTTGATGGGTTTATTGTGAGAGGCAACCAAATTGGCCGTACCATTGGTTTTCCAACCGCCAACTTACACATTAATGATGAAGAAAAATTAATTCCTGCGAATGGGGTTTATGCAGTAAGAGTCAGTGGAAAATGCTTTGAGAATAATACACTCGATGGAATGATGAATATTGGTGTACGCCCTACTGTAGACGGTCATAAGAAAGTTATTGAAGTAAATATTTTTGATTTTAACGAAGACATTTACGAGCAAACCATTACGGTAATGGTTTATGATTATATCAGAGGGGAAGTAAAGTTCGATGGACTAGATGCACTTAAAGCTCAATTAAACTTGGATGTAAGCACTGCTAAAACTATTTTGAAGCAGTATCCATTATCTTAATTACCAATTCTGTTAATAAATCTCCGTCGGTGTTATCTGCATTGTTAATACCAATCACCCTAAGGTTATATTCCTGTATTAATAAAAGTATATGCTCTACTTTTCCATAGGAGTAATGCCTAGCAGCCGCTGTGTAATTTCTAACTAAAAATGGAGGAATACCTACTTCACTTGCTATCCTTTTTTCATCCGAGGTGCCTAATCCATAAATGGCATATAACTTACTAAAGAAAGCGTATAGCGTAGGTAGGATTAATTGGATTGGCGCGGCTTTATTATTGGATTCAAAATATTGAATCATTTTGATGGCTTTTGAAAAGTTCTTTTGGGCTACAGCATCCTGGAATTCAAAGGCATTGTATTCCTTACTAATTCCAATATACTTTTCAATATCATCCTCGGTCATTTTTTTACGATCACCTAAATTCACTATTAATTTTTCTAGCTCATTTTGTATTCTACTTAAATCATTGCCAATATGATCTACAATAATTTGCACAGCTTTTGGTGCAATCTGAAATCCTCTTTCTGATACCCAATTCATTACCCATTCCGGCAATTTGTTGTCGTACATTTTTTTAGTACTTACTACAACTGCTTTTGTTTTTAAAGCTTTAGCCAAGGCCGACCTTCCGTCTACATTTTTATCCTTATGGGCTACTATAAATATGGTAGAACTTAATGGGTTCTCAATATAGGGTAATAGTTTTTCTATCTGCCCCATATGCTGCGCCTCCTTTAATATTACTATTTGTTTTTCGGCAAAAACTGGATAACGTTTACAGGCATTAATTACCTGGGCCCATTCCGCATCCTTGCCATAAAATATTGTCAAATTAAATGCCTGTTCCGATTCTGGCAACAAATGCTTCTCGGCATATTCTACTGCTTGGTCAATATAAAAAGGTTCTTCACCCTCTAGCCAATAGACAGCGTCAAATACATTCTTTTTCCAGTTAGTTATAATTTTAGAAATTGGCATGCTCAAAGATAAAGATTCATGTTACCGAACCGTTAAAAATTATTACAAATTATGCTATAAAGATATATGTGCCATATTTTTTATAACTTAGGGCTTAAATTAACAAAATCATAATTTATATGAGTAACGAATCATCAGGCAACGGAAGTAAAATTATTATTGGAATTTTAATAGTTGCTTTAATTGGATCTTGGGTTTATTTTAATAGCTCAAAGACCGAATTAATCACACAAAACGAGGTTAAAGTTGCGGCTATTGATAGCAGCAAAAATGTTATTAATGCAGAATTTATTGCTGCGTCAGCTAAGGTTGACTCTTTAACTCAACAAAACACTCAGTTATCAGGCGACTTGTTAACTAAAACAAATGAGATTCAAAAGTTGAAATCTAATATTGGTAATATCTTAAAGAAAAAGAATGCTACTGATAAAGAATTAACTGAAGCTAAATCTATGATTGCTGAATTAAACGGCAAAGTAACCAACTTAGTAGCTGACTTATCAAAAGCGCAAGCTGAGAACAAGCAATTAACAGCTCAAAACCAAGATTTAACAACTCAGAACACTACCTTAAGTTCCAACTTAAACACAACCACTAAAGAAAAAGAAAGACTTCAAGACATTGGGTCTACTTTACATGCATCTACATTTAGCATTGTGTCTTTAAGAGTTAGAGAAGACGGAAGTGAAAGAAAAACAAATAATGCTAAAAGAGCAAATACAATTCGTTTGTCTTTCCAAATTGACAAAAACAAAATCACTCCAAGTGGATCTCAAGACCTTTATGTTATTGTAACTGGTCCTGATGGAAAAACTGTAACTGAAGGTGGTTCTGTTGCTACAAGAGAAGATGGCCAAAGAACTTACTCAAACAAGATAGCTGTTCAATATGAGCAAAACGCTGTTTTACCAGTTAGCTATGATATTAAGCAATCAACAAAATTAACCGAAGGTGAATACAAAGTAGAAGTATACCACAATGGTTTCAAAATTGGTGAAGGAAAAACAACAATGAGAAAAGGATTGTTTTAATCTAAAACTTTTCAAGGATATAAAAAAGGGCCGCTAATTTTAGCGGCCCTTTTTTATTAATATGCTGTAAGCTCATTGTTCAAAGTGACATCCTGCATCATATTCCCTATTGGAATATTGTTGTAGGATAATGCATAAAACCAAAGTTGAATTGCGGCTGGAGAAACTGTTTCAACAAAAAAGTTAGCCTTACTTAAAAAAGGAGTTAACTTCTGTGTCATAAAATGCAATTCATTTGCATCTTCGGTTTCGTACCAAACTTTTAATAAGTTTTTTAATTGCGCTAATTCATTGTCTAATAAATGATCGAAGGCGTGCAATTGTATGAATTCAGAAACTGCCTCATACAGCATTGCTTTGTTGTTTGTCTTCATAATACATTGTATTTGTGATGGTATAGATTACGGTACAAAGTTGAAGACTTAACATTACCTAAATGTTAACATTGGTCATTTTTAGGCTTATGTGTAAAACTTGCCGTAAAATGTGTATCTACAAGGTTTGCAGGCATGATTACAAGCAAAAAACAACGAAAAATTACTTTAAAACAACCGCCGATAAGGCTGGTAACTGGAGCGTTAGCTTAAACCAATCCCCATTTTCGTCTTGAGGCTCCATTGCAATTGTAGGATTATATAAATCACCTACACCCCATAATGGTTTAGCATCGCTATTAAATATTTCCTTCCAAGGCTTGTTGCCATGTACATGAATTGGATAATCATGCCTAGGTACTGGTGTCATGTTTAATACCACTACAACATCTTCCTTCCAGTCTTTGGCCTTACGACGAAATGCAATTACCCCTTCCTGGCGCTTATTCATTTCTACCCATTCAAAGCCACCCTTTTCATATTGCAATTCATATAAAGCAGGGTTGTTTCTGTACAAGGCATTTAATTGTTGCACACAAAGTTTCATTCCACCATGACTTTGATGACTTAATAAATCCCATTGTAGTTCGGTAGTATAATTCCATTCTTGTGTTGCTGCAAATTCATTCCCCATAAATAATAATTTCGCACCAGGATGTGTAAACATATAAGTATACATTAATCTTAGGTTTGCAAACTTCTGCCATTCATCTCCAGGCATTTTATAAATCATAGGGCTCTTTCCATGGACTACTTCGTCATGACTTAAAGGCAACATAAAATGCTCGTCATAATAATACATCATGGAAAAAGAAAACTTGTCCTGAGCACCAGAACGCATTATAGGATCTAATTTAAAATAATCCAAAGTATCATGCATCCATCCCATCATCCATTTCATGCCAAATCCTAGTCCATCCATAAATGTTGGTTGGCTTACACCTGGCCAATCGGTGGCTTCTTCGGCAATTGTTTGAATCGCAGGAAAATCACGATACAATGTTTCATTTAAATCTTTTATAAATGCAATGGCTTCAATATTCCCATTACCTCCAAATTCATTTCGTTCCCACTGCCCTTCCTCGCGACTATAATCCAATTTTAACATAGAACTTACAGCATCAACTCGGAGGCCATCAATATGAAATTGATCGCACCAAAAACGTGCACTGCTAATTAAAAAAGATTTCACTTCACCTCGCTTATAATTAAAAATATAAGAATTCCAATCGGGGTGATACCCTTTGCGCATATCTGCATACTCATAGGTATTGGCACCGTCAAACATAAATAAACCATGAGCATCATATGGAAAATGCGATGGCACCCAATCTATAATTACACCAATTTCTTCGGCATGAAAAGCATCAACTAATGCAGCAAATTCTTGCGGATTCCCAAATCTTGAAGTAGGTGCAAAAAAGCCAACACCCTGATAACCCCAACTTCCGTCAAAGGGATGTTCCATCACTGGCATAAATTCAACATGTGTAAATCCCATTTCCTTTACATAGGGTACCAATAATTGAATTAATTGTGTATAGGAATTATAACTGTCTTCGTTATGCTTATCAGGACGCATCCAACTTGCCAAGTGTACTTCATAAACCGAATAAGGTTGGTCGGTTCGATTACTAATTTTTCGTTGCTCTAACCATTTAGCATCCTTCCATTGATAATCGGTTTGCCAGGTAATAGAAGCCGTTAATGGTCTTAACTCCCAATAATTAGCATAAGGATCCCCTTTGTCTAACTTAGCGCCTTTATAACCATGAATATGATATTTATAAACTTCACCTTGATGAATATTAGGGATAAAACCTTCCCAAATACCCGAACTATCTAATCTTACTTTTAAAGGATGCTTTGTATTATCCCAATCATTAAAATTGCCCACTACAAAAACAGCAGTGGCATTAGGTGCCCATACCGAAAAATAAGTACCCTTTGTATCAAGTACTTCTAATTGTTTATTTCCAAATAACTTATATAATGAATAATGAGTGCCATTTTGAAAATTACTAATGTCCGCATCCTTAAATAAAGAATAATTCCACACCGACTGATCTGTATCTACAAAATGTTCCTCTTCGTATTTTGGCATAATTATTTTGTTAATTCAATCACCTGCATCGTCATAGCAGGAATTGAAAATTCTGATCCGTTGGTAATTCCTGTTTCAATATTCTTTCCACCTTTAAACCCTTGAGTTCTTTCTTGATAATTAGATAAATGTACTTTTCTATCCTTGTTATCGGTATTCATTACGCACATTACGGTTTGCCCCTTATCATATCTGAAATAAACATACAAACCATTGTCTGGTAGATACTGCATAAATGCACCTGTTTTTAATGCAGATGATTTTTTTCTGTATTGCCCTAATAATTGTATATGATGTAAAAAGTCTGATTCCTCTTTTGTTAAACCATTTTCCGTAAATGCATTCTTCTTGTCACCTTCCCATCCACCCGGAAAATCCAATCTAACCCATCCGTCAGGATTGGAAACTCCTTTCATTAAAACTTCTGAGCCATAATATAGTTGAGGAATACCTCTGCATGTATATAACCACGAATATGCCATTTTTGCTTTTGCTACACTTTCTCCTACAGAAGAAAGTATTCTTGTCATATCATGATTATCCAAAAAGATAACATTATTGCTTGGCTTCTTATATAAATAATCCTGAGATAAAGTACTATACAATTTAATGATACCATTATTCCAATTATTAGATTCATTCAATGCAGGTAAAATACCACCAAATAATAAACTAAAATCAGAAGTAGCAATTAGATTACTCTTAAACGGAATATTGTAATTATTTTCTACAAAATATGCTTGGGAAGAAACACCGTCAACCCAACATTCTCCGTAAGTGAAAATCTTTGGATACTCGTCAAGCAATGCTTTATTTAGCCTGTTCATTACTTGCACATTACAATACTTATAAGTGTCCACTCTAAATGCGTCAACGCCAAAAGTTTCCACCGACCATATTGCATTTTGTGTTAAGTATTTTTCAACCATTGGATTTTCATGATTGATATCCGGCATTTCGGTTGTAAACCATCCATCTATCATTTTTCTTTCATCAGCAGCAGAATGATATGGATCAAAAATTGCTTGCTCTCTATAATGAGTTTGGGTGTAAGTTGGCCATTGATGTAACCAATCCTTAGCCGGAGCATCCTGTACTAAAAAATGAAACCTTCCAAAATGATTATAGACAATATCCTGCACTAATTTCATTCCCTTATGATGCAGGCTATCGCTTAATGCTAAATATGCCTTTTCACCGCCATATCTTTTTTCAATCACGTAATTATCTGTAGCTGCATAGCCATGCTCAGTTCTGTTAGGCATGTCATTTTCAATCACTGGTGTCATCCATAAAGTAGTGGTACCTAATTTTTGCAAATAGTCTAAATGATTTATTACACCTTTAAAATCTCCTCCATGTCTTAAATAAATTGAGTCTCTATTTAAGGACTGATCCTTTAACCCTGCAACACGATCGTTACTTGGATCGCCATTGCTAAAACGGTCTGGCATTAAAAAGTAAACTAAGTCAGCCGAACTCAATCCTTGTGCAAAATCTGTTCCTCTGTTTTTTCTTCTAGCCAAGAGTGGCCATTTTGCATGAATGGTTTTCCCATCCGAATTAATGTCAAAACTTATGTTCCCTGGTTTAGCAGCAGCCGTAATTTCAATATCCGCAGCTAAATAATGCCCATTTTCTAAATGATAGGTTTTAATTAGTGTTACGCCAGGGTAATTGACTTTTAAACTTGCATTTTTAAAGTTCTGATCCGTTGCTCTAATTAATACTTGTACTTTATTGTATTTCATTTGAGCAAACCAATTGGTCGGGTAAAATGCCACTGTCTGAGCCAACAAACTACTGGTAACAGTTACCATGAATAGTAAAACACCTAATACTTTTTTCATTACTTTGATTTTTCCTCTTTAATAATTACAACACAAATCACACTTGCCAAAATCAATAAAACTCCTCCAATTTGAACTGCCATTAACCTGTCATTATGTAAGAAAGTAGACATAATTTTCCCGAAAAATAAGGATGCAATAATTTCTGGAAGTACTATAAAGAAATTAAAGATACCCATATAGATACCCATTTTTTGTTCTGGAATAAAACCTGCTAACATAGAATATGGCATTGAAAGAATTGAAGCCCAAGCAATACCCACTAATCCCATACTTAGATACAAGAAATTTACATTCTGCACATAATACACGGAGATTAATCCAATACCACCTAATAATAAACACACTGCGTGTGTATATTTCTTTCCTAATAATCCTACCCAAAACGATAGAGTGAATGAGAAACCAAATGTGACTAAATTTAATATGGCCGAAGTTGTGTTTGCATGCTCCAAGCCCATTGTAAATGCTTCACTATTGGTGATTGGATCACCATGAAATAATTGTGATGCAACACCTGTACTATAATAAAACCACATTAAGAATAAACCTGGCCAAGTTATAAAGTTAACTAAAGCTAAACGCTTCATTTGTATTGGCATATTTTTTATCGAATCAAATATTTCTGCAACAATTGAAGTTTTTTCAGCTACAGCACTATCCTCTTTTTGAATAGATGGTGGATACTCCTTACTTCTTAGAATGGTATACATCACAGCTACAAAAAATACGGCACCTCCTATGTAGAAGGACAATAATATATTTTGAGGAATAGTTCCATTTACTTTTTCCCTTGATACATGAAACCACTTAACCAATAATTGTGGTAAGTATCCTGCAATAAAAGATGCTAAACCAATAAACATGCTTTGCATTGAAAATCCGAATGAACGTTGTTTTTCATCTAAATTATCGGCAACAAATGCACGAAATGGCTCCATGGTTACATTAATACTAGAATCCAAAATCCATAATACACCCGCAGCAATCCAAACAGAAGAAGCATTCGGCATTACGAATAATAACGCAGAACTTAATATTGCCCCTACTAAAAAGAAAGGACGACGTCTTCCCAATTTAGGATGCCATGTTCTATCACTAAAATATCCAATAATAGGTTGAATTAACAATCCTGTCATTGGAGCTGCTAACCATAAGCCTGGAATTTGTTCCGGCTTTGCTCCTAAGAATTCATAAATGGCACTCATGTTGCCCATTTGTAAACTCCATCCAAACTGGATTCCAAAAAATCCAAAACACATATTCCATATTTGCCAGAAACTTAATTTGGCTTTTTCACCAGTGTATGCTGTACTACTCATATTGCTTTTTTTATATTACAAATCCGTTTGGTATAACGGCTCCTTTTTTTACTACTACAATTCCATCTTTAATGGTATATAATGGATGATCTGTTTTTTCTAAATGTTGTCCACCCTTAATGGTTACATCATTACCAATAGAGCAATTTTTGTCCACAATAGCATCTTCAATTACGCATCTTTCTCCTATGCCTAAAATAGGTTGCCCCGAATTGTTTTTTGAATTAATCTGATCGATGGTTTCATAATAATCACAACCCATGATATAGGCATTTTTTATAACAGTCCCTTTACCAATACGTGATCTAATTCCAATTACAGATTTAGTAATAGAATCCGCATGGATAATAGAACCCTCAGCTACAATGGCTTGACTTATTTTTGTACCACTGATTTTTGCAGGTGGCAGCATCCTTGCACGGGTATAAATAGTTTGCGCACTATCAAATAAATTAAATGGAGGGATCTCGTCCGTTAAAGCAATATTGGCTTCAAAGAAAGAATAAATATTTCCAATATCTGTCCAATAGCCATCATATTGATAACTAATTACTTTATAATGTGCAATAGAATCTGGAATAATTTCTTTTCCAAAATCAGTTGCATTAGCGTGCACTTCGTTTAATAATTTATAAAGAATATCCTTATTAAAAACATAAATACCCATGGACGCTAAATAATTTCTGCCCTGTGCTTTCATAGCATCGCCAGTATCACTTATCCATTCGGGCAATAATTCTTTTTTAGGCTTTTCTATAAATGAAGTAATTACATTTTCGTCATTTGATTTTAATATACCAAACTCAGGCGCTTCTCTATCTCCTACTGGAATAGTTGCAATAGTTAATGCCGCACCACTTTGTTTATGCGCATCTATCATTTTGCTAAAATCCATTTGATACAGTTGGTCACCACTCAAGATTAAAACATATTCAAAGTCCATTTTATCCAAATGCCTTAAAGATTGTCTAACTGCATCGGCAGTTCCTTGAAACCAACCTGGATTGTCTGGTGTTTGTTCTGCTGCTAAAATATCTACAAAGCCCGAACTAAATGCACTAAAATGATAGGTGTTTTTTATATGTTGATTTAAAGATGCAGAATTAAACTGCGTCAACACAAAAATTCTATTTAAGTTACTATTAATACAGTTACTAATAGGTATGTCTACTAAACGGTATTTACCAGCAATTGGAACTGCAGGCTTAGAACGTCTAGCGGTTAAAGGAGAAAGCCTAGAGCCTGCACCTCCTCCTAAAATAATTGAAACCGTTTCTTTAGCATGTATAGCCATGGCCTATTATTTATAATTTATTAATGGATTCATAAACATTATTGTATTCCTGCACTACCGATTCCCAACTATGATCTATTTGCATACATTGTGCAATCATTTTTTTCATCTGCTCTTTATCTTGATACACAGCTATTGCTCGTTCAATAGAATAAACAATATCAGCTTCGGTTGCATGTAAAAAACGAATTCCAAACCCTTCTGGCTCGCCCATATCCACTACAGTATCATGTAAGCCGCCAGTGTCTCTTACCATAGGAATTGTACCATATCTTAAAGAATACATTTGATTCAATCCACAAGGCTCAACCCTACTAGGCATTAATAAAAAATCGGCAGCAGCATACGCTTCGTGTCCAGTTTTTTCGTCATAGCCAATAAAAGTATTGTAATCACCAGGGTACAACTGCACTAAATAATTTAATGCAGACTCTACTGCAGTATCTCCAGCACCAATCATTAAAAAGTTGGCACCACAGTTTGTTTTATCTAATGCATGTTGAATAGCACCTGGCAAAACATCGGCTGCTTTTTCACCAACCAGTCTTCCAATAAATACAATCAATGGTTTTTCGACATTCAAATTATATCTTGCACAAATAGCTTCCTTATTTTTTCTTTTCCCTTTTAAAACATCTTTTACTGAATAATGAAAAGGTACCATTGGATCTGTTGCCGGATTCCAAACTTCATTATCAATCCCATTTAAAATACCAATGCACTTCCCTTGTTCATATTCAAATAAAGATTCTAATCCATTGGAATGCACTTTTAATTCATGCATATAAGTAGGGCTCACTGTAGTTACCTTGTCTACACATTTCACAGCAGTCGCCAAAGGGTTTATGGTATTATTCCATTCTAATAATCCACGCTTCCACATATCATATCTGGGAATTAAAATACTTTTATCCCATCCCATCGACCCGTGGTATTGTGCATTATGAATAGTTAAAACTGTTCTTACATTTTGCAATTTTTGATAATCATAACAATACTTCATCATAAAGGGAATTAATCCCGCTTGATGATCATGGCAATGCACAACATCGGGTTGTTGTGCCCAATGACATAACCAATTAACTAATGCAATTTGAAATCCTATGAATCGATCATTGTCGTCCGTATAACCATAAATTTTAGGTCGGTCTAACAACCCATTAATATCAACCAGGTATAAATTGAACCCTAATTTGCTGTCTTTTAACTTTATAATAGTATAATCAAAAAACCAATCTCCCAAGTTTGTATTGCCTTTAAAATGTACTTCCCATTCGTTCTTTTCTAAAAAAGGAGTTTTGTACATTGGCATGACAACCAACGACTCCTCGCCCATTTTGTTCTGATATTTTGGGAGTGCGCCAACAACATCACCCAAGCCTCCAGCTTTGGCCATTGGATAACATTCCGCACTTACATGTACTATCACCATGGGGTTCGTTAATTTGTTTTCAATTTACGAAAAATGTGTCAACAATTGCAACCCCATTTTTTAGCTACTGAATTACACATTTAATTCATTTTTTAAGTATTTTACGGTATCGATTTTTAAAATAACGATTAAACTAACGAATGTTATGAGCCAAACCAAACAGCCCACAAATACGGGTGCATTATCTACCCTTATTGTGGTATTCTTTTTCTGGGGTTTTATTGCTTCAAGCAATAGCGTTTTCATCCCCTTTTGTAAACACAAATTTAACTTAGACCAATTCCAAAGCCAGCTGGTAGATTTTGCTTTCTACTTAGCTTATTATATTGGTGCTCTAGGCCTATTTGCATATGGTGCATTTGGCGGAAAAGACCTTGTAGGAAAATGGGGTTATAAAAAAAGTATTGTATATGGATTATTATTTTCTGCTTTAGGAGCAGCCGCAATGATTATTGCAGTTAATGCCAATACATTTACAGGTATGCTTGTTGGTTTATTTATTGTTGCTTTAGGATTTTCGTTACAACAAACCGCTGCTCAACCTTTTGCTATTGCCCTAGGGGATGAGAGTACTGGTGCAAGTCGCGTTAACTTAGCTGGTGGCATCAATTCATTTGGTACCACAATTGGGCCAATAGTTGTAGCATTTGCTTTATTTGGAACTGCTGCTGCAATTACCGATGACCAAATCGCAGCATTAAGTTTAAGTAAAGTTGTGATTTTATATAGTGCTGCAGGATGTTTATTCTTAGCCGCCGCAGCTTTATTTCATTTTTCAAAGAAAGTTCCTGCAGGTATAAGCGAGGAAAAAATTGAACCAGCAAACAAAGCACTTTATTTATTATTAATAATGACTGGAGTTTTGGTCATTATGTTTGTGCCAATATTTAACAGTTATAAAATTGATCCAACTACGCTAACGAATGATGCTAAATTGGCAATTGAAACAACTAGATTAAAATGGTTGTTCGGTGCTTTAGCTACCGTTGTTGTAGGATTATTATTTGCAAATTTCTCTGCACAGAAAAACGAAAATGGATGGGGCGCTATGAAATACCCTCAATTAGTATTGGGTATGCTTGCCTTATTTGTTTATGTTGGTGTTGAAGTTGCCATTGGATCTAACTTAGGAGAATTATTAAAGCAAGCTGATTTTGGAAGTATTCCATCATCTAAAATTGCCCCATATGTTTCTATGTATTGGGGAAGCATGATGATTGGTCGTTGGACAGGTGCTATTTCGGCTTTTGAATTCAAAAGCAAGACTAAGCAATTATTAACAATCATTGTCCCTTTAGTTGCATTTGGTGTTGTTATTGGCGCTAATAGTATTGCACAATATGACATGAGTCCTTTATACATGTATGTAGTATGTATTTTCATACAAATCATTGCATTCTTCTTAAGTAAAGACAAACCAGCTAAAACATTAATGATCTTTAGTATTATAGGTATTAGCGCTATGTTAATTGGTATTTTCAATAAAGGCGATCTTGCTACTTATGCATTTTTAACAGGTGGTATCGCATGTTCTATCATGTGGCCTTCAATATTTTCGTTGTCAATTGCTGGTTTAGGAAAATACACAACTCAAGGAGCTGCTTTCTTAATTATGATGATTTTAGGTGGTGGTATTATCCCTCCTATTCAAGGTAAGTTATCGGACTTCTTACAATCTTCAAACGCAGGAACTCCTGGATATGGTATTCACAATTCATTCTGGATTCCAGTTCTTTGTTTTTCTTATATTTTATTCTTTGCCATCGCAGTTAAAGGAATATTAAAGAAGCAAGGAATTAATTACGAAGAAACTGAAGCAAAGGGAGGACACTAATTTTTTAATTTTAACTAGAGAAACAATGATGGATTCATATGTAGTTGGAGTAGATATAGGTGGCACCAGTACAAAATATGGTATTGTAGATAAGGATGGAAATGTTTTACACTCCAATTCTATTCCTACAAACACTCACGAGCAAGTGCACACTTTTATTGATGATCTGTATGAAAAATTATCAGAGCTAATTGAAAAGGTAGGCGGTGTGGGTCGTATTAAAGGAATTGGCGTAGGTGCACCAAATGGCAATATATATACAGGTACCATTGAATATGCACCCAACCTTCCTTGGAAAGGTGTTATTCCTTTTGCTAAAATGCTTCAAGATAAATTTAAATTACCTGTTAAACTAACAAACGACGCAAATGCGGCAGCTGTTGGTGAAATGATGTATGGTGCTGCAAAAGGTATGAAAGAGTTTATCATGATTACATTAGGCACTGGCGTTGGCAGTGGTATTGTAACCAACGGACAACTTATTTATGGACATGACGGTTTTGCTGGTGAATTAGGACATACAATTATTATTCCTGAGGGAAGATTACATCCTGGCACAGGTAAAAAAGGTTCATTAGAAAGTTATGCTTCGGCAACTGGTGTTGCACAATCTGCAATGGAAATTTTAAGAGACACCGACCGTCCAAGTTTGTTAAGAAATATTGAGGCCGGAAAAATTACATCAAAAGATGTATTTGAAGCTGCTCAACAAGACGACGAAGTTGCAAAGGAAGTTTTTGAATTTACAGGAAAGATTTTAGGTATGTCTCTTGCTAATTTTGTGATGTTTTCTAGCCCTGAAGCAATTGTTTTATTTGGCGGATTAACAAAAGCAGGCGATTTAATATTAAAGCCTACACGCGAACATATGGAAGCAAACCTGATTGAAATATTTCAAAATAAAGTAAAGATTTTATTTAGTCATTTAAAAGAATCAGACGCCGCCATTCTAGGCGCTTCTGCACTAATGTGGGAGTAAGAACAATGCTATGCATTGTTCTTACTCCGAATTCATTAAAATGAATTCTGGATTAATGCAAACAAAAATTTGTTTGCATTATATGCTACCAAAATGTATAATCATAAAAAAAGTGCCACTCTAATTGAGCGGCACTTTTTTTATGATATAGCTTAAATTATTTATTAGCTTGTTCTTCTAACCATTTATTTCTGCCCCATCCTGCGATCACATGTTTTTCACTGTGATAAGATGACCTAACCAATGGGCCACTCTCTACATAATCAAATCCTAATTCATAGCCAATCTGTCTAAGTTCAGCGAATTCATCGGGGTGTACAAAACGTTGCACAGGTAAATGTTTTTTAGTTGGCTGCAAATATTGACCAAGGGTTAATACATCACAACCCACATTTACTAAATCCTTCATAGTTTGAATTACTTCGTGCTTCTCTTCACCAATGCCCAACATCAATCCAGTCTTAGTTCTTCTTCCACCTTTTTTTAAGGCTTCTAAAACACCCAAGCTACGATCATATTTTGCTTGTATACGAACACGTCTAGTATTACGTTCAACAGTCTCCATATTATGACTAATCACTTCGGGTGCCGCTTCAATAAGACGATCTATTTGCTCTTTTATTCCTCTAAAATCTGGGATTAAAGTTTCCAATGTTGTCTCAGGAGATAATGTTTTTATGGCTTTAATTGTGTTAGCCCAAATAATAGAACCGCCGTCAGGTAATTCATCACGATCCACACTTGTTAAAACTGCATGCTTTACTTTCATTAAAAAAACGGCTTCGGCTACACGCTGTGGCTCGTCCCATTCAACAGGCTTTGGACGTCCAGTTGCAACCGCGCAAAACTGACAACTTCTTGTACATATATTTCCAAGTATCATAAATGTAGCAGTGCCCTCGCCCCAGCATTCACCCATATTTGGACAATTGCCACTCTCGCAGATGGTATGTAATTTATGATTGTCAACCAAGCCGCGCACATGCTTATAGCTTTCTCCAATTGGTAATTTAACCCTTAACCAATTGGGCTTTTTTAAGTGTTCCGCAGGCTGCGCATTTAATATTGGTAATTCTTGCATAAGTTCTTGATTAACTTGGCAAAAATACAAGACTTGAGGGGAATAAAATTGTAATTTTACCAAAATCATAAATCAATAAAATCGTAATTATGACAGCTACAGTAACCTACGAATCAAACCTAAGAACCACCTGCTTACACTTACAAAGCGGATCTGCCATTGAAACAGACGCTCCTACCGATAATAAAGGCAAGGGTGAAAGATTCTCTCCAACCGACTTAATTGCTACGGGCCTAGGTGCTTGTATGATTACAACCATGGGCATTAAAGCACAAACAATGGATATAATATTGGATGGTGCTAAGGTTGAAGTCACTAAAATAATGGTTTCTGACCCTCGTAGAATAGGCAAAATTATTGCACATGTAACTATGCCTGCTCTTAATTTAGATGAAAAAACAATTGAAATATTAGAGCGTGTTGCAAGAACCTGTCCAGTAGAAAGAAGTTTACATCCAGATGTTGAATTAGATATCGCATTCAACTGGTTGTAAAATGATATACAATCGATAAAATGTTTTTGGAAAAGAAATAGTTAAAGCAGTTAGGCAATTAAAGTAAGTCTAGCTGCTTTATTTTTTGCACCAATCTGCTTACAGGTAGGCCCATAACATTGTAAAAATCTCCTTGAATACTTTTAATTCCAACTACACCAATCCATTCCTGAATGGCATAACTACCAGCTTTATCATATGGCTTGTAATGATCTACATAATATTCAATCTGGGATGTAGTGAGTTCATGAAATGATACTTGTGTGATTTCAGAAAAGGATTCTACAATGCCATTATACAAAATACATACCCCAGTTATTACTTGATGCGTTTTGCCGGACAACTTTGTTAGAGAAGCAATTGCATCTGCTCTATCAACTGGCTTGCCCATAATGGTATTATCTAAAACAACAACCGTGTCTGCTGCTATAATACATGTGTCTTTTAAATTAGATTGGCCATGATTAATTTTCGCTTCAACGTCATGGGCTTTATGTATTGCAATATATTCGGGCACATCATTAATAGGCAATGTAGCAGGGAATGACTCATCCGAATCGGAAACTATTATTTCGAATGGAATCTCGGCCCATTCTAGCAAATTTTTTCGTCTTGGAGATTGCGATGCTAATATAAAAGAGGCCATAATTTATAATAAAAAGTAAAAAAACAACATAGACATGATACCTGCAAACATGGCTATTTTTACGTATGTGCTTAGCTTACTAAAGTCTTTACTTTGATATGCAGTTTTTAGCTTAATAAGCACTATTGCAAGTGGAGCAATTATAAATAGCAAACAGTACAATGCACTATACCACCAACCAAAAGGAATCACATATAATTGAATAAACGCCAAACAAGCAATTACAACAATTAACCATACACTTATGTAAACCTTAGTGGGTTTCAACCCCCAGACGATAGGCAATGTTTTACAGCCAAACTTTTTATCGCCTTCCATATCTTCCATATCCTTTAATGCTTCTCTTACCAAGGTTAAAATAAAAGCAAAAACGCTATACACCACCATGAGTTTTGCAAATCTAAAATTTGCAGTATCACTTATAACTGGATGGGTAATTTCTTGAATTGTAAACTTTGAAAAATATACAACAGCTATAGACCAAGCAGTTAATAAAGAAATAACCACATTGCCAATTAAGAAATCTTTTTTAAAATTAGTAGAATAAAACCATAACAATAAAATGGTCAATAAATTTGAAAGATGAATATGCCAATATTGTTTAAATGGAAATGCAATAGTTGAAATATAAATACCCATTACACTAAATAGTAAATGCCAGAATATTACCCAACGTCTGCTAATAAAAGAACCAACAACTACTCGCTTAGGCTTATTGACCTGGTCTATATTGATATCAAAATAGTCATTGATAATATAACCTGCTGCAGCAATAAATAAATAAGTAAGTAAAATTAAATAGAAATTTGTATCAACTTCTAAACCTGCATTTGGATACAATGGCTTATAAATGCAAAAATGAAATAAGGTTTCTGCTAATAATATAAATAATAAATTAGGCCATCTTATTAGTCTCAGAAAATGAATAAAGGTCTTCAATTAATTTAATTATTTAAGGGATTAATTATTGAGCTCTGATATGATCCTCAACATCCCACTGATCATTTAATTTAAGTACTTTTTCAATTACTTCTCTTGCACACCCACGACCACCTTCGGTTATTGAAATATAAGTTGCAATAGATTTAATATCCACACAAGCATCTTTTGGACAAGCAGATACGCCAACAATTTGCATTGCTTCATAGTCTGGCATGTCATCGCCCATAAATAATATTTGATCCAATGGAACTTTGTGTAATGAAGCTAACTCATTAACCAAGGCACGCTTATCTTTTACGCGCATATGCACTTCTTTCACACCTAAGTTGTGTAAGCGATCCTCAACCTCATTTGAATTCCCTCCAGATATTACCCAAACATGATAGCCTTTTTTAATAGCCAACTGTAAAGCATATCCATCTTTAATATTCATCTTACGAACCAATACCCCATTAGGCATTACCAATACTTCGCCATTGGTTAATACGCCATCAACGTCAAAAATGAAACAGGTTATTTTTTTAAGGCTCGCTAACAAGGTGAATGTTTTATAGTTTAAATGTAAGCCTATTTTTGATTATCGCGCCACTCGTATACCCATGCACTTTGAATCATTTCCAAATGCCCCTCACTTGATTCTTCCTTCTTGCCTTCAAAATGTGGCAGGGTTAATACCCATTCTAATAAATCGGTAAAACGAACTCTGTAAATTTTAGATTCAGTAAATTCATCTCCGAATTTTTCATATAATTTTTGTGCGATATCCTCGTGGTCATTCCAATTAATGGGTGGTTCAAACTGCGTCATAATATTATTATTTTAATTACTCTCCTAAAAATTGTGTCTGGTCTGGTAAAGTGACTTCTATTACTCCTGTACCTTCCTGAATCACACATTGGCATCCTAATCTTGATTCAATGCGTGGACTCACTGCACGGTCAATAAAGTCTTCCTCCTTATCCGATAATTCTTCTAAAAATTCCATCCCTTGTTTAACGTATAAATGGCAAGTACTACAAGCACAAACGGCTCCGCAGTTATGATGCAAATCAATTCCCGCATCTAAGATTACTTCTAATAAACTCTCCCCTGCTTTTACATTTTCCAATACCACAGGCTCTAAGCCTTTCTGTTCAAAATTAATTTTAAGTGCATACATAATTATAGCGAATGTGTTTTTGCAAAAATAGCTTTAAACAGCCTTGATTCAAGGCTTTTTGTTGTTGAAATACGAAAAAAATGAAAAGCTACAACTAGGCAAGCCTATCTTTGTAGTCAAATTCAAGCATATGTCCAAGCAAGGCTTTTCAGAAAGAATGTACCTACGATATTTAAGAACTAAATTTCGCACTATTGGTACACTTTCCCCTGCCATAGCTGGAAAATTGGCTTTTAACTTATTCTGTACCCCTTACCCTAAATATAAAAAGACAAAAGCGCCTGCAATTTTTCACCAAGCAAAGAAAATTCAAATCAAAGTAAGTGGGGATATTACAATCAAAGGATATGAATGGCAGGCTACAAAACCCAATGGCAAGACGGTTTTAATATGTCATGGATATGCTAGTTATTTTTACAAGTTTGATCAATATGTTCAACCATTACTAAAGCAAGGATTTAGAGTGATTGGCTTTGATGCCCCAGCACATGGTCAAAGTGAAGGCAAATACATTAATGTAATAGTTTACAAGGACGCGATTGAACATATAATAAGAGTATGCGGCCCTATTGACCACTTTATGGGTCATTCCCTTGGTGGTATTACCCTGGCAATGATTGCCGAAACCATTAGCAACCCCAAAGAGCACAAGTTTGTTTTAATAGCACCAGCTACCAAAACCACGACTACATTTGAAAGTTATTTTAACATGATGCACTTCTCAGAAGCAGTTAGAGAAGGCTTTTTAAATGAATTAGGTAAACAAACTAACCTTCCAGTTAGCTATTTTGAAGCCGATCGTGCTATTGAAAAATACAAGGGAGAAATTCTTTGGGTTCACGACCAAGGTGACCGAGTTTGCCCTTACCAAGATTTGGTAAATTTTAAAAATAATGCGCCAGAAAATATTAAATTCTTGATTACCAATGGATTAGGTCATAATAAAGTGTATAAAACACCTGATATTATTGACAAAATAGTAGCATTTTTAAGCGCCTAAGCACAGATCATTTTTATTTTTTAGTTGAATACTCTAATATTGCATCACGAGAAATACTACCGTGGGTTTAAATACCTATGATTATATTTATCATAATTAGCTGATTTTCAATATATAAAAAACCCGAAGGAGCGGTTGACTACTATGTCAAAGAACTTACTAATCGTTGAGTCGCCTGCAAAGGCAAAGACCATTGAGAAAATTTTGGGCGAGGAGTTTGAAGTGAGGAGTTGCTATGGTCACATACGTGATTTAGAGAAAAATGATATGGGTATTGACTTGAAAAACAAGTTTGCCCCAAGATATATGGTGCCTAGCGAAAAGGAAAAAGTGGTGAAAGAATTAAAATCCATGACTAAGAAGGCTAAGGAAGTTTGGCTTGCATCGGATGAGGACCGTGAAGGAGAAAGCATTAGTTGGCACTTGGCGGAAGTACTTGGTTTGGATCCTAAGAAAACAAAGCGAATTGTTTTCCATGAAATCACTGCTCCTGCTATCAAAAAAGCAGTTGAAAATCCACGTTTAATTAATATGGATTTAGTGGACGCACAACAAGCAAGAAGAATATTAGATAGAATTGTAGGTTTTGAATTAAGCCCAGTATTATGGCGTAAAATTGGTATGCAAAGAAGCCTTAGTGCTGGACGTGTGCAAAGTGTTGCCGTAAGATTAATTGCAGAAAGAGAAAGAGAGATTAACCAATTTATTCCAGAGAGCGTATTTAAAGTATCTGCTTTATTTACAGCATTAGATATAAATAAAAAGAAAGTAAAATTCAAAGCAGATGGCCCTCAGAAATTAACAACTGCAGGTGCTGCTGAAAAGTTTTTAAACGAATGTAAAGGAGCTACTTACACTGTTAAGGATGTGACTGTTAAAGACGGGAAACGTACGCCATCAGCACCTTTCACAACATCTACATTACAACAAGAAGCTTCTAGAAAACTAGGCTATAGCGTAAGTAAAACAATGTTACTTGCACAAAAATTATATGAAAGTGGTAAAATCACTTACATGAGAACGGATAGCATTAGTTTAAGCGAAACTGCAATTGATGCCATTAAATCTGAGATCAATTCAAGCTTCGGTGATAAATATTATCAACCGCGTAAATTTAAAAATAAAAACGAAAGTGCACAAGAAGCACACGAAGCTATTAGACCTTCATACATGAATGAATCTAAGGTGGATGATGCCGACACAAATCGTTTATATGAATTAATTTGGAAGCGTACCATTGCCTCTCAAATGAGCGATGCACAGTTTGAAAAAACGACTGCAAAAATTGAAATTTCTACCAACAAAGAAACCTTAACTGCAAGTGGCGAGGTGATGAATTTTGATGGTTTCTTAAAAGTATATTTAGAAAGTAAGGACGACGATGAAATAGATGAGGAAGCAGACGAAAATGCAGAAGCTATATTACCTCCTTTAGCAAAAGGACAGGTATTAGACTTTGTTAGCATGACTGGTCTAGAACGCTTTAGCCGTGCAGCTTCTAGGTATACCGAAGCAAGTTTAGTTAAAAAATTAGAAGAATTGGGTATTGGCCGACCTTCTACCTACGCCCCTACTATCACTACAATTATGAAACGTAATTATGTAGAGAAAAAAGAGAAAGAAGGTGTAAAAAGAATATATCAAATTTTATCGCTTAATAACAAGGATGAAATTAAAACCGAAGAGGCTTCCGAAATTACTGGAGCTGAGAAAAACAAATTATCTCCTACCGATTTAGGTTTAGTAGTTACCGACTTTTTGAAATTGAATTTTCCAAAAGTAATGGACTTTGGATTTACTGCTAAAATTGAAGGCGAGTTTGATGAAATTGCTTTAGGAAAATTAAAATGGAGCAAAATGTTGGAAGAGTTTTACAACCCTTTCCATGAAACCATCGAATTCACATTAGAAAATGCCGAAAGAGCCAAAGGTGAAAGAGAATTAGGATTTGATCCAGTAAGTGGCAAAAAACTAATTGCACGTATGGGACGTTATGGACCAATGGTTCAAATTGGGCACCAGGACGAGGAAGAAAAACCAAAGTTCGCAAAATTGAAGCCTTCTCAAAGTATTGAGACCATTAGTTTTGAAGAAGCTATGGAACTTTTTAAACTGCCAAGAACCTTGGGACTATTTGAAGATGCAGAAGTAAGTGTTAATATAGGTCGCTTTGGCCCTTATGCGGCACATGACAAGAAGTTTTACTCCCTTAACAAGGAAATGGATCCTTACACAGTAACATTGGAGGAATTGACTCCTATGATTGCAGAAAAACGCAAGGCAAAAGACGAGCGTACAATTAAAGTGTTTGAAAAAGAGAAGATTCAATTATTAAGAGGCCCTTATGGTCCATATATCAAACAAGGATTACGCAATTTCAAGTTGAATAAAGAGCAACAAGAAAAAGTAGAAACCTTAACTATCGAAGAAGTAAAGGAGATTATAGAAGAATTGAAAAAGAATCCTCCACGCAAAACAGCACGTAAAAAGAAGGCTTCTTAACCAAGTCGTATTACTCAAATAAAAAAGGGATGCAACCATTTAGTTGCATCCCTTTTTGTTATAATTACCAACCAATTAGGCTACTGAAGGCTTACTCATTGACTTTAAGTAATGAACGTGTGCTTTTATTGCACTTGCTACAGTTGGATACTCGATATATTTTAATTTAAAATCGGCACATGCTTGTTTGACAATTTTAGAAATTTCAGGATAATGAACGTGTGAAATTTTAGGGAACAAATGGTGTTCAATTTGAAAGTTTAACCCTCCTACTAACCAACTTACCAACTTGCTTTTAGTTGCAAAATTTGCTGTAGTTAGAATTTGGTGTGCAGCAAATTCGTCAGGCATTCTATTCTCTGGCTGAATGGCTATAGGGAAAGATGTGTCTTCTACAGTATGTGCTAATTGGAACACAATACTTAATACAAATCCGGCTACAAATGTAGTAACAATAAATCCTACTAACCAACTAACCCATCCTAGCATATAAATAGGCAATACTACAAACACAATTGCATGGTATAATTTAACAGCCCAAAATTCAATGTGCTCGGCAACGGTCATGCTTTTGATTGTAATTGAACCTATTTTTTTTGAGAAATATTTTTTGTAGTCTGCAAAGAAAATCCAAAACACATATAAAAGCATGTATAAAATCCAGAAATAAACATGTTGAAAACGATGTAATAAATAATGCTTTTGTGTTGGAGCCATTCTCATTAATACACCTACTTCAATATCATCATCTACCCCGTCAATATTAGTGTAAGTATGGTGAATTGTAACATGTTTCATGCCCCACATAAATCTGCTTGCACCTAGTACACTAATTGAAGAAGAAGCTAGCTTGTTTAACCATGCATACTTACTAAAACTTCCGTGACTGCCGTCGTGCATAATATTAAATCCAATTGAAGCAATTAAACATCCAAAAAATCCACACTCAATAAGTGCGATGATTGTGGGTGGTGTAAAAAACACTAAATGAATATAAGTAAGTACAAACAAGGAAACTAAAATCACTGCTTTTGAAAAAAGTTTGTAATTACCAGTTCCTTTTATATGTTGTTGTTCCAAATATTCGTTTACTCTTCGTTTTAATTCCGCGTGTAAAGATTTTGTAGTTACAGGGAATTTTGGTGTAGCAACTGTTTCGTTTTGCATGGTATTCTTATGAGAAACAAAGATAGCCATTTAAGCATATTTAAGCTGTTAAAACTCAAGAAATTGAAGTGAACGAATATAATTTCTATTTATTATGTTTATAACTACCTAATATATCCACACTAATGGGATAACTAAAGCATATGTATATGAAAAAAAATGCGTTGATTTGAATAAATAAACACCCATTTTAACTTTTCATGGAGCAAGAAAAAGAGATAAAAGCGCTTTTTAAACTAATTGACGATCCTGACGAAGAGGTATTTAATACCATCTCAGATAGATTATTGAATTATGGGACTCCTATTATTCCTGACCTTGAAAATTTATGGGAGAATACCTTAGATGAGCCAACTCTTGAGCGCATTGAAATGATGATTTACAAACTAAGGTTACAAGATTTAAAGGAGGCTTTTATAAAATGGAAGTCAAGCCCAAATCCATCTTTATTTGAAGGCGCATTGTTAGTTACTAAATTTCAATTTCCTGAATTAGCAACAGACACACTTCGCCATCAGATGGAAAAAATTAGACGAAATATTTGGCTTGAATTAAATAACTATTTGACACCATTGGAACAAGCAAATGTGTTAAGGAATATATTATTTAACTACTACCAAATTAAGGGCGTAGAAGTGAATTATGAAAAACCTGAAGAATTTTTAATTTCAGCTCCACTGCAGTTTAAAAAAGGAAATGCTTTCGCAAATACCATTTTGTATGCTGAGCTTTGTAATCAATTAGAAATACAGGCATCTTTTATAAATATTCCCAAGCAGTGTATTGTTGCATTTTATACCCCAGACTGGGACCCTGCAGAGAATCATCCGCATCCACAAGAATTTATACAATTTTATGTAGAAGGCACAACTGGGCACCCTTTCTCTCAAAAAGATATGGACCAGTATTTTACCAGATCCAATATTGAGCCAAAAAATGTTTACTATAAAGCATTGTCCAATGTGCGCATTATAAAAAAACATTTATTAGAATTAGCTAAATGTTTTACTAGCCCTATATTACAATACAAGCAAAACGATCTTATTGAATTAGCTAACCTTTTGGAAGCATAATATGGAAACTATTGTATCGCATATTTATCATAGCCCAATTGGACAAATCAGTATGACTGCAGAAGACGGTTGCATTACTGAATTGATTTTTACAGATCCTAGTACTGAAAATTCGGATTATTTTGCTGATGATGAGTTGCCTCTAGTAATTCACCAATGCGTTGATGAACTAATGGAATATTTTGCTGGCACAAGACGTGAATTCACTGTCCCAATCAATCAGTCAGGCACCGACTTTCAACAAAGGGTATGGAAAGAGTTATATGAAATCCCTTTTGGAAAAACATTAAGTTATGCTGATTTAGCAAAAAAATTAGGTGACCCTAAAGTTATCAGAGCCGCTGCTTCAGCCAATGGAAAAAACAAAATAGCAATAATTGTTCCTTGCCATAGAATTATAGGAACCGACCAGTCTTTAGTAGGATATGCTTGGGGCAAAGCTCGTAAGCGTTGGTTATTACAACATGAATTTAGATTAGCCCTAGGTGTTCAGACCTTATTCTAGAAAATTACGCTTTAAGATTTTGCACTTATTTTAAGATAGAACCATCAAATCCGAAGGGTAATAAATTTGCGGCCGTAGGAATTACCATTACTTTCCCTGACATTCCAGACAATATAATTTTAATATGTGCTCCATATCTGTTCTCATAATCCAATAAAGACTGTCTGCACATGCCGCAAGGCGAAATAGGCTCAATAGAGCCTTTATTTAAGGGTTGATATGAAATTGCCATTGCAGTAATAGAAAGCTCCGGAAATTGGCTTCCTACGCTATTTAACAAAGTGCGTTCGGCACATATACCAACTGGAAAACTTGTACTCTCTTGATTGGACCCTATTACAATTTGTCCATTGGACAATCTTGCAGCAGCTCCTACATGAAAATTAGAATATGGCGCATAAGCTGTTTTAGTAGCTTTTTTTGCAGCCTCAAGTAATTCTTGGTCATCATTACTCAAGCCTCCATTATCCTCTAAAATCTCATACTCAAATTCAAATTTCTGATGCATATACTTACTTAATAAGGTTAAACAATCTATTCCATCTCACTGACTTACTATAACTAAACCAAATTAATGCAGCTCGGCCAACAATATGTGTTTCTGGAACATAGCCCCAAAAACGACTATCCTGACTACGATGACGATTATCCCCCATCATCCAGTAATAATTTTGTTTTACTGTATAATGTGTTGCAGGAGTTCCATTTAAAATATATTGACCATTCTTTTTATCTAAAGTATTGTGCTCGTAAGTGCAAATTAATCGACGATATAATTCAATTGTACTATCCACTAAAACAATATCATCCCCTTTTTTAGGAATACGGATTGCACCAAAATTATCAATGGTCCAAGGAAAGTGAACGACGTCATTTGGAAAAGTATATCCAACTGTGTTTTCTTCGTATGCTTCTACTGAAGTTATAAATGGAAGTTGCTTTAAATTATTGGCAGCACCTGCAGTCATGTTAATTTTAAATGTATTTGGGCGACCATCCACTGGTTGAAAATCCATTGTTGCTTCGGCAATATTAATTCCTAAACTATCTTGGATATAATCTTCTGGAATTGGTTTGCCATTTGTAACTACTAAATATTCGGTTTGAGCATTATCTGCAACATAAGCTGGTGCACCATTTACCCATAAATGACTATTCTTAACTTGTATTAAGTCCCCAGGTAAGCCAACACATCTTTTAATATAGTTATCGGTCTTATCGGTTGGATGTACAAGTATAGGATATTGAGCCATTAATTTTTCTCTATCCCCATTAAATTCAGGCCATCTTAAAACATCGTAATATGGATTTTTACTTCCAAAATCTGGCAGGTTAATAATAGTATCTCCTGCTGGAAAATTAAATACCACAACATCGTTTCTGTTTACATCTCTTAACTTTGGTAAACGACTATAATCCAATTGAATCCACTTTACATATGAAGGTGTTGTTAATGAACCTGGCAATGTATTGTGAACAAAAGGAAATGAAATAGGTGTCTGAGGAATCCTTGCGCCAAATGTTACTTTATCAACGAATAAAAAATCGTTTACTAATAAAGTCTTCTCCATACTTTCAGTTGGGATAACATAAGCTTCAAATAAAAACGTTCTAATTAATGTCGCAGCAACTACAGCAAAAACAGCAGCATCTATCCATTCTCTTGATGCAGACTTATGGTAATGCGCTAATGCTTCCTGACCATGCCATTTTTCGTTTGAAGAAAATCCTAAATATGGAAGATAAATAAATGGAACAAATACAGTTAAGGTATGATGTAATAATCCAACTCTTTTAAAATGCATTACAAAAATGATCGAAATCCATAAGGTAACAAACTGACCTAAAATAGGAATTAACTGAATCCAAAACCAGAATTTGGAAATGCCACAAAGTTTTACCACTTCCCATGTATTATAAATTGGAATGATTGCTTTTGTGCTATCAACTCCAGCCTTCTTTAACATTGCGTAAATTCCGATATGCCATCCTAACCAAAATAGAATCAATAAAATAATACCCATAAATTTCAATTGTTTAGATATAACAAAAATATCCCTTTGTGAGGGATATTTATAAAAAAGATTGTTAATTACTCAAATAGTATTTAAATGGCCTTATTTGAGGATTACCGCATCAAATAATTACTATTTGTACTGATGCAATACTTCCTTAACCAAACTAACAGTTCTAGCTACATCTGGTATTGCTAATGCAGTTAAGTTAGGCGCATAGTGCATTGGAGCGTCAGCACTAGTAATACGACGAATTGGCGCGTCTAAATAGTCAAACCCTTCTTTTTGAATACGGTAAGATAATTCAGAAGATACAGAAGCGAATGGCCATTGCTCTTCCACTATTACTAATCTGTTTGTTTTTTTAACACTTGTCAAAACTGTCAACCAATCTAATGGACGAATGGTTCTTAAATCAATTACTTCCGCACTAATTCCTTCTTTCTCTAATTCAGCAGCCGCTCCTAGAGCAACTTTCATCATTTTATTATAAGAAACGATTGTTACATCGGTACCTGCTTTTTTTACATCTGCTAATCCTAATGGGATATAATATTCTTCCTCTGGAACATCACTCTTATCTCCATACATTACTTCACTCTCTAAAAACATAATTGGATCTTCCTCGTAACGAATAGCTTGCTTTAATAATCCTTTTGCATCATATCCATTAGACGGAGATACCACTTTGATACCAGGTATATTTGCTAAATAGCTTTCAAATGCAGTAGAGTGTTGCGCACCCAATTGACCTGCACTTCCGTTAGGTCCTCTCATTACAATTGGACAACCTACTTGACCACCACTCATCGCTAACATTTTACTAGCGGTGTTTAATATCTGATCTAATGGCAATACTGCAAAGTTCCATGTCATAAATTCAACAATGGGTCTTAATCCATTTTGTGCAGCACCTACAGCAACAGCTGTAAATCCTAATTCAGAAATTGGAGTATCAATAATACGCTTTGGACCAAATTCGGCCAACATACCCTGACTTACCTTGTATGCACCATTGTATTCAGCAACTTCCTCTCCCATTAATAGTACTCTATCATCTCTTCTCATTTCCTCAGACATTGCCTCACGCAGGGCTTCTCTAAAAGCTATTGATCGCATCGATTATAATTTATTTTGAGTAGCAAAAATAGAGTTTTATACAGGAAAAACGATGGATTTAGGTAAAAAAAATCCCCCCTCGAACTAGTCGAAGAGGGATTCTTAAGGCTAACCCACCTTAAAACCTTTAAAATTCTATAAAATGTTATATGCAAAACTTACATAATACAATCCACCGATTGATGGACTACCATATGCAGTTTGGTAATATTTATTTAAGATATTAGTTCCACCCACTTTAATCATTGACTTGATAGAAGGCACTTTGTAAGTGATTACCGCATCAATAGTACTGAATGAGTTTACTTTACCTACAGCAAAAGTTCCTTCGTAAGTGAAGTCATCTTGGTAGTGTAAGTTAGCACCAAAACCTAATCTGTTTTTTAACAAGAAACCACTGTTGTTTAAAGCAAAGTTTGCTCTGAACAATGGAGTGTTGAAATAAGAAATAAAACCACTAGGTAAATTTCCAATTTCGTCTGTATATACACTTGTAGAGAAACTGAAATTATTTGGTAACAAATAATCAGCAGAAATTCCCCATCCACTTGTAGATACATCACCAGGAGCATTTGTTGAGATACTGTATGCAATACGAGTGCTTGCACTTAATAAATCAGATAATTGAGGATTTGCAGCATTACGAGATTGTAATACAGTTACACCACTTAAGAAGTTTGTATACTTACCTGTGTATGCGTAAAAGTCAATCAATAATTTTTTATTGATTAAAGTTTTATATCCAACTTCAAATGAACTCATAGACTCAGGCTTAAACTCACCAAATTGTTGTTGAACTGGAGCACCAGCTAACACACTAGCTAATGAATAAGCTGGGTTAGTGTTAAAATGATAGTAATCTCTTAATTGTGGTAAACCACCCATTAAACGAGTACCACCACCCACTAACAAGTTAATCCATTGGTTTTGAGTTGTAGGGAAACGGTAAGCTTGTTGGTAAGAAACACGTAAGTTATTGTCTTCAGCAATTTTCACAACAGCAGAAGCTCTTGGTGTAAAACGACCTGCGAAGTTATCATTCTTGTCATAACGACCAGATAAAGATACTTTTAAGATGTCACCAAAGAATTTTTTAGATAACTGTGCATAAGAACCACTTTCATTAATATTAATTCTTGCTGTTGTATCCGCAAATAATGTTCCTTGAGAATTTAAATTATAGTTCTTTAAACTTCCGCCAATTAATAAGTCAGCGTCATATTGACCAAGACCTAATAAATCAGTTAAGTTATATTGACCTTCTAATACGTTTAAAGAAGATTTATCTAAGAATTTACCACCACCTTGAGAAATTGGAATATTCGCAATTGATTTAAATAATTCTGTAGAACCTACATGTCCAGTTGGTCTTCCAGCATCAGCTACATTTCTAGCAGCGTTACCAGCATCTACGCTACTCATACCAGCATCTTTATAAGCTACATAAGCAGCAGTAAATGTAGGATACCAAGTGTTACTAGATTTCCAAGCTTCGTTGAATAAACGAGTTGTAATAGTTGCGTTGTATGAATTACCCGCATCTTCTAAAGTTTGGTAAGCACGAGCGTACCAGTTTTTAGATTTTACTTCAAATTTGAATTGACTCATATTTAAAGCGTTCAAAGAATATCTATCACTTCCTGTATATACAGTGTTACCAGAACCTGTATAAGCACTAAAAGAAGCTTCTGTTTTATCATTGATTTTATAGTGCAATGATCCAGATACTTTTAAGTTTTTAGCAACTGGGTCAAGGATATCAGCTTCGTTATAACCAGTACGGCTCACATTAACACCAGTAAACATACCCTTAGCATCTCCATATAAATAGTTTGCATAAGGAACTAATGCAGCATTAGCACCTCTTAAGAATGCAGTATAGTTAGCTAAACTTCCAGAATAAGGACCTGCTTGAGCAGCACCATATATAGAAGCATAAGCAGCATTACCTGCAGTTGCATTACCACCATAAGCAGCTGTTAAAGCACCAACTACACCAGCTTTAACCGAACTAAATATAGTACTTAGTGCAGAAGTAGTTTCATCACCATAAACGTTTACACCATCATAGTTCATATCATTAGATCTGTAACCTGTAATAGTTTGACCATTTGCAGTACCTGTGTTTCTTGAATAGTTAGTTGCATCGTGCGCTAACCAGTCTTGAGCTTCAGTATATTGAGCACTCATTTTGTAAGCCCAGCGATCTCCTATTTTACTTGCCCATCTAACTGTGTAATCTTTATAAGCAGCTTGAGGACGCTCGTAGTTATCTACATGGTTTACACCTTGTTTAATTTGAAAACTTAAACCTTGGTATTTAAATGGATTCTTGCTGTTAATTAAAACAGTACCATTCATACCACCTGAACCGTATAATGCAGAAGATGCACCTGGCAATAATTCCATGTTATCTACATCTAACTCTGTCAAACCTACCATAGTACCAACAGAGAAGTTTAAACCTGGAGCTTGGTTATCCATTCCATCAATCAATTGATTTAAACGAGTGTTACCACTACCGTTAAAACCTCTTGTACTAATGCTTTTGAATGTTAAACTTGCAGCTACAACGTCCACACCTTTTAAGTTTGCAAGGATATCATAGTAACTTGCAGCTGGAGTTGATCTAATTTGAGCAGCACTAACTCTTTCGATAGATACTGGAGACTCTAAGATTCTTTCAGCTACTCTTGATGCAGAAACAACTACATCAGATCCTAATACATAACCTGGCTTTAAAGACACGGCAACTTTAGTATCGCCAGCGTTCACAACCACTTCTTTATTTTCAAATCCAACAGAAGAGAAAATTAATGTCAATGGTAATTTTTGATTAATGTAAAGCTTAAAATTACCTTTATCATCTGTAAAAGTTCCAGCATTTCCTCCTTTAACGGTTACAGAAACCGCAGTAACAGATTCTGAGGAAATTGAATTTTTAACAGTACCTGTAATAGTACTAGCACTTTGGGCATTTGCCGAGAAAACCATCATTGTGGCAAGGCAAAATAAGCCCATATGGCTTAAAAATCGTTTCATAATTAATTGTTTTTAAATTGAATTGTAATACAAAATAACAAAATATTAGCATTTAAAAAAATTATCAATAATTACACTTTAATTTTTAATTTAGAGGCATGAATTCCAAGCCATTTCCACACCAAATAAACGAGTACCACGGTAAGGTTAGAGATGTATATTACATTGATAATGAACTACTTGTAATGATTGCAAGTGATAGAATCTCAGCTTTTGATGTGATATTACCTCGCCCAATACCTTTTAAAGGCCAAGTACTTAATCAGATTGCTGCTTATATGCTTCAAAAAACAACTGATATCTGTCCAAATTGGCTGCTGGATACTCCTGCTCCAAATGCAGCTATTGGGAAAAAATGTACCCCTTTTAAAATTGAAATGGTGGTAAGAGGCAATTTAGTGGGGCACGCTTGGAGAACTTATAACGCAGGAGGCCGACAACTTTGCGGTGTCACTTTACCTGAGGGCATGGTTGAAAATGACTTTTTCCCAACCCCTATTATTACCCCTTCTACAAAGGCAAGTGAAGGTCATGATGAAGATATTTCTAAAGATGAAATTATAAAGCAAGGATTGGCAAGTGCAAAAGACTGGGCTGTATTAGAAAAATACGCCTTGGCTTTATTTGAAAGAGGAAAAGAAATTGCAGCGAAACAAGGTTTGATTTTAGTAGACACAAAATATGAATTTGGGAAAATTGGAGATACAATCTATTTGATGGATGAAATTCATACGCCTGATTCATCTAGATATTTTTATGCAGAAGGATTTGAAGAAAGACAAATAAAGAAAGGAAAACAAAAACAACTAAGTAAAGAATTTGTACGCGAATGGTTGATTGAAAATAATTTTATGGGTAAAGAAGGTCAAACCGTTCCTGCCATGAGCGATGAGTGGATTGATACTATTTCTAAAAGATATATTGAACTTTATGAGAAAGTAATTGGCGCACCATTTAAACCAGAGCCAATGACAGATGATGCAACTTATGATTTGATTTGCAATGCTTTGAAAAAGCTAGCATAATTAGAAGGGGAAAATCTTAATAAATTTTCACTTCTGAACTTTGAGCCATAGCGTAAAGAAAAATTAAAAATGGATCGTTAAAAAATTGTGCATGTCTGAGCGAAGCGAGTTCACAATTTTAGATATATTTTTAATTTATTAGCGTAATGGCGAGCTGAGAAGAATGAAAAAGTTCTTAAGATTTCTCATTATTATTTCACTTCAATATCAACTCCAAGTCTAGGCCTTAATCTTTGTTTGCTTTTGTTAAATACTTGCATGCCATTTTTCTTGCCTGCTCTTAACGCCTCTTGCTCTTCTAATGGCAAATGATAAATATCCTTACACTCTGTCGTGCAGCAACCGTCAAATTCCTTCGCACAATCTTCACATTGAATAAATAGCAAATGACAAGCATCGTTCTTGCAATTGGTGTGGGTATCTGCAGGCTTACCGCACTGATGACACTTTGCAATTACATCCTCAGTTATCTTCTCTCCTAGTCTTTCGTCAAAAACAAAATTCTTTCCCTTAAACTTACTTTCAATCCCAGCTTCTTTTATTTTGTTTGCATAATTAATAATGCCCCCTTCTAAATGAAATACATTTTTAAAGCCTTGGTGTAACATATAAGCACTTGCTTTTTCACAACGAATACCACCGGTGCAATACATGATAATATTCTTGTCTTTATTATCCTTCATCATATCAGCAGCCATTGGCAACTGTTCTCTAAAAGTATCTGATGGTATTTCAATTGCTTTCTCAAAATGCCCCACTTCGTATTCATAATGATTGCGCATGTCAATTACAATAGTATCTTCTGATTCTAATAAATTATTCATCTCCTGCGCATTTACATACTTGCCTTTATTCTCCATACTAAAATTAGGATCACTAATTCCGTCCGCAACAATTTTTTCACGCACCTTAATTCTTAATACCCAAAAACTTTTTCCATCGTCATTAACGGCAATGTTTAAACGCAATCCTTTTAATGGCTTAAAAGAATATAAAAAATTTCTAAAAACTTCAAGGTTATGAGTAGGCACACTTATTTGTGCATTGATTCCTTCCGTTGCAATGTATATTCTGCCAAATACTTTCATAGCATTGAAAGCGCGATACATTTCATCCCTAAAAACTTGCGGATCTTGAATATTAAAATACTGGTAAAAACTAATTGTTGTTCTTGGGAAAGTTTCCTCATACAACTTTTGCTTCAACTCAAGGTTGGAGACTCTATTGTGTAATACTGACATATAAAATAAATTTAAGCTCAATTACAGATTAAGCAAATTCATTGCAAATATAAACAAATAACTATAAACAGAAAGAGCTGACATTTGTCAGCTCTTTCCTAAAATTAAGTACTGTTACACTAGGACTTTCGAACAAACGACCCGGTCAATGCCGACAAGCCTCCTAACAAAAATCCAACTAAAGTAGTGATTGTAATCAATACAGTATATGAGCCTTTTAAAGGCAACAATGTCGCGACTTTCACAGAAAGGATATGCTGATTTTGAGCATCAATTACTAAAGCCAACCCCAGCCACAATACGCCAACTCCTAATGCACCTGAAAGAAAAGATTTTCCTGGGGTTTGGTTTAATGCAACTGAAATAATCAAATTGGTAATTACAAAACTCCACCAAGGCAAATTGCCGTAAATACCTACAGCATAAGCAAATAAGGCAGATAATAAAATGGATACTATAAATTTCATGTTAATATGTTTAATAAGTTATAATTAGCGTTTTACACTAAGCTGTTTTAAATTGAATATGCCATTTGGTTCTTTCATTAGCAATTAGCTTTTCTTTTTTCAAGAAAAGTAAACGGTAATATTTTCCTGCAGCCCAATAATCAACAAAAGTATCGTAATATATACTTCCCGGGTTTCCACTTTGACCACCAGGGTATAAACCATAGGCTTCAATTTCGTCCGTTAAGTGCACTACCATTCTCCAACTTGGACCATGCGCTTCACTTGTGGCATTAATAATATTTACACCACCTCCAATAGGTAGGTTTAGTCTACTCAATGCGGGAATTTTGGTAAGATGAGATACTCTAGTTGCTTTAAATGCAGACCACTCTATCCTTCCTTCTTTTTCTAAAGCCAATAATTGCTTTGTTGCATTCTCAACACCCAAATTTATTTGCTCTTTTAAAGTTTCAACCTTCCCTTTAGTTCGAATATCATCAGCTACAGAAAAATTAGTATCCTTATTCATTTGGTCTAATAATACAAATGATTCTGGTTTAGTCAATGGAATTGGTGACCCTGCTAGTTCATCTCCCCAAACAGCATTCTCTACACTATCCCATATTAACTTAAACACAGTAATCCCTTTTTCATTTCCGTTATTATACAAATTCCATTTAGTCATTTCGCCTACCATTCTTTGTGCATCCGGACTAAGCTTAGTAGGATCAATAAACTTCATTAAAGCAGGACGAGCAACTTCGGCAAATACATTGTAGTTGTCTGTTTGCAAATGCTGCATATCTTCGGCAGTGATTTGATTCATGGTAATTAAGCGCTTATTTACACTTATGCCTCTATATAAAGGAAACGAACCGGCTGTACCTAAATAATAAGGATAACTTGGGTCAACCGATTTTTGATTTGCACTACTAACAAACCCTCTTGCAGGATTTTTTATCATTGGATTTTCATCATTTGGAATAATGCCCTGCCAATCATAACTGCTATCTTCTCCTGGCATAATAAAATCTCCTTGATGATCCCATCTTGCAACAAAACTTCCTTGTTGTTTAATAGCAACATCCCCAGACTTACTTGCAAATACAAAATTCTGTCCTGGACATTTCCATAATGAAATAGCACTTAAATAATCATCAAAGTTTTTAGCTCTGTTTAATTTATAAAAAGTTTCAACACCAGATGAAGCATTATGTCCAGTCCATTTAACTGCTAAATTGCGACCTTTTGATTGAGGGTTTTGATAATGCGCATCAAACATGGCTGGTCCCCAATGTGTCATTGCAATATTTTCAACAACATCAGCACTGTCTTTAACCTTAATTATTTCCTGGCGATTTGTGGTAGCTTGCCAACCACCATTAAACCAATATTCTTTTTGAGTACTGTCTTTAAACTTTAATTCATAATAGTCAAGTACATCTCTTCCTGCATTGGTAACACCCCATGCAAGGCTATCATTAAAGCCAATAATGACAGCTGGAGAACCAGGAAAACTTGCTCCATAAGTGCTATGCGTTGGTGTAGTAATTTGAACCTCATACCAAAGAGATGGCAGGTTTAATCCTAAGTGTGGATCACTACATAAAATGGGTCTACCAGATTTTGTTTTGGACCCTGAAACTGCCCAGTTATTACTTCCATTATTTTTATCTGGGGCTTCAGGACTAGCCGAAATTTTGCTTGCTGCTAAATTCGGATCTTGTTTTTTCAAATAAGCAATGTCTGATCCAACTGGTTTAGTAGGCACAATGGAAGGCTTAGCAAAAGCAGTCCCTTTTGGTATAATTGGATCCAATGAATCTTGTTGATTGGTATATAATTTATCGAATAAATCATACCCTAAATAATCCCTTGTATTTGTTAATTGCAAGTCGGCACTTGCAGAACGACCTGTTAGATCATAGGACATAAACATTAAAAACAAATAGGTTTTTTTCGGCGTCCATTCTTCCGGAGTATAGTTCATTAACTTATACTCAAATGGCAAATCCTCGGGCGACAATTGTTTTAAATAGGCATTAACTCCAGCAGTATAAGCATCCACGGTTGCTTTCATTACAGGATTGTTCTCATTGATATATTTTTCGGTTTGCTCAGCACCATAAACCATTCCTAATCTTCTAAAAAAACGATCAATAGAAAGTTTATCTGCACCCGCAATTTCACTTAATCGTCCAGACGCAACACGTGTCTGAAAATCCATTTGCCATAGCCTGAATTTTGCGTGCAAATAGCCCTGTACAAAATATGCATCCTCGTCATGGTCTGCATAAATGTGTGGAACTAATCTATCATCCATATACACATCTACATTACCTTTTAATTCACTCGCAACAATCGAAGCATCAAAGTTAGTATTCACTTTTTCGGCATTCTTCCAAAATCCATGTTGTGGAGATAAAAAATAACCCAGTTTTGGAGATTTAGTTGCTCCAATTGGTAATTGTGTATTTAGCACGGCAACGAGTCCAACTGTAACTACAGCTGAAGCAATCAATGGCAATAATCGCATACAAATAATTTAGATGACTAAATTAAGTAATTATTTGCCAACTTGGTCCTTAAAAAATTGAAGGTGCTTTTGTAAAGGAAGATATGGGAACTGGGCAGACAACTGCTCCGTTTTCTCTATACAAGATCTAATAAATTTTTGGTGATCGCTTGAACCCGAAAAGAAGGGTTTATGACTAATAGATAATTGCAATTCAGCAACTTGTTTCATTATAGATTGCGTCTCCACACTCATATAGGTTTCTATAAATTTCTCCCAAACATAATTAGTTGCCGAATAATTAGGATGCACTAAATCCTCGGCATAAAATCGGTAATCTCTTAAGTCGTCAATGACGTATTCATAAGCGGGGAAATAGGCTACCCCATTATTTTCAGAAGTTGATTCTTGACTTGCAATTAAATCATGAACTGCTTGAATTAAAACTGCCTTACTCCTATTGTTTTCTATTAATCCTTCTCTTAAATGTCTTACTGGACTAATGGTAAAAACTATATGTAGATGGGGATTATATACTCTTAATGCTTGTACCAACTCATGAAGATTGGATTGAAGTTCCAGAGGCTTCATTAATTTTTTAGTAAACCAAGCCGATGGCGCTTTATGATTGTTAGCAACAACAAAACCATTTTTAGATGGCGCATTTTCGTTTAAAGTATATAACCATGCGGAACCTAAAGTAATAACCAAATGTTTTGCAGACTTTAAAAAAATATGCGCTTCACTAATTGAATTATTTATTTTATCAATTGCTTCCTGCTTTGTTATTCCCGAAAAACGACTATGATGATGCCAACTATTCCAAACATCATTTAATAAAAACAAATCCGAAACCGCGTATTGTTTATTGGAAATATAATCCATGATAGCATTTTGCACACTTACTGGATTAAATAAAATACCATGTGGGTTCTCTTTGATTTCAAAAAGATGGTGTTTTAATTTAGCGCCCATATTTTCTGTAAAACACGAACCAATTAGCATCACTTTATCCTGATATGAAACAGTTGTTCCTGATGGCTTTGCCGATAAACTAAGTTTGAATTTTACAGCACTCATGGCATAATTATTTTGTTGCTGGGAATAGCCTTTGCTTCATCGCTTCATACAATACTATACCTGCTGCTACTGACACATTAAATGAATCAAAATTAGTGGCCATTGGAATTTTGAAAAAATAATCAGCGGCTTTTGCCAAATAAGGCTGCACCCCTCTTCCTTCATCACCCATTATAATACAGCTTGGCACATTAAAATCTAACTCATGAACATTTTTATCGGCACGCATTTCACTTGTAAAAACTTGTATACCATTTAAGTGTAAATCATCAACTGCTTTTAATAAACTACTTACACGCACAACATGTATATGCTCTAATGCACCAGCACTACTTTTAAAAGCCTCTTCATTTAAAGCACCCACACCTTTGTCTGGAATAATTAACGCTTGTGCTCCACAACAATGAATGCTTCTACTTATAGCTCCTATATTTCGAACGTCTGTAACACCATCCAACATCACAAACAAGGGAGTTTCCCCTTTTGCTACTACAAAATCTACAACTTCCTGTAAATCTAAATATTTAACATTTGAAATGAAAGCAAGTACCCCTTGGTGATTTGCTTTTGTCATTCCATTTAATTTTTCAATTGGTACTAATTGTATTGGAATTGTTTTTTCGCGCGCAAATTGTTTAATCTCATTTAAGCCTTCTCCTTGTGCGTTCTTTTGAATCAATATCTTTTCAATATTAGCTCCAGACTCCAATGATTCAATTAATGGCTGACGACCAATAATGAATTTTCTTTCTGTAGTAAAGCTAGGTCTTGGACTGAATCGTCTTGGTCCCGAATATTTTCTTTCAGGTCTATCTGATCGCTCAGAACGTTCTGGTCTATTATTTCTCTCCTGCATAAGTCAAAGTTAGGTATTTAAACAAAAAGCCCGTTCTGAAAAATCGGAACGGGCTTTTATAAAAATTTGTCTATTATTTTAAACCGAAAGCCTTTTTCACTTTCGCTACATAATCTAATTTCTCCCAAGTAAACAATTCTACTTTCATAGTTTTAGATTTACCGTCGGGAGTAGTGAAAGTTTTAGTAACTGTTTCATTCTTACGACCCATATGACCATAAGCAGCAGTTTCACTATACATTGGAGTTCTTAACTTTAATCTTTGCTCAATAAAGTAAGGACGCATATCAAAAATGCTTTCCACTAATTTACCAATTTGACCATCCGTTAATTTTACTTTTGCTGTACCGTAAGTGTTTACGTTAATTGAAGTTGGTTTAGCAACACCAATTGCGTATGAAACTTGAACTAATACTTCGCTTGCTACACCTGCAGCTACTAAGTTCTTAGCAATATGACGTGTTGCATATGCTGCAGAACGGTCTACTTTACTTGGATCTTTACCAGAGAAAGCACCACCACCGTGTGCACCTTTACCACCGTAAGTATCTACGATAATTTTACGGCCAGTTAAACCAGTGTCACCATGAGGTCCACCAATTACAAACTTACCTGTTGGGTTAATATGATACTTAATATCCTTGTTAAATAACTTAGCGTATTTCTTGTATTTAGCCTTTACTCTTGGAATTAATATCTCAACAATATCCTTGTTGATTTTAGCTAACATCTTTCCTTCTTTATCAAAATCATCATGTTGAGTTGAAACAACAATCGCATCAATTCTTACTGGTTCGTTTTTGTCGTTGTACTCTAATGTAACCTGAGATTTTGCATCAGGACGTAAATATTTAATTGCCTTATTTTCTCTTCTTAATGCAGCAAGCTCAATTAAGATCTTGTGCGCTAAGTCTAAAGCCAATGGCATATAATCATCAGTTTCATTTGTTGCGTAACCAAACATCATCCCTTGGTCACCAGCACCTTGCTCTTCTTTCTTCTTTCTGTCAACACCTTGGTTGATATCAGCAGATTGTTCATGGATAGCACTTAATACACCACAGCTATCCGCTTCAAACATATACTCACTCTTCGTGTAACCAATTTTCTTGATTACATCACGTGCAATAGTTTGAACGTCTAAATATGCTTTAGATTTTACCTCACCAGCCAAAATAACTTGACCTGTAGTAACTAAAGTTTCACATGCCACTTTTGATTGTGGATCGAATGCTAAAAAGTTGTCGATTAATGCGTCAGAAATCTGATCCGCTACTTTGTCTGGATGTCCTTCAGAAACACTCTCAGAAGTAAATAAATAAGGCATATTCTTTTATTTAGATGTTTGTTGTAAAGTGCAAATATATTAAATATTCTTAATGATTATAAGTTAGAATAATAAACATGAAGTCTCATTTTAAACTTAGAGTGGCTACCCCCTCCAAGTCTTACACGACCTATTGCTGGGGCATTTGCAGAGTAACTACTTAAATAGTCAACTCCTCCCGATAGGTTATATGGATATGGTGGTACATATTTAATTGAGTCGTTTACTGGAGCCATTATTCTTAAATCAAATGCAGAGTCTTTTCTTGAAATTACACCCTGCATATATCTACTAATATCAAAATTGTAAGTAGCTACATTATCAAAACCTTGTATTGATTTGTAAACAACCTTTCCTCCAAATCTAGCAAACTGTGCCGCATTAACAGTGCCCTGATAATCGTTGGGAACATTTCTTATCATGTTGCTTGCACTATCATATGCCCCTAAGAATAAATAACTAGGTGGTGTCCATAAAGCTTCAAATGCATTTGGGTTTGTAGTTGGCACCTGCTCAGCGATTAACTCAGCTCTATGAATAATTTTATTTGCAAAATTCTTCAGGCCTGGGACTTTAATTTTAACTATAGTACCAGGACTTGTTTGCACATAAACTAATGAATCTTTTGCAATACCAAAATGTCTTGCAGCTTCGGATCCAGCGCGATTACGTTTAATGAAATTCGCATCACCATTATCGTAAACTGTAAATTTAAAGTAGTCAACTACGGTGTCTCTTGCACCTGCTAATGTAGAAGTAGTTGAATTGGTTTTATAATACAATGCCAACTTGGTATTTGTATCTAGTAAATTAATTCTAACCAATACATTATTATTACTTGATGCATTTGCAGTTAAAGCAAACCCTGGGAAATATTGACGAAGTGTAGTATCAGTTTTGTATGCAGTAGTAGAATCAAATCCTTTGATAAACAAATCAGCAACGGATTTATTTAAAGGAATTCTAATTTGATTATTTGCAGCCTCAAATCTATTAATAACAGAATCACGGGCATGTGCAAAATCTAAAGTAAAAGTATTTGCTAAAGAAGCGTCTGTTTGGATATTATAAAATTCAGGATAGTTACTAGCAACAGTCGAATCGGCAGTTAAAGGTGTTGTTGTACTAATCCTTCTTACATTTAAAGTAACAGGCTTAGTAGAATCACCATAAAATCCTTTATAAGACAATATCAACACTGCAGAATCAACAATTACACTATCCTTTGTCCCTCTTATATAAAAAGGGAAATAAGTTGGTTTCAATTGAAAATACATGCTTGCAGTAGTAGTTCCAAATATTGGATCATTGGTTAAAGTACCTACAACATGATCATCAGATCCGTATATTCTTAATGAGTCTGGACGGTCTACCGTTTCAGTTTCAACATCTAAAATGGTATCTTTTGTACTAAAGGAGTCCATTGAAGGCAAAAGCCCAAGTCCCATTTCGGTAGTCCCAATTCTAGTACATGCAGAAAATATAAATCCGATAAATAGAATTACTGCAATGTTTTTCACTATGTTATTTGATGCCATGAATTATTTTGTCTTTACTTGCCTGCAAGTTCGTTGTATAAATCTAAATACTCTGTTAAATCCGAATCCCATCCATTAAATGGTACTACTTTTTTGCCTTTTACAGCAGAAAATTCAGATACCAATTTTTTATCAATTATATCAGAGCCAAAGGTAATAGCATCTGCATAAGTAGCACCACCTCTAAACAAGGCGGTATTATTTAAATCCTTAAATGGTTCTAAATCCTTATCCTTAATATTTGCATTAATAAGCGCCTTAGATAATAAGTCTTTATTAAATTTTTCTTCGAAAGTATTAGCCCCAATAGTGAATACTACTTTTGAATTAGAAAAAACAGGTTCTTTCTTAAATGCAGTTTTGATGTAAGCTGGTATTAAGCCAGTCATCCAACCACTACAATGAATAATATCGGGAGGCCATCCAAATTTCTTAACAGTTTCTAATGCACCTCTGCAAAAGAAAACTGTTCTTAATGCGTTATCATCAAACCAAGTTTCATTTTCATCATGAAAAATTTGCTTGCGTTTGAAAAAATCTTCATTCTCTAAAAAGTAAACCTGTAGTCTTGCATTTGGCAAAGAAGCTACTTTAATTTGCAAAGGATAATCGTCACTATCTACCTGAACATTGATGCCAGATAAACGAACAACCTCGTGTAAACGATGTCTTCTTTCATTTATCACACCAAATCTTGGCATAATACAACGAACTTCTAAGCCACTATCGTTGCTTTTAATTGCCAACTTATTAATTACCTCAGCAAACTCTGTCAACTCTAAATAAGGAGACATTTCGGTTGCGATGTATAATATTCGTTTTTTTTCAGACATTCTATTGGGTTTAACTCAGAACCATCTTTGAGTCTGCGAAGGTACGAAATTGTCCGCACTTTAAGAAACCCCTAAAAAAGGGCAATAAATAGGCCAGAAATCCAAGTTTTATAGTACAATAGGTCGTAAATTGCAACACATTATAAAAACTAACGATAATGGGTAAATTCCTTAAGATTGCCTTCTTTTTCCTGATTGGCATTTTGCTAATTTGGTGGAGTTTACACCAAATACCACCTCAGGAATGGGCCAAATTTACTACAGCACTTAAAACTACTAAGTACTGGATTGTCTTACCTGTGTTTTTAATGTTAGGGTTTTCTCATTTTTTACGTGCATTAAGATGGAGACTCATCATGGAGCCTTTAGGATATAAGCCGTCTATTATTAATACATTTTTAGCTGTTCTTATTGGATACCTAGCCAACTTAGCGGTTCCCCGTTTAGGTGAGGTTTTAAAATGTACCCTTCTTTCAAAATATGAAAAAGTTCCGGCCGAAAAGATAGTTGGAACCATCGTTGCCGAACGCGCATTTGATGTATTAAGTTTAGGGATTATTTTTATCCTTGCTTTAACACTACAATTTAATGTGATACAATCTGGATGGCACCAGTTGCAAGCCCAAGCAGCTCATGATCCTGCTAGTCCTAATACACATTACTTCCTATATATTTCCATAGGCTTCATTATTGTTTTGTTTTTAGGATTTTTCATCTTTAAAAAGAAATTACAAAAAACCATCTCTAGCATTAAGCTTATTATTAAGGGTATTTGGGAAGGTGTAATGAGCGCAACTAAGCTTAAAAAGCACAACTTATTTTTCCTTTACTCATTTGGCATTTGGTTTATGTATTTGTCTGCTACTTTTATTGGTTTATATGGAACTGAAGGAACAGGAAGCTCATTTGCTACTGCTATTAGTTGTTTAGCCTACGCAAGTATTGGAATGATATTAACACCAGGCGGTATTGGTGCTTATGCCTATTTAATGGCCAAGGTTTTAGAGTTAAATGGTATTGAATATACATTAGGACTTGCTAATGGAACAGTACAATGGTTTGCACAATTTTTAATCATTATTGTACTTGGTGGCTTAAGCCTTATTTTGCTTCCAATTATTAACAAACAAGATAAGTAGTATGCGATTTGTAGAAGGTATTGAAAAGAAAATCATGACCATTGATCAAGCAAAAGCAATGATGAGTGCTTGGAAAATAACTGGTAAGACGGTTGCATTTACCAATGGTTGTTTTGATATTTTACATCCAGGTCATTTGTTCTCAATTGCACAAGCAGCAAAAGAAGCAGATTATTTAATTGTAGGATTAAATAGTGATGCAAGTATCAAAAGATTAAAAGGGCCCGAACGACCAATAAATAATACTGAAAGCCGTGCATTGATTATTGCCAACTTAGTATTGGTAGACGCAGTTGTGGTATTTGAAGAGGACACACCATATGAATTAATCACTACCCTTTTACCCGATATATTAGTAAAAGGAGGTGACTATACTATTGATAAAATTGTTGGCGCGAAGGAAGTTATAGCCAACGGAGGAAAAGTAATTATCAATCCGATTGTAGAGGGGTTCTCTACCACAAATATTATTGAAAAAATAAAAAAATAATTATGGAATTTTTACACAAATTGAAGTTGCAAAAGGAAAACGAAGGAACTTCAACAGGAACTGCAATTGTTGAAAGTAAAGGCGAATTAATTTTAAGTTTCTCACCAGTGGACAATCAAATGATTGGTGGTGTAAGTACTACTGACCATAAAGCATATGAACAAGTAATTACTACCGCACAAGCTGCATTTTTAGAATGGAGGAATTGGCCTGCTCCAAAAAGAGGAGAAATTGTTAGACAATTAGGAGATGCTTTAAGAGCAGAAAAACATGCACTTGGACAGTTGGTTAGTTATGAAATGGGCAAAAGTTTACAAGAAGGTTTAGGCGAGGTTCAGGAAATGATTGATATATGTGACTTTGCTGTAGGATTATCCAGACAACTTTATGGTTTAACAATGCATAGCGAAAGACCTTCACATCGAATGTATGAGCAATGGCATCCAATGGGTATAGTTGGCATTATTTCTGCTTTTAATTTTCCAGTAGCAGTATGGAGCTGGAACGCTGCATTGGCATGGGTCTGCGGAAATGTAACTATTTGGAAACCTAGTGAAAAAACTCCTTTATGTGGCAACGCTGTTCAAAATATTGTTTCAAAAGTATTTGCTGCAAATAATGTTCCAGAAGGTGTAAATAATTTAGTCCAAGGAGGAAGAAATGTTGGAGAATGGATTAGCAACGACACAAGAATTCCTTTGGTATCTGCAACAGGTTCCACTAGAATGGGAAAAGAATTAAACAAAGCAGTTGCTGGAAGATTAGGTAAAACAATTTTAGAATTAGGAGGCAATAACGCAATTATTATTTCTGAAAATGCCGACTTAGATATGTCTTTAATTGGTGCTGTGTTTGGAGCAGTTGGCACAGCAGGACAAAGATGTACAAGTACAAGACGATTAATAATTCACGAAAAAGTATATGATAGTTTTGTTGCGAAATTGACTAAAGCTTATCAACAAATAGTAATCGGTGACCCACTAGATTCAAAAAATCATATGGGCCCATTGATTGACAAGGATGCGGTAAAATTATATTTACAAAGTATTGAAGATTGTAAAAAAGAAGGCGGTAAATTTTTAGTTGAAGGTGGAGTTTTAGAAGGTGCTGGTTTTGAAAGCGGATGCTATGTTAAACCATGTATCGCAGAAGCACTTCCCCATTATAAGATTGTTCAACATGAAACTTTCGCTCCAATTTTATATGTAATGAAGTATTCAACTATCGAAGAAGCCATTGCTATACAAAACAATGTACCTCAAGGTTTATCTTCTGCAATCATGACTTTAAATATGAGAGAGTCTGAATTATTCTTATCCGCACAAGGAAGTGATTGTGGCATTGCCAATGTGAACATTGGAACTAGTGGTGCAGAAATTGGAGGTGCATTTGGTGGCGAAAAAGAAACTGGTGGAGGAAGAGAAAGTGGAAGTGATGCATGGAAAGCATATATGAGACGTCAAACCAATACCATTAATTGGAGTAAAACTTTACCATTAGCACAAGGCATAAAATTTGATTTATAATAGTATGAAAAAATGGGTTTTAGTTGGATGTGTTTTATGCATTCAATTATTTGCAATTGCACAAACCAATGTTGCTAGTAAAAACTGGCACTGGAAGGACTATGCCAAGGACACTATACATGGCATTAGTTTACGTCAAGCTTATGAAAAATTAGCAACCCTCCATATTAAGCCCACCCCTATTATAGTAGCCGTAATGGATGGCGGGGTTGACACCAGCCAATTAGAATTAAAAACAAAACTTTGGACAAATCTAAAAGAGATTCCAAACAATGGAATGGACGATGACCATAATGGTTATGTTGACGATGTACATGGCTGGAATTTTTTAGGCGGGAAAGATGGACGTAATATTAACAAGGCAGCGGATGAAAAATCAAGAATCTATCATAAATACAAATCTGTTTTTGAAAACATCACAGACGAAAATCAACTAACAAGTGCAGCACAAAAAAGCAAATACCAAATATGGAAACAAGCTGCCACCGAAATAGAATTCTCTGAACAAGACGCAGCAAGTTTACAATATATAAAAATGGCAACCAACGCCATTCAGAAAATGGGAAATGTGCTTTTAAAAGAAATCAAGGACTCCAATTTTAGCGTAATTACTTTGGAACCATTTCAGCCTGTAGGCAGAGTAACTTTAGAAACTAAAATGGCTTACTTAAGAACTATTCAAATATTAGGTGTGGACAAAGAAACAGGATACGCCGAAGTATTAAGTGATTTAAAAGAATATATCGAAGGGAAAGAGAAATTGGCTAACGCAAAAACTACAGCACCCGCTCCTATTAGAAATGAAATAATCAAAGACGATTACGAAAACATTGCTGACAAGTATTATGGCAATAACGATATTACAGGGCCAAGTCCTAAGCACGGCACACATGTAGCTGGATTAGTTGCAAGTATTCCGGATAGTAGCTGGAATGTGAATACGCTTTACCCTGCAATTAAAATTATGAGTGTACGTGTGGTACCAGATGGAGACGAATATGATAAGGATATAGCATTAGGAATTAAATATGCAGTAGATAATGGCGCCAAAATTATCAACATGAGTTTTGGTAAATCTTTTTCACCCGAACAAGCATGGGTCGATAACGCAATTAGATATGCTGCAAGTAAAGATGTTTTGATTATACATTCAGCAGGAAATGAATATTATGATTTAGACAATAAAGCGGTTTATCCAAATCCTTATTCAAATACCTTAAAAGACACTGCAAAGAATGTGTTAACTGTTGCAGCAAGTAGTGACCAATTTATAAATGGAACATTATTAACTGACTTTAGTAATTTTGGCCCTAAGATTGTTGATGTACTTTCACCAGGCAATAAAATATATTCAACTTTCCCTGGCGAAACAAATCATGGTTATTTACAAGGCACTAGCATGGCAGCACCCATCGTGAGTCATATAGCAGCAATGATTCGATCTTACTTTCCTTCTCTTACTGCGATAGAAGTAAAAAAGATGCTTATTCAAAGTGTTTGGAAACCATCGGACGATAATATTAGTTTTTCAGTTCCTCAAAAAGACGAATCAAAACAATTAAAAGAAATTGCATCCGCAGCTGGTATTGTAAATGCAGCTAATGCGATACAAGCAGCAAGTAATTATATTGCCATTCATGGATCTAAGTCAAAAACAAAAACATCCTCATCTAATTAATAATTTAAAAAATCAAAATGCCAAGACCTAGCGCGACAGAATACGGAAAACCACATCAAACTTATATTAACTATACAAGTGGGAAAGACTACTCAATCCTTGTACAGCAATACAACGAAAGGATAATTGAATTTTGGGCTGCTATCCCTTTAGAAAAAATCAACTACGCATATGGTCCAGACAAATGGACAATTAAGCAAATGTTTCAACATGTAATTGATACTGAAAGAATTTTCGCCTATCGTGCCCTAGCTTTATCTAGAAAAGAACCTGCAGCACTTTTAGGTTTTGATGAAAATGAGTATGCGAAAAATGCAACAGCGGCTAATAGAAACTGGAAGGACATGCTTGTTGAATGGCGCGTTGTAAGACAATCCACTAACTTACTTTTTGGTTCATTTACCGAAGAACAAAACAAATCATTAGGAACTGCAAGTGGCTTCCCTATTTCAGTAAATGCACTAGGTTTTATCATATTTGGTCATGCATTGCACCATCTTCATATTTTGAAAGAGCGTTACGAGATATAATATTATAATCAGACTAAGTCTGATGAAGAATTCAAAAAATTCGAACTAAAAATAATAATCCCTAATAAAAATTTAGGGATTATTATTTACCTAGCGGTAGTCCTAATTTTTTGAAAAAGATCTTAAATGATTAATATTATAATCAGACTAAGTCTGATGAAGAATTCAAAAAATTCGAACTAAAAATAATAATCCCTAATAAAAATTTAGGGATTATTATCTACCTAGCGGTAGTCCTAATTTTTTGAAAAAGAACTTAAGTGATATATATAATCAGACTTCGTCTGACAAAGAAATTCAAACAATACTCATTAAAAAAAATAACCCCTAACTAAAAATTAGGGGTTATTTTTTGCCAATTGGCAATTCGTATTTTTGAAAAGGAATATTCTTCCTCAATTACTATTTACTTGCGTACAAGTGGATAGCTAATTGAACATCAGTATCTACCATACCAACACCATAGTTTACACCAAATACAGTTCTATCTAATGGGAAAAAAGCTTCAGCAAAGAAACCTTTTGTAGCATCTGTACTTCTAATATAAGCTGTAAAAGTAATTGGAGCTTTAACACCATGTAAAGATAAATCACCTGTTACTGTTGCTCTGTCTCCTTTAGTATAATTAACACCTGTAATTGTAAAAGTTGCTTCACCAAACTTAGCAATATCTAAAAAATCACCTGAAGACAAATGTCCTTGTAATTTTTCACCAGCAGCATCAGTTACTTTTAAACCAGCAACATTAATTACGAAGCTACCACCTACTAATTTACCACCGTCCACTTTTACTGAACCAGATTTAACTGGAAAATACCCTGTATGGAAATCACTTGTTTTAGAACCAGTGAAATCTACTTTACTTTTAGAAGCATCAACAGTAAAAGTAGTTACGTCTTTTGTTGCAGTTTTTGGAGCGAAAGAGAATAAAGCCACTGATGCTAGCACCAATGCAGATAACATGATTTTTTTCATATTGAGTTGTTTTTTGTTTGAAATTTAGATAAATATCCTACTAAAAGGATAGACCACAAATATATAAATCAATGTTTAAACAACAAAATAATATTTTCCCGGAGATTTTGGTCAATTTAAGGCTGATTTTGTGCAGTTTATCTAGTATCTTCGCCAAAATTTCATCAGAATGAATCTGCACGAATATCAAGCAAAAGAGCTTCTAAAAAAGTATAATGTCCCAGTTCAAGAAGGGGTCGCAGTAAAAAACGTGGAAGACGCTGTTGCGGCTTACCAAAAAATTGCAACTGAAACCAACAATAAATTTGCTGTTGTTAAAGCACAAATTCATGCTGGTGGACGTGGTAAAGGAACTATTGTTGGTACTGACCAACGTGGTGTTGCTGTAGGTAAATCGGCAGAGGACATTGAGAAATTTGCAAAAAATATTTTAGGTGGCACATTAGTTACTATTCAAACTGGCCCAGCTGGTAAAGTAGTAAATCAAATCTTAGTTGCACAGGACGTTTATTATGATGGTCCTCAACCAACTAAAGAATTATACCTTTCTATCCTATTAGATCGTACAAAAGGAATGAACGTAATCATGTACAGCACCGAAGGTGGTATGAACATTGAGGACGTTGCACATGATACTCCTGAAAAAATATTTAAAGAGTGGGTTCACCCAGGTGGTGGCTTACAAGGATTCCAAGCAAGAAAAATTGCTTTCAACTTAGGATTAAGTGGAGAGTCATTAAAAAACTGCGTAAAATTCGTAACTAATTTATACAATGCTTACGTTGGATTAGACTGCGGCATGTTAGAGATTAATCCTCTATTCAAAACATCTGATGATAAAATCATCGCGGTGGATTGTAAAATGAATATTGATGATAACGCTTTAATGCGCCATCCAGATTTATTAGCAATGCGCGATGTTACTGAAGAAGATCCAACCGAAGTAGAAGCTGGAGAGTTTAACTTAAACTTTGTGAAATTAGACGGTAACGTAGGTTGTATGGTAAACGGTGCAGGATTAGCAATGGCTACTATGGATATGATTAAGTTAAGTGGTGGTGAGCCAGCTAACTTCTTAGACGTAGGAGGTTCTGCAAATGCACAAACTGTTGAGGCTGGATTTAGAATTATCATGAAAGACCCTAATGTAAAAGCTATTTTAATCAACATCTTTGGCGGTATCGTTCGTTGTGATCGTGTTGCTGCTGGTGTAATTGAAGCTTTCAATAAATTAGGCAATATCAATATCCCTATCATTGTTCGTTTACAAGGAACTAATGCTGTGGAAGCTAAAAAATTAATTGACGAGAGTGGATTGAAAGTTCAATCTGCAATCTTATTAAGCGAAGCTGCTGACTTAGTGAAGCAAGCTGTAGCGTAGTTTTAAATTGTATTTTAAAAAATATAAAATACAATTTAAAACCCTCTTAAGATTTTCAAAAAGGCCTAGAATTATCTAGGCCTTTTTGTTTGTTTTCATACGCCATTTTTGAAAAAATAATGGCTTTGAAAAATTCTCTTATGATTTTAAAAAGGCCTAGAATTATCTAGGCCTTTTTATTTGGTTTCATTATTTTTTTATTATTAAATATTCTCTTTCAATATCACTTTCACTTCAGTTAGTGCACTAAAAGAATATACCTGCCCCGTAGCCACCTCCACACATTCAATACGAATGCGACGCTTTTTACCGCGTCTAAATATGCGCCCTTTTAAAGATTCAAATAATGTACCTTCTGGTATATGTGCAACAAAGGAATGACCTTCTTTTTTCACAGCATCATATTTACGCAAAACCAATAATAGCGCGGTTTCTCCATTTGCTGTGGCAGCTGGATTAAGTAAAGTTTTTTTTAATGCTTTATGGATATCTGCAGGAAATAGTTCCAATTGAATAAACTCAACTAATAAATTACTGTAAATATTTTTCCACTCTTTCCCATGCGCTTCTACCCTATTTTTAAATTGTTCAAAGCATAATAAATGTGCTAACTCGTGTAGTAAGGTTATAAGAAATTCATACTTATTTAAATTTCCATTCACTGTAATTTTATGATTCGCTCCTTGAAAAGCATGACGATAGTCTCCAAGCACCGACTTACGGGCTTTAGTAACTGTTAAATGAACTTTATATAAATTAATTAAATGAACAACTGGTTCAAAAGCTCCATCGGGCAAATATGCCCTAAGTGCGCCTAGTGGATGTTCAACTTTTGCCATTAACTATATACTTGAATTACTATTTCTTTGTTTGTGTCCATCTAATTTCCAACCAAGTATAAATTAAGTATAATCCCATACTTGATAATAAGGTAGGCATCCCAATTGGCGCCTTCTTTTGAGTTGCATATGCCAAAGCTGCGCCTGCAAAAATAACCATCTTTAATAATGTACCTATCATTACTGAATTCACAACTGAACGTGGATTATTAAAATCAATTTTTCTAATTCTATTAAAATTAAAAATGGACATCATAAACAACATTAAGTTTACAGCCATTACAAATTCAAACTTAACAATGTATTCAGGGTAAAAAGAATTAGCCGTTAGCGAAATAGCATTTGCTAAAACGAAAATAAATAAGATGGGTAATAATTGTTTGAATTTCATAAACTATTAATTGATATAAATTATTTTGTCTTGGATTTGTTATTTGTCTCTTTTATAATATCTAATAAAGAAATCACAATAAAAGCAAATGGTAAAAGCCAAATGAATAATGGCATTTTTATAGGCACCCAATGTTTTTGATCTAAGTATTTTCCTAAAAACAATAAAGCCGCTAACGCAACTGCCCATTGAGAAGCCAAGCCTGCAAACTTTGACAAGGCAAACCCCTTCTTTTCATTTAAATTATCTTTCAATGGACTTGATTTAATCAGTAGATTGTTTGCTCTCTGGTAATTGTAAAGGCAAAGTATCCAATTGTTGAGGATTGCCTTCCGACAATACTTTTTTTAGGCCTTCCAAGTATTGTTCCTTGTAATGTATTGTTTGCTCTAAAGAATCGGTTCGTATTTTAAGTAATTGCAAAGTAGACCTGCTCTCCTTTGAACCATATCCAGGTATATAATATTTAAGTGGGGTAAATGCAATTAAACCAATTGTTAACCCAACTAATAGAATAAAGCTAACACTCACCCATATATACACCGATTTTCTAGACAACCTAAAAGCGATTACTTCGTCATAAGTGTCGTCGTTAGTAACCACTAAACGATAGTTGTTACTTGTCCTTTTAAAGGTATTATTGATGTCTAAATTTGCCATTGGGATAAATACATGTTAAAGATACGATGGGAATGCAATTTTTGACAAAATAAAGCGGATAAATTGTACTTTTAAGGAGTTTTTAACCCTTTTATGTCCATAAGTAAAAAGCTTCTAAAATATTGTAAAGTTTGGTCTTGTGTAATAGCTTTAATTGCTATTGCACCATTGCATACAATTGCCCAGGACACAAGTAAATCTATTTTCAATTTTAACCAATCTAAATTGGTTAAAAAAATTAATAATGTTCTAGATTCTTCTCAAAATAAAATAAAAGGCAAAATTGTAAATACGATTACTAAAGCAGTAGATAGTTCAAAAAATAAAATAAACAATACGGTTAATAATTTTAAACCTAAGGAGGAAGAAAGGCAACTCCCTTATGAAAGATTATTAAACACAAAATATACGATTGGACGAAGGGTTTATCAAAATACAGTATCTCAATTCAACTATCTATTTAATGCCGAAGAAGAGTTAAAGGAAATTATACAAAAGGCAAGAGATCAATATCAGGAAGATTATAGTACACTTCTAAGTTTTTACGATTATGATTTAGCAGCAACATCAAAAAGCAGTATCGATTCCATTGTATACCGTTGTAATGCGAATATTGTGTTACATGACTTAAGAAGCAACTGGGTTGGCGATGCTTATTTACTATTAGGAAAAAGCTACTTATTTCATAGAAATTTTGACACTGCTGCAAGTATTCTTCAATTTATTAACTACACTTTTGGAGACAAGGAAGACGGCGTTGACTTGCCTATTGGAAGTAGTTTAAGAAATACAAATGGTCGATTTAGCATAGCAAACAAAGAAACTAATAGTTTTTTAGAGCATGGGGATGTGCGAAATGAAAGTATGGTATGGCAGGCCAGAAATTACTTGGAATCTAATCAAATAAACGAAGGTATTAGTTTGTTGCAATTACTAAAAGCAGATGCTTTATTTCCAAAAAGACTACTACCTTTTTTAAATGAACAATTTGCATACGGGTATTACTTATCTGATTCCTATGAACTTTCAGCAAAATATTTAGAAGAAGCTATACCAAATGCGCAAGATGATAATGCAAAAAGCAGGTGGTACTATTTGCTTGGTCAGTTATGGCAAAAAGCAAATAATACCGACAAGGCTTATAAATGGTTTAATAAGGCTAACGAGTTCTCCCCCAACCCAATTATTGGAGTCTACTCCAAAATAAACATGGTTCGTATTGAAGCCAAAAATTTAAATAGACCTTGGCATTTATTAGCAGAGGAATTAGAACACATTGCAAAAAGAGAAAAGTATAAGCCTTACAAGGATATAATATACTTTGAAATGGCTATGTTAGCGATTCAAAATAAAGCTTTCGATAAAGCTAATGAATGGTTAATTGTTGCTATTAAGAATAATAATTCAAATATGCACCAAAAGCAACAGGCATTTGAATTATTAGGGGATATCAATTACAACAATAACAAATTTGGTATTGCTAAAATAGCATACGATAGCTTAACAAATGTATTAAAAACGAATCCACAATATGAGCAAATAATGCTCCGAAAAAAATGGACAAGTACTATCGATCAAGAAATTACTAATTATCAAAAGGAAGATAGTTTACAATTTATTTATAATTTACCTTCTGCCATACAAAAAGATTATGCTACAAAATGGAATGCACGCATAAAAGAGGCCAACAAAGTGCTTGCTAATTTATTTAAGGAAAAAAATAGCGGCCCTGCTTCAAAGAATGAACCGTCCAATATTTTATTCACTTCTAATTACAATACAACATCCAATGTTGCTACATTTTATTTCGAAAATTTAAATACAATAACTCAAGGAAAGCAAAGCTTTATTCAAAAATGGGGAGAACGCCCAAATGTTGACATGTGGCGTAGAAAAACGAGTACTAATTTAGTAAACGTTTCAAACATTAGTAGCTTGGGCGTTTTGACTAAGGATACAATTGCTAGTAAAAATGGAGATGCAAAAGTTGACTCGAGTTCAATCGCCTTATTGCAAAATTCAAACGAATACAAATTGTCTCTAACTAATTGGAATAAGGCTGCCTTAAAAACGGCTCAAACATTTCTATTACAATTAAACGATTTTAATAAAGCGAGTGTAATTTATAATAAGATTATTGAGAGAAACATAGATCCAACTGTTTCAGAACGTGCTCTATTAGATTTAGCGAGTCAATATTTACATGATGGTAATAAAAGAACTTCGGATAGTCTAATCAACATTGTTATGAGTAAATTCCCGGATGGCATTTATTTACACAAGAAACAAGACGTTGAAAATGCCAAAAACAAAACAAAGGCAATTGAAAATACATATAAAGAAGCATACTCCTTAATTCAAACAGAAAATTGGGATCAATTTGAAAAACTAGCTGAAACAATAAGTACAGATTTTCAAAAATCAAAATGGAACACACCATTTCAATTTTTAAGAGTTAAAATGTATGCGCAACAAGGTAAGGACAGTGCAGCATTAAAAATATTAGACGCTATTATTTCAACTAATAAAAGCGATGTAATTAAAGAGAAAGCAAAGAGTCAAATAGCAGAAATTACTAAGGGGAAGACCAAATAATATTAATTATATATAATTATAAAAAACAAATAGGAAACAGTGAATCAAGAAGTTAAAAAACCTAAAAACTGGGTACGCATTTTCTGGAAATATTACTTTATTTCTATGGGAGTGTTCATGCTTTTCCTACTCATGCTTAACTGGGGTTGGATTGGCGACATGCCTGACTTAAATGACATTGAAAACCCTACAGCATCATTGGCAAGCCAAGTGTATGCACAGGATGGAACTCCAATGGGTAAATACTATTTAGAGGATCGTATCAGCGTAAAATACAGAGACATTAGCCCCTATCTAATTCAAGCTTTGGTTGCGACCGAGGACAAGCGATTCTATGACCATTATGGCGTAGATGGCGAAGGTTTAATAAGGGCAGTTGCTTTTCTTGGAAGCCAAGGTGGTGCTTCTACAATCACTATGCAAACTGCAAAGAACTTATTTACCGACAACTGGGGAACAAAGAATAAACTATTGCGCGTAATACAAAAAATAAAAGAGAGTATAATTGCCATCAAGCTTGAACGCAATTTCACTAAGCAGGAAATTATTACACTGTATTTAAATACGGTTCCCTTTAGTGAAAATTTATTTGGAGTTAGCAATGCATCTAGAAGCTTCTTTCAAAAAGAGCCTGATCGCCTAACAATAGAAGAAGCTGCTTTGTTAGTAGGCATGATAAACGGACCAGGGAAATACAACCCTAACAGAAACCCAAAATTAGCACTTGAAAGAAGAAATTTGGTTTTAAATAGAATGGCTGGACAGCAATATATTACCAAAGATCAAGCAGAACAACTTAAGGCTTTGCCCTTAGTAACTAATTATAAAAAATTAGACGAGAACAATGGTTTAGGCCCCTACTTTAGAATGAACCTTGGTGAGTTTATGAAAAAATGGTGCAAGGACCATAAAAAAAGTAATGGGGATAATTACAATTTATACAAGGATGGTTTAAAGATATATACTACCATTAATCCTCGTATGCAATTGTATGCTGAAGAAGCAGTTGCCAAACATATGGCATACTTACAAAAAGAATTTAGCCAGCAACCTAAAATTAAATCTGGTGAAGTTTGGAAAGAATTTAATACGCAGTTAGAGGCCTCTATAAAACAAACCGATCGTTGGAGGAATTTAAAGAAAGAAGATCTAAGTGATGAAATTGTTAGAAGTACTTTTAACCAAGCTGTCCCTATGCGCATTTTTGCATGGAACAAAAATAGATTCATTGACACCACAATGACTCCAATTGACTCGTTAAAATACCATAAGCAAATATTACAAACAGGTTTCTTGGCAGTAGATCCATTTACCGGCGAAGTAAAAGCTTGGGTAGGCGGCGTTGATTTTAGAACATTCAAATACGATCACGTAAACATAAATACCAGACGTCAGGTAGGTAGTACTATGAAGCCACTACTCTATTCTTTAGCGATTGAGAAAGCAGGATTTACCCCTAATACCATTGTTCAGGACCAACAGCAAATGTTTGACGGATATGGAATGGTGCCAAATACTAGTAAAACATGCACAGGTGCTTCAATGCCAATGGCACAAGCCTTGGCAGAATCTAGAAACTGTGCATCGGCTTATATTATGAAGCAGATTAATGGTAAAGGAAACGAAGCAGCTAAGGAATTGGTTGCTTACTTAAAAAAATGTAATGTTCAAGCCGACATTCAACCTTATCCTGCTATAGCATTAGGATCATGTGAAATTTCATTATTTGAAATGGTACAAGCATATACCATGTTCCCAGGAGCAGGTTATAATGCACAACCATTTTTTATTAACAGAATTGAAGATAAAAACGGGAATGTATTAGAGAGTTTTTCACCGCAAAGAAGAAAAATAATTGACGAAGTCACTGCCTATTCTGTTGTAAGTATGATGCAAGGTGTGATAAGCCGTGGTACTGGGCAGTCTATGTATTCTTATGATGTTAAAGCGCAGTCTATTGCAGGAAAAACGGGTACTACAAACGACAATAGTGATTTGTGGTTTATGGGATACACACCACAAATCCTAGCAGGTGCTTGGGTAGGTTGTGATGATAGATATCTAAGATTCACAGATAATTATTTTGGACAAGGTGCACATGCATCATTACCAATTTGGGCATACTTTATGGAGAAAGTCACAAATGATCCTGCATGTAACCTAGATCAAAATGCGAATTTTGAACGACCCTCCAATTTGTTAACTGATTTTAATGTAAATTTTATATCAAAAGATACAGTTGCAATTGACAAGTCAATAAATGCAATTGAAAAAACAGAAGATGTTGGTGCTGAATCAGATTATAAATTAAGCAATGAAGCAGCCCCTCCTGCTAAACCAATGGCTCCCAATAACAAAGTCCCAAATGGCAAGGCACCATTAAAAAATGAAACGAAGGCTAATAATGAAGCTCAAAAACCTAAAGCTTTATTTCCCCCTAAAAAGAATTAATTAATACTTAAAATAATTTTTACTACGTATAATCCCTTTCAAAAGAAGGGATTATTTTTTTAATTGATACGTAATAGAAAAATGATGGTACATATTTCTTTGAAAATACGAAGTACCATAATCTATATTAATACGTTCAAGTTTAATACCTATACCAGTACTAAATCCATTTAACCCATTTGCCTGATTTTGAACATTTAAATCATAGCGTCTAATAAAATTATACCCTAAGTTTAAATTGAATTGATCGCCAATAAAAATTTCAGACGCAAGCGTTAAATGATTAAAAACATTTTGTAAACTACTTGGAGGGGTATCCCCTTGTACCATTGCATATTCCGGATCGTAATACAAATTATTCCAAACAGATAATCTATCGGCGGTAACTGAAAATTGAACTGGCGCAAACGCTAATTTCTTAGTCCATCCAAGGATTAGGTTAAAAGGAAGCTCTTGTCTATTACTGGTATTTCCCAGTTGTGTGCCAATATTTCTTACTAATAAACTTGATTGTGATAATTTATTTGGAGATTGGTATTTTAATGCAATATCCAAAGCTACACCGCTTGATTTATATAGGCCGTAATTGGAGTTGATGTATTTAAGTGTGCCCCCAATTCTAAACTGTTCAATATAGTTTGTTGCAGCCGACAATTGAATCAGGTAATCATTTGGATGCATGGTACCAATTTCATTGCCAGTATAATCTGTCATTTTAATATTGCCATAATCCATGAAATGTATTCCATAGGACCAAGTAATATTATGCTTGTCCAAATATTTAACACCATTGAAATCATACTGTTGAATTCCTGCAAAGAATGGTTTAATTCCTAAATGAATTTGATTTTCCATTTCAGGACTTAATAAAGATGGATTATACATTGCCTGTCCAAGGTCTGAACCTATGGAACTAATATTTATACCTCCTAAAGAAGTGATTTTTGCACTATAAGGAAGCTCTATAAAATTGTAGACAGCATTACCCGCAGTAGTTTGTGCTAGAATGGAATTATTATTAAATACAAACGCGAATGCAATTAGGTATCTAAATAATAACCTATTAAAACATAGCTCATATAATAAATGAATACGTTTTAGCATATAACAAAGCTAGGGTTTAGAGTCAGAATAATCAACTAATCCCAGTTTATTAAACTAAGGCTAAGTCTAAAACCTGCTGCATTGTTTTTACATAATAAAACTGAACGCCTTTGATAAAGTTTTGATCTATCTCATTTACGTCTTTCTCATTCTGCCAACAAAGAATAATTTCTTTCATACCCGAACGCTTTGCTGCTAATATTTTCTCCTTAATACCTCCTACTGGCAATACTTGTCCACGCAAAGTAATTTCGCCAGTCATTGCTAAATAAGGTTTCACCTTGCGTCCTGTAAAAGCAGATGTTAAAGCAGTAAGCATGGTAATGCCCGCACTTGGACCATCTTTTGGAACAGCACCTTCAGGCACATGTACATGAATTGATTTTGTATTAAATAAAGCAGGATCCACACCAATTTTCTTAGCATTGGCTTGTAAATAAGTAAGTGCCGTTGTTGCACTCTCTTTCATTACATTACCTAAATTACCAGTCAACTTCATTTCACCCTTACCATCCGCTAATAAAACTTCTATAAATAAAATATCTCCACCAACATAAGTCCAAGCTAAGCCTACTGCAACACCTGGCATGTTTACTGTTTTATATATTTCATTGCTATATCTTGCTTGACCTAATATTTTATGTAAGTCGGCCTTACTCACCGTTGGTTTAACCTTATGCTTATACGCTAATTCTTTTGCTTGGTAACGCATAATAGAAGCCAATTGACGATCTAATTCTCTTACGCCACTCTCTCTTGTATAATCTTCAATAACTTTCTCAAGCACATTGTCTTGCACTTTGAAATTTACTTTATCCAATCCATGTGCTTCTTTTTGCTTGGGTAATAAATGTCGTTTTGCGATTTCAACTTTTTCTTCCACCGCATACCCACTTAAGTCAATAATTTCCAAACGATCTCTTAATGCAGGTTGTATATGGCTAATATCATTCGCAGTCGCTATGAAAAGTGTTTTACTTAAATCATACTCTGATTCTAAATAATTATCATAGAAACTATGGTTTTGTTCAGGATCCAATACTTCTAATAAAGCACTTGAAGGATCCCCTCTATGATCACTTCCTATTTTGTCAATCTCATCCAATATCATTACCGGATTTGATGTTTTTACTTTTCTTAAACTTTGAATGATTCTACCCGGCATAGCACCTATATAAGTTTTACGATGTCCGCGAATTTCACTCTCGTCATGTAATCCACCTAAACTCACGCGCACATATTTACGACCAATGGCATGTGCAATTGATTTACCTAATGAAGTTTTACCAATACCTGGAGGGCCAAGGAAACATAATATTGGGCTCTTCATATCCCCTTTTAATTTAAGCACTGCTAAATATTCAAGGATACGATTTTTGATTTTACCCATTCCATAATGATCAGCATCCAAAACCTTCTTGGCATTTTTTAAATCATAATTATCATCAGTAAACTCATCCCATGGCAAATCTAAAAGCAAATCCAAGTGATTATACACTACCGAATAATCGGGTGTGCTTGGATGCATCCTTTCTAATTTCTCTAAGCCAGTTTGAAATAATTTTTTAGCAGCTTCTGGCCATTTTTTGCCATCAGCTTTCTTTTTCATTTCTGCTACTTCACGCTCATTAGGATCTCCTCCTAATTCGTCCTTGATGCTTTTAAGCTGTTGTTGTAAAAAGTAGTCCCTTTGTTGCTTGTCTATTTCAGTTCTTGTCTTTGTTGTTACTTTGTTTTTTAACTCCACAAATTGTAACTCCTGTTGTAAGAATTGAATTAATTTTTCGGCCCTTAAGGTCACATTATGCTCGGCCAATAAGCCCTGCTTTTCCGGAAGCTCAACATTTAAATTAGAGCTCACGAAATTTATTAGGAATAAAGGGCTTTCAATATTCTTTAAAATCAAAGCCGCCTCTGATGGAAAGTTTGGAGACAGATTAATTATTTGAGTTGCTAAATCTTTTATAGTAGAAAGATGCGCTTGGAAATTTTGATCCTCAGGACCAACCTTATCTTCAACCAATACTTTCACCTCCGCCTTAAAGTATGGATCTTCTTCTTTCATCTCCAATAATTCAAAACGCTTCTTACCCTGAATAATGATGGTTGTCCCGCCATCCTGCATCTTAATCATTTTCATGATTTTTGCAACAGTTCCAATTTGACATAAATCAGCCGGAGTTGGATCCTCTACATTTCCATCCTTCTGAGCCAAAACTCCAATATATTTATCTTTATTATATGCAGCTTTTACCGCTTGAATACTTTTATCCCTACCTACCGTAATTGGAATAACTACGCCAGGGAATAAAACGGTATTGCGCAATGGTAAAATAGGAATCGTATTTTCCATCTCTAATTCTGGCTCATTTTCCACGTCTTGCTCATTAAATGAGAACAATGGTATAAACTCGTTTTCCTCTTCTGATTTCATTAAAAATTTATTCACTTTAGATCTATTTATGATAAGGTCAAAATGGCACAGCCATGCCACTCAATTAAAAATATTGAGGGTATCATTCATTAGGCAATATTAATGCCAAACCCATTGAAATAAATAGATTTAGCTGATTTTTGGACAAAAAAAATCCCTCCGTTGTCGGAGGGACCTTCTTGCAAGAAGTTTTATACTTCTAATTACTTTTTAGCAGCAGAATCAACTTTAACAGTAGAATCAGCTTTAACTGTAGAATCAGATTTTACAGCAGCAGAATCAGTTGTTTTTGCAGCTGAATCAGCTTTAACTTCAGTTGAAGCACCACCACAAGCAGCTAATGCAGCGATAGCGAAAATTGCGAATACTTTTTTCATTTTCAAGGTTTTTTAAGTTTGGTATTAAAAATACGTGAGCGAAGATAAAGTTTACCTTCAGAAACTCCAAATTTTAACAATATTTTTTTAAATTTTACCTGATTTTCGACGAAAATCTACTTTTTCCTGAAATAGATACGTACTGGAACCCCTGTAAACTTAAAGTTAGCCCTTACCTGGTTTTCCAAGTAATTGCGGTATGGAGTCTTAATATCATCTGGGAAATTAGTAAAGAAGGCAAAACTTGGTACTCTTGTAGGCAATTGTTGTACAAATTTGATCTTGATAACATGGCCTCTTACTACTGGAGCCTGATAGTTACCAATTGCCTTAAGCATTACTTCGTTTAACTTAGAAGTTGCAATTTTACGGTGTTTATTGTCAAATACATCTAAAGCTATTTCAATCGCTTTGAATATTCTTGTTTTTTCAACCGCAGATATAAATAAGATAGGCACATCTGTAAAAGGTGCCAGTTTGTCTCTTAATACTTTTTCATAGTCACGCGCTGTATTGGTTTCCTTAGTAATTAAGTCCCATTTGTTAACCAATACTACAACACCCTTACCCTTTTTAGCAGCTAGACTAAAAATACTCAAATCTTGGGCAGTTACTCCTTTAACAGCATCAATGACCATTAAACAAACATCTGCTTCATCCATTGCTTTAATGGCACGAATTACTGAGTAAAACTCCAAATCATCCTTCTCTTTATTCTTACGACGGATACCCGCAGTATCAATTAAAATGAATTCTTTTTGGAACATATTGTAATGAGTATGAATGGTATCGCGTGTGGTACCTGCAATATCACTTACAATTGTTCTGTCTTGACCAATCATTGCATTCAACAAACTTGACTTACCAACATTCGGCTGGCCAATAATTGCAATTTTTGGTACAGCTGGTGCTTCTTCTGGCTCTTCGCCATCTGGCAACTCAGCCGCTTCGGCAATTGCCTTACGATTTGGCTCTTCCTTCATGTCATTCGTAACAGCATCCAATAACTCACCTGTGCCACTACCAGATATAGCACTAACAAAATAGTTATGTTCAAAGCCCATGCCGTAAAATTCAGTGCCCTCTAAGGCCCTTGTAGAATTGTCTACCTTATTCACACATACATAAACTGGCTTAGTCGTTCTTCTAAGTAAATCGGCCATTGCTGAATCTAAGTCGGTCAACCCTACAGCAGCATCTACCATAAAAATCAATGCATTAGCTTCCTCTATGGCAATTCTTACCTGCTTACGGATTTCCGTCTCAAACATGTCTTTGGAATCTGGAACAAATCCACCTGTGTCAATCACATTAAAGTGCTTGCCAGCCCATTCTGTTTCACCATATTGACGGTCTCTTGTAACACCGCTAATGTCATCCACAATCGCTTTACGCTCTTCTAAAAAACGGTTAAACAAAGTGCTCTTGCCCACATTGGGCCTTCCTACTATCGCAACTGTATAACTCATAATAATTCAATTTAATATTCAAATAAACTATAACAAATAATTGTTTATCAATACTTTAGTAAGTATTAATTAAAGCAACTATTGATATCCAAATTCTTTCAATTTTGTATCATTGTCTCTCCACTTAGGTTTCACCTTAACAAAGAGTTCTAGATAAACCTTAGAACCAATAAACTCCTCAATATCCTTTCTTGCCAAAGTGCCAATTTCTTTAATCATCTTACCCCCTTGACCAATAATGATTGATTTTTGGGTCTCTCTATTCACAATAATATCTGCCTGTATCTTAACCAATAAAGGCTGCTCTTTAAAAGAGTTTACTAATACTGCTGTATGATAAGGTATCTCCTCCCCAAACAGTTGGTATATCTTCTCCCTTATAATCTCACTTACAAAGAACTTAGTAGGCATATCACTTAAATCCTCTTGATCAAAGAAAGGATGACCACCTTCTGGTATTAATTCAAGAATAACTTTCAATAACCTATCTATATCGCTGATATTCAATGCACTAATGGAAATAATTTTATTACAATATGGCTTCGTACTAAAGTATGCATTTGCCTCTTTTACACGACCGCCCACTGCTAAATCCGATTTATTCATCACTACAATACAAGGCACTTTAAGCTTAAGTGCTGTAAACATGGCGTCTATTTCCTCAAAATCGTCTCTTACATCAACCATCAATAAAGCAATATCGGCGTCCTCTAAGGCGCTTTTTACAGCCCCCATCATTTTTTCGTGTAGCTTATACTTTGGGTCAATGATACCTGGAGTGTCAGAGAATATAATCTGGTACTCATCCGGCTTGTTCAAAAAAGCCTTGATTCTATGCCTGGTGGTTTGTACTTTGGAAGAGACAATAGCCATCTTCTCGCCCATAATGGCGTTCAGTAAAGTGCTTTTACCTGCGTTTGGCTTCCCAAATATATTTACAAACCCTACTTTCATTCCTTTTTATTATTACACAAAGTTACTACAAAAAAAATCCGCTCTCGATAGGAATCGGGAGCGGGATTAAATGTTGCGAGGGAAGGGATCGAACCTCCGACCTTCGGGTTATGAGCCCGACGAGCTACCGCTGCTCTACCTCGCGATGTTTGGAGGGCAAAGGTAGGCTAATGCAACTGTTCTACCAAATTAATGACCTTCCTTTATTAATTAGTTTCTATGTTTTATGCTTGAAGACCCTGAATTACTAATTTCCTTAACGCTTGCTTCTCCCTTATAATTAATACTGCTAGCACCCGATGCCTCAGCCTTAAGCAATTGACTCACATTCACATTTGCAGTACTCGCGCCTGAAGCATGTACTATTGCACCCTTGGCAGTTAAATTGTATAATTTTGCGTCACTAGCACCTGAAACCACTACCGACAAATCGTCAACATTTCCTGATAATTCTAAATTACTCGCTCCGGATGCTTCCACAGCCAATGATTTCGCTTCCAATTGACCTTTATAATCTGATGCTCCTGAAACCTCCACAAACATTGCGCCTGCCTGAATATCCCCTCTCATGTCGCTTGCTCCTGACAATTTTACTTTTATTTTAGGCGTCTCTATCTTTGATACTAAATGAATGTTGGTTGCACCCGAAGCAGTTATTGCATCTAAATCCTTTACACTTACATAAGCCTTTGCCTTTGAATCACCCCAATTTTTCCAGCTAAACCAACCATTCGTATTTTCCATTTTAATAATAAGCGTGCCCCCATCAACTACTGTAATAATCTTATCTCTCAATTCCTCATTGCTTGCACTTACTGCAACCTGGCAACTACTAGACTGAGTTAAATATAAATCAATGGCACTTGACACTTTAATTGAGGTGAAACTACTCACCTTTCTAACCTGTGCATGATCATCATGGATCAACCCTGATTTTTGAGCGTTTGCCGCCAAACCAATTATAACAAGACTGGCAAATAGTATTTTTTTCATAGTAATTTGTTTATATATCCTATAACGTAAGGCCTTTGCTAAAGTTACAATTGGTCAATTGAAATATCCATATTACTTTTGCCCTGTCCTCGGGGTGCTGTAAAAAGCTGAGATAAAACCCGTTGAACCTGAACAGGGTAATTCCTGCGAAGGGAAGGTACCGCACTTTTCGTGCACTTCTCATAGCTTATTATTCCTGTTCCCATTTTTAACTTTTAAACATTAGTCATGACTAAGTTATTGGGAACAATTGTTTCATTTTTTTTGCTTGCCCCATTGGTGGCTCAGCAACCTATACAACTCCTTCCAAAAAAGGATAGTATTAACAAGTATACGGATAGCGTACGTAGCCTTCCCCCATTGGAAGTACGTTCCGTTAGGGTTAGTGAAAATAGCCCGTTTGCAAAAAGCAATGTTAGCGCAGCTAGCATTGCACTTGTAAATTTAGGACAGGATCTACCCTTTTTAATTCAAAACACCCCGTCAGTAGTTGCGAACTCAGACGCAGGAACAGGTGTGGGATATACTGGAATAAGAATTAGAGGAACTGACGCTACACGAATTAATGTTACATTAAATGGAATCCCTTACAATGATGCTGAAAGTATGGGTACCTATTTTGTAGACCTTCCCGATTTTAGTTCAAATGCAAGTAGCATTCAAATTCAAAGAGGCGTTGGTACATCTACTAATGGCGCAGGTGCTTTTGGAGCAACAATTAATTTAGCAACCAACGACTACCGCCCTAACCACTATCTTACATTACAAAGTAGTACCGGATCATTTAATACACAAAAAAATAGTTTGCAATTTGGCACGGGACTATTGAATAACCATTTTACTATTGATGGTCGTGTAAGTAATATTACAAGTGATGGATTTATTGATCGTGCCACTAGTAATTTAAAATCTTTTTTTGTAAGTAGTACTTATTGGGGTGATAAGTCTTCACTAAGATTAAATATATTTTCAGGAAAAGAAAAAACCTACCAGGCTTGGTATGGTGTACCCGAAGACAGTTTAGCAACTAACCGAACATACAATCCAGCAGGCACAGAAAAAGCTGGAACACCATACAATAATCAAACAGACAATTATACGCAAACGCATTATCAATTATTTTATAATAAAGAAGTTAGTGCAAATTTAAAATGGAATACTGCTATCTTCTTAACAAAGGGTCGCGGGTATTATGAAGAATACAAGGCTGGCATAAATATATCAGACTATGGATTCCCTTCCAATCCTTTATATAATAGTATTAATCCAGATGTAATAAGAAGAAGGTGGTTAGACAATAATTTTTATGGACAAATTGCATCCTTGTCTTACCAAAAAGGAAATAACCTTATTACTATTGGGGGTGGTTGGAATATATACGATGGACAACATTTTGGAACCCTTCCTTATGGCATTCCAAGCATAACAAGTCTTGCCCAGATAAATAAAGTTTACTATTCTAATAATGCAATAAAAAAAGAATACAATAGCTATGCTAAGTGGGAACATCAATTAAGCACCCAACTTACAAGTTTTATAGATATTCAGTTCAGACAGGTTCAACACACCATGAATGGCTTTGATGCCAACTCAGATTTAATTGTAGATAGAAAATTTGATTTCATTAATCCAAAAGCAGGTTTAACTTATAAAGCAAATAATACAACCTATTACACTAGCATTGCAATTGCACATAAGGAACCTAATAGAGATGATTTTGAAGCAGGCGTTACTCAGCAACCTAAGCAAGAAGTGCTATATGACTGGGAGACCGGTTTTAATAAAAAATCAAGCAACTTTAATTGGGGTGCCAACTTTTATTTTATGAACTATAAGGATCAATTAGTTTTAACTGGAAAGATTAACGATGTAGGATCTTATACAAGAACCAATGTGCCAAAAAGTTATCGTTTAGGCGTTGAACTAGAAACGGGATGGAAAATTAGCAAATCAATTTCAAGTACTGGAAACATTACATTTAGTAAAAATAAAATAGCTGACTTTACAGAATATTTTGACGACTATGACAATGGAGGACAAGCTGCTATTCAACATCACAATACCGACATTACATTATCTCCTAATTTAACTGCTGCACATAATTTACAATTCAAACCTACAGATAAATTAATTTTAACATGGACAAGTAAATATGTATCAAAACAATATCTTGATAACACACAAAACGAATCTAGATTACTGAAAGCATATTTCTTAAACGACTTAAACCTTGCATATAAGCTAGTTGACAAAAAATCATGGAGCACCTTAATTCAATTTTATGCAATGAATTTACTTGATGTCAAATACGAACCTAATGGTTATACATATAGCTATGTTTGGGGTGGCGCAACAACCACTTCTAATAATTATTTCCCCATGGCAGGTAGAAATTTTTTACTTAGTTTAAAGATTGAACTTAAATAATTTAACTAATAAAGTATTTAATAACCTGCATAAAAAAAGGAGAACCCAGGTTCTCCTTTTTTATTTATCCTTACTTAGACTATTTATTTAGCATCTAACCCTTTGATAAACTTAATTAGCCCTGTAAAATAGGTTTGCTGATCGTCATACATTGACATATGAGAGCCCTTCGAACAATATAAATATTGACCATGTTGAACTAGCTTTGATAATTCTTCCATCGCCTTAGGATCCATCGTATCAAACTCTCCCCCGATACTTAATACAGGCACTTTTATGTTATGTAAATCTGGCTTACGATCCCAGTTTCTCAAACTTGCATTACCAACAATACCAAACTCCGAAGGCCCTTGCATTTGCAAATACAATGGATAATTCATTTTAGCAAACGCTCTTTTAACTGGATCTGGCCAAACAGCTGGAGGCATTCTTAAAATATGTTCTGGATAATAATTATCCTCAATTAATTTTAAATAAGTTGGATTTGTATAATCTCCTTTGGCTTCATAAGATCTAATAGTAGCAAGAATATCCTTTGGTAATTTTGGACCTAATACATTATTAGCATAAGCATTGTATTCAGGAACTGATGGTACCATATTTGAAATTACCAACCCCTTTAAATTATGTTGGTATTTTAAAGCATATTCAGTTGCTAAAATACCTCCCCAAGAATGACCTAATAGAATAAAGTTAGAAGAGTCCATTTTAAGCGCTTTTCTAACAGTTTCTACCTCTTCGACAAAATGGTCAATAGTCCATAAACTAGAATCTTTAGGATTGTCTGAGTATGCCGAACCTAGCTGGTCGTAATAATAATATTCAAACCCTTCTTGTGGAAAGAAAGAATCAAAACACTCAAAATATTCGTGTGTTGCACCAGGCCCCCCATGCAATAATAAAACTTTAGTTTTAGGATTATTCCCAACTCTTTTAGTCCAGACATTAAAAGTTCCTTTTGGAGTTTGAATAGGAATCATTTGAACACCTCCAGACAGAATATCAGTTCGGCCTGTAGTGTCATGGTAAATATTATTCGTACCCTTGTTATTAAAATTACAAGCGCTTAAGAATAATGTACAAGCAATAAAAAGTGCATTGGTTATTTTCATATTATTATTTATTGAGTATAAATATAATACAAAACCAATGCACGATATAATTTGTTTAAAGCGTACGCTCAAATTATACGAAAAGTTTAAGCACTACCCAGGGAATTGCTCCTGCCACGCCAACATACCTCCTGTTACATTAATTACATCCTTAAATCCATAAGGCTCCATCATCATACATGCTTGTCCACTTCGGTTACCGCTTCGGCAATACACATAAACAGTCTCATCTTTTAAATGCTCAATTTCATCTAATTGTAATGATTGAACTAAACCTAATGGCAATAATTGACCACCAATATTAAATGCAGCATGCTCGTGCGGCTCACGTACGTCAACTAAATTAATTTTTTCTCCAGCGTCTAATTTTGCTTTTAAATCTGCAACTGTAATTGTTTTCATAATGTATATATCGTATTATTTAATAGAGTCTCTTTGTGTATGAACAGGTGCCACTTTGTCTATCACCAAATGAATTGTTCCACCAGGCGCCATACTATTTTTCAATGGCATTCCCGTAGAGTCTAATATCATTTGGAATGGATTAGGATCCTGGCCAATTACAAATGAATTAGAAGTGTCTTGGATACTAGTATTAGAACTAATATTGCCTAATAATAAACCAAGGCTCGTTAATTTAGCTTTAGCCATTTCTACTGTTAGTCCAATTAAATCTGGAACTTCAAATCCAGCACTAGCGCCACCATCTCCTACTCTAAAGTTAACTATGGTTCCAGATGATATTTTACTTCCAGGTGCAATTGGAGTCCCGTTTACCAACTGATCCACAATTACATTCTTATTTCTATCAGGCACCATTGTAATTGAACCCATTCTTAATCCCAATACTTTTAAATAGGTCTCTGCACTTTTTAATGAGAACCCAATCAAGTTGGGCATATCAACTTGAGGGGCTAAAACTCTATTTATAGTTAAATAAACAGCTCGGCCTTTTTTCACTATCTCATCCGCATCTGGCGTTTGTCTTAAAACACTATTCCTTGCCAAAGTATCTACATAAATAGAATCTTGCAATACCACATCAAATCCAAGTGCTGACAAATTCTTTTGAGCTGCTGCTGCATCAAGTCCAATCACATTTGGAACTTTTTCGGTTTTGCCATTTCCTGTAATCCACCCTAGTGAAAAGAAAAAGAAAATCATTATAACCAATATTGCTCCAATACCAAATAAGATATTGAACCACAAAGGCTTTTTTAATAATTTATCAATTGCTTCCATATAACTAAACTGTATTAATTCGTTTTTGAAATAGCGTCTTCAACAATAGTAGCATAAAAATCTGACAGGTTCCATCCCATTGCTTTTACTTGTTGAGGAATTACACTTGCCTCACTTTGACCAGGCACTGTATTTACCTCTAACATATATGCTTTTTGAGCAGCTTCATCATATATAAAGTCAATTCTTACTACACCTCTACAATTTAAAGTTGCATATACTTTTTTTGCTGCAGATGTTAAATCTGAAAACATTTTTTCTGAAATATTTGCAGGCGTAATTTCCTTACTCTTTCCTTGGTATTTTGCTTCGAAATCAAAAAACTCATTCTCTGTTGTTATTTCCGTAATTGGCAAAACAGTTAATACTCCTTTGGATTTAAAAACACCAATGGTAAATTCGCGTCCACTTATAAACTCTTCTACTAACACCTGCGTATCTTCCTTAAATGCTTTTTCTAATGCTGGCGCAAGTTCATCCGAAGTATTCACTTTACTAATGCCCAAACTACTTCCACCATTATTTGGTTTTACAAAAACCGGTAAATGTAGTTGTGCTAATATTTCATTAGTAGTTAAAGGAGTCTCTATAAATAAGTGCAATGACTTGGCAACATTTACGCCGCCAAAACCAGCCACTGCAACCGTATATCTTTTATTAAAAGTTAAAGCCGAAGTTGCTGTATCGCAACTTGTATAAGGAAGGCCAATCATATCAAAGTAGCCTTGTAATTTTCCATCCTCACCTGGTGTACCATGAATACACATCAATGCAACATCAAATGTAATTTTCTCTCCACCTTCTTCAATACTAAAATCTGCTTTATTAACTGCCACTTCCTCTCCAACTAAATTTTCATACCACCAACCTGTTGGATGAATATCTATTAAATAAACTTCATAAATATTTTTGTCCAATGCATTCATCACTGTCTTAGCACTCTTATAACTTATCTGTGCTTCCGAACTTAATCCCCCTGTAACCAATGCTACTTTCTTTTTCATCTTCTGCTATTAACAATTTATGTGTAGTAAATATATCAAATAAAAAAAGGGAAAAACTTCCCTTTTTTTATCTTAGATCTTAAGAGTGTAGTTTCTCTTTTTTCGCCAGCAATGCGTCAACCGTTTCTTGGTATAACTCATCGTGAACACAACAGTCTACAGGACAAACTGCAGCACATTGTGGTTCTTCGTGGAAACCTTGACATTCGGTACACTTGTTGGGAGTAATATAGTAGGTGTCTGAAGCAATTGGTGCGATTCTTGCGTCCGCATCAACAGCTGATCCATCTAATAAATTAAAACTTCCTTTTACTGTTGTGCCATCTGCGACAGCCCACTCAACACCACCTTCATAGATAGCGTTATTTGGACATTCTGGTTCGCATGCTCCACAGTTAATACATTCGTCGGTGATTTTTAATGCCATAAAAATAATTTAATAATTAGTGACGTACTTTTGCCTTACAAATATAAAGCACCCGCATGAACATACAAGCAAGAATAGACGCTTTTTTTACCCTTGGAGACAAATATTTAGCTGATACTAATCAGGCATTTTTGGACAGTAAATGGAAGGCAAATAATCAAAACTCATGGTTTTTGCCCCAATTCATTGAGCAGTCAACAAAACAAATTGTGGAGCAATTTTTACAAAAATCTCAATTAGTTGCTTGGACTAAATTATACCCTTCTATTTCCCAGGCCCCAACTGGTATTAAAGTAGGCATTGTGATGGCTGGGAATATTCCTATGGTTGGGTTTCACGATTTATTAAGTGTCCTAATAGCAGGCCATACCGCAATAGTTAAATTATCCTCCAAGGACACGGTATTAATGCAGTATGTAATAGATTCACTAATTGAAATTGATCCTGCCTTTAAGGATCTTATCATGGTTCAAGAGCAATTAAAAAACTGCGATGCCTATATTGCAACTGGCAGTAATAATGCCGGTCAATTTTTTGAGCAATATTTTGGCAAATACCCCAATATTATAAGAAAGAATAAAACATCTGTTGCCATTTTAGATGGCACTGAGACAACTGAGGAATTGGATCTATTAGCCGACGATATGATGTTGTATTTTGGAATGGGTTGCCGAAATGTAACACAGGTATGGGTGCCAACGGGGTATGATTTTATACCACTATTAACTGCTTTGAAGAAATACAGTTATTTAGCCGATGAACATAAATTCAAACACAATTATGATTATCAATTAGCGCTATTAATGATGAATAGGCAATTTTACATGGATGCAGATGGCATTTTAATGAGCGAGAACCCATCACCATTTGCGGCAATATCGCAGGTACATTATCAGTTTTACGAACCTGGCCAATTACCATTATTAAACCCTATTGATATCCAATGCGTGGTTGGAAAGGATGCATTGCCATTTGGAAGCCTTCAAAAACCAAGTTTAAGCCAATATGCCGATGGCGTTGACACCCTTGCATTTTTGTCAACCTTGGCTAAATAATTCCCGAAATTTTGGCATAAACGAACAGTTTCGTAAATATTTTGTTAAAGCATGTAAATGATTTTGTGACAAAGTTTCGGCTTTGTTAATTTGCATACGGAATGGTATATAAATTGTAAATAAAATTTCAAATCAGTAACCATCAAAATAAACAAACTATGAACCTGAATTTTAAGAATGTGTTGACCATTATTGGTATTAGTGCTTGTACAACACTTGTGAGTATTTGGGGCTTTACTAGATGGACTAAATCAAGTAATGCCTTTGAAAACAATGGGAAGCTTCCAGCCAATTATGCAAGTTTAATAAATGGTGCAGCTCCTGGAAGTACTGTAGATTTTACACCCGCTGCTACTGCCGCATCCCCTGCCGTAGTTCATATTAAGACAAAGACAAATGCTAAGAAAGTAGAAAATGGGAACCAACCAAGACAAAGAAACCCATTCTTTGATTTATTCGGAGACGAAAACTTTGGCGACTTTTTTGGAGGGCCTAGAATCATACCTGAACAAAGAGCAAGTGGTAGTGGTGTATTAATTACTGCCGACGGATATATTGTAACAAATAACCATGTTGTTAATGGAGCCGATGAAATTACTGTTACCCTAACAAATAAGAAAACATACAAAGCAAAGGTAATTGGAGCCGATGCTAGTAGTGACTTAGCTGTTATAAAAATTGACGAAAGCAGTTTGCCCTATTTAGTATACGGAAATAGCGATGATGTTAAATTAGGACAATGGGTTTTAGCAATTGGATATCCATTAAACTTAGACGTAACAATTACTGCAGGAATTATAAGTGCAAAAAACAGAAGTATAGATATTAATTCTAGACAAAGTGATAAACCAGTTGAATCCTTCTTACAAACCGATGCTGCCGTAAACCAAGGAAATAGTGGTGGAGCTTTAGTAAATACAAATGGAGAATTAGTAGGAATTAATTCTGCAATCATGTCCCCTACTGGTTCTTATGCAGGATACTCATATGCTATCCCAGTTAATATTGTTAAGAAAGTAGTGACTGATATTGTGAAATTTGGTACTGTTCAAAGAGCTTATTTAGGAGTTTCAATGGCTCCTGAAGAATTAAACGACGAACAAATTAAGAAACTAGAATCTGAGTTAAATGTAAAATACAAAGCTGGCGAAGGCGTCTTAATTACAAATGTTTTAGACGGTGGTGCTGCAAAAACTGCAGGCCTTAAAGCAGGAGATGTTGTTACTAAATTTAATGGCGCAACCATAAAGACGGCTCCTGAATTACAAGAGCAAGTTTCAAGATTCAAACCGGGCGACAAAGTTGCAATGACAGTAAAGCGCAATGGCAAGGACACTCCAATTGAAGTTATATTAAAAGCAAAATTAGGAACTACCGATTTATCTAAGAGCAGTAAAATGGCCGAAAAGCTTGGCGGTAAATTAGAAACAGTAGACAAAGCAACTGCTCAAAAACACGATATAGATGGCGGAGTTATGGTAAAAGAACTAGGTTCGGGTGTATTAAGCAAGAGTCGCGTTGAAAAAGGTTTTATAATAACTAGCGTAAACGATGAAGAAGTTAAAAATGTAGAAGATTTTTATGAAGCGCTTAAAAAATCGAACGGCACAATTAAGCTGTCTGGTTTTTACCCAGGTTATTATGGCAACTATGCCTTCATGATTAACTTAAACGACTAGTGTATTTTAATAAATATCATTAATAAAAAAGAGCCCACAATTTGTGGGCTCTTTTTTATTTCAACGAATATTTTAATTTACTTCTTCCCTTTCTTAGCAACCTCATGCTTTAACTCATTGATTGCAACTTTTGGAACCAATACTTTATTTACTTTTTCTCCAACAAGTTCTTTAGTAATTTTAAAGCTAGCTGAAGCCACTGTTTGTTCTGCGTTTCCAAACTTCACAGTATAGTCACCTGCCTCAGTTACCCAAGTACTAGTAGCAGTATTAAATGAAGCAAGATCGGCTGGTGTTAAAACAAAAATTAACGCTTGTGATTCACCTGGTTGTAAAGTTTTTGTTTTTGCAAATGCTTTTAATTCAACAACAGGTTTATCTAATTTAACACTAGGTGCAGACACATATAATTCAGCAACTTCTTTACCTGCAACAGTTCCTGTATTTGTTACAGTAACAGAAACCTGAACTTTATCGGTCATTACCGGCGAACTAATTTTTACATTATCTGTTTTAAATGTGGTGTATGACAAACCATATCCAAATGGATACGCCGTAGGAATATTAAAACTACTGTAATATCTATAGCCGACATAAACACCTTCTTCATAAGTTACTTCAGCATCGACCATTTTTTGTCCAAACAATCCTGGCTTTTCAGAACCTGGAATTTCATGACCAGGGAAATTTTTAGCTGTAATATCATCCTCATACTTGGCTGGGAAAGTACTAGCTAATTTGCCAGAAGGATTTACTTTGCCTGATATTACATCAGCAATAGCATTACCACCTTCTAAACCTGGCTGCCATGCTAATAAAATTGCATCTACTTGATCTCTCCATTGCATTACATCAATTACACCGCCAATATTTAATGTCACAATTACTTTTTTATTTTGTGCATGAAAAGCAGTTGAAACAGACTTTATTAAATCTAATTCTTTTTGTGTTAATGTATAGTCGCCTTGTACCTTTCTATCATTACCCTCACCAGCATTACGACCAATTGCAATGATTGCAACAGAGGACTCATTTGCCGCTTTAACTAAAGCATCTAATCCAATTACCATTTCTTGAATAGGAATATTAGGACTCATCATCTCTTCCATGAACGAACGCTTAGGTTTTTTAGCATTTTCATCTGAAACGTAGTTTGAATAACTGCGATATAAGCTACTATTTAAACTATACCCCGCTCGGAATAAACCATCTGCAAAAGGCACCACATACATTTTATTTACGTCACCACTTCCTGTACCACCTGCAACAAGATCCACTTGATTATTACCAAATAACGCCACTGAAGTGCCCAATGTTAATGGCAAACAATTAGATTCATTTTTTAACAATACCATACTTTCTGCAGCTGCTTGTCTAGCTAGTTGTGCATTTTCTTTTAAAGGAGGATTATCGCTATACTTATATCCTTTAAAAATTGGAGTTTGTAAAATGATGTTTAACATCTCTGTTACATTTTGATCTAAAACAGATTCAGCTAATTTTCCCGATTTAACTGCAGCAATAATCTCATTAGTTTGTCCTGGGTTTCCAGGCATCAATAAATTATTTCCAGCTTTTTGTTGTTCTACAGCATCTTTTCCACCAAACCAATCTGTCATTACAAAACCTTTAAAGCCAAATTCTTTTCTCAATACGGTAGTTAACAACTCGCCATTCTCCGAAGTAAAAGGTCCATTCATTTTATTATAAGAACTCATAATAGTCCAAGGTTTAGATTCCTTAACCATTATTTGCCACCCTTTTAAATATATTTCGCGGTTAGCTCTTTCACTTATAATTGTATTAACAGAATTACGATTGGTTTCTCCATTGTTTGCAAAAAAATGTTTTGCAGAAACCCCAACACCATTACTTTGAATTCCATTCACAACTGCCGAAGCGATTTGTCCAGTGATAATTGGATCCTCTGAATAATATTCAAAATTTCTTCCACCTAATGGATTGCGATGAATATTCATACCTGGTCCTAGTATTACATCAATACCATATTCTTTTGCTTCAGCACCATAAGCAGCACCCACTTTTCTTACTAATGCAGTATCCCAACTAGAGGCTAATAAAGTACCAATGGGCCATGCAGTTGCATAATAAAGTCTACTCTTACCTCCATTAAATGCATGGATACCTGCAGGTCCATCACATACAACTAATGCAGGAATTCCTAAACGTGGAATAGCATAAGTAGAGCCAGCCGCACCAGTAACTCTTTTTTGTGCTTCATTTGGAATAAGCGGAGCACCTGGCATACCCATACCTGGCACATACATACCTTGTCCTACTAAAATATTAGCTTTTTCTTCCAAGGTCATTGCCTTGACTACTTCGCTAATTGAATTTTTTCCTAATTGAGGAGTGGATTGTTGTGCCATTAGAGGCGCAGTGTATGTCATTAATAAAACGACATACAAATTAAATTTGATGAATCTGGTTTTCATAGCAAGCATGTTATGTTTAAAATTTCATTACGTCAATATGACACAATGATAAGATATTTTAACAATTTAATATACTTGACTACAATTTATTTTTTAGATATGGTTGAAATTGGCATCTTTTAGACTATTTCATTTGCTGCCAGAGGGATTCTTTCTCCATTAAGCTCATTTTAGATAAATCTAAGCCATGCGCCTTGGCATAGTTCTCCATTAGCTCAAATCGATGCTTGAACTTCTTATTTGTCTTTTCAAGAGCCGTTTCTGGATCTATATTTAAAAAGCGAGCATAGTTAATCATACTAAATAATACATCTCCAAACTCCTGCTCCATTTTGGCTTGATCATTGGCTTCAATTTCCACTTTTAACTCTCCAATTTCTTCTTCTACCTTATCCCAAACCTGCTCCTTATTCTCCCACTCAAATCCTACATGTTTTACCTTCTCTTGAATTCTTAAAGCCTTTACCATAGCTGGCAAACTATTAGGAACGCCACTTAAAATTGTTTTATCTCCCTTCCCTTCTTGTAATTTTAATTGTTCCCAATTTCTTTTTACATCATCATCGTTCTCTACTTTCACGTCTCCGTATATATGTGGATGTCTATGAATTAACTTTTTAGCAATACCTTCCATTACTTCATCCAAAGTGAATTTACCCTGCTCGTTTCCTATTTTAGCATAGAACAATACATGCAACATAATATCTCCTAGCTCTTCTTTAATGCCATCCCAGTCCTCTTCTACGATAGAATCAACTAGCTCATACAATTCCTCAATAGTATTACTTCTTAAACTATGAATGGTTTGTTTTTTATCCCATGGACATTTTTCACGAAGTGTGTCCATAATTTCCACTAATTCCAAAAAACGTTGCGCAACTAATTCTTGATTCATTATTAAATATTAAAAAGAGAAAGTAAGAAGAATATGAACATTAATAAACCCATTAACACCATTGTCAAAACATTAAGTATTATAAATTTTAAAATCGTTTTTTTCCTAGATTGTCTAAAATGATTTCTTAGAGATTTATACAAATAAAATAAAAGTATAAAAGCAACAGAGACATCTAATAATGTAAACGACTTATTAAAAATCCACTCATATACATCATCTAAAACTGTTACGACAAATAAGATGATAAAAAAAGCGCAATAGATATGAATACTAAATATCAAATGATCAACAAAATAATGCGCTTTACTTCTTCGATATAGCATCCATAAAAAGAATGCAAAAACAGGTAGAGAAATATACAATATCCTAGAGAAATAATGTTTAAACTGCTCAACTAGTGCTTTGCCGATTTCTAATTTATCGTCTTTGTATTTTTGAGTAAGGTAAATCTGTTGCTTTGCCAGCTTTGATTCCAACCAATTAGCTCTTTTTGAAACTGGTAATTTGTTTTGTGCAGCTTCGTATTGAGCTAATGTTTTATAATTAAATGTATCGGATCCAATTCTAAAATGAAAGTCTTTATTTTCTTCATTTATAGAATCAAGTTTCAATCTTTTTAAATTTGCTGTCTTTGATACTACTGCACTTGAATCCGCTTTATGCTTATCTAACGCACTTGCTTCACTTAAATTTTTAGGAGCACCCGTGAATATCACCAAGAAGAATACAGCAGATACAAATAAATACATTCTTATTGGATGTAAATAAGTTGCACGCTTACCATCCATATAATGCTTTGTTAAACTTGCTGGCTTAAATAAAAGCAACTTTAGTGTTTTCCAAAGCTTGCCATCAAAGTGAGTCAAGTCCTCAATAAAATGCATTAACAAATGCCAGATACTTTCTTTTACGACTACATTTTCTTGACCGCAATGCTGACAATAACGACCAATTACGGTGGTTCCACAGTTTAGGCAATTCTTTTCGGTTCTTTCTTTTAAATGAGACATGGTGCTAAGATACAAATAGTTGTTTAGTGGTCTTACCCAAAGCCTTTTCAAACTATCCTCACTTGGGACTGCCGTTTTTCGCTTTGCTCAAAACGTCTTCCCATGTGATTGGTCTTACCCAAAGCCTTTTCAACACAAATCTTTGATTTGTGTTGTGCTTTTTTTATGCTCGCCAACTTTCGAAAGCAAGCTTTCGTCGTTGTCTTGCATAAAAAAAGCCTCTCAACTTTCGTTGAGAGGCTTTGTGCCCCAGGCGGGAATCGAACCCGCACGGGCGTTGCGGCCCACAGGATTTTAAGTCCTGCGTGTCTACCAGTTCCACCACCAGGGCGTCTATTTAAAGACTTAAAAAAAAGCCCGAACCGAGATTCGGGATTTTGAGCGAAAGACCGGGCTCGAACCGGCCACCCCGACCTTGGCAAGGTCGTGCTCTACCAAATGAGCTACTTTCGCTTGTACAAGAACTATTTTTAGGAGTGCAAAAATAAGGATTCAAAGCACTCCAACAAAATTTTTTTCTATTTATATTCTGGCTTGTACTGAGAGCTTGTTTGCACTTCTGGTGTAGGCTTCTTAAAACCACTGCTAAATAATTTTGTGCAGTTGCCTAAAACCAATGACAATATAGCAAAAACAGATACGTAGAATAAGAATCTAGAAGATGTAACCCAATTTGAGTTGATATCTTTAGAAACTTCTGGCTGATTTAAATCTTGTGACATATAGTTGAATTACGGTCGCAAAAATAGCAACTAGTTCTTAATAAAGGCTCAGTTAACTAACAATTTTCTTAAAAAATTGCTTCTTTTTTATAAAGTACTGGAAAACCAAGGATCCAGCATAGACGCCTTTCAATGAAATAAGGCTTTTAGGACTTTTTGAACGATGAATCTTACCGCTTACGATAAAGCCAAAAAGAGCAAAATGAGCCTTAACAATGGCAGTAAAGAAATAAGTATCTCCGCTCAACAAACCTTTCCATGCCGAAATAGCATCTAAAGCCAATCTAAAAGGCAACTTCCATAAAAGTTCAGACAATGGCAAATTCTTACAAAGCATTATCAAATTATTTCTAAAATTCAAGAATACTTTACGCCCTCCTCTTGGCAATGTCCCTGCACCAACATGATATACAATTGCAGATGGACAACAAAATATTTTATACCCTGCTAATTGAATACGCCAACATAAATCTATCTCCTCCTGATGCGCAAAGAATTGAGCATCAAATCCACCTAAATCATGAAATATATTTGACCTAATCATCATTGCTGCACCCGATGCCCAAAAAATTGCAGCATTGTCTTCATATTGCTTTTCATCTTGCTCACAAACATCAAACACCCTTCCTCTTGAAAATGGATATCCAAAACTATCTATCCATCCACCAGCTGCACCTGCATATTCAAACAAAGTTGGTTGTTTATAAGACAATAACTTAGGCTGACATGCTGCGTTGTTTTTATCTTGTTCCAATAAATCAACCATTGGACTAATCCAATTTGGTGTAACTGCAACATCGGAATTTAATAACACATAATAATCTGCTTGAATCATTTTCAATGCCCAATTATATCCACCTGCAAATCCTTCATTTGTTGTTGAACTAATTAATTTAACTGAAGGGAAATTGGCTTGTAGAAAAGAAATAGAATTATCGGTTGATCCATTGTCCGCAACTACTACTTCGTAATTTTCATACTGGGTAGCCAAAACGGATGGCAAAAACTCTTGCAAGTATTTAACCCCATTATAATTCAGAATAACTATAGATACAAAAGGTTTCAAACGAATTTGTTTTTGCGAATGTAAGCCCAAATTGCGGTAATTTAAAGAGAAAAAGCTAACTTAGTTGCATGAACATGGTGCATATCCTTATTTTGAACTTAGATTTACTCAATCATCCCTTGGGGTAATTGCATTACCACCGCGCATTAAGTTTATTATACTATCCATATTAGATATATAATAGATAGTATCAACTCACTCAATTCTTTAGATCATTAAATTTTATAAGATGTCAACTAACCACGATGTTAGTGCCAAAGCTGCAAAGTATTTGGAACTAGAAGATCAATTTGGAGCTCATAATTACCACCCTATTCCTGTTGTTTTAGAAAAAGGAGAAGGCGTTTATTTATATGATGTAGACGGAAAAAAATATTTCGATTTTTTAAGTGGTTATTCTGCAGTGAATCAAGGCCATTGTCATCCTGCAATTGTGAAAACATTACAAGAACAAGCTGCTAAATTAACTTTAACATCACGTGCATTTCACAACAATTTATTAGGAGAATACGAAGCTTATATCACAAAGTATTTTGGCTATGACAAAGTATTGCCAATGAATACGGGTGTGGAAGGTGGAGAGACGGCAATAAAATTAGCACGCAGATGGGGTTACAATGTTAAAGGCATTGCAGAAAATCAAGCTAGAATAATATTTGCCGAAGGAAATTTTTGGGGACGCACATTGGCTGCTATTTCATCGTCTACCGACCCAAGTAGCTTTAAAGGATTTGGTCCCTATATGCCAGGGTTTGGGTTAGTGCCTTACAATGATTTAGCTGCATTAGAAAATGAATTAAAAGATGCTAATGTTGCAGCATTCATGGTAGAACCTATTCAAGGTGAAGCTGGAGTTGTTTTACCAGATGATGGTTATTTAAAAGGTGTTCGTGATTTATGTACTAAATACAATGTGTTATTTATTGCAGATGAAATTCAAACAGGATTAGCTAGAACAGGAAAGATGTTAGCTTGTGATCATGAAAATGTAAGACCTGATATTTTAATTTTAGGAAAAGCATTAAGCGGAGGCACTTTGCCTATCTCTGCAGTACTTGCAGACAATATTGTTATGATGCAAATTAAACCAGGCGAACACGGCTCTACTTATGGTGGCAATCCTTTAGCTTGTGCTGTTGCTATGAAGTCCTTAGAAGTATTAAAGACTGAAAAGATGGCAGAGAATGCAGAAGCAATGGGTCAACTTTTAAGAAAAGAATTAGAACAATTAAATTCACCATTAATAAAATTGGTACGTGGTCGTGGATTATTAAATGCAATTGTAATTGATCATAAAGACCCTGAAGTTTCTTGGGAACTGTGTTTGCACTTAAGAGACTTAGGATTATTAGCAAAGCCAACGCATGGTGATAAAATTCGTTTTGCACCTCCTTTAATTATTACAGAAGCACAAATAAAAGAAGCAGTTGCGATTATTGGAGCAGCTTTGAAAAAGCTGTCTTAATAAGAATAAATAAAAAAGCCTCGCAGTTTTTTGCGAGGCTTTTTTTATGCTTCCGATTTAGAAATATTAATTTTCGGCAAAAAGGTCATTATTAAAATACCTATCGAAATTATAATACAGGCATATAAGGTCCATTGCTTCTGTGGACAATCCCCCATTTGACATGCTGATAAAACCATAAAGTTTCTAAAAGCCCAAGCTATTAATAAAGCACCTAATGCTACATTAAAACGCTTTGCCCATAAATAAGGTAGTAAAAATAGTATGAATGATAATCCTCCGATATATGCAAAGAATCTTCCAGGTTGGCCAAAACTAGTTCCAACCGATTTCCAGCCTGTGATTACTAAATGTTGACTGTCTATAATAACCAAGGGCTGTGTTGTGCAATAGAATAATACTAAACAAAGAAATGCTCCGATGGTTTGAGAATGTTTCATGGGGCAAAAATAAGTCCTTTTTGGATAGCTAGCTTCACTTCGTTCGCTAGCTTCCGCTTAAATCAAACTTGGATTAACTCCTCGCTTTGCTCGTCGTTGATCCGCCACGGTAATCTCGTCTTACCCAAAGCCTTTTCGGATAGCCAATGCTTCGCATTGTCTTCCGCTCTCGTCTCTGTTTACCCAAAGCCTTTTCAACAGCAAACTTTGTTTGCTGTTGTGCTTTATTCATTCTCGCCAGCTTTCACAAGCAAGCTTGTGACGCTGCCTTAAATGAATAAAGCCTCTCAATTTTCGTTGAGAGGCTTTATATCGAGGTCCCGAGCGGATTCGAACCGCTGTGGAAGCTTTTGCAGAGCTCTGCCTAGCCACTCGGCCACAGGACCCTTTTGGGACGCGAAAAT
>CAIJFI010000008.1 GCA_903819975.1 uncultured Bacteroidota bacterium | reverse complement strand
GCAAAAAAAGTTGTCGCTAAAAAACCAGTTGCAAAAAAGAAAGTTGCAGCAAAAAAAGTAGCTCCTAAAAAAGCAGCTCCAGCTAAGAAAGCAGTAGCAAAAAAAGTTGTCGCTAAAAAACCAGTTGCAAAAAAGAAAGTTGCAGCAAAAAAAGTAGCTCCTAAAAAAGCAGCTCCAGCTAAGAAAGCAGTAGCAAAAAAAGTTGTCGCTAAAAAGCCAGCAGCTAAAAAGAAAGTAGTTGCTAAAAAAGCTGTCGCAGTTCCAACACCAGCTCCTGCTCCAGTAGCAGTTGTTGCAGAACCTCAAACACTTTTTAACGAGCCAACTACGGATACAACTCCAACAGCATAGTTAAAACACTCATCATAAAATCCCGCTCAATTGAGCGGGATTTTTTATTTTTATACAAAACCAAAAAGTATGCGTAAAATATTACTGGTATTATTGTTCCCGCTTGTAGTAAATGCACAGTCCAATAGCATTGCTGATAAGACAAAAAATATGGAATACCATAAAGGGTATTTTAATTATTGGTGGGATGCAACACAAGGAAAAATTTATATCGCTATTGATAAATTTGAGACACCATTTTTATATGTAAACTCTTTACCAGCGGGCCTTGGATCCAATGATATTGGGTTAGATCGTGGACAAATTGGAGGATCAAAGATTGTTTATTTTCAAAGAGTAGGTAAGAAAATATTAATGACCCAGCCTAATTATAATTTTAGAGCAGTCACCAATGATCCTCGAGAGCAAAAAGCAGTAAATGAATCTTTTGCACAGTCTATACTTTTTAGTTTTAATGTAGAAGCCGAAGAAGAGAATGCAGCACAGCAATCAATGAATAAAACAGTGCTAGTTGATGCCACATCATTTTTACTTAGAGATGCACATGGAGTGTCAGATAAAATTAGAAAGATGAAGCAAGGTACTTATACATTAAATGAAGGCCGCTCTGCAATCTATATTACCAACACAAAAAACTTTCCAAAGAATACCGAAATGGAAGCAACACTAACTTTTGTAGGTGGTGCCGATGCGGGACGTTTTGTAAATGCAGTAGCACCTTCAACTGAAGCTATCACTGTTAGAATGCATCATAGTTTTGTAGAATTACCTGATGCCAATTATCAACCAAGAAAATATGATGTGCGTAGTGGCTATTTTGGAACTACCTATTTTGATTACGGTAGTGACATTAGCGAGCCCATCGAAAAAATGATTATTAATCGTCACCGATTACAAAAGAAAGACCCAACTGCTGCGTTAAGCGAAGCTGTAAAACCAATCATATATTATTTAGACAATGGAACTCCTGAACCTATACGCTCTGCATTATTAGAAGGAGCAAGTTGGTGGAATCAAGCATTTGAAGCTGCAGGTTATAAAAATGCATTTCAGGTAAAAGTATTGCCAGATAGCGCGGATCCAATGGATATTCGCTACAATATGATTAACTGGGTACACCGCTCAACTAGAGGTTGGAGTTATGGAATGAGTATTACAGATCCTAGAACCGGCGAAATTATTAAAGGTCAGGTAACCCTGGGTTCTTTAAGGGTAAGACAAGACTATTTAATTTTCACCGCATTGCTTTCCCCGTATATTGACGGCAAACCAGTAACTGACAAAATGAGGACGGCTGCAGTTCAAAGATTGAGACAGTTGGCTGCCCATGAAGTAGGTCATACACTTGGCTTACAACATAATTATGCTTCAAGTTTTAACGACAGGGCTTCTGTAATGGACTACCCTCACCCAAATGTATTTGTGAATGAAAAAGGCGAGGTAGATTTTTCAAAAGTTTATACTAACGAAATTGGCCCATGGGACAAGCGTGCTATCACATACGGATACCAAGACTTCCCAACTGGTATAGACCAAAATGCAGCATTAAATAAATTGCTAGAAGAAAATTCAAAGAATGGATTGTTGTTTATTGCCGATGCAGATGCGCGCGCCGCAAGTGGATTTCATCCATACGCACATTTATGGGACAACCAGGGAGATGCAGTTGCGGGTTTACAACAAACACTATCGGTACGAAAAAAAGCAATGTCTCAATTTGGAGAAGAAGCCATTCAAAATGGAACTCCTTTAACTAAATTAGAAGACGTATTAGTGCCTTTGTATAATTATCATCGCTATCAATTAGAAGCAGTTACAAAATTAATTGGAGGAATCAATTATAACTATAGTGTAAGAGGTGATAAGGATCAAATTAAACCAACAGTGCTACCCTATGCTATACAACAAAAAGCTTTAGATGCTGCGGTGAATTGTTTATCTGCAAGTACACTTACTATTCCAGAAAGAATTTTAAGCTTAATCCCTCCACGTCCCCCAATGTATTATGGCGTGGGAGAATTATTTGATAAAAGAACCGGAATGAGTTTTGATGCATTAAGTGCTGCCGAAGCATTGGCCGATTTTGAATTAGGCTTTTTATTCAATGTAGAAAGAGCCAACCGATTAGTTCAAAATAAAGCAAGAGCAAATACAATTGGATTTGATAATGTATTAGATGCAATTTTGAAAAACACGTGGTATACTAAAACGCCAACCGGTTTAGAGGGGTCTATACATTTGCAAACTCAACAACAAGTACTAACCTGGTTATTGGGTGTACATCAAAGCGCAGACGCTAATTTTGAAGTGAGAAGTATTTGTAACGATCGTTTACAACAATTAAAAACAAAATTAGAATCATTAGGCAAAACCGACATAGCGCATAAAATACAATATGACTTCGCTATAGAAAGAATAAAAAATCCAGGTACAATCACATTGCCTAAGCCAGTAGTAATTGCACCAGGTGCACCTATTGGATGTGATTTGGATTTATAATAATGTAAGATCGAAAAACTGAAAAAAGTTCCGAAATTAAAAAAGCCCCTAGCAATTGCTTGGGGCTTTTTTATTATGTAATCTTAAAAGAATACTTATGCAAGCATTCTCAATGGTTCTTCTAATAAACTTTTAAGTGTTTGCAAGAAAGCAGCTCCAGTTGCACCATCCACTACGCGGTGATCACAACTTAAAGTTACATTCATTACATTACCTGGAACAACCTGTCCACCTTTCACTATTGGTTCTTGAGCAATTCCGCCAATAGCTAAAATACAAGCATCAGGTGGATTAATAATTGCTGTGAAAGAATCTATTCCAAACATACCTAAATTGGAAATTGTGAAAGTACTTCCTTCCCAATCTGCAGGTTGTAATTTTTTATCTTTTGCTTTTTTAGCAAACTCTTTTACATTACCACTAATTTGTGATAAGCTTAAGCTATCTGCAAAACGTAATACAGGAACTAATAAACCTTCGTCTACTGCTACCGCAATACCAATATTTACATGATGATTTTCACGGATAAAATCCCCCATCCAACTGCTATTTACTTTTGGATGCTGCTTTAATGACAATGCAGTTGCTTTCACAATCATATCATTAAAACTAATCTTAGTAGTTGCATTTTCGTTTAATAAAGTACGTGCTTTAATAGCCGCGTCCATATTAATTTTCATGGTTAAGTAAAAATGCGGAGCTGTAAATAAGCTTTCGCTTAAACGCTTTGCAATTACTTTACGCATTTGTGATACAGGCGTATCCACAAAGCTTACTGTACCTGAAGGAACAAAAACAGGAGCAGTTGTTGCAGATGCACTTGAACTTATAGCAGTTGCTGCACTAGGAGTATAATTTTCCAAATCAGTTCTAGTGATTCTTCCGTTCTCACCAGTACCTTTTACAAATTTTAAATCAATGCCTTTTTCTTGTGCAATTTTCTTTGCTAAAGGAGAAGCGAAAATACGACCCTCATTAACCACCTGTGCATTAGATACAGCAGGCGCTGGCGCTGCTACTGGAGCAGATGCAGCTGTAGGAGCAGATGCAGCTGGAGCCGCAGCTACTGGAGCTGGTGCAGATCCATTGCTTTTTAATCCTTTAACTATTGGATCAATATCCATTCCTGGTTGACCAATAATACATAACAAATCATTTACTAAAATCTTCTCTCCTTTTTGCGCACCTTGGTATAATAAAATACCATCCTTATAAGATTCTAATTCCATGGTAGCTTTATCGGTTTCGATATCTGCTAACACTTCACCTTTCTTTACAGCATCACCCACTTTCTTTTGCCATCCAGCAATAACACCTTCGGTCATGGTATCACTCAAACGTGGCATTAAAACAACTTCTTCCATTGTGCTATAATCAACTCCACTTGCAGCAGCAACTGGTGCAGCAACAATAGGTGCAGTTTCAGTTGTAGCAGGAGCAGCAACTGGCGCTACATTGGCACCAGCTATTAATGAACTAACGTCTTCACCAGCTTTACCAAAAATTGCAAGCAAATCATTCACTTGTAATTTGCCACCTCTTGGGGTACCAATATGTAAAAGGACACCGTCCTGATAACTCTCTAATTCCATGGTAGCTTTATCCGTTTCAATCTCGGCCAATAGGTCGCCTTTTTTAACGGTATCTCCCACTTTTTTATGCCATGCCGCAATGACACCTTCGGTCATTGTATCGCTCAAGCGGGGCATTAATATAACTTCTGCCATAAGTAAAAGGCTATTTTGTAATTGAGCCGTGAAAATACATCAAAATTGGTTTTTTTCCCACCGATCCCGCCAATTTTTGAGCAAAAAGGGTGTAAAACCAAGGCTATTTCCGTAAAACGATGGAACTTGACAATATTATTGACCTTGTGCTAAGCTGTAAGCTTTTTTATCAGCCCACATGTTTAAGATTTCTAGGGAACAAATCTTAAAATCTTTAGACAAAGCTCCGTACAAGGTTACAACATCATCCTGAGACAATGGCAACTCATTTACAGTTTCAAAACGGCAATAGTATTGATTCACCAAATTAGTGAAAATTGAACCCGAAGGCCATACCTGCGTTCCTCTATTCGTGATGGTTACTAACTTAAGTGCATCGGTTGTATGTGAAGTACATTTATCTGCAATCACTTGTGGTTGCTCATTACTTTCTATAAAAAAGTCTACTCCTACAATTTTATGATGATCATTTAAATCACTTTGTAACATTGGATTATGTTCCAATTTAAAATCAGTTGGTGTTACATAAAAATTAGGCAATAAAGGCTTAGGGTTATGTGCAGGTTGCTTACCAAAATTATCAATAATGGCTTGCGCAAAAACTGTGGTATTTACCGAAGGAATACTTTTATCTCCAAAATCTCCTGTATGAATTCCAGACTCTAAAGTAAACAACAATGCGTTTTCAATTTTAATAGCTTGTTCCATTAATCCTAAGTGACGCAACATGCTTAATCCACTTAATAATAATGAGGTTGGATTGGCTATATTTTTCCCAGCAATATCTGGTGCGGTACCATGCACTGCCTCAAATATTGAAATATGATCTCCAATATTTGCAGAAGGCGCAAACCCAAGACCACCAACCAATCCAGCACATAAGTCACTTACAATATCACCCTGTAAATTGGTTAATACAATTACATCAAATAAGTCTGGACGACTTACTAATTTCATACATAAATCATCAACAATTACATCATCCGATTTTAATTCTGGATATTCTTTTGCTACTTCTTTAAATACTTCTAAAAACAAACCATCCGTCAATTTCATGATGTTTGCTTTATGCCCACAAGTAACTCTTTTTGCTCCTTTCTTTTTTGCCATTTCAAAAGCATATCGAATTACTTGTTCGCTTCCAGGACGAGAAATAAAACGTCTTCCCAATGCAACGTCTTGCGTTAACATATGTTCTATTCCTCCATAGGTGTCTTCGATATTTTCTCTCACAATTGTCAAGTCAATTGGTATACCTGCTTTACTAAAAACAGTATCAACACCACTTAATGTTTGAAAATGTCTATCGTTCGCATAAGTGTTCCAAGTTTTTCTTGCCGTCACATTCACACTTTTCACTCCTTTCCCTTTTGGAGTTTCCATAGGACCTTTAAAAAGAATTCCTAGTTCCTCTATGGTATCTTTTGCCTCTTGTGTCATACCATTACTAAAACCTTTGTCAAATACCCACTTTCCCATATCCACAAATTGATACTCCAAAGGAACTTTTGCTGCATTAAATACATGAATTACGGCTTCCATAATCTCTGGACCTATACCATCTCCTTTTGCAACTGCGACCTTCATTTTTGTGAATTTTGGGTAATAAATAAGTGATAATCAACGTAACGCATACGTTCCCGCAAAGTTAAAGCACTTATAGGGTCTTATAAAAAAATAGATGCGTTTTTTACACCACTCGTGTAAATTTTGGTACTTTTATCCCACAGTATCCTCTGTAGTTTACAATTTGATAAGCCAAATATGGTTTCTAAGATTTCTGAAGGCATTGAAGTGAGCATTGAGACCTTTTTCCAAAAGGACTATAGCAATCCATTACAAAATGAATATATGTTTGCTTATCGCATAACCATCGAAAATCATAATTCATTTCCAGTAAAACTTTTAAGACGTTACTGGGAGGTTTTTGATAGCAATACAGAACAACGTATTGTTGAAGGCGAAGGTGTTGTAGGCGTTCAACCACTTATTATGCCTGGTAAACATTACCAATATGTGAGTGGTTGTCATTTAAAAAGTGAATTGGGTAAAATGCAAGGTTACTATACCATGGAGAACGTGGAAAATAAAGATTTAATTCACGTGAACATTCCTGCATTTAGATTAGCAGCACCTAATAAGTTGAATTAATTAAGGGGCATACCCTGCAGCAGTAAAAATTTTTTCGGCCGGCGTACTTAACAAATCTTCCATCGAAATATTTTTTTGTGCACTTTGGTGCATCCAAGTATCTACAATTTTATAGCCAATATATTTTCCTGCATTACTTGGTATGTCATCTCCAAACAAACTACTAAAAACACCATCTTGCATAAAGGCATCTATGTCATTAGGATTGGTTGAATAACTTAATTTTTCGTGTAAAATATATTGCCAAATATTGGATTCCTGCTTTTTTAAGTTAATGAACTGAGCGTTGGTAAAGCCCATCCTTATTGAGTCTGGAGTATTAGGCATACATGCATTTATAACATACTGCTGCTTCCCAGCTTGAATCATTTGGGCCATTAATGTTGGATATTGTTCGCTTGCAATTTGAGGATCAATATCATTTAAAATATTCTGAACACTACTCACTGTGATATAGTCTGGCGTATAGCGTCTACTTAAATAATTAGGATAAATAGTTTGAATGTGTTCGTCCTGGTACCATTTTGAACTGACACCTAAATGCATTTGTAAACCAATTGCCAATGCATGTTCGGTAACAATATTTCCATAAGATTCAAATGGACCCACAAAAAATACAAGGTTATGGGTGAGTGCATATTTAGGAAAATAAAAATGAATTCTTTTAAAGGCTTCTTGCAATTGTGGCAATGCCACTTTTAATGCGTTTACCGTTTTCGTTTCCTTGTAAATAGGCAAATAGGTCTTATAATATGCTTTAATTAAATGAGTATCCTCAACGTTTTTAAGCATAAGAATTTTAGCGAAGAATTCAGGAGCGAAATTGGGATATTGCTTTATCAAATTAGCGATTGACTGCTTTGTACGCACAGTGTCCATTGAAAAGAACGCACTGTCAAATCTTTCTACCTTTAATGAAAAAACCGGGGCATTTTTTGCCGGATCTTGGCTATTAGTGCCACATGCAAGGACAAACAACACAAAAGGAACAATAACATATCGCTTTAACTTCATTTGTGAAATTACAAAAAAAGCGAGTTTATTTCTTTTAAAAACCGAACTTTGGCGCATGAAGATTTGCATAGCACAACAAAATTATCATATTGGCAACTTTGAACAAAACACCGACAAGATGTTATGTGCAATAGAAGAAGCCAAAAAGCTAGGAGCTGATATTATTTTATTTAGTGAGATGAGTGTATGTGGTTACCCCGCAAGAGACTTTGTAGAATTCAATGATTTTATAAATAAATGCTACGAAAGCATTGATAAGATAAAAGCTGCTGCCGATACTATTGGTGTTTTAATAGGGAGTCCGGCACGCAACCCCAACAAAAAAGGCAAGGACTTATACAATGCAGCCTTCTTTTTATATGAGCAAAAAATAGTAGCAGAAATTCATAAAACACTTTTGCCAACTTATGACGTGTTTGATGAAAATAGATATTTTGAACCAGCGGACGACTGGAAAGTAGTTCCATTTAAAGGGAAAAAATTAGCAATTACTATTTGTGAAGATATTTGGAATTTAGGTGACAACCCATTGTACCGTATTTGTCCAATGGATAAAATGATGGACCAATCGCCCGATATTTTATTGAATTTAAGTGCTTCTCCATTTGATTATACACATGACGAAGACAGAAAAGCGACAATTAAAGCGAATGTTGTCAAATATAAAAAACCATTGTTCTATTGTAATGCAGTAGGAAGTCAAACTGAAATTGTTTTTGATGGCGGATCCTTAATTTTTGACAAAGACGCCAACCTATGTGGCGCACTGCCTATGTTTGAATCGGCAATGCAAATATTTGAATGTGATGAAGACGGCACTATCAATTCGCCAATCCTAGAGCCTGCTGCTCGTGTCCCAAACAAAGAATTAAATCCAGCAGTACTTGTCCCTGAATTAAATATTGACCAAGTATACAAAGCTTTAGTATTAGGAGTGAAAGACTATTTTAATAAGATGGGCTTTAAACGAGCAATACTAGGATCTTCGGGAGGTATTGATTCGGCAGTAACACTGGCAATTGCTTGCGAAGCTTTAGGAAAAGAAAATGTACATGCAATTTTAATGCCATCGCCCTATTCAACAGAACATTCAGTAGACGACGCTATGCAATTAAGTAAGAATTTGAACAACCCATATGATATCATACCAATTAAAGATGTATATGAAACTTTCTTAAGCACATTAAAACCAATATTTAAAGATCTTCCATTTTCATTAGCCGAAGAAAACATACAAAGCAGGTCACGTGGAAATATTTTAATGGCGATTGCAAACAAAATTGGATATGTATTATTAAACACATCTAATAAAAGCGAATTAGCAACGGGCTATGGTACATTATATGGTGATATGGCTGGAGGCTTAGGCGTATTGGGTGATTGTTATAAGTTGCAAGTTTACGCATTGGCCAGATATATTAATAGAAACGAAGAAATCATCCCTCAAAATATTATTGACAAAGCACCAAGTGCGGAATTAAGACCTGATCAAAAAGACAGTGATAGTTTGCCTGAGTATGATATATTAGATCAGATTTTATACCAATACATTGAAAAACGTGCCGATCCATTGGTAATTAAATCTTTGGGATTTGATGATGCGCTAGTAGACCGTACTTTAAAAATGGTCAACACCAACGAATACAAACGCAACCAATTCTGCCCTATTATCCGTATTTCACCTAAAGCCTTTGGCGTAGGACGAAGGGTGCCCATAGTTGGAAAATATTTAAGCTAATCAGTAAATTAAAAGCGTCAACTAAGACGCTTTTTTTATTAAATTGTGATACAACCAGCCACTATGAATAAAGTAATTCTTTTATTATGTATTGTTTTGTTTTCAGCAACACAATTAAATGCGCAAAAACCAATTTTACCTGGGGCTTATCAAACAAGTGAATATTTCCCTTTGCTAAAAAATAAAAGAGTAGGATTATTCACCAATCAAACCGCAGTAGTTGGTAGCACTCATTTAATTGACACCTTAATAAAATCGGGCATCACAATTCAAAAAGTATTTACACCCGAACATGGTCTTAGGGGCACCGCTGATGCTGGCGAAAAAGTAAGTGACGAAATAGATGCAAAAACGGGTATTAAAATTGTTTCTTTATATGGCAAAAAAAATGCTCCAGACGCAAATGATTTGTTAGACGTTGATATTATGTTATTTGATGTACAAGATGTAGGAACTCGTTTTTATACCTACATTAATTCTTTGCAATATTTTATGGAAGCAGCAATGGCTAATAATAAGCCATTGGTTATTTTAGATCGTCCTAATCCAAATGGACATTATGTAGATGGGCCAATATTAGAAACGCCTTTTACAAGTGGAGTAGGAAAACAAGCTGTGCCAATTGTGTATGGTCTGACTATTGGAGAGTATGCACAATTATTAAGAGGAGAAGGATGGATGAAAATGGATTCAACAAAAGCAAAACAAAATGCAAGTTGGTCGCTTACTATTATTCGTAATAAAAATTACGATCACCATTCCATGTATACTTTAAATGTCCCACCCTCTCCTAACCTTGCTGATATGACTTCTATATTGTGGTACCCTACAACTTGTTTAGTAGAAGGTACTGTTATGAGTGAAGGGCGTGGCACAGCGCATGCTTTCGCTTATATTGGACATCCAAGTATTGATAATACAAAGTTTAGTTTTACGCCCAACCCAAGAGTTGGTGCAATGTCTTCTAAACTATACGGTCAAAAATGTTATGGATGGGATCTTACAAAAGTAACGCCACCAAAGGATAAGATTGACCTTGGATTGATTATTGAAATGTATAAAAGCTTCCCGCAAAAAGATAGTTTTTTTATTGCACCAAAAGTGAATGAGCCAACCAACTACTTTTTTAATAAGTTAGCAGGCAATGCTTCCTTAATGCAACAATTAAAAGCAGGTGATTCGGAAGCAGCAATAAGAAAATCTTGGGAGCCAGGATTAACTGCGTATAAATTAAAACGTAAAAAGTATCTGCTATACAAAGATTACGAATAATAGGAATGCACCTTAAACAGGGTTATAAACTTACCCATTTATACACTTGTTATTTAAAGCGTTCTATAATCTTTCGATTATTCCGGCAATACCCTGACCACCACCAACACAGGCTGTCACGATACCATATTTTTTATTTAAGCGTTCCATATCGTTTAAAATTTGCACTGTTAATTTTGAACCTGTGCAACCTAATGGATGACCTAATGCAATGGCACCACCATTGATATTAACTTTATTCGTATCTAATTGTAATTCACGAATCACAGCTAATGATTGTGATGCAAACGCTTCATTCAGTTCTATTAAATCTATCTGATCTAAATTCATTCCTGCTTGCTTTAATACTTTTGGTATCGCAGCAACAGGACCAATACCCATAATTCTTGGATGTACACCTGCCGATGCACAATTCACTAAACGCCCAATAGGCTTCAATCCTAGCGAATTAATCATCTTCTCACTCATTACAATAACAAAACTTGCCCCATCACTTGTTTGTGAAGAATTACCTGCAGTAACAGAACCCTTTACTGCAAATGCTGGTTTTAATTTTGCCAATGCTTCAACAGTAGTATCAGCACGCACACCATCATCGGTATCAACAATATATGATTTTGTAGCTTTCTTATTTTTTTCATTCACATAAGTCTCCGTTATTTCAATTGGTAAAATACCTTTCTTAAAATAACCGTTATCAATTGCAGCTTTCGCTTTTTGATGCGACGCTAAAGCAAATGCATCCTGATCTTCTCTACTTACATTATATTCTTTAGCAACCGCTTCGGCAGTTAATCCCATTGATAAATAAAAATCCGGCTCTTCCACTGCAATTGAATAAGCAGGAACTGTTTTCCAACCAGCAGTAGGAACCAAACTCATAGATTCTGTTCCACCTGCAATAATACAATCAGCCATTCCTGTTCTAATTTTTGCAGTCGCCATAGCAATACTTTCTAATCCACTTGCGCAATATCTATTTATAGTAATTCCTGGCACTTCAATTCCAAGTGCTTTTGCCGAAATCATTCTTCCAAATTGTAAACCCTGCTCCGCTTCAGGTACCGCATTACCCACAATTACATCATCTACTAATTTCGGATCTAATGCTGGTAAACTTTTCATCAAACCCTGAATTACCTGAATCGCTAATTCGTCTGAACGCATAAAACGAAAGCCCCCTTTTTTACTCTTTGTCACGGCAGTTCTAAAACCTGCTACTATATAAGCTTCTTGCATAAGGTTGAATTTATTAGTTCTACACTCAATTTGACCCTAAATGTAGTCATTTTTATAAACAGTTGTTTATGCAACTAAATATTTCATTGTAATTTTGTAGCATGTTGTACCCGATTATCAGAAATACCCTGTTTTTAATGCCGCCCGAAACGGCCCATAAAGTTTCCATGCAAGGTTTACATATTGCGGCTGCCCTTCCAATGGGAAAGCAATTACTTGCAGGGAGTTTCCAATACAAAGGAAAAGAACTTTCAACAAACTTATTTGGCTTAAACTTTCCAAACCCCGTGGGATTAGGCGCAGGCTTTGATAAAAACGCCGAGCACTTAGATGTATTGGAATTATTAGGCTTTGGATTTGTAGAAATTGGCACTGTTACACCTAAAGCACAAGCCGGAAATCCTACTCCAAGATTGTTTAGACTTCCAAGTCAAAAAGCATTGATTAATAGAATGGGTTTTAACAATGACGGAGTAGATGCCATTGCAAAAAGATTGACAACAAGAAAAGAAAAAACAAATTCAACATTAATTATTGGTGGGAATATTGGAAAAAATAAAGTGACTGAAAACAGTGATGCTTGGAAAGACTATTGTACCAATTTTATTGGACTAGAGAATGTGGTTGATTATTTTGTGGTGAATGTAAGTTCTCCTAATACACCAGGACTTCGCGAATTACAAGAAAAAGAATCATTGAGAAAAATATTTAGCGAGTTGCAAAATTTAAATAAAAACAACAAGCCCATTTTATTAAAAATTGCACCCGATTTAGAAATTTCGGCTTTAGATGATATTATATCTCTTACACAGGAAGTAAAAATAGATGGTCTTGTATCAAGCAATACCACATTGGATCGTAGCTTATTGAATGCCGCAAATTTAGAAAAAGCAACAGCTATTGGTGCAGGTGGATTAAGTGGGCAGCCATTATTAGAAAAATCTAATCAGGTATTACAATATTTACATAAAGGAATAGGCAATCGTCTACCCATTATTGCAAGTGGTGGTATTTTTAAAGGCGAAGATGCACAAGCAAAAATAGATGCAGGCGCAAGCTTGGTTCAAATATGGACCGGATTTATTTACGAAGGCCCTGCTATTGTAAAAAACATTTGCAAGCATTTATCTAACCAATTATAATTACATATTATTAAATACATTTCATGTTAACAATACATTCTTTTTGCTTTAACGCATTTCAAGAAAACACTTATATTTTATATAATGAACAAAAAGAAGCAATTATTGTGGACCCGGGATGTTATTTAAGAAATGAGCAAGAGGCATTAGCTGAATTTATAAGTTCAAATGCGCTTACTCCGACTTTACTTTTAAACACGCATTGCCATTTAGATCATGTATTTGGAAATAATTTTGTGAGTGAAAAATATAATCTTACTGCACATTTTCATATTAATGAACAACCAGTAATTGATCGCCTTCCTGAAGGTGGTGCAAGATGGGGCGTTCCTTGTGAGCCCTATAAAGGGCCAGTTAAATATATCGGACAAGATGATATCATACAATTCGGTTCTGATCAATTTAAAGTACTTGTAACACCAGGACATTCACCTGGTAGTGTTTGCTTTTACAATGAAAAACAGGATTTTATGATTGGGGGTGATTTAATATTTAAAGATGGTGTAGGTAGAACCGACCTTCCCGGCAGCAACCCCTTAGATTTAATAAAAAGTATTAGCTCGCAAATTTTCCCTTTACCAGATACCATGACAATTTATTCAGGACATGGACCTGCAACCAATTGGGGCAGAGAAAAAAAGGCAAATCCATATATTTTGCATATTCTAAAAGAGGCCTAAAAGATCTATTTTTAGTTAACAATTTGATAACCTTGGCATCCTGTTAGGTTATGCATATTAAGGCTTACTTTTGGCTATACATTAGTTATGGAAACCAATCCTATAAAAATATTAATTGCTGACGACGAACCTGATATCATTGAGATTATTAGTTATCATTTATTAAAAGCAGGTTTTGAAGTTTTCTCAGCAAAGGATGGAAGTGAAGCCATTGAGAAAGCGCAAATTCATACACCAGATTGTATTATTTTGGATATCATGATGCCAAAGCGAAATGGTTTTGAGGTTTGCGAATATTTAAGAAGCAATAAGCAATTTGACAAAACACTTATTGTATTATTAACAGCATTAAACGACGAAGAATCACATATTAAAGGACTTGAATTAGGTGGTGACGACTTTGTAAACAAGCCTATTAGTCCAAAGGTATTAGTAAGTCGTATTTCGGCATTATTCCGAAGAATTCAACCTAGTGCAACGGACAATAAAGTCATTCAAGTTAGAGACTTAACAATTGACCCTTCTCAATATAAAACCATTTTAAATGGTGTAACCCATGTACTAGCAAAGAAAGAATTTGAACTTCTGTTCTTACTTGCAGCTCAACCGGGTAGAGTATTTTTAAGAAATGAAATACTTTCACAAGTATGGGGTAATGATGTAATTGTAGGCGATCGTACCATTGATGTTCATGTAAGAAAAATCAGGGTAAAGCTGGGTATTGAATGTATTACAACCGTTAAAGGAGTTGGATACAAATTTGATTATTAGTCCTTACTTAATTAGTTAGAATAAGCTAACTTCGTCACTAATATTCAGGCACTGCCAAGTATATGTTTAAAGAAAAAAACTTATCCCCTAAACAATTAGCTGCTTTAACTGCATTATTGCTATCTAGCATTATTGGGTTAAGTGTTTTTGCTTTAATTACGGATTGGAAAATACTATTGGCTTATTTTATTACTTGCTTTGTTGTTATTTATTTTTTAGTATATCGTATTTTAGAATACTTCATCTACAGAAAAATTAAACTTATTTACAAGCTCATTTCTTCTACTAAAGCAAGTAAAAGAGAAGAAGCTTATCAAAAATACATTCTTCCTCAAAAAGGCATTGACGATGTTAGAGAGGATGTTGAACAATGGGCTGCACAGCAAACCGAGCAAATTCAACAATTGCAATCCAATGAAGCTTTCAGAAAAGAGTTTTTACAAAATCTTTCTCATGAAATAAAAACACCCATTTTTGCAATTCAAGGATACTTGGAATTAATTGCAGATGGTGCTATGGAGGATCCTATCATTGGAAATAAATTTATTAATCAAGCACAAGCAAATGTTCAACGCTTAGTTGGCTTACTTAATGATGTAGACGTTATTACCAATTTAGAGATTAATAAAGAACCAATTCTTAAAACGTCATTTATTATTCAAGACCTTATTAATGAAGTAGTACACAACTTGAGTGTTAAGTGGCTAAAGAAAAATATTCAATTTCATTATAAAAAAGGCAGTGAATCCCCTACTCATGTTTTTGCAGATAGAAATAAAATTTATCAAGTATTGGTAAACATCATTTCAAATGCTGCAAAATACGGCAAGGTTGACGGACAGATTATTGCCAGTGTTTATAAAATGGAAGACAATAAATTATTAATTGAAATTAGCGATGATGGCATAGGTGTTGCAGAAGAGCACTTGCCAAGACTATTTGAACGCTTTTACCGCACCGATGATGCGAGAAGCAGAGATATTGGCGGTACCGGTCTTGGACTTGCCATTTGCAAGCATATTATGGAAGCGCACAATGAAACCATGCAAATACGCAGTAAACAAAATGTAGGCACTACTGTAGGATTTACATTGGCAACCAAGGCTTAAAGCCAGATATGTAGATGTTTTTTCGTTTCTTTGTATTCTAAATTTTTCTAATGCAAACTATCTTAGTTACAGGCGGGTGCGGATATATTGGAGCGCATACCATTGTTGATTTAATTGAACACGGATTTGATGTTATTTCTGCCGATAATTTATCTAGAGCCTCTGACAAATCATTAATAGGGATTGAACAAATAACTGGAAAGAAAATCAAAAACTACAAAGTTGATTTAACTGATAAGCAAGCAACTGAAAATATTTTTATTGAAAATCCTACTATCATTGGCATCATTCACTTTGCTGCTTTTAAAGCCGTTGGCGAGTCGGTAGAAAAACCTTTGGATTATTACGATAATAATTTATTCTCCTTAGTACACTTATTGCAGATGGCCGTTAAATATAATGCAAAGCATTTTATATTTTCTTCATCATGTACTGTTTATGGAAATCCAGATAGCATTCCTGTAACAGAATCTACACCTTTACAAACTGCAGCTTCCCCTTATGGCGCTACCAAGCAAATGGGTGAAACCATTGTAAGAGATACTGCTTTCACCTATCCTTTGTCTACTATTTTATTAAGATACTTTAATCCAGTGGGCGCACATCCTAGCACCGCTATTGGTGAACTTCCAATTGGACGTCCTCAAAATTTAGTGCCTGCTATTACACAAACTGCCATTGGTAAATTGCCGACCATGCAAGTGCACGGCGCCGATTATGATACACGTGATGGAAGTTGCATAAGAGACTATATACATGTTTGTGATATAGCGCATGCTCATACTTTAGCATTACAATATTCAATTAAAAACAATAGCGAAAAATCTTGTGAGGTTTTCAATTTAGGAACAGGTAATGGTATTACAGTGTTAGAAGCCATCAAAGCTTTTGAAAAAGTTAGTGGTGTTCAATTGAATTACGAAATTGGACCAAGAAGAGCTGGTGATATTGTTGCGATTTATGCTAACAATGATAAAGCGGTAAACACACTTGGATGGAAATGCAAATATGGCTTAGACGAAATGATGCTTACGGCTTGGCAATGGGAACAAAGTTTAGCGAAATAATAATATTAGTTCTGTACTAACATTTTTTCTGCGTTCTCTGCCATTTGTAATGCTTCAATAAATTCATCTATCTCGCCATTCACCACTGCATCTAAATTATAAGAAGTAACATTCACTCGGTGATCTGTAACACGCCCCTGTGGCCAGTTGTAGGTTCTAATTTTTGCACTACGGTCTCCCGTACTCACCAAAGTTTTACGATGTCTCGAAATTTCATCTTCTTGCTTACGCACTTGCTCTTCAAATAATTTTGTACGCATCATACCCATTGCTTTCTCTCTGTTACCCAACTGAGAACGCTCTGTTTGACAAATAATAACTGTGCCAGTTGGAATATGCGTTAACATTACTTTGGTCTCCACTTTGTTTACGTTTTGTCCACCTGCACCACCACTTCGAGAAGTTTCCATTTTTACATCCGCAGGATTCAATACAAAATCCAATTCTTCGGCTTCAGGCATTACTGCAACTGTTGCTGCTGATGTATGCACACGTCCTTGGGTTTCTGTACTTGGTACACGCTGTACACGATGTACTCCACTTTCAAATTTCATTGTACCATATACATCTTCGCCCGTAACTTCTAAAATAACTTCCTTGTATCCACCTACAGATCCTTCACTCTCACTTGCAATTGCAACCTTCCATCCCTTCTTTTGACAATATCTTGTATACATACCCAATAAATCACCCACAAATAAACTTGCCTCATCACCACCTGTTCCTGCTCTCAATTCAATAATGGCATTTTTATCATCCTGAGGATCTTTTGGTATCAATAATTTAGTCAAGTCTTTTTCTAAAGTATCTTTTTCTTCTTCTAAAGCTGGCATTTCCATTTTAGCCAATTCACGCATATCAGCGTCATCTCCATTTAAAGATTCTTTTGCAAATTTATGTTCCGCTAACACCTTCACATAGCGCTCGTAAGGAATGACAATTTTCTCTAAGGAACGGTACTCCTTACTCATTTTACCAAACTCAGTTTGGTTATTGATTATCTCTGGATTGGTCAAAGCCACCCCTACTTGGTCAAATCTGGCTTTTATGGCTTCTAATTTATCTAACATAGTCGTTTTTCTGTGCGCAAAAATAGCTATTTTAGTTGTCAATTAAAACATTCCCATCTCATGAAATACTTAGTACCCCTTTTTCTTGCCTTATCCATTGGTGCTCAAGGCCAAGCAATACATTTTAAGTCAGTATTAGTGGACACCCATAACGATGCTGTAACTGCTTGTATTGAGAAAAAAGTGAGTTTGGACCAGGATTTAAAAGGAATTAACCATTCCGATTTAAAACGTTTTAAAGAAGGTGGGGTGGATTATCAATTGTTCTCCATTTGGTGCGATGGTGAGAAAGTCAATCCTTACGCTTGGGCTATGAGGGAGATGGACACCATTGACGCAGTAGCTGCTAGAAATCCAGACAAAATGGTGGTTGCAAAGACCTGGAAGCAAATTCAAGATGCAATTAAGCAAGGCAAGTTTATAGCACAGTATGGCGTAGAAGGTGGACATATGCTTGAGGGTGACATTAACCGATTAGATACATTTTACAAACGAGGCGTTAGATACATGACCCTAACTTGGAATAATTCTCCTACCTGGGCGAGCTCACATGCAGATGAAAAAGACCCAAAATATACTGGACACAAAGGATTGACTCCATTTGGAAAAGAGATTATTGCCCGCATGAATAAACTAGGAATTATTGTAGATATTTCACATGTGGGAGAAGCTACATTTTGGGATGCGATTCACACCACAACAAAACCTGTCATTGCTTCTCATAGTAATGCTTATGCCATTTGCCCTGTTTCTAGAAATTTAAAAGATGATCAAATTTTAGCAGTTGGAAAAAATGGTGGCGTGATTAGCTTAAACTTTTTCTCTGGATTTGTAGATAGCAATTTTAATAAAAAAAATAACGCTTTTAGAAAAAATCACAAGGTGGAAATTGATTCTTTATTAGCTACCGGAATTCAGTCTGAATATGCAATGGCAATTGTTACTAATAAATATAAAGCTGAGTCTGACGCAATTAAGCCAGATATTGAAATATTAATGCAGCACTTTGATCATATTGTAAAACTAATTGGCATTGATCATATTGGACTTGGTTCTGACTTTGATGGTATTGATTCTGCGCCATTACAATTAAAGACAGTATTAGATTATCCTGAATTTACAAAAGCTTTAATTAAGCGTGGTTATAAAGATGCTGATATTGCAAAAGTATTAGGCGGAAACTTCTTAAGAGTATATCACGCAAACAACCCGAATTAAAATAAAAGCCTCTTAATAAAATTTAAGAGGCTTTTATTTTTTTATTTTATTATTTTCAAGCCTACCCCATAAACGGGTAGGCTTGCTTAGTTATACTCGTTAATTAAATTTAAGAGGCTTTTATATTTTTATTTTATTATTTTCAAGCCTACCCCATAAACGGGTAGGCTTGCTTAGTTATACTCGTTAATTAAATTTAAGAGGCTTTTTAATATTAGTATGCTAATAATTTTTGCATGGTTTCATGCAACCTACTATTGGCTAAATATTGTTTTTCTAAAACTGTATTAAATGGTATAGGTGTGTCAAGTGAAGCACATCGCATTATTGGTGCATCTAATTGTGTAAAGCAATGCTCTGCAATCCATGCACTAATTTCTCCTCCAATTCCACCGGTTAAATTATCTTCATGTAAAATTAGCACTTTACCTGATGTAGCAACTGCTTCTTTAATTGCCTCGTAATCCAATGGTGATAAGGTTCTTAAGTCCAATATGGTTAATGAAACATTTTCATTTTCTGCCTGATATTTTTTTGCCCAATGCACCCCCATTCCATAAGTGATAATAGTTGCGTCCGCTCCTTTACTTACAAAAAATGCTTTCCCTATGGGTACTTGATAATAAGCATCTGGCACATCCCCTTCTACACTTCGATACATTGCTTTGTGTTCAAAATATAAAACTGGATTCGGATCTGCCAATGCTGCAATCATTAAACCTTTTGCATCTGCAGGATTAGACGGATAAACTACTTTTAAACCCGGCACATGTGTAAACCATGCTTCATTAGATTGTGAGTGAAAAGGACCTGCTCCCACACCTGCCCCTGTTGGCATTCTTACAACTACATCCGCATTTTGTCCCCATCTATAATGAATCTTAGCTAAATTATTTACTATCTGATTAAAACCAACAGTAACAAAATCAGCAAACTGCATTTCCATCACAGATTTAATTCCTTCCAAACTTAATCCCAGTGCTGCTCCTACAATAGCACTTTCACAAATAGGTGTATTTCTAATTCTACCTTTCCCAAATTCAGCTACAAAACCTTCGGTCATTTTAAATGCGCCGCCATATTCCGCAATATCCTGTCCCATTATGATCATCTCAGGATATCTATGCATAGATGCGCGCATGGCATCGCTAATAGATTCTATAAAACGTTTATGTTGAACAACGGGTTGCGCTAGTTGCGTTATTTCAGGAATATCGTTTTCTCCAATAGACGCAAACACATCATTCAATTCTGCTTGTACATTTGGAATAAAACTAGCAGGATCCATTACCTGCCTTAAGTCAGATTCTATTTTTTCTTTTACAGTAGCATGCGTTTGTGCAATAATCTCATTTGTCAAAATACCAGCAGAGACTAAAAAATCTTCATAATTTTTTATAGGATCTTTAAAGGCCCACATTTCCAATAATTCCTTAGGCACATATTTTATTCCACTTGCCTCCTCATGTCCGCGCATTCTGAAAGTATCGCATTCAATTAAATATGGTTTTTGATGTTGTATACAATAACTCCTTACACTCTTAATGGTATTATACACTTCCAAAATATTATTACCATCAATACGTACTCCTTCTATTCCGTATCCTTTAGCACGATCCACTAAATGTTCGCATTTGTATTGCTCATTAGTTGGTGTACTTAATCCATATCCGTTATTTTCAATTATAAAAATGATAGGTAAATTCCAAACTGCTGCAACATTTAATGCTTCATGAAAATCTCCTTCGCTAGTTCCTCCATCTCCCGTGAAGGCCAATGCACATTTTTGTTGACCTCTTTGCTGATAAGCTAATGCAACGCCATCAGCAATGGCTAATTGTGGACCCAAATGTGAAATCATGCCGCAAACAAAATGTGCTTTAGATCCAAAGTGGAAACTTCTTTCTCTCGCCTTACTATAGCCTGTTATATCACCCTGCCATTGTTTGAACAAGTCGGTCAATGGCATGTCGCGTGAAGTAAAAACACCTAAATTTCTATGCAAAGGCATAATCCATTCGTCCTTATCCATTGCTAAAGTGGCTCCTACCGAAATAGCTTCCTGACCAATACCACTAAACCATTTACTGATTTTTCCTTGACGTAGCAATACCAACATTTTCTCTTCTATCATTCTAGGCAATAGCAAAGAATGATAAATATTGATAAGTTCTTGATTGTTTAAATTGCCTGGCTGGTATTCCATCACGTTTCTTTATAGATTCAAATTTACCATATTTATGGACACCAAAGGCCCGAAATATTCGGGCCTTAAAATTCATTAGCGTGTATTTTGAAGGGATTTATATTCTTTTAAATCTCTTCAAAAACAAAGGCCCGAAATATTCGGGCCTTAAAATTCATTAATGTGCTAATTCTTAATCTCTAGAATTTAGCTTACTCAATAGTTTCAAAATTTCTAAATAAAGCCAAACCAATGTAACTAATAAGCCAAAGGCGCCATACCATTCCATGTATTTTGGCGCTCCCATTTCTGCAGCTTTTTCGATAGAATCAAAGTCTAATAACAAATTAAATGCAGCTATTCCTACAATAAATAAGCTAATACCAATACTTAATAATGAACCATTAAACGCAAAGCCCATATTAACGCCAAACATTCCTAAGATCCAAACAATAAGATAAAACAAACCAATGCCCATTGTTGCAGACATAATAATAGATCTTAAACGGTTGGTTACGTTAATAATTCTAAAGTTATACAACAAGAACATGGATAAAGCAACACCCAATGTTAAACCCACTGCATGTAAAATAATATTTGGATATTTTGTTGCAAACATTGCATTAAAAAATGCACTGATGCCTCCAATAAATAAACCTTCTAATATAGCATAGGCAGGTGCAATATAAGATGCTAAAGTTGGCTTAAACATCATTACAATTGCAAGTACAAATCCACCAATAGCACCCACTAACATTAATGTTGTAGCGGTGCCTTGTGTTTCCGGCTTATATACGCTCCACACATACATTGCAGATGCCATAACCATTAGCAATAAAAAACCAAATTTGTTAATTGTTCCACGAACACTCATTACCCCAAATGCGTTTGAGGTTTCGTTTAAACTTTTATCAAAAATCTTTTCAGTAAGGGTTGGATTCCCTGTATTAAATGCTCCCATATTTATTATTTTTTCTATTATAAATATACAAAAAACTTATTGGTAATAATTGCAAATAAATTGTTAACGTCCTCCGTTAATTAGCCCTGGATATTGGGTGATTTTTCTGAACTGATAATGCGGATTAGATTTCAACAATGCAATGAATGAAACTAATTTAGCTGAATCCGCTGGGTTCCTAAACATATGATCATGCATTAGTAGAACAAGGTGATTTTTTGTTGCATTATGATTATGTGTAAATGCAGAATCCATCAAGTTCACAACCTCCTGCGGCATTTCTTTTGGATTTCTATTTTTATCAAAACCCCATTCAACATCCCATCCAATAATATTAAATCCTGCACTGTCTAATTTATGCACCACAGGCTTTACCAAACCACTTGCCTTTTTTAGCACTGTTGTATTCCATGCACTGTTTCCTGGTAGACGAATAATATTATTTTTTACCTGTAATGAGCTTTGTGATTTCATAAAGTCATTAAAAGCACTTGCAGGGTGTCTATAAAAATACTTATACTTGCTATTAGCGTGTGTATAGCTGTGATTGGCAATTACGAACAAGCTTTCGTTTTGCAAGATTCTGGTATATAAAGCCTTTGATTTTGCAGACATAGCTTGATGACGGCCCACTTCAAAGAAAGTTACTGGCATTTTTTGATTGGTACAAATATCAATACAATTTGAAGTGCCAAACAATGGCCCATCGTCAAAAGTCAGATAAACATACTTAACCAAGGAGTCTGAAGCATTCGTTTTAGCTATGGGAACGATTGCAGTTACTGGGCTTATTGGAAGAAAAAGATGAGTAAAAATGTAGAAAATTGGGGCGATGATCATACTGCCTGTAATTAGCTGACAAAGTTAGTCAAGAAAATATAAAAAAAACAATAAAAAATAAGCATTTAGGCGCTTGTCTATGTACCTTTGTGGTCAAATTACAGCTATATGCAGAACGAAGTTATTTTACAGGATGTAGTGATCAAATTTGCAGGTGATAGTGGAGATGGAATGCAATTGACAGGACAGCAATTCACTAACAATACTGCTATCTTAGGTATTGACCTTGCAACTTTCCCAGATTTTCCAGCAGAGATTAGAGCCCCTATTGGTACCCTTGCAGGTGTGAGTGGATTCCAAGTTCACTTTAGTTCGGATAAAGTATACACTCCTGGTGATGCATGTGATGTATTAGTTGCAATGAATGCTGCTGCATTAAAAGTAAATTTAAAAGGACTAAAAAAAGGCGGAAAAATTATCGCTAACACCGATGGTTTTGATGTGAAAAATTTACGTCTTGCAAATTATCCTGATGGCATCAATCCCTTAGAGGATGGAAGTTTAGATGGATATGAATTAACTAAAATTGATGTTACAAAATTAACGCGTGAAGCTTTAAAAGATTTCCCTGAATTAGGAAACAAGGAAAGAGATCGTGCAAAAAATATGTTTGTATTAGGTGTTATCTATTGGATTTACAATAGAGACTTGGATACAACAATTGCTTTCTTGAAAGAGAAGTTTGGTAAAAAAGAATCTATCTTAAATAGTAATATCGCTGTATTAAAAGCAGGTTACTATTTTGGAGAAACTGCAGAATTATTTAACGCTACAAGATTCAAGGTTGAAAAATCTAAGATGGAACCTGGTACTTACCGCAGTATAATGGGTAACCAAGCTTTATCAATGGGTCTAGTTGCTGCTTCTCAAAAATCTAAATTGCCATTATTCTTAGGCTCATACCCTATTACTCCGGCTACAGATATTTTACATGAATTAAGTAAGTATAAAAACTTTGGTGTTAGAACATTCCAAGCAGAGGACGAAATTGCAGGTATCGCATCTGCAATTGGCGCAAGCTATGGTGGTCAAATTGGTTTAACAACTACATCAGGACCAGGTATGGCTTTAAAGACAGAAGCAATGGGTCTTGCCATGATGCTAGAATTGCCATTGGTAATTATCAACATTCAAAGAGGTGGTCCTTCAACTGGTTTGCCAACTAAAACTGAGCAAAGTGATTTGATGCAAGCATACTATGGTCGTAACGGAGAAGCTCCAATACCTATTGTTTCTGCTTCTACACCTAGCGATTGTTTTGAAATGGCTTTTGAAGCAGTAAGAATTTCTTTACAACACATGACTCCTGTTATTTTATTAAGTGACGGATATATTGCAAATGGTGCTGAGCCTTGGAAATTCCCTAAAGCAGCTGATCTTCCTGAAATTGAAGTTACTTTCAAAACTAAGTTAGACGAGGACGAAATAAAATACAAACCATACAAGCGTAACGAGAAATTAGCACGCCCTTGGGCTGTTCCTGGTACTCCAGGATTAGAGCACCGTATTGGTGGTTTGGAAAAACAACATGAAACTGGTAACGTAAACTACGAAGCAGAGAACCACCAGTTCATGATTAAAATGAGAGAAGCTAAAGTTGATAAAATTGCAGACTATATTCCATTACAAACTATTGACAGTGGTGCTGAAAAAGGAAAGGTATTGGTATTAGGATGGGGTTCTACTTATGGTACTATTAAAAGTACTTTGATGGATTTACAAGCACAAGGTAAATCGGTTAGCCACGCACACATCAAGTACATGCGTCCTTTCCCTAAAAATTTAGGTGATATTTTAAAGAATTTCGAAACAGTGTTGATTCCAGAAATTAACAATGGTCAATTAATTAAAATTATCCGTGACAAGTATTTAGTAGACGCTAAAGGTTATAACAAAATGATGGGTGTTCCTATTACTAAACAAGAATTGACTGAAGCAATTAATCAATTCTTATAGTATCGCACATCTTACAGATACAAATAAAAAAAGGGTTCCGAAATCGGAACCCTTTTTTTATGCGATCTAAATAAACAATATTATCCCTTTATATTCTTGGTATAGTATTTACAAAATTCCTGCAAGCCACAGCCTTCACATTTTGGACTTCTTGCCAAACAAGTATAGCGACCATGTAATATTAACCAGTGATGTGCAGTATGTACTAAATGCGTTGGTATATTTTTAATGAGGTCCTTTTCAACAGCCAATGGTGTTGTCGCAGTCATTGGCACTAATCCCAATCTTTTGCTTACTCTGTTTACATGTGTATCTACTGCCATATTAGGCTGATTGTCCCAAACACTAGTAATTACATTAGCTGTTTTACGACCCACTCCAGGTAGTTTTACCAACTCCTCAATTGTCATTGGTACTTCGCCTTTAAATTCATTTACCAATAATTGGCTCATACCAATTAAATGTTTGGTTTTATTATTAGGGTAAGAGATGCTTTTAATTATGGGAAACAAATCGTCAAAACTTGCCTTAGCCATTTTTTGTGGCGTAGGATATTGCTTAAAAATTGCTGGCGTAGTTAAGTTTACGCGTTTATCCGTACACTGCGCAGACAATATAACAGCTACTAATAATTCAAATGGATTTTGATAAGTCAACTCTGTTTCTGCAACAGGCATATGCGTCTGGAAGTACTCCAATACTTTTGCATAGCGTTCTTTCTTTATCATTTTTTATCTTCTGCAGGAGTTGGCGCCGAATGATTCGAAGTGTCTTCAAATAAATAAACTTCCTCTCCATCACGCTTTAACAAATATCTTTCACGTGCATATTTTTCAATAGCAGTTGGATTATTTTGCAAATTATTTAACTGCTTCTTAGTGTTTTCAATTTCGTCGTTGTAGTATTTTTTTGCAGCTTCTACTTTATTTAATTCACCCGCTCTTTCTCTTTGTTGAAAATAATCACGTTGATCAAAAAATAACATCCACACTACAAATCCAACCGATACTAAAAAGTAGCGATTAATTAAGATGGGGAATATTTTTTTAATTGCTTGCATGCTAATTGAATTACAGTAAAATTAACATAGTTCTACTAATACTCAAAAAAAAGAATGAGCCCCTTTGGAGGGCTCATTCACAGTATAATATGATCTCAAATTGAGATGCTAGATAAACTATTTGTTACCAAACTTCAATTTACCTTTTGTTGGGAATACACCAGTTTCTCCTAATTGCTCTTCGATACGGATTAACTGATTGTATTTAGCCATACGATCGGTACGAGAAGCAGAACCAGTCTTAATTTGACCACAGTTTAACGCTACTGCTAAGTCAGCAATTGTCGTGTCTTCTGTTTCACCACTTCTGTGCGACATGATAGTGTTATAACCATTATGTTGCGCTAAGCTAACCGCATTAATCGTTTCAGTTAAAGTACCAATTTGGTTTACTTTTACTAATAAACCATTTGCGATTTTTTTGTCGATACCAGTTTGTAAACGATTCACGTTTGTTACAAATAAATCGTCACCTACTAATTGACATTTTGAACCAATTGTTTCAGTTAAATTTTTCCAACCTGCCCAATCGTCTTCTGCCATACCATCTTCGATTGAAACGATAGGATATTTCTTAACCCATGATTCCCAATATTTAACTAATTGATCAGAACTCATTTCTTTACCAGAGCTCTTATGGAAAACATATTTCTTTTTCTTAGCATTCCACAATTCGCTGTTAGCAGCATCCATTGCAATTGCAATTTGAGTACCTGCTTTATAACCTGCAGCTTGGATAGCTTCTAATACAGTTTCAATTGCTTCTTCGTTGCTTTGAATGTTTGGAGCAAATCCACCTTCGTCACCAACGTTTGTACTATATCCTTTCTTCTTTAAAGTGCTCTTTAATTGGTGAAAAATTTCCACACCCCAACGTAAGCCTTCGCTAAATGATGGAGCACCTACTGGCATAATCATGAACTCTTGAAAATCAATTTTGTTGTCTGCGTGTGCACCACCATTTAAGATGTTCATCATTGGCATAGGCAATGTTCTTGCATTTGTTCCACCAATGTATCTATATAAAGGCAAGTTAGCTTCTTCGGCAGCAGCTTTTGCAGCAGCCATTGAAACTGCTAATATTGCATTAGCACCTAATTTAGCTTTATTTGGAGTACCATCTAATTCAATCATTACTTGGTCAATAGCAGCTTGTGCAGTAACATCAAAACCAACAATGCTATTTGCGATTAAAGTATTTACATTTTTAACTGCTTTCAACACACCTCTTCCTAAATATTTCTTTTTGTCGTTGTCTTTTAATTCAACAGCTTCATGAATACCTGTACTTGCTCCACTTGGAACAGCTGCTCGGCCCATTGCGCCTTCGTCTGTTAATACATCTACCTCAACAGTAGGGTTTCCGCGGCTATCTAAAATTTGTCTAGCTTTTACTTCAACAATGTAACTCATAGTTTGATGATTTATTTTCTAAAAAAAATGTTTCAGTTTGAGAACGCAATTTACACCCATTTTTTTTAATGGGTAAGCAATTTGAAGATTTCTTCTAAACTTGCCTCTTGTGTCTGTAATGCTTGGATATTCAAGCCTTTATCTAAGGCATAATTCAAGATATTTTTTTTCAAACCAGATAAGTCAACCGATTTTACTACTAACACATGTTTGTCTGCTTGCTCGTAAGAAAGGTTTGCCCAAAATGAATCTGATAAATATGAAGTTATATCTTCTTCAAAAACTACACGCACTGCTGGTTGTGATGGTTTTATCAATCCGTCGATGGTGGTATTTGCTACCATTTTTGACTGATGCAAAACAATCACATTAGAACATATTGCCGACACTTCTTGTAAAATATGCGTTGAGAATAAAACAATTGCATCCTTGCTTAAATTTTGAATCAGGGTGCGTATTTCAATAAGCTGATTTGGATCTAACCCCGATGTTGGTTCGTCCAATAATATAAGTGCTGGCTTGTGAATAATTGCAGCTGCAATTCCAACTCTTTGTTTATACCCTTTTGATAACTCACTAATTTTTTTATGCTGCATTGGCGACAATCCTGTCGCTTCAATTATTTCACTAATTCTTTTTTTGGGCGATTCTATTTCATGAACAGACGCCAAGAAAGAAAAATATTCTTTTACGTACATCTCTTCATACAATGGATTAGACTCAGGTAAATAACCAACTAATTTTTTGAATGCAATAGGATCTTTTATATTAGAAATTCCATTTAATACTACGTCACCAGTATCTGGTATTAAATAGCCTGCAATCATTTTTAAAGTAGTACTTTTCCCGGCTCCATTTGGACCTAGAAAGCCAACCACCGATCCTTTCTCAATTGTAAAAGAAAGGTCATCAACTGCAGTTTGCGTTTCATATTTTTTTGATAGTCCAATTACATTCAATGCCATGCTCAAAAATACAAACTTTCGGTTGCTAATCTTCTATTTCGTCCGAAGATTCGGGTAAATGATCATATGCATTTTCGGATGCATACTTGCCAAATATGAAAAATCCAACACATATTGGTGTAAAGATCAAAAGAATAATTACCCACTGTAAAATAGTATTTGCCCTAGTTACTTCCGTAGCTATTGTGATTTTATTCTTCGCTTGTATGACTAATAAAATTATGATTGTAGGCGCTATTAACATCCATACATAACCCAATAATTTTTTTATCTTATTCATAATTCTTTGTTTTTAATTTTAATTAGTCCATGACATCCTTGTCAATTTTATTTGACAAATAGATTGTTCCAATGATTAAACAAACTGCTGCAACTCCAATAGGATACCATAAACCAGCTAGCACATCACCTTTTGGATTATTGGACGATTTTGTAAATTCAACAATTAGTGTTCCTAAAAATGGTACTAGCCCGCCAAAAACTCCATTGCCAATATGATACGGCAACGACATGGAGGTATATCTAATTTTAGTCGGAAACATTTCAACTAAGAATGCAGCTATTGGACCATACACCATTGTAACATATACAATTTGGATAAATACCAACCATATTAAATTCCAACTTGCCGAACTACCCATTGTTTTTTCAACTACGACATTTGGCTTAATTGATTTATATTTAACAAGCATTGGATTCATTGAATTGATAGAGCTATTAACATCTAAATCATTAAATCCAATCAAAGTATCTGTAATAGTATATTTAAATACCGACCCATCTAAATACACTGTATCAATAACCTGTTTGATATACATTTTATGCTTGTCCTTAGTATCTAACAATGGCATTAACGGACCCACTTTTGTAGCGCTTGTATCTATCCCTTGAGTTTTATTACTAGCAGAAGTTATATTCAAAAACTCCTTATAGATTGGCCTATAAGTAACTATCGCTAAAAACATGCCTAACAACATGATCCATTTACGTCCAAACTTATCACTAAGCCATCCAAACAATACAAAGCAAGGTGTTGCCATTAAAATAGCAACTAACATTATATTTCTTGATTGTATGAAATCAATTTTACAAACTGTCTCAATAAAACTTTGTGCATAAAACTGTCCAGTATACCAAACCACACCCTGTCCCATTACTGCACCAAACAAGGCTAGTAAAACCATTTTAAAATTAGCTTTATTCCCAAAACTTTCTTTTAGCGGATTTGCAGATGTTTTACCTTCCGATTTTAATTTAGTAAACATCGGAGATTCGCTCATCCTCATTCTTATTAAAACCGATACTCCTACCAATAAAATTGAAACCCAAAAAGGATATCTCCAACCACCCCATTCTGCACTAAATTTTTCTACTCCTTGATTTGATCTTATTAAAATAATAACACCTAATGCTAAAAACAAACCCAATGTTGCAGTTGTTTGTATCCAACTAGTCCAAAAACCTCTTTGACCTTCGGGCGCATGTTCTGCTACATAAGTCGCAGCCCCCCCGTATTCTCCCCCAAGTGCTAAACCCTGTAACAATCTTAAGATTAAAACTAAAATTGGTGCCAGCCAACCTATGGTTTTGTAACCAGGCACTAAACCAATAGCAAAAGTGGAACCACCCATTATGATTAATGTCAGTAAAAATGTATGCTTTCTACCAATTAAATCCCCTAGTCGTCCAAATACTAACGCACCAAATGGCCTTACAATAAAACCTGCAGCAAAAATTGCCAAAGTACTTAAAAGTGCTGCTGTGCCTGCATCTGAAGGGAAAAATTGTTTGGACAAAATGGTAGCAAGCATCCCAAAAATATAAAAGTCATACCACTCAATTAGGGTTCCAACAGAAGAAGCGCCAATCACAAATGCAATTTTGCTTGGCTGATTTGTACCTTTCATAATAATGTTTTTTAGCAATCGATTATTCAAGTTAAATATTTAAACTGAAAAACGTAAATTTGGTTACACAATTTATACCTTTTGCTATGTCCTATCCTTATCAAATTAAAAGTATTGAAGATTATCATATTGCTTACAAGAAGAGTATTGAAGAACCAGCAACTTTCTGGGGAGAGATTGCAGAGAATTTTGTTTGGCGTAAAAAATGGTACCGAACTTTAGATTGGAATTTTAAAGATCCAAAAGTGGAATGGTTTAAAGGAGGTAAATTAAATATTACCGAAAACTGTTTAGACAGGCATTTAGAAAAAGATGGTGACACACCTGCAATTATTTGGGAACCCAATGATCCGGAAGAACATCACCGCATTATTACTTATAAGCAATTACACCTTAAGGTTTGTCAATTTGCACAAGTACTATTAAACAATGGTGTACAAAAGGGCGACCGCGTTTGTGTATACATGGGTATGATTCCAGAATTAGCTATTGCAATATTAGCATGTGCAAGAATAGGTGCAATTCATAGTGTAATATTTGGAGGTTTCTCAGCACAAAGTATCGCCGATCGTTTGGAAGATGCAAAAGCAGAATTCATTATAACCTGCGATGGTGCATATCGTGGCGCAAAAGATATCCCATTAAAGGGAGTAATTGACGACGCTTTAATTGGAAACAAAACCATCAAAAGAGTTATTGTTTGTACAAGAACAAGGACAGCTGTTTCCATGTTAAAAGGTCGTGATGTGTGGTGGGAAGATGAAATTAAAAAAGTAGAAACACAGGGATTAGAATTAGTCGCTCCAGTTGAAATGGATGCAGAGGACCCATTGTTTATATTATATACTTCTGGCTCTACTGGTAAGCCAAAAGGAGTAGTGCATAGTGTTGCAGGATATATGGTATACACTAACTATACTTTTGTAAATGTATTTCAATACCAACCCAATGATATCTTTTTCTGTACCGCAGATATTGGCTGGATCACTGGTCATAGCTACATTGTATACGGACCATTAAGTGCAGGCGGAACTTCTTTAATGTTTGAAGGCGTTCCTACTTTCCCAGATGCTGGTCGTTTTTGGGATATTGTAGACAAGTTTAAAGTAAACACTTTGTATACTGCGCCAACAGCGATTCGTTCTTTGATGGGTTTTGGATTAGGACCTGTAAAAGATCACGATTTGAGTAGTTTAAAAATATTAGGAACGGTTGGAGAGCCAATCAATGAAGAAGCATGGCATTGGTATGACGAGCATATTGGTAAAAAAAGATGCCCAATTGTAGACACTTGGTGGCAAACAGAAACGGGTGGAATCTTAATCTCCAATATGGCCGGCATCACGCCAAGTAAACCAGGCTGGGCAACTTATCCATTGCCGGGTGTTAAAGCCATTTTAGTTGACGATAAGGGTGTTGAGGTTACTGAAAAAGAAGATGGATTATACCGTGGTAATTTATGTATCACACAACCATGGCCTGCAACTATTAGAACCACTTATGGTGATCATGAAAGATGCCGCACTAACTATTTTGCTACCTATGATAATTTATATTTCACAGGTGACGGAGCATTAAAAAATGAAGAAGGTCAATTTAGAATCACAGGTCGTGTAGATGATGTGTTAAATGTAAGTGGTCACCGCATTGGTACTGCCGAAGTTGAAAATGCAATTAACATGCACGCTGGCGTGGTAGAAAGTGCAGTTGTGGGGTATCCGCATGATATTAAAGGTCAAGGAATTTATGCATATGTGATTTATACTGGTTCACATGGTCAGGATACACATGGCACAGGTGATATGGTTAGAAAAGATATTTTACAAACCGTTACACGTATTATTGGACCAATTGCTAAACCAGATAAAATTCAATTTGTGTCTGGTTTACCTAAAACACGATCAGGAAAAATCATGCGTCGAATATTAAGAAAAGTAGCCGAAGGTGAAACTGCTAATCTAGGAGACACTTCTACTTTATTAGATCCAGGAGTTGTAGATGAAATTGTAAAAGGAATGCTGTAAATATTGCATCACTTAATAAAAAAAGCCACGATAATATCGTGGCTTTTTTTAGCTATATCTATGAAACTACTGCTCCATTAAATTTTTTAATTTACTAGACAAGAAGAATAAAATAATTGAAGCGATTCCCGCCATGAATACAAAGAACATAAAGAACTCATGAAGGTTGCCAATTTGATAGCCAGCAAATGAAGTGATTTTCCCATTTTCAGGATACAATGCACTAAACACTCCTGCTAATTTATTGGCAAATGCATTCGCTGTAAACCATACTGCCATTAGCAAAGAAGCAAATTTAACAGGTGCTAATTTATTAAATAAAGACAAGCCAATTGGCGACAGGCAAAGCTCACCAAAAGTATGCATCATATACATCCCGATTAACCAAATCATGCTTACTTTTATTCCAGCACCTACTCCATTTACACCCGTTGCAATCCATAAATAACCTAGTGCTAAAAGCATTAAACCCATTGCCATTTTAAAAGGCGAAGAAGGTTCCTTATTTATTTTTCCAAGCTTAATCCAAATCCAAGCAACCAATGGTGCAAGGGTCACAACAAAAATAGAATTCAAGGACTGGAAAAAACTTGTTGGCACTTCAAAGAAGCCTAAATTTCTCTGTGTATTTTCTGAAGCAAAATAAGTAAGCGAAGCCCCTGCTTGTTCAAATGCACTCCAGAAAAATATTACAAAAAAGGAGACTGTAAATAATACAGCTACTTTTTTCTTTTGTATCAAATCTAAAGATGAATCTGAAAATATAATAAATGCAATAAATAAAATACATGCAAGTAATAACCAAAACAAATAACTAACAACCATAATGTCTATATAAACCAATGCGATTGTCACCAATGAGATTAAAAATAAAAATCCGACCATCACTGGTAATTTTTGAAAAAACTTAGGAGCGTCTTTAGGTGCAAGCCCAATTTCCTGACCTTCCGAATTCACTAAATATTTTTTCTGAAATACCATTTGAGTAATAACACTCAAGATCATTGCAACACCGCCTGCAAAAAACGCCCATTTAAAATCTCCATTTTTCCCAGTGTCTCCAAACAAGCCACAAACAATTGGACCCAATGCTCCACCCGTATTGATTCCCATGTAAAATATAGTATAAGCAGCGTCAATTTTAGAATCCCCCTTTGGATACAATTGCCCCACCATGCTAGAAATATTAGGCTTAAAAAAGCCATTTCCCGCAATCATACAACCTAAACCAGTATAAAACAGAGGAGTAGCAATTGCACCATTATCATAAAAATGGCCACAAAAAAACAATACAAACTCGCCTATTGCCATAACTATTCCCCCTGCTATAATTGAACGGTTGTTCCCCCAATATCTATCTGCGATATAACCACCTAATAACGGTGTTAAATAGATAAGTCCGGTATAGCTACCATATACTTGAGAAGCAAATACTTTATCAAAAAGCAAGGCCTTTGTTAAGAATAATACCAAAATAGCACGCATGCCATAATAGTTAAATCGCTCCCACATTTCCGTTGCAAACAATACGTATAACCCTTTTGGGTGCTTCTGTGCTGTTGTTGACATAATCAATTGTTTATTTAATTGACCCAAATTAATAAAATCCCTTCAATAATTTTTACTTTCGTGCTGCAAACCTTTATATATGAATATTTTAATCATTGGAAGTGGGGGAAGAGAACACGCTTTAGCTTGGAAAATGGCTCAAAGCCACCACTGTGACCAGTTGTTTATAGCACCCGGAAATCCAGGTACAGCAAGCATTGGAACCAATGTTGCTATTCAAATAAATGACTTTGTAGGTTTGAAAAACTTGGTACTTGAGCATGCCATAGACATGATAGTTGTTGGGCCCGAAGATCCTTTGGTAAATGGCATATTTGATTACTTTGCTAAAGACGAGGAAACAAAACATGTAAATGTAATTGGACCATCACAGGAAGCGGCACAGCTAGAGGGCAGTAAGGCATTTAGCAAACATTTTATGCAAAGACATGCTATACCTACAGCTAGTTATGCCGAGTTTACACATGTAAATTATGCAGAAGGTGTTGAATATATTAAAGCACATAGCCTACCTATTGTATTAAAAGCAGACGGATTAGCAGCAGGTAAAGGTGTTATTATTGCCTTTACCCATCAAGAGGCACTTGCTAGTTTTGAGGATATGATCCAAAATAAGCAGTTTGGAGAAGCAAGCTCCAAAGTAGTTATTGAGCAATTTTTAGAAGGAATTGAAGTGAGCGTTTTTGCCTTAACTGATGGTTTTAACTACCAAATAATTGGTCATGCCAAAGACTATAAGCGCATTGGCGAAGGCGATACAGGCTTAAACACAGGCGGAATGGGCTGTGTAAGTCCAGTTCCATTTATGGATCAAACTTTTATGAAAAAGGTGGAAGAGCGTATTGTTAAACCAACAATTAAGGGCATCCAATCTGAAAATTTAACATATAAGGGCTTCGTATTTTTTGGCTTGATGAACTGTGGCGGAGAACCCTATGTTATTGAATACAACTGTCGTTTAGGAGACCCCGAAACTGAGGTAATTCTACCCCGATTACAAACCGACTTGGTAAGTTTATTGGCTGCTGCCGATAACGGCACTTTAGAGGATGTAAATATCGAATATCATGCAGCTGCTTTTGCTACCGTAATGGCAGTGAGTGGAGGTTACCCCGGCGCTTACGAAAAAGGCTTTATAATTAACGGCTTAGCCGAAGCTTCTACAATTGCAGGCGCCCTTGTATTTCAAGCTGGCACTGGATTTAAGGAAGATACGATTATTACAAATGGTGGGCGCGTTTTAACAACTACTGCTCAAGGCGCAACGCTTCAGGACGCTGTAGATAACGCCCAAAAAGCACTTGCAAAGATCCATTTTGATGGCATGTATTTTAGAAAAGATATTGGCTTTGAATTTAAAGCCTAGTCCTTCCCAAAAATTATTCCTATTGATTTTCTAAAAAGCTTTGTAGTTCAAGTATTTTAAGTGAATTTTGCTTCATTCAAATAGAACTATCAAAACACTGACCAATAATGGGATTATTTAACTTTTTTACCCAAGAAATTGCAATGGACTTGGGTACCGCAAACACACTTATTATTCACAACGACGAAGTTGTAGTAAACGAGCCATCTATTATCGCCTTAAATAGGAATAATATGAAGGAAGTTTTAGGTGTAGGTAAGAAAGCATTGTTGATGCATGAAAAAACTCATGAAAGTATTAAAACAGTGCGTCCATTAAAAGACGGAGTAATTGCCGACTTTAACGCTGCCGAATTAATGATTCGTGAGTTGATGAAAATGATTTATCCAAAGAAGCCTTTGTTCCCGCCAAGTTGGAGAATGGTAATTTGTATTCCTTCTTCAATTACTGAGGTAGAAAAAAGAGCTGTACGTGATAGTGCTGAACAAGCAGGTGCAAAAGAAGTATACATGATTCATGAACCTATGGCTGCTGCATTAGGTATTGGTATTGATGTTGAAGAGCCAGTAGGAAATATGATTATTGATATCGGAGGTGGTACAACAGGTATTACAGTAATTGCATTAGCAGGTATTGTTTGTGATCAAAGTATTCGTATTGCGGGTGATGAGTTTACTGCAGATATTATGGAAGCATTAAGACGTTATCATAGTTTATTAATTGGTGAGCGTACTGCAGAACAAATTAAAATTCATGTTGGTGCTGCTTTAAAAGATTTAGACAATCCACCAGATGATATGCCAGTTAACGGTAGAGACTTAGTAACAGGTATACCAAAGCAGATAATGGTTTCATACCAAGAAGTAGCCGAAGCGTTAGATAAAAGTATTTTCAAAATAGAAGAAGCAATTTTAAAGGCATTGGAAACAACACCTCCGGAATTAGCTGCCGATATTTACCGTCGTGGATTGTACATTACAGGTGGTGGCTCATTGTTGCGTGGTCTTGATAAAAGATTAAGTGCGAAAATTAAATTACCAGTACATGTTGCAGAAGATCCATTAAAGAGCGTTGTACGTGGTACAGGCATTGCGTTGAAAAACTATCAACGTTTCCCTTTCATCATGAGATAATAAAAGTCATCACGCTTGAAGAATATCATTGGGTTCATAAGACACAACTTTACTTTTTTTACTTTTCTGATACTTCAAATTGTATCATTAGTAATGTTGTCTTCATACAGCAAATCACATGAAGCTTTTTTTGGCGGATGGTCCAATCAGGTTACTGGAAATATTAATAGATACTATAATAGCTGGACTTACTTTTTTGATTTAAAAGAAACCAATGCTAAACTCATCGCCGAAAACGCAGCTTTAAGAAATCAATTAGCTCAGGATTTTGTTGCAATAGATACCACTAAAAAAGCAGGTACTTTAGTTTTAAGAAGAGATAGTCTAGAAAAAATTAGAAAGTTTTTTTACTACCCTGCTAAAGTAGTTGGTAATACTTTTACACTTCAAAAAAATTATATCTGGATTGAAAGAGGTACTAAGCAAGGTATCGTAAAAGATATGGCTGCAATTAGTCCTGACGGAAGCATTGTGGGTGTTGTGGTAGAAGTAAATGACAATTATAGTAAAATAATGAGCTTGTTGCACCGAAACAGCAAGGTGAGCGCCATGCTTAAAAGAGATAGGGTTGCAGGTAGCATTGAATGGGATGGCGCGGACCCTAATGTATTAGTTTTAAAAAATATTTCAAAAAGCGCTGCGCCAAAAATTGGCGATACTGTTTTAACAAGCCCCTACTCTTCCAATTTCCCTTCTCAATTAATGATTGGAAAAGTAATAAGCATTATAAAAGACCCTTCAAGTAATTTCCTTACTTTAAACGTGAAGGCTTCTACTAACTTTTTTAATCTTGAATATATTTACTTGGTAGAGAATAGAAGGATGTCAGAACAAAAACAATTAGAAAAACCGGAGGCGAGCAATGAATAATATTTTAAAAAATAGCATTCGATTTGTATTGTTCTTGCTGATACAAATTATCATCTTGAATGAAGTGCCTCCATTGCATCAATTTATTACACCATATCTATATTTTATATTTTTACTTTGGCTTCCTTTTGGAACCAGCAGACTTACCCTAACTGTTAGTGGATTTTTACTTGGCTATTGCTTGGATGTTTTTACTAATACGCCTGGATTACATGCCGCAGCTGCTGCTTTAATTGGATATGTAAGACCAACCATACTTAATTTATTATTAGCACAAGAAACCTCGGAGGAGATAAACAAAGAGCCAAGTGTTGGGACAATGGGCTGGGGCCCCTATCTTATATATGCTTTGCTACTTACATTCATCCATCATTTTTATTTAGTACTATTAGAATGGTTGCAGTTTGGAAGTTTTAGCTACTTTATTGGAAAAGTATTTGCAACAACAATAATGAGTGTTATACTGATTTTATTAGTAGAACTTATTATGAACCGACGTAAGCTAAAAAGATAACAAATGGCATTGTACAATTCTAATAGGGGTGGTATTATACAAATTATCATAAGCTTTGTATTTGTTATTATTATTGGACAATTAATTGCATTGCAAATTATTTCTAATAAATACAAATTGGCTGCAGACAACAATGCCATCTTTAGGAAAATCATTTATCCAGACCGAGGTATCATTTACGATCGAAAAAAACACGCCTTACTTGAAAATAGTATTAGCTATGATTTAGTTGTAATACCAAATGAAGCTAAAGGGGTTGACACATCTGCCTTGTGTTCGATATTAAGAATTGACAAGGAAGAGTTTAATAAAAGAATGATTGAAGTAATTGTAAAAAATTCTAGAGTAAAGGCGGGAATCTTCGAACCTTTTCTTTCTCCAGAACTCTACGCGCAATTAACCGAAAATCTTTATCGTTTTCCTGGGTTCTCTTTATCTGAAAGATCTATCAGGACTTACCCATACAATACTGCAGCACATGTACTTGGTTATGTTGCCGAAGTGGATGTAAACTTTTTACAAAAGCATGAAGAAGAGGGTTATGAAATGGGAGACTACGCTGGTATGACTGGCTTAGAAAAGCAATATGAAAATGTATTAATGGGTCAGCGTGGTGTGAAAAGATATTTGAGAGATAATAAAGGAAAAATTCAAGGCGCATTTGAAAAAGGACAATTTGATACCCTAGCAGTTGCCGGAAGAAACTTATATACTAGCATGGATGTAGAAGTACAACAGCTAGCAGAAAAAGTATTGACCAATAAAGTGGGAAGTGCTGTAGCAATTAATATAAAAACAGGAGGAGTTATTGCAATGGCATCTAGTCCGGGCTATAACCCAAATTTATTAACAGGAAATCAAAGAAGAAAAACAATTGGCCGACTATTATTGGATACTGCACGACCAATCTATAATCGTGCTATTAAAGGACAATACCCACCCGGTTCTACATTCAAACCATTAGGTGCATTAATTGCATTAGACGAGGGTTTAATTACGCCAAGTTATGGTTATAATTGTTTTGGGTCCTACGGAGCATGTGGAGATCCAAGAAAGTGTGAGCACCATAATGCAGGACATGCTGCCAATTTACAATTAGCCTTGGCCAATTCATGTAACTCATACTTTTTACAAGTATTTAGAATGGCTATTGACAATCCTCAATACCATAATGCCAAACAGGGTTATTTAAAATGGAAAGAGTACGTTAATAGTTTTGGTTTAGGCCGAAAACTTGGTATTGATTTACCAAGTGAAAACAAAGCAAGTATCCCAGACACTGCACAATACAATAAGGACTTTGGCAATCCTAAATATTGGAATAGCTGTTATATGTTAACCTTGGGTATTGGTCAAGATAGAATGACCGCTACCCCTTTGCAATTAGCCAATTCAATGGCACTAATCGCAAATGAAGGTTATTATTACACACCCCATTTTGTAGATAGCATTGAAGACGAAGATGAAGATGACAAAGTAGTGTTAGCAAAATTCAGAGCTAAGCAAGAAGTGACTAAAATTTCTGGTGACATATTTAAGATTATTAAGGAAGGAATGCACGATGTAACAATAATTGGTACAGCTGCAGGTATTAAAGTTCCTGGAATAGAATATTGCGCTAAAACAGGTACCGCACAAAACCCACACGGGAAAAATCACTCCTTATTTGTTTGTTTTGCACCAAAAGACAATCCTAAAATTGCAGTAGCGGTAATTGTTGAAAACGCTGGTTTTGGTGCAACATGGGCAGGTCCAATAGCTGGGTTAATGATGGAAAAATATTTAAATGACACCCTTACAAAAGAGAGTCAATTAAAAGCAGATAATTTATCAAAAGTAGATTTATTGCCACAAGCACTCAAAGACTGGTATGTGAGAAATAATAAAACAGATCATCTAGCCCCTATCGAGTACAACAACGATGAATTGGGAGATGTTTGGGATATGGAAATGCTTCCTGAAAATAATCCCAAACCTGTTAAGCAAATTGATACCATTAAAAAAACTGTTGATACTAGTATTAAGAAGGCAACAACACCTCCAGTACCTACACCCAATGTGATTAGAAAAGATAGTGCAGCACTCCTTAATAAGAAAAAAAAGACAATAAAAGTTAAACATGTCAAACACACCTAATCAAAATAATTTTTCTAAGGGTACCGATTTGGCTGTTATCATTCTTTATTTTGCAATGGTAGCTATTGGTATCTTATGCATATTTATGGTGGAGTACAATCCTAATAGCAACTGGAGTAATTCCTTAATTGCCGGTAAGAATAGTTATAGCAAACAAATTTACTTTGCTATATTTTGTGGATTTGTTGGCATCTTTATTTTATTAATGGACAGCAAAGTGTTTACAGCATTAGCAAATATATCCTATGGCGTAGGAATAGTTTTAATGCTCGCCACATTTGTGCTTGGCAAAAATATTAATGGATCAAAAAGCTGGATACCAATTGCAGGCGGATTTAATTTGCAACCTGCAGAATTGTGTAAAATATTCACAGCATTAATTTTGGCAAAATTCATATCCAAACCAGATACCGATTTTACAAAGTTAAAGTCACATCTTATTGCTGGCGCCATGATTTCACTACCAGCCATACTTTCAATAATGCAACACGAAATGGGTTTAGCATTAGTGTATAGCGCATTTATATTTGCAATGTATCGCGAAGGTTTACCTCCTGTTATATTAATTGTAGTGCTTTCTTTTGCCATATTGGTAATTGCAACCTTATTATTAGACCCAACCATCTTGGCAATCATATTAACTGTTATAGCCGCTGTAATCATTTTAAGTATGATTAAGCGATTTAAACGCAATAAAAACAATATAATAGTGATCATAGGTATTTGGGCTGTATGTTTTGGCACTATTCGTTATGCTGTACCTTATATCTTTAATAATGTATTTGAGTGCTATCAAAGTACTCGTATCTATAGCATGGTTGGTAAAGAATATGATTGTGGTCAAAATAAAAAATCGGCTTCAGCTTCGGGAAAAACACACGGAAAGAAACCAGATGATTATAATGTTAAACAAAGTAAAATTGCCATTGGTTCGGGCGGTTTCCTAGGAAGAGGATTTTTAAAGGGTACGCAAACAAGAGGTAAATATGTCCCTGAACAGAATACCGATTTTATATTCACCTCATTGGGAGAAGCCTTTGGATTTGTAGGTACAGCTACTTTCTTAGGATTATATTTATTTTTCTTATTTAGACTAATCCGTATTGCCGAAAGACAAAGAAGTACTTTCTCGAGGGTATACGCATATAGTGTAGTGGGTATTTTCTTTTTTCATATTGCTGTTAATATAAGCATGACCATTGGACTCTTTCCTGTGGTTGGAATTCCGCTACCTCTTATAAGTTATGGCGGGTCATCCTTATTAACTTTCACAGTACTTGTATTTATCTTATTAAGATTAGATGCAGACAGACAAATGGTATTACGTTAATTTAATTTTATGCGCATTTACCCTTTATCCGAAGGCAGTTTTACTATTGATCAAACCAAAGTGTTTGTGCCTTTTGATACCTCAACCGAAAATTTACAACATCGTCCCAAAGGAAGTTTACTAGTAGAGATACAACCCTTTGTAGTCGTTACCGAGCATGATATTATTTTATTTGATACAGGATTAGGCTATTTAACTAATTCAGGCATTTTGCAATTACATGACAACCTAATGAAAAATGGAATAGATCCATCTTCTGTCACAAAGGTATTTATGAGTCATTTACATAAGGATCATGCAGGCGGAATTAGTTATATCCATCCCACTTATCAAGAGCGATTTATTAGTTTCCCTTATGCTAAATATTATGTTCAAAAAAGGGAATACGAATTAGCAATCAGTGGAACAAGTCCTTCATACTTGGCGGAGCAAGTAGATATGTTAGAAGAATTTAGTGGCGTGGTTTGGCTTACGGAAGACGAAGGCATAATAGATAATTTGATACATTATAAATTAACTGCTGGACACAGTTTATACCATCAGGTTGCATGGGTTAAAGAAGAGGGTACTACATTTTTCTTTGGCGGTGACGTAGCACCTCAGCTTCAACAAATGAAATCTAAGTTCATTGCAAAGTATGATATGGATGGAAAAGCTGCAATGGAATGGAGACAACTTTGGTGGGAACAAGGCACTAAAGCACAATGGACATTTGCATTTTACCATGATATTCAGTATCCTACCTACTTACCTAGTCTATCAATTTAAAACAAACATTCATTAGGAATCAATAGGGGCAAGGGTTTCATAGCAGCTTCTGTAATTTTGTAGTATCTTTAGTCTACAATCATGGCAAGCTCAATCAATAATTATTCAGGACAATTTAGACGTAATGTATCCGATAAGTACATTATATATAATAGTCTGTTCGCTGCACTTCCCTATTCAGGGATTGCTAATGTAGGGGCCTTATTGCCAATCATGTTGCAAACATGCGAAGAAGGTTATTCAAAAGGGAAATCTCCTGTAGAAATTATTGATTACTTTTTTAATCGTCAAACCGAAGTTGATAGTGAAACAGAAAAAATAGATCACTTGTTTAAGTATGTACAATACATGGAGAGACAGGTGGTATTATTTGATGCAATTGAAGATGCTGCTTTTACAAGTGTTAATGACATGGAAGGTTCTGGAAGTATTAAAGCACTTATAAGAGAAGCCTCTTTTACTGGGAAGATGCAGGCGCTAAAAAATAAATTAAAAGATTTTAAAGTACGCATTGTACTTACCGCCCATCCAACTCAATTTTATCCTTCTAACGTATTGGGTATTATTCATGATATGGGTGATGCTATTGCCAAGAACGACTACAATACTATTAATCATTTTATTCAACAATTAGGATTAACTCCATTCTTTAACAAGAAGCAACCTACTCCTACGGACGAAGCCTTGAATTTAATGTGGTATTTAGAAAACATATTTTATACTTCTATTGGTAATATTTATAACACCATAGTAAATGATGTGTTTGATAATGATTTTGATAACGATAATCCGTTTATTGAATTAGGATTTTGGCCAGGCGGAGACAGAGATGGTAATCCATTTGTAAATGCAGCTACTACGATCAAAGTCGCACAGGCATTAAGAAGTAGTATTATTGTTTGTTATTATAGAGACGTAAGAAAACTTAAGAGGAAATTAACTTTTGCAGGTGTAGATGTATTACTGAGTTCATTGGAAGCAAGTTTATACGAAAACGTATTTAGACCTGATCAAAGTAAACCCATTACAGTCGAGGAAATAATTGAATGCCTAACAACAATTAGAACAAAAATAAAAGACGAGTACCATTCATTGCATTTATCAAGATTAGATAGCTTGTTAAATAAAGTGAGAATTTTTGGAACTCATTTTGCTTCCTTAGATATTAGACAAGACAGCCGCATACATCGTCAGGTATTATTAGATATCAATAAAAAAATTAAAGAAACAACTGGCAAAGAATACTTGCCTGAGCACTACACACAATTAAATGCCGACGAACAGATTGTTTGTTTAATTCAGCTAAAAGATACCGTGGATCCTTCCATTTTTACTGAGACTATTACCAAGGATACTATAGAAAGTATTTACGCTATTACTCAAGTTCAAAAGATGAATGGTATTTCAGGTTGTCATAGATATGTAATTAGCAATTGCCAAACGGACGTAAACGTAATGGAATTATACGCATTGTTTAGACTTTGTGGTTGGGATGAAAATTTATCTAATGTAGACATTGTTCCTTTGTTTGAAACAATTGACGATTTGGGAGCATCCGAGGAAATAATGAGTCGCTTATATAATCTTCCAGTATACGCAGGACATTTGGCTAAACGCAAAATGCAACAACCAATTATGTTGGGTTTTAGCGACGGAACCAAGGATGGTGGTTACTTACAAGCCAACTGGAGTATTTATAAATCCAAGGAAGTATTAACTAATATTTCTAGAAAGCATAATGTCATAGTTAAGTTTTTTGATGGACGTGGCGGACCTCCAAGTAGAGGTGGTGGTAAAACACATCAGTTTTATGCATCAATGGGCAATCAAATTGAAAACGAGGAAATTCAATTAACTATTCAAGGGCAAACAATTACATCTAATTTTGGAACCATTAATTCATCTCAATTTAATTTAGAACAATTATTAAGTGCAGGTGTAAGTCATGAGTTATTTGCAGATACCAAATTGCAATTATCACAACAAGATAGGATTGTACTTGAGGAACTTGGAAGTATTAGCTATCAATCATACCAACAATTAAAAGAACATCCTCTTTTCCTTCCCTATTTGCAAAAATTTAGTCCTTTAAATTATTATAGCAAAAGTAATATCGCTAGCCGTCCAGCAAAAAGAGGCGCTGGCAATACCTTAAAGTTTGAAGACTTACGTGCCATCCCTTTTGTGGGTAGTTGGAGTCAATTAAAACAAAATGTGCCAGGCTTCTTCGGTGTTGGTACCGCATTACAAGTGTTAAAGGAAAAGGGCATGTGGAAGGAAGTACAATCTTTATTTAATAATATAGGTTTCTTTAAAACCTTGGTTGACAATAGTATGATGAGTATGGTTAAGTCTAGTTTTGCTATTACCAAATACATTGACAACGATGCTGAATACAGCGATATTTGGAATATAATAAAAGAAGAATTTAAACTAACAACACAATTGTATCTAGAGTTAAGCAATACCAAGAGCTTAATGGAGAATGATACAGTAGCAAAGCATTCTATTTTATTAAGAGATCGTATTGTATTGCCATTACTAACTGTTCAGCAATATGCTTTATGTAGAGTACAGGAGTCAAGTATTGATCCTCAATTAAAAGCTTCCTACGAAAAACTCTTAACAAGAACCATGTTTGGTATCATTAACGCTGCTCGAAATTCCGCTTAAAGAATATTCACTTAATTATTACACTGGCGCTTTAGTATCTTTCCATTTCCATAAATGCAAACATGCAAAGGTTTTATAAGGTGCCCAAGTCATAGACTTTTTAATCATTTTAATATGAAGTTCCTTTTTGGTAGTATACTTAATATTATAAAGTCTAATCATAGCTTGCTGTATACCTAAATCATCTACAGCAAAAACGTTTTCATGGCCTAAGCTAAACATGAGAAGCATTTCCACTGTCCACCTACCTACTCCTTTAATTTTAGTCAATAACTCAATCACTTCTTCGGGCTCCATGGCATACAATTGCTTATCGGTAAGTTTTTGGTCAACAAAAAACTGTGCTACATTTTGAACATACGCCACCTTAGAATTGCTTAAGCCAATACTTCTTAATACAGTTGGATCCGTTGCTAACACTTGCGCACAGCTAGGTTCTTTACCCTCATATAATGACAAAAAGCGATCAAATATGATTTTAGCCACCTTGGTACTTAGTTGTTGACTAATGATACTTGCTATTAATCGAATAGGTGTGTTTTTACGACGCTTAAGTTCGTGCGTGTCTTCTTTTAATATGGGTGCTAGTTTTGCATCTTTCTTTAAATGCGTCTTGTAACTCATGGGCACAAATTAGGGAGATTTATTTATTTAACTTAACTTTTGACTTAATTAAGTACGATACCTAATTTAATAATGCAGATAAAATATAGTTTATGAAAAAACAATTTACTTTACTAGCAATCTTATTGGTTCATTTTTCCTTTGCACAAAACAAGGACGTAAAACAGATACAAACCATCCTAGACAATCAAACCAAGTCTTGGAATAAAGGCGATTTAAACACTTTTATGGCGGGTTATATACATAGTGATAGCCTCGTATTTATTGGACAATCTGGGCCTAATTATGGATATGAAAATACACTTGCTAATTACAAGAAAAATTACCCGGACACCAGTCATATGGGCAAATTGCATTTTGACATTGTAAGTATTAAGCCCTTAAGTGCTGACTTATATTTTGTAATTGGGAAATGGTATTTATCAAGAACCGTTGGTGATGTAAATGGGGTATTCACATTGGTGTTTAGAAAAACAAAAGACGGATGGAAAATAATATCCGATCATAGTAGCTAGTCATCCCAAAAGGATTAGTCTAAACTTTGTTTGTTATTAGCAGCTGCTTTTAATAAACGATCAAATTGAGCAGGTGTAAGGTCATTATAAAAATAATAGACAGGATCTACTTTGACTCCTCTTTTAATTACTTCATAGTGACAGTGGGGTCCAGTACTTTTACCAGTACTACCAATGTATCCAATCACCTCACCGCGTTTTATAGATTGACCTTGTTTAGCTTTTATTTTTACCATGTGACCATACAAGGTTTGGTAACCATATCCGTGATTAATTACCACTTTATTTCCATAACCATCTGTACTAAATCCAGCGGCTTGAACTACTCCGTCGGCTGTAGCATAAATTGGTGTTCCCGAAGGTGCGGTGAAGTCTAAACCTTGATGAAAACGAAAATCTTTATATACAGGATCAATACGATATCCAAAACTTCCTCCAATTCTATTTAGATTTTTATTACTAACTGGTTGAATAGCTGGAATAGATTTCAATAATTTTTCTTTATTCTTCACCATATTAGTGATTTCCACAAAGGAAGTTGTCTGATAGGCCATTCTTAAACTTAAATTATTCAATTGCCCAATCATATTTTTAATCAATTCAGAATTAGTAGCATTTTGAATTAAACGAACTTCTTTTTTAGCTTCCATTTCTTTCACACGAGCGCTATCTGGAATAGGATCTGCTTCAAAAATTGATCTATAAACGTCATTGTCCCTGTTCTCTAATTCGGACATTTGAAGCTCTAACTGCTTCACGCGATCCTGCAAAACTGTATAACCCTCCCTATATGACTCATTTTGTTGACGTAACAACTTTTCTTTAGGGGAATCTATATACTGAAAAATTAAGATAACGATGATAATACCAGTTACAATAGAGGCTATTATGAAAGCAAATAACTGTAACAATCGGACCCTAAGAGGCACTTCGATTTTTTCAAATCGCAGGGTATGTGTATTAAAGAAGTATTTAATTTTCTTCATTTGAAAAGCGGCTCTAGTTTCTTACCTTTGGGGACCTTAAAAAACCTTACAAATATAGCTTTTAAGGAGAACAACGCCTAAAATATAGTCACATGATGAAGAGTTCAGAAATAAGACAACAGTTTTTAGATTTTTTTGCATCTAAGGGGCATGCCATAGTACCATCGGCACCTATTGTTGTAAAGAATGACCCAACCCTACTTTTTACAAATGCGGGCATGAATCAGTTTAAAGATTATTTTTTAGGCAATCAAACACCGGCACATTCTAGAATCGCAGATACACAAAAATGTTTACGTGTAAGTGGAAAGCATAATGACTTGGAAGAAGTTGGTGTTGACACTTACCATCATACCATGTTTGAGATGTTGGGCAACTGGAGCTTTGGCGATTATTTCAAAGGTGAAGCAATTGAATGGAGTTGGGAATTATTGACTAAGGTTTATAAAATTAATCCAGATAGATTATATGTAACTGTATTTGAGGGAGACCCTGCCGAGAATTTACCACAATCAAGTGAAGCATTAAAAGAGTGGAAAAAATGGGTGCCTGATGAAAAAATTATATTCGGAAATAAGAAAGATAATTTCTGGGAGATGGGTGACACTGGACCTTGTGGACCTTGTAGTGAAGTGCATGTTGACATGCGACCTGAATCAGAAATAGCTCAAATTCCGGGAAGAGATTTAGTAAATAAAGACCATCCTCAAGTAATTGAAATTTGGAATAATGTATTTATTCAATACAATCGTAAAAAAGACGGAAGCCTAGAAGCCTTGCCTAATAAGCATGTGGACACAGGAATGGGTTTTGAAAGATTGGTGCGCGTGATACAAAATAAAACAAGTAATTACGATACCGATGTGTTTACTGGAACCATCCAAGAAGTAGCTAAAATCACAGGTCAAACCTATGATTTTAGTGATAGCAAACAAGCTGTTGCATTTAGAGTTATTGCCGATCATATTCGCGCCATTGCATTTACTATTGCAGACGGTCAATTACCAGCAAATACTGGTGCTGGTTATGTAATAAGAAGAATTTTAAGAAGAGCTGTTAGGTATTACTATTCTTACTTGGATTATAAGCAACCATTGCTTCATCAGTTAATGCCATTATTAGCTAAACAATTTGAAAATGTTTTCCCTGAATTAAATGGACAATTAGAATTTGTAAGCAAAGTAGTTAAGGAAGAAGAGGAAGGATTTTTAAGAACTTTAGAAAAAGGATTAAAAAGAATTGACGATATCACAACGACACATACAAAAGGTCAAACTATAGAAGGGAAATTGGTTTTTGAATTATTTGATACATTCGGTTTCCCAGTAGACTTAACAAGATTAATTGCAAGCGAGCACGGATTAAATGTAGACGAAGCTGGATTTGAGAAGGAAATGCAACAACAAAAGGATCGAAGCCGCGCTGCTACAGCCATTGATACTGGCGACTGGATTCAGGTAGGTACTGACGAAGAAACAAAATTCACTGGTTATACAGATACCTTTGCGGATACTAAAATTGTTAAATACCGAAACGTAAAAGCAAAAGGAAAAGAAGCTTATCAGTGGGTATTAGCAACTACTCCTTTTTACGCTGAAAGTGGAGGTCAGGTTGGTGATAAAGGTATTTTTGAATTTGAAGACGGTACTAAATTAGAAGTAACAGATACCAAAAAAGAGAATAATTTATTTATTCACTTTACAGATACTTTACCGACAAATATTGGAAGTTCGGTTAAAGCAACCGTTGACGCCACACAAAGAAAAAATACAACCGTACATCATTCTGCCACTCACTTATTACATGCAGCACTTAGGAATGTTTTAGGAAATCATGTGGCACAAAAAGGAAGTTTGGTAAATGCAGAACAATTACGTTTTGACTTTTCACATTTTGCAAAAATGACTGATGCAGAAATTGCAGCTGTTGAGCAAATGGTGAATGATAAGATTAAAGAAAATGTTCCTGTAGTTATTAAAGAAATGAGTAAGGACGAAGCAATTGCATTAGGTGCAATGGCATTGTTCGGCGAAAAATATGGTGACAAAGTTCGTGTAGTTGTAATGGACCCTGCTTATTCTATTGAGTTATGCGGTGGTACTCATGTTGGGCATACTGGAGAAATAGAGCATTTTATATTAAAAGCGGAATCATCGGTAGCAGCTGGTGTAAGAAGAATAGAAGCAGTTGTAGGAGAAGCAGCTAACAGATATACAACTGAAGTAAACGAAAAATTACACAAGCAAATTATACAGTTAACAGAAGCATGTACAAGTATTGCCGAAAAATTATCGCTTGTATTTAAGGCTCCAGAATGGAATGAGCATTCAACTGTAGCTATTTTAAATGACACCATCTCAGATTTACAAACTAGCCAAAAGGAATTAAATAAAAAATTAGAAAGCAAGGAAGCGCAATTAGTAAATAGCTTAGTAGATGATTACGCAAGTAAGTTTGTTGATAAAAACGGAACTGCATTTTTAGGGGCTCAAGTAGCATTAAATAGTGCAGACAATCTTAAAAAGCTTGCTCAATTATTAAGTGCAACCCAAAGCAAAGCTGTCATTGTATTAGTAAATGCAATTGACGGAAAAGCAGTTGTTGTTTTATCTATAAGTGAAAGCTTAGTGCAAGAAAAAGGTTGGCAGGCTCCTCAAATTATTAAAGAGAAAATTGCACCATTTATTAAAGGTGGTGGTGGTGGTCAAAAAACATTAGCATCGGCTGGTGGGCAGGACGCTACCCAATTAAATAAAGTAATTGAAGTAGTTGAGGCAATGCTTTAAAAGGGATAATTCCACCATTTATATAAACAAATAATTGAAAATCAAGTCCTTAGTGAAAAAACCACTAAGGACTTTTTATTTATAATTTTAAGAATATTTAACAATTCCGAATTGTTTCGTAGTTAAAATATTTACTTATTTTTGACCTACAAATTATTTCGTACAAAACGCAACAATATGAGAAAGTATATAATGGGTCTTGCAATTATGATGCTACTAAATGTTTCAGTAAATGCACAAGAGGTAGTTATTATTAAAAAAAATGCCAAAGACAGTGCTGAAAAACCTTTATTGGTTTTGGACGGAGTGATTAGTTCAAAAAACATGAATGATATTTCTCCCGACAATATCGAATCAATTAATGTTTTGAAAGGTGAAATGGCTAAGAAAAAATACGGTGTTAAAGGTGCCAAAGGTGTAGTTGAAATTACATCCAAGAAAAAAGGATATGTAACAACTGTTGATACTTCCGTTCTTTCAATAGTTATTGATGGGGACAAAATTACAATTAATGGCAAGCCTGCAGATAAGAACGATCCTAGATTAAAAATGACGGGTAAGTCTCGCAGTATGACAACAATTAGAGATAAAGGAAAGGGCAATCAAGAAATGACTATTGAAGAAACAATAGTCGAAAATGATCCCAATGAGATGGAAGAAGGAAGCGATGATATATTAGATATGATGGCCCCTCCTCCTCCACCAACAAATGCGGCATTCCTAGGTGTTATTACTGAATCAACTAAGACAGGCGCTAAAATCAATACAGTTAGCGAGGGAAGTCCAGCAAAAAAAGCAGGTTTAAAAGAAGGTGATGTGATAACAAAAGTAAATGACAAAGCAATTGATGGCCCTAAAGCATTATATGAAGCTGTGGGTGCTTATAAACCAGAAGACAAAATTACCATTACTTATCAACGCGAAGGGAAAGAATTAAAAACTACTGCTTTACTAGAAAAAAATAAGGCAACTAATATACAAGGTAATTTTAGTTTTGCAATACCAAATGGTCAATTACCAAATAACTTACGCCGCGGATTTAGAATCTCACCTGATAAAAATTTCAATTTTGAAATGCCTTCAATGCCTGAATTGGATGGCATCATTAATCGAAATAATAAAAAACCAAAATTAGGAATTTCTATAGAAGACATAGAATCAGGAGAGGGTGTTAAAATTAAAAACGTAACTGTAGGATCTCCTGCCGAAAAAGCAGGTTTAAAAACAAATGACATCATCACACAATTTGATGAAAATAAAGTGAGTGATGTATCCGATTTAAAATGGGGATACTTACAAGAAGGTCAAGTATTAAAATTTACCATTCAACGCAATGGAGAGAAAAAGAAGATTGAAGTCAAAATACCTAAAAAATTAAAAACAGCCGACCTATAGTCCCTATTTTATAGTTTTATATCTCATTGAATGCCCTCTAATAACTATAGAGGGCATTTTTATGCTTAATATATGAAGCTCAAAAATGGGGCTTTTCTTGTATTTTTGCAAGATGTTAAACATGGGAAAATACGAGGCAGTTATTGGATTAGAAATTCATGCACAATTATCAACAAATAGTAAATTATTTTGTGGTGATGCAACAAGCTTTGGTGCTGAACCCAATACCCATGTTAGTCCAATTACATTAGGCCATCCAGGCACTTTACCCAAAACCAATACTAAGGCAGTTGAATATGCCATTAAAATGGGATTGGCTTGTGGATGTGCTATAGCAGAAGACAATTATTTTGCAAGAAAAAATTACTTCTATCCTGACTTACCAAAAGGATACCAAATATCTCAACATACTACACCAATTTGTGTAGGAGGAAATGTAATTATTAAAACAAGCGAAGGAGAAAAATCTATCCAGTTAAATAGAATACATTTAGAAGAAGATGCAGGGAAAAGTATTCATGATGTTTCTCCAGTAGATACCTTAATAGATCTTAACCGTGCAGGCACACCATTAATAGAAATGGTGACAGAGCCATGTATTCATTCGGCAGAGGACGCTTTCTTATATGTTACTGAAGTGCGTAAACTGGTAAGATGGCTAGGCGTTTGTGACGGAAATATGGAAGAAGGCAGTTTAAGATGTGACGCTAACGTATCTGTGAGATTAAAAGGAGAAACTACTTTAGGAACTAAGGTGGAAGTAAAAAATTTGAACTCCATCCGTAATATTAAAAAAGCAATTGAATTCGAAATTGAAAGATTAATCCACTTAAAAGAAACGGGTGGAACCATTATTCAACAAACACGAAGCTTTGACGCAAGCAACGATACTACCTTTTCAATTAGAGATAAGGAAGATGCAAATGATTATAGGTATTTCCCTGATCCTGATTTAGCGCCATTTCATTTAACACCAGCTTATATAGATAGTATTAGCGCTTCACTTCCAGCATTGCCAAATCAATTGAAAGTTGAATGGAAAACCAAGTATGGATTACCCGACTATGACATTGACCAATTGTGCGAACATAAGGACGAAGCAGATTTTTACATTGCTTGGACTAAACAAACCAAACACTATAAAGCAGCAGCCAACTGGATTACAGGCCCAATTAGAGAATATTTACACGAAACACATAGTAACTACACAACATTAGAAAATGCAATTCCTTATTTAGTTGAATTGCTTGAATTAGTTGAATCAGGGCAATTAAATTTTTCTGTAGCATCAAGTAAAGTATTTAAGGGAATCATGCAAAATCCGCAATCCCCTAATAAATTTGCGCAAGAAAATAATTTATTACAAACCAACTCTGCGGATGAAATAAATGGATGGGTGGAACAAGTACTGGCAGCTAATCCCGAGAAAGTTGCTGAATATAAAAAAGGTAAAAAGGGATTAATTGGATTATTTGTTGGGGAGGTAAAAAAAATAAGCAAGGGCAAGGCCGATCCAAAAGTTGTTACTCAATTACTAGAAGCTCAATTATCAAAATAGATCAATACAAATCACTACAAACATATTATACATGTATTTAAGAAATTTATTAGCAATCGTTTCCATTGTACTATTTACACTAGCAGGATGTAAAGGCAAGAATGGAGCGTCAAGATTTAATGTGGCTGGAACCATACAAAATGCCGCTAGTCAAAAATTATTATTGCAAGAAGTGCCTTTTGGTGGCAAACCAATTATAACACTTGATTCTGTTACCCTAGATGAAAAAGGAAAATACAGTTTTGACTTTATTGCAAAGGAAGAAGGATTATACCGATTAGCAACTGAAAAAGACTTAGAGGTTATTTTTATTAATGATGAAAAGAATATCCAAATAAATGCTGATGTAAAAGATTATCATTCCTACACTGCAAAAGGATCAAAGAACACAGAGATGCTTGTAGACTTTTTAAAAGAATACCGCAAAAAAGATTCTTCTATTTTTGCCACCTTATATAGTCTAGATCTTTTACAAAAACAAAATGCAAAAGATAGTACCATTAACTTTCTTCAAAAACAAAGAGTTGAAAAAATTGAGGACTTAAACAAATTTGTACAAAATGCATTAACTACCAGCACCAGTCCTGCAATGATTTACTATGTTTTAGGCTTAAGCTTAAGATCTATGGAAACCGCACAGGTATTGGCTTTAGCAAAAGCAGCAGCCGAAAAAACAAAAGCAGAACCCCTTATTCAATTTTCTACAATGTTAAATGCACAGGTTAATGCGAATACAAAAACTACTGCTTTATCAATTGGTCAAGCCGCTCCCGAAATCGCACTAAATGACCCTACAGGTAAGTTAGTTACCCTTAGCAGTTTAAAAGGAAAATATGTATTGGTAGATTTTTGGGCAAGCTGGTGTGGTCCTTGTCGTGCAGAAAATCCAAACGTAGTAGCAGCATTTGAAAAATTTAAAAAGAAAAACTTTACAGTGTTAGGTGTATCACTAGATGATCAAAAAGAAAATTGGTTAGAAGCTATAAAAGCTGATAAACTAAACTGGCAACATATTAGTGATTTGAAAAAATGGGAAAGCACAGTTGTAAGTACCTACCAAATTGAGGGAATTCCTTTTAATGTATTATTAGACCCTAATGGTAATATTATAGCAAAAGAGTTAAGAGGACAAGCTTTACAAGACACGCTTGCTAGCCTATTGCACTAGTGCACTTCATTAAATTACTTTAAAATAGCTTTGATCCGTTCAAAGCTATTTTTGTTTTATAAAGGTTTTAATTAAGGCTGGCAATAAAATAAGGTTGGTTAAAGTACTTACTACTAAGGTTAAAGATGTTAACCAGCCAAGGGCCTTGGTGCCACCAAAATCACTAAAACAAAATATAACAAATCCTGCCACTAATACTAAGGAAGTATATATAATACTTATTCCAGTATGCTTAATAGTTTGTATTAATGTCTTATCCACCTGATTATTTAAATGCGGCAGCTCTTGTTTGTAATTCACCAAAAAACGAATAGTTACATCAATAGCAATACCCAATGCAACACTAAACACCAATACAGTAGATGGTTTCAGAGAAATGCCTACCCAGCCCATTACTCCAGCAGTTATGAGTAAAGGAACAATATTGGGAATTAATGAACACATTAAAATTGGAAAGGATCTAAATAAGAAAATCATACAAATGGCTATTAATAAGAATGCCCAAAAAATAGATTCACTCAGCCCTTTTATAATAAAATTACTTCCTTCTAAAAAAGTCACACTACTTCCAGTTATTTGAATATCGTACTTACTTGAGTCAAATATGGCTTTTGTAGCACTATCTACTCTTGCTAAGAAACTAGGTAATTGTGCACTTCCAATATCCTTCATATTCACACTTACCCTTGTAGCTCTTTTGTCTATATCAATAAATTTACTTAACAATTGTGTAGGACTACTTGTATTGGTATTTGCGTTTGCTCCAGTACCTAATTTTAAATAAGGGGCGATAAATGCCATTTCAGTTCCTGACGGTATAGTATACGCCATACTGTCTCCATCATAAAATGTTTGCTTTGCAAACTTAATCCCTTCAACCAATCCAATAGGTTTCCCTAATTCTGGTTGTGCTCTTAAAAATTCGTGCAAACTTTCTATATCTTCTAATGGATGAATGCTTCTAATTAACCCATTCTTCTTTTTGGTATCCACAATTATTTCCATTGGCATCACACCACCACCCTCTTTTTCAAACCACTTAAGGTCCGTATACAATTTATCCTTCTTAGGTAAATCATCTACAATAAAGGCTTCTTTCTTAATACGTGCCAATCCAAAAGCCGAGACCATAACCAACACTATTGTAATACCAAATACCCATTTAGTATGTTGAAAGGTCCAACGTTCAATTTGAACTAATACTTTATCTAAAAAGGCATTGTCTAAATACTTCACATGATTAGGCTGTGGCTCCTGCAAGTATGTTAATACAGGAGGTATAAAAAACAAGCTAATAAAAAACAATGCCATGATATTTAATCCAGACACCCAACCAAATTCTTTTAACAAAGGACTTTTTGTAAATGCAAATACAAAAAAACCAATTGCTGCCGTGATATTGCAAAACAAAGTAACAATCCCCATTCTGCCTACCATATTTACAATAGCTTTTTCCTTGTCCTGTGTTTCTTTATATGAAGTATGGTATTTATTAAGGAAATAGATGCAGTTTGGAATTCCTATAACCACAATTAATGGTGGTATTAGTGCTGTAAGCAATGTGATTTTTTGCCCTAACAATACCATAGTACCGAAACTCCATATTACACCCATTGCTACAACTGCCAAGCTCATTAGCATTGCAGAAAAAGATCTGAAAAACAAAAGCAACGTAATAGCGCACAATACCAGTGACCCAATCAAAAACCAAAGCATCTCTTTTTTAATACGATCCGCTAATATGGTTCTGATATAAGGCAATCCACTAACATGCAATTTCAATTGAGTAGATTTTGTAAATGCATCCAATTTTGTATTTAATGCAGCTATAATATGAGAGCGTGCTCCACTATTAATAGAATCAGGAACAAAACTTATAGCCATTATATATGCGTGGCTATCTGGATTGTATAATAAATTTTTATAAAAAGGAAGGTGTTCAAACTCTGCTTTGTGTAATTGCAAAATACTATCTGTCGTATAGGGTGGCTCAAACACTTTGTGTGCAGTAAACTTAGTATTAATGGTATCCTTAGTTAAATTATAAGCAAACGGAACACTTAATACATCGGTCACACCAGGTATACTTTTAATAGCTTGATGCAGCTCAACAACTTTATTAAATATTACTGGTGTATAAAGACTATCTGTTTGAAATCCAACAACCATGGTTGTGCCGTCAACCCCAAATTTTTTTACAAAGTTTTTATAAATCGTAAACTTAGGATTGTCCTCGGGAATTGCTTTTGTAAACTCATAACTTAATTTAACCTGTGCTGCAAAATATCCCATTACCAATGTTGCTAAGGCCAATACAACCAAGCTAGCAACTTTATGCTTAACAATTTTTTGACCTAAACGATACCACATACTTATAGGATTTAATTACAGGACCCAAAAATAAGCTATTACTTGCGTAAGTATGCCTATTGCAAAGCCAATTATCAATTCTTGCTTGGTATGATCACTAACAATCATGCGCGCACTAACCACCACTGCAGCTAGCAAAGCCGCAAAAGCTATCCATATAACATTGTTAATTGGATAAATAAAGCTTACTAATATCACAGCAGTTAACAAACCACTAATGCCAATAGCATGTAAACTTACTTTTATAAAATTATTAATAATAAGCCCCAAGGATGTGGCAATAAAAATTCCAAAATAAAAGAATTTTAAAGCTAATGGCTGATCATGAAAATTGCGACTTAAATAATACATCCACCAATAAAAAAACATAGTAATTACATATGGAATGATGCGTTCTTTTTGTGTTCTTAAAAAAATGCTTTCACTAAACTTTAACCTCCATAATAAAAACACTGCAAAAGCTGGAAAAAAAGCAGTCAACCAAAATACACTAAATACCCTTAACTGTAATTGCCATTCGGTGATACCAACAAATTCATAAGGAATAACTCTTATTAAATAGAGCATAAAAAAAGTAGGTATAAATAATGGATGGAAAAGATAGGAAACTAGTTGCGCAGTAAAGCGTAGTGGTTTGGGTGTGTTATTTTCCATGTATATTTTATAATTACTATAATTCTTTTCGAAGTCTTGCTACAGGTATGTTTAATTGCTCTCTGTATTTTGCTACTGTTCGTCTTGCGATATTGTATCCCTTTTCTTGCAGTTGGTCAGTAAGCTCGTCATCACTTAATGGCTTATGCTTGTCCTCTTGCTGAATTAGCTCACCCAAAATGGCTTTTACTTCCTTAGTGCTTACTTCCTCTCCAGAATCTGTTGTTAGGGATTCACTGAAAAAGTATTTTAATAAGTAAGTGCCAAATTCGGTTTGCACGTATTTGCTGTTTGCTACTCTACTTACAGTTGAAACATCTAAGGATGTTTTTTCTGCAATATCTTTTAAAATCATTGGTCTTAACTGCGTAGTATCCCCACTTAAGAAAAAAGCCTCCTGATGTACCAATATGGCGCGCATTGTCATTAACAATGTGTGCTGCCTTTGTAAGATCATTTCAATAAACCATTTAGCGGAATCAATCTTTTGCTTTATAAAAAAGACAGCCTCTTTTTGAGCCTTGTCCTGTTTTTGACCACGCTCATATTCCTTAAGCATTAATTTGTAATCATCACTAATTACAAGAGGTGGCGCGTTACGACTATTTAAGGTAAGTTCTAATTTGCCATTATTAATAAGTACTGTAAAGTCTGGAATGATATACATTTCCGCGTCATTCATATGCCCCGCTTCTGCCCCTGGCTTAGGATTGAGCGTAATAATCTGATGCAACACTTCCTTCATATCAACATCACTCAAGTGCAGGCTTTTTTGAATTTGTGCATAATGCTTGCGCGTGAATTCTTCGAAATATTTTTCTAATACTTGAACAGCTAAATGAAGCGCTTCCTTATTATCATCTTTTCTTTCTATATCGTCGGAAGATAATTTTCTTTTTAATTGAAGCAATAAACATTCTTGCAAATTTCTAGCAGCAATGCCTGCAGGATCAAATGCATGTATTTTATGCAATACTATTTCTATTGTTTTTTCTTCCACCCACATGCCTTGTTTAAAAGCCAAATCATCGGCAATAGATTGCAAAGCCCTTCTTAAATAACCATCGTCATCCAAACTTCCAATGATTTGTTCTGCAATTTTATATTCATCCTCGGCCAAAGCCAACATACTTAACTGATCCATTAATATTTCATGTAGACTTAATTCCGCTTTAATCGGAATCACTTTGTCGTCATCTAACTCTGGATAATAATCGTCCTTGGTTTTGTAATCGGCAATGTCACCATCGTCGTCGTAATTATATTCACTAAGTTCCTCATTGCTCATTTCGTATTCATCAACCGGCACAGCTTCTTCGTCTTCCTGTGTGCCTTGCAATAATTCATCCTTCATTTCTTCAGAAGCAGTTGATGCATCGCCATCCAACAAATCCATATTCATTTCTAATGCTGGATTTTCTTCTAATTCTTCTTTAACTCTTTGTTCAATTTGAGCACTAGGTATCTGCAACAACTTCATCAACTGAATTTGTTGAGGAGACAGCCTCTGTAATTGTCTTTGTTGTAATGACTGGCCTAATGACATATTTGAACTTTAAGAAAGAGATGCTTTCAAAACAGCCAAGAATTTAGCACCTTTCTCATGCATTTGCTCTTCGGTCCAAGTTAAACTAATAGCAGTTGAAATACAACGGCTCATAATAGCGTCACTTTTGTCAAAAGCATTATGCTGTAAAGCAGTTATTGCATTTTGCTGATCTTGATTAAGCGCATATAAACTTTTTGCAGTTTTTAAATGATCCCACTTACGGATATAATGCCAGTTATTAGCAAACCAATAAAAATTACCTGCTAAAATACCAGCTTCCTTCATCGCTTCAATTGCTTTCTCGGTTTGTGCTTGTGTTGGTAAAAACCAAGTTAAAAAACTATAACTATCTCCATTTGGATCAGGTACTGTTCTAAAACTTACACCTGGCGCTTGTTCCATATAAGATCTTAAAATTTGGTTATTCCTTTTTTGCAAATCTAAGAAAGTATCCAACTTTTTAATCTGCGCTAAGCCAACTGCAGCATGCAACTCACTAATTCTAAAATTATAACCTAAAAAAGGATGTAAGTCTGCACCACGATCCACCCCTAAGTGATCATGACCATGATCGGTAAATGCATCAGACTTAATATAAACCTCTTTATTATTAGTCATCACGACTCCACCTTCACCACATGTAATTGTTTTTACAAAGTCAAAAGAAAAAGTACCTGCATCACCAATGGTTCCTAATGCCTTTCCTTTATAGGTTCCTCCAATGCTTTGACAAGCATCTTCCAATAATATTAATTTGTGTTCCTTGCAAATTGCTTGCAACGCATCTAAATCGGCCATGCTACCACACATATGGACTGGCATTACACATTTTGTTTTAGATGTAATAGCTGCCTTTACTGCTTCTGGTGATAATGTTAAACTACTATCAATATCAACCAATACAGGAACAGCGCCAACGCTTAATACTGCTTCGAAACTAGCTACAAAAGTAAACGCAGGCATAATTACTTCGTCACCAGCGCCAACTCCCAACGCAGCCATCGCAGTTGTTAATGCTGCAGTACCACTAGAAGTTAATTGCGCATAGTCGCTACCAAAACGACTACAAATGGCCGCTTCTAACTCTTTTGATTTCCAAATCCCTTTTCTTGGACCATCAAAACCATAACGCATTAAAATACCTGTCTCAAGGACATCATTTACTTCTTTTCTCTCTTCTTCACCGAAGAATTCAAAACCTGGCATAAACTAAATTTTAAGTAAAACAAAGGTAGTTTAAAAAATGAAAATTGGGGGTTTTTCAGTAATTTGCGCCTGTAAAATAAACGCAAAGTAGTTATGGAATACAGCAAATTGATCTCGGTTTCAGGAATGTCAGGATTATTCGAATTAGTGACAAGTAAAAATGATGGTGCAATTGCCACTTCACTAGAAAATAACAATACTCAATTCATTAGCTCTAGAGCACATCAGTTCTCTCATTTAGAGAGTATTGAAGTGTATACGACACACGATAACGTGTTTTTAGCGGAAGTTTTTATCGCAATGGGTAAGTCAAAAGAGGCTTTACCTAATGAAAAAGACCCAAAAGCAGTTACGGCTTACTTTAAGAAGGTATTCCCTAAAATGGACTTTGAAAGAGTATATGGAAGTGATATGAAAAAGATGGTAAAATGGTTTGCACAATTGCAAAAGCACAATGTTGAGCCTTCTATCCCTAGCGATGACGAAGCAGAAGCTGAAGCATAGGTCCAGAAAATACTGAAATAAAAATCTTTATATAAAAAGCTTACCCAATCTAGGGTAGGCTTTTTTTTATCCTTAAATTGCAACAATAGAATTATATACAAAATTGCCATTATGAAAAAAGGAATACTATTATTATTAGTATGTTGTTTATTGTCTTTTCAAATAGACGCACAGTCAAGAGCTGAAAAGAGATGGGTGAAAAAACATTTTAAAGTATTAAACCTTGACGAAAAAATAGCGCAATTAATGGTACTTCGTGCGCATAGTGCTTGGGATGATAAAAAAATAGATACACTTAGTCAGTTAATAAAAAAATACAATGTAGGTGGTCTATGCTTTTTTCAAGGAGGACCTGTGAGAGAAGCAGTACAAACTAATTATTATCAATCCATTGCAAAGACACCATTATTAATTACAATGGATGCAGAATGGGGAGTGGGTATGCGTTTGGACAGTGTGGAAATGTTTCCTCGTCAACTTTTAATGGGCGCAATTGCATCAGACAAATTAATGTACGACATGGGTGTTGCCATTGCGGCACAGTGCAAGCGTTTAGGTATTCAAGTAAACTATGCTCCAGATATTGATATTAATAATAACCCTAGCAATCCGGTAATTAACGACCGTAGTTTTGGTCAAAATAAGGACATTGTAATTAATCATGGGATTGCTTACATGAAAGGAATGCAGGACAACGGTGTGATGGCAACTGCAAAACATTTTCCAGGTCATGGAGACGTAAGCGTAGATTCTCATTTAGAATTACCTGTCATTAATAAATCACGTGCTGCATTAGACTCCATGGAGTTAGCTCCATTTAGAGCTTTAATTAAAGCTGGTATTGGATCCATTATGGTTGCCCATTTATCGGTGCCAGCAATTGATTCTACTCCAAAATTTGCAACATCACTTTCACCAAAAGCGGTAAATGAATTATTGAAAAAAGAGCTTGGCTTCACTGGTTTAAGTGTAACCGATGCAATGGATATGAAAGCTATTAGCAATTATTTCCCAAGAGGAGAAGCCAATGTTAGAGCACTTTTAGCAGGAAACGACATGTTGTGTTTACCAGGCGACATTGCACAATCCATTGCAAAAATAAAGGAAGCAATTCAGGAAGGAAGGCTAAGTGAAGAAGATATAAATATTAGGGTTAAAAAAGTATTAGCTGCAAAATATAAGTATGGCTTAAACCGCAAACAAATTATTGATACTACAAATATTGTGGCAGACTTAAATGCATCTGTAGCCGATATTAAAGCAGAAATGTCTACACAAGCATTAACATTTTGCAAGGCAACTACTATACCAAATTTGAATACGGGTATTCCAACTGCTTATATTGCTTTAAACTTAGCACAGCCAAGTTTATTGACAAGTTCACTAGTAGAACAAGGCGTAAAAGTGTTTTACGTGAGCCCTAAAGATAGTTTATCATTGAGCTTAATTAAAGATAGCCTAAGTGCGTATCAACAAGTAATTGTAGGATTGCACAATTATAGCCGTCGTCCAGCAAATCATTTCCAAATACCTTCATTTATTTTAAAATATTTAAATGAACCACATCCTCAAAATTGGATACATATAATTTTAGGAAATCCATACGCAGTTGCTGATTTTAAAAATATTAGCAACATCTTATTTGCATATGAGGACAATGATTTTGTACAAGGGGCAGTTATAAAATGGCTACAAGGCAAACAAAAAGCAAGTGGCCAATTACCTGTTACTGTAACGGATGAATTGCAGTTTGGTGCAGGCGATATGCAGACCCAAAAATTAAATGCAATTGATTCCATAGTATACGACGCTATTAAAAAAAAAGCCATTCCGGGTTGTCAAGTATTAGTAGCAAAAAATAATAAAATAATATTTAACAAGGCATATGGAACTACTGCAGGCGAGGGTTCTAGCCCTGTTACACTTGATACTTATTATGATTTAGCTTCTGTTACAAAGGTTTCAGCTACTACCGTAAGTATTATGAAGTTGGTGGACGAAGGCAAAGTAGATATTAATAAAACAATTGGCGACTATCTACCCTGGGTTAAAAGCAACTCTAAAGGGAATATTACTTTAAAGGATTTACTACTACACCAAGCTGGCTTATTCCCTTATATCAAGTTTTACGAATCCTTATTGCAAAAAGATGGGTCACTTAATCCAAACCTCGTTAGCACCACAAAAGACAATACCCATAATAACTTTATTGCACCTAACAAATGGTTGATTGATACTTGGAAAGACACTATTCAAAATCAAATTTTAAGAAGCCCTATTACAACACCAGGAAAATATGTTTACAGTGATAACGATTTTATCTTTTTAGGTAAAATAGTGGAGCAAGTCTCAGGCATGAGTCTTAATGAATATACTAACAAAACTTTCTACAGCCCAATGGGTATGAAATCTACAGGCTACTTGCCATTAGAAAAAACAAGGATTGATAATATTGCAGCAACCGAAGTTGATAATTATTTTAGACATGAATTAATTAGAGGAAGTGTACATGACGAAGGCGCTTCCACCATGGGAGGCATTGCAGGGCATGCTGGCTTATTTAGCAATGCAAGCGATTTAGCAAAACTATATTTAATGTTATTGAACAACGGTGTTTGGGAAGGGCAACAATATTTGCAAGCTGCTACCATTAATAAGTTTACAGCTTACAACACTACTAACAGCCGTAGAGGTTTAGGATTTGATAAACCAGAGAAAAATAATGCAACCAGCAAAGATCCTTATCCTAGCTTAAGCCCTTCTCCTGCTACTTTTGGACACACTGGATTTACTGGCACTTGCGTTTGGGCAGATCCTGAAACAGGTATTTTATTTGTCTTTTTAGCAAACAGGGTTTACCCAACTAGAGACAATAAAGCTTTTAGTTCATTAAATCTTAGACCCAAAATTCAAGAAGCAATTTATACTGCATTAAAATAATGAATCGCTTAATTACCATAGCATTTATTTTTATCTGTCACATTTGTATCGCGCAAAATAAACTAGGTGCAATTGGTTCATGGAGAGGACATTTTGATAATCATAGTATAAGACAGGTAATAAAGGGAGATGCTATTTACGCTGCTAGTCCCTATCAAATAATAAAATTAGATGGGACCAATAACCCATCTTGGATAGACAAGACTACTGGACTAAGTGATATTGATATAGCCTATTTGGCTTGGGATCCAATTTTAAAACAATTAGTGATTACTTATGAAAATAGCAATGTAGATATACTTAAGGAGGATCAAGTATATAATATCAACGCTATTGAACTTTCCAGTTTATATACAGATCATAAAATTAATGGATTGTCTATTTATAATAACTGGGGCTTACTATCTACCAACTTTGGAGTAGTTGTAATTGATCTATTAAAACATGAGATTAAAGACACTTGGTTCCCAAATAATAGTCAACAACCTACAATTACCTACGATGTAGCAATAGTAAATGACTCCGTCTTTGTTGCTACAAATAATGGGATATGGGCATGCCCATTTAACAACAACTGGATTCAATCCAATCTATGGGCACACTTAACTAATTATGACGCTTTATATATCAAGCACTTTACTCAAAAAAATAACACCCTCTTTGCATACAACTCATCTAGCCTATATCAAATTCCGAATACTAGTATAATTTTTAAAACAACTGCTGGTAGTATTCAAAAAATAGATAGTACTGCAAATTCATTAAATATAAGTATACAATACCCCAATAATAAAGGGGCAATTATACAGCTTACTAATAATTTTAATCCCTCTTCTTTAATTGACTCCACAATACTTGCTGCTCCTATGCAAACAGTTTTTGATAATAGCAGCTATTGGATTGCGGACAATGCCTTAGGATTACTACAAAAAAATAACACTACTAAGTGGATAGATTTAGGTGGACCAAAAGCAAATATTCAAGGAGTGGCATCAATAAATGAACATAATTTACTTGCCCCATTTAATAATGTTAATGGCTATGCAAGTTTTAACGAAAATGGATGGAACAGCTATGCTCAAATAGCTTCAAGGCCAGTTCCAACATTATACGCTTCAACTGTTTCTAAAGTGGACGGAAGCGCTTGGTTTACAAGTAAGACAGGCTTATTGCATATCACAAATAACACAAGTATAGAAGCGATACAACCTAATACTATTGTTGGTGACTATAAATGTATTCAAACAGATCAAAATAATTCAATTTGGGCCATACAGGACAACCAAGGCATTGTTAGGCAAACCAATAGTGGATGGGCTAATATTCCATTGCCAAATAATTTCACAAATAAAGGTTTGGATCAATTTGTAATTAACAATCAACAGCAAGCTTGGGTCATTGCGCCAAATAAACAAGGGATTTACATTTACCAGTCTAAGGATATTTTTAAAACCGAAGTGTGGAATCAGCTTACTACACAGGCATCCAATGGAAACCTTCCTAGCAACAATGTAACAAGTATTGCAAACGATAAAACAGGAAGTATATGGGTAGGCACAGATAACGGAATTGGTATTTTTAATTGTGGTGATATTAGTAGCGAACCTTGCAATGCCTACCTGCCAATTGTAAATAATAATGGCTTTAATGGTTATCTATTTCAAAAAGAAATTATCAAAACCATTGCTATTGATGGCGCCAACCGAAAATGGATTGGTACTAATAATGGTGCATGGCTTTTAAGTGCCGATGGATTAGAAATTATAGCACATTTTACTATTTCAAATAGCCCTTTACCATCGGATACCATTTTGCAAATTCTTATAGCACCTAATACGGGAGAAGTTTTCTTTAATACTTCAAAACAAATGGTGAGTTTTAGGGGAACTGCCACTCAAGGAAACGAAACACAAAATACAATTCAAATATTTCCAAATCCAGTACCCCCTAGTTTTAATGGAATTATTGCATTTAGAGGCTTAGTAGATAATGCAATTGTAAAAATCACTGACCTCACTGGAAAATTACTCTACCAAACCAATGCCATAGGAGGACAAGCTATATGGAATGGCAAAACCTATGAGGGACATAAAGTTGCTACAGGGATATACCTGGTGTTTGTTAGAGACCTATCAGGCAATGAAAAGGGAGTAGGTAAAATTGTAATTGCAGATGGTTATTAATCTACATTTAAATCAAAGTTCTTAAAGGATTTAAAGTTTAGCATTCCACGCTCACCTGTAACAACTCGATACATAATTTGTCTCATCTTTTTTGTTGGTACTTTGATAGCTGTGTCAGCATCATATACCGGAAATTTTCTAAACAATATACCTTCCACTAATTTATATTCATCATTTCCTCTATATCCCTTACTTAACTGCATGTCATTTGTAATGTCTGGGAAGTAAATAGGTTGTAAACTTTCATTCTCCTTAGAGCTAATACAAAAAAGTGTTGTTTTACCAGACGGTTCTAACACATAAATAATCATGTCTGGATAACTATCTTGGTTTAAGTCATCTATCTCTGCAGACACAACCCTGCCTTTTAATTCTAAACTTACTTCTCTAGCTTCATTTTTAAAGCCAATTGGCTTCACGCTTAAAACATTACGCTCCGTACTGCGATTCATACAAGTTACCCTATATCCAGCTTTTCCAATTTTCAAAGTACTATCATACTTATTCATCTTTTGCGCAGTAGCGCTAATGGTTAGAAGTGTAAAAGCGATAATGAAAAATTTGTACATTCGGTTGTTATTTAAAACCAAAGTTAATAGAATAGTTTTAATTTACGATTCAAACTCAGCAGCATGTCTTTTAAAATTGATATCATCCCAAGCGCACAGTTTAATTTAGTACGCATTACCAATACCGAAACACTTGTAAATATAGATATTTCAACAAAGGGAGGCTTATTGAATAGCTGGATTCAGTCCCCTCCTAAACAAAGTTTTGATGTTATTGAAGGAAACGACTTTAGCAATGGCTGGGATAATTTTGAAGGCAATGGGTTTAAAAGTGGCAAAATGAACCCCTATTCCTGTAGACTTTACAAAGGGCAATATCAACATGAAGAAAATAACTACACCATTGAAAAATTTTACTTAGGTGAGCATGCAATTCATGGAGTTTTATATGACGCCGAATTTGAAATAATTAAAACGGAGATTAAAGAAGATAATGCATGGGTACTGCTTAACTTCCACTACCCTAAATTTGATAAAGGCTTCCCATTTGAATATAGTGTTCAATTAAAATGGACACTATGGAAAGAAAATAAAATTACTGTACAAACAATAATTACTAGCAAGGACAATAAAAGCTTCCCAATGATGGATGGCTGGCATCCGTACTTTAAATTAGGAGAAACGATAAACGACTGTAGCATACAGTTTATGAATAAAGGTATTTTGGAATACGATGATGCGCTTATCCCTACTGGAAATATTTTACCAAATCATCAATTTGAAAATAGGGAAAACCTTACTGGCGTTGAATTAGACAATGGATATGTATTAGATGCAAATAACTCAAATTGTATATTAGAAAACAATGAATACAAATTAGTCGTAAGTCCAGATGCACAATATTCTTATTTACAATTATATACGCCTCCCCACAGAAAAAGTATAGCAATTGAAAATTTAAGTGCAGCACCTGATTGTTTTAACAATAAAATGGGGCTACATATTATGCAGCCCCATGAAGTATGGTCGCTTGAAACAAGCTACCAATTATACTATAAATAATTAAAGACTAATCACTGCTGTTACGCTAATTTCTACATTTACATTTCTTGGCAATGTTTTAACAGCAACTGTTTCACGTGCAGGAAAATCAGCTGTGAAATAACTACCATAAACTTCATTTACTTGAGCAAATAATTGCATATCGCTTAAAAAAATAGTAGTCTTAACAATATTTGCAAAACTTAATTTAGCTTCTTCTAAAATAGCTTTAATATTCTCCATCACTTGGGTGGTTTCGGCCTGGATAGAATCCAATACTAATGCTCCAGTAGCTGGATCAAATGCAACCTGTCCACTAGCAAATAAGAATCCATTAGCAATTACCGCCTGGCTATATGGTCCAATAGGAGCAGGCACTTTATCGGTTTGAATAATCTGTTTAGACATAATAATTTTATTAGAAGCACAATTTCTTATTTTTCTACCAAATACAGGCTTATTTTTGCAAAACAATTTAACAATTTGGCAATTTTCTTATACATAGACACAGCAGGCGAAAAGGCAATCGTTGCAATAAGTAATGATGGACAAATATTGGCATTACAGGAAAATGTCCAAGCTAATACACATGCCTCTTTTGTTCATGTGGCTATAGAAGATGCTGCTAAAACAGCTGGAATTAAACTTAAAGATATTGATGCCGTAGTTGTAACTATGGGGCCTGGAAGTTACACTGGGTTAAGGGTTGGCCTATCTAGTGCTAAGGGCATTGCATATGCACTAGACAAACCACTAATTGGTCTTTCAACCTTAACCTTATTAGCACAGCACGCGAGTAAGAATACCCAATTAGTAAGCAACCCAAGTACTCAGATATTTAGCATGATAGATGCAAAAAGAATGGAAGTGTTTGGTGCAATTTACAAAGCCGAAAAAACTGTTATATTAAATGAGCAGCCCATTATACTAACAGAAGACTATCTCAAAGAATTATTAAAAAACGGACCTGTTGTTTGTGTTGGAAACGGCGCAAGCAAGACAAAGGAACTAATACAGGATTCAAACCTAATCTTATTAGAAGAATCATATGATATTCAAGATTTTATAGAAATTTCTTTCATTAAATGGGAACAAAAACAATTTGAAGACCTAGCTTATTCTCGTCCATCCTATTTAAAAGATTTCTATCAAAAGCCTCCACAAACTGCTTAATTTTTCCTGAAAAAGGATAAACGGCAATATAGTTTCCTTATTTCGCAACAATTATATATTAGTATTTAAATTAATAATGTAGCTTTGCTCTTACAATTTTTAATTCCAAACCCCCAAAAAAATTTAATTATTGTCATGAACACATCTTTACCCCAATTGCAGTTATTAAATGGCAAAGCGCCATTGAAAGTGGATTTGCTACATAGCAAAAAAGCAGCGATGATTTTGAGAGCATTAAACCACAAATTGCGCCAACAAATCGTAAAATTAATTGACGAGCAACAAAAAATGACCGTTACTGAGATTTACGTAAAATTACGTTTAGAACAATCTGTTGCTTCTCAACATTTAGCTATTTTAAGAAGAGCCGGTATTGTTATTACGACTAGAGAAGGCAAATTTATTTTTTACACAGTTGATTACAATCGTTTAGAACAAGTAAATCAATTCGTTGAACAATTAGTTGGATAAAATGGCATTAACTATTGATCAATTCAAGCAATTGCTTGAAGACCCTGCTAATATTATAATTGACACTAGGTCTGCGGATCAATGGATGTTAGGCCATATCCCAAACTCATTACATATCACCCCCGCTACTGTGAAATACGCAGTAGCGATAGGGGCGATTGAAAAAGCAACTCCACTTGCATTAGTATTAGATCCTAATTTTGAAAAAGAAACAATTGCTTATTTTAAAGAAGCAGGTTTTTCTAATATTATTGGATATTTGGATGGAGGCTATGACGCTTGGTTATCTTCTGGTAATAAAACAGATATGTTAATTGAAGTAGAGCCAGACGAATTAGCAATGGATATCCCTTTTGACGAATTTTTAATGCCTCTTGATATTAGAACAGAAGAAGCATTTAACAAAGGACATATTAAGAACTCTGTTTCATTGCCACTTGCAGAATTCATGGATCTAGGAAGCATGTCTGAACTAGACGAACATTTTAACATTTATATTATTAGTGAAAATGGCGAGAGCAATTCCCTTGCTGCAAGTTTATTAAAGAAACAGGGGATTCATAATATCAGAACCGTTATGGATGGATGGGAAGGCGTCCAATTTCTAAAAGATAAATTTAGTTTTGAAACTATTAAAAAAGCTAAGATTACTAAGACGGATCCTTCTAAAACAAGTTTTTTAGAAGACTAATTCTTATTGCTGTTTCGTACCTATTTTACAACTAATTTTTCGTGCAAAAAAGCATCATAATTGTACTTAAACCTTTTGTGGCTCCACAAATAATTAGAAGGATGTAACCTGATTTTTTCTTCAAGCGCTTTCACATACATCGCCGTTAATACTCCATCTTCAAATTCATTTGGAGTGGTTGTCATTACTGTATATTCGGAATGATAATACCCTCTTTTGGTACGATAAAAATGCACAAATACTTGTGCGGTATTATTTAATTTAGCTCCCTTTTCTGGCCCCTTAACAAATGGAGTTAACTTGCCGAAGAATGGTACCCAAAAGGCTTGTAGCGGATTTCCAGGATTTTGATCGGCTGCCAATGCCAATGCATAGGCGCCTTGTGTAGCATATTTATGAAACTGTGATCTAAAATTAGTAGCAGGCACCATTAAAGATCCATACCTAGCCCTTAAATCGTAAATTAATTTATTAAAAGCCTTATTGCTTAATGGCATATACACTGCAATAAATGGATACTTGCCATATTTAGCAACACCCCAATTAGCAAATTCCCAATTAAAGAAATGCCCAGCCATAATTTGTACACTTTGACCAGTTGCATATAAATCATTCAACACTTCTACATTAGAGCTAAATCTTTTATCAAAGGTTTTAGCTGATACAGATAACATTTTTATGGTTTCAATGAAAGAATCTGTAAACTGTTGGTAAAATTCCTTTGCAATTCGTTTTCTTTCTTTAACAGACTTTTCAGGGAAAGCAATAGCTAAGTTATGATCAACTACAGCTACCCTATATTTAATAACATTGCGCAATAAAAATACAATACCATCACTAATAAAATATAGCACACGCCATGGTAGCAATGATATCAAGTAAAATAAACTATAAAATAAAAAATAAAAAATACTAGACATATATTACTAATTATTGCGCAGGCGCTATCCAAGCATCATTTTCTTTTAATAATTGTATTAACTCATCCACTGCCACTTCACTATCAATATTGCGTTTCATCACTTCCTTTCCTTTATATAATGTGATTTTACCTGGACCACTTCCAACATATCCAAAGTCGGCATCTGCCATTTCACCAGGACCATTTACAATACAACCCATGATTGCAATTTTCAAACCTTTTAAATGGTTCGTTACTTTTCTGATTCTTGCAGTAGTCTCTTGTAACTCAAACAAAGTACGACCACAACTTGGACAAGAAATATATTCTGTCTTAGAAATTCTTGTTCTCGTGGCTTGTAAAATCCCAAAGCAAGTAGCATTTAAAAACTGTTCTATCGAATCATTAGTTAAATAATTTCTACCAGATAAATTTGCCATCTTCCCTTGTGCCGCTTGATATACCTTATCTGTAACACCCAAACAAATACCATCTCCCATTCCGTCTAATAATAAGGCACCAGTTTCAGTAGCAAAATGAATTAAATGTTCGTCTGTGGTATGTCCATTGCTATCTGTCATTAATATCACAGGATTGTCCACCCCTAACTCCATGAGTTTTACAAACATGCGTCTTACAGCAGGCATCGCATGTTGTAATTGACTGCTTAAGCAAAATACAACAGTTGTATCTTTCGCAATACTTAATAAATGTTCATCTGCGATTTGCGAAGCAGTGCTGTAACAATCAATCAATACAAAATTAATAGCATCACTTTTTTTAGTTGCTGCTAAAAATTCATCTGCATTAAACATTGGAAACTGTTGTGTTGTATGTGAGGCATCCCAATTATTAATTGGTGTCACAATACGTAAAGTACCCGGCAAATCAAAATCAATTTGATTATTACCTGTAAATACATAGTCTGCCGCAGCATCTCCAATACTCCATTTGTCTATAGCTGCATTATAAGTATAACCAATAGCAACGAGGCTTTCTCTAGTTATTCCATTTAGATGACTTAAATCTGCAATAACGACTGGAACATGATGCCCGCCAATATTTTTAACTTCCTTTGTTGCTCTTCGTTTGTATTCAAATGGACTATATGTAAGTTTATCTATTGGTAGCACATTCGTATTCGTTAATACGGCTGCTTGCCCATTGTATCTTTTTACGATATCCCTACAAACTGGGATTTCTAATTCAGGATCCTCAGTTAAGCTTACTCTAATGGTATCACCAATACCATCTTCCAATAATGTTCCAATACCAATTGCACTTTTAATACGTCCGTCTTCCCCATCGCCAGCTTCGGTTACGCCCAAATGCAAAGGATAACATTCACCAAATTCATTGTGCATTTGTTGCAACAATAAACGGTATGCCTGCACCATTACTTGAGGATTACTAGACTTCATACTCAAAATAATCTGGTGATAATCTAAGCTGCGTGCAATACGTAAAAACTCCATGGCACTTTCTACCATTCCATTAGCAGTATCACCATACCTGCTCATAATACGATCGCTTAAAGATCCATGATTTGTGCCAATACGCATTGCAGTTCCGTGTTCTTTACAAATTAAAACCAATGGTGAAAATCGTTCACGGATTCTTTCTATTTCTTCAATATACTCTGCATCGGTATATTCTATTTGTTCAAATTTTTTCTTGTCCACATAATTACCTGGATTCACTCTTACTTTTTCAACAATCGTAGCTGCAATTTCAGCAGCATTTGGTGTAAAGTGAATATCCGCTACTAATGGAGTGTCATACCCTTTTGCTCTAAGCGCAGCTTTAATATTGGCTAAATTATCTGCTTCCTTTTTTGAGGGCGCTGTAATCCTTACTAATTCAGCTCCTGCTTCAATACATTTAATTACCTGTGCCACTGTTTTATCTGTATCCATGGTATCCGTTGTAGTCATGGTTTGCACCCTTACCGGATTGCCTCCACCTATAATAAGATTACCCACTTTTACTTCCTTAGTAATAAAGCGCTGATAAGACGTTAAAGAGTTACAGTAGTATTGCATAGTAGCTGCTATATATTTAGCGAATGATTTATCTAATTCCTTTTAAAAAGCCCTGCTGTAATAAAATAGATTTTAAAATAGCAAGACCACTTACCCCATTATCCGAGTTAATATGCATAACAAAAAAGTATGGGTGTTTGTTCTCTTCCACATAACCAACAAGCCACTGTGCTGGGTTTGGCCCAGTTAATGCTCCCGCGATATAACTTAGTTTGTAACTGGCATTATCCTCTTTTAAAATCATCTTTTTATAAATATCCTGAGAACGCTTTTGAAACGGTAATTGATTAAAGTATAACTTTTTTATAAATCCCAATTGCTCGTCGGCTGTTATACGCAATGACTCGTCCTTCCAAAAAGTATTTAAATCATTACTAACAATGCCTTTACCATAATGCAAAGAATCGATAGATTTTAATAAATCGGCACGTCCAATTTTTTCAATAATAGATTGATAGTAAGCAATTGAATCGGCTGATACCCAACTGCTCGAGTTATGATTGATATAGCCACGATCTAAAGCAATTAAACTTGGAACTGCAAAAAAAGTATTTAATGGTGCAAAAGCAGAATCCTTATACAGTGATAAATCAGAAATAACAAACTGAGCGGTTCCATTTTCCATTAAAGCAAAACAACCTTTCACCTTAGCACTATCTAATATTTTCACAATCTCCACATCCGATTTTACATTGTTTGGTGTACAAGCAAAAAATGCTAGGCCTGCCAATAATACGATTCCTATACGCTGTTTCATATACTCTTTTAATTGAGTTCAAAATTACCACATTATATTAAACTAGATAGTCATTAGATTGTTTTTTAACCCTTTATTTTTATAAATGGGCTAAAACAAGAACACCCCCGAATTTCGGGGGTGTTGCTATGTGAATTAGTTCAATTATTCTATTCCTAATAATTCTACATCAAAAATCAAGGTAGAACCAGGTCCGATGAATGGTCCAGCAGAACGTTCGCCATAAGCAAGTTCGCTAGGGATAAATAATCTCCATTTAGCACCCACTGTCATTAACTGAACAGCATCCTGCCATCCTTTGATTACTCCATTTAATGGGAAGGTAATTGGCTCACCTCTTTGAACTGAACTGTCAAAAACAGTACCGTCAATTAATGTACCATGGTAGTGACATTTTACCTTGCTTTTTAAAGTAGGGTGTACAGTATCTGTACCTGCAGTTAATACTAAATACTGCATGCCATTTGTCATTTTAACAACACCTTCTTTTTTTGCGTTTGCTTCTAAGAAAGCTTTTCCAGCTGCTCTGTTGATTGTGATTTTTTCTTGACTCATTTTATCTTGATAGTTTTTTATACATACATCTAATAAACTGTCAGGTATTTCAGTTTTTGAAATTGCACCTGCAGCCATTCCTTTTTTAAACATTTCAAAGTTTACATCTTGTAAGCCCTGCCCTTTTAAGCTTTGAGCAATTCTGTATCCTAAAGCATAAGAGGCACTATCCTTAGTGTTTTTAATTGCAACAGTATTTGTTTTTGCAACCACTTTTGTATTAGGTGCAGCAGCTTGCTTTGCGATTGCCGGCTTAGCAGGAGCTACTGTTGGAGTTGTTTTTGTTTGTGCCACTGCCATCAAACATGAAAACAATCCAATAAATAATAATCCTTTTTTCATAGTCTATCTTAAATTTTTATATTATTAATGAGAGGTCAAAAGTACAATTAGCTATTCAATAATTGAGCAATTTGATGCTCAACTTTATCAAATTCCATACCATTTAACACATTGTTCATAGCTGCAGCAATTTGAGCAGTACATAAATTGCCAATACTTCCCTCGTGGGAATGATCAAGTTTAGTAGAATAAGTGAAATTACCTGCTTCAATATCCAATCCCACTTTTTTATAAGCATCTCTAAATGGCATGCCTGCATTTACTAACTTGTTTACTTCCTCTACACTAAATAAGAATTGATATTTAGGATCTTCAAGTAAATCTTTTTTGACTTCCATGTTTTGGATCATTAAAGAAGCCATGTCTATACAGTTTCTCAATTGAGTAAATGCTGGAAATAAATGTTCTTTCAATAATTGCAAATCACGGTGATATCCCGATGGCAAATTAGTGGTCATCATCATAATCTCATTAGGCAATGCTTTTATGCGATTACAATAAGATCTTATCAATTCAAAAACGTCTGGATTTTTTTTATGTGGCATAATGCTTGAACCAGTTGTTAATTCCTCAGGGAATTTTATGAACCCGAAATTCTGATTCATAAACAAACAAGCATCCATACTAAATCTAGCTAAAGTATCAGCAAAATTAGCAAGCGCCATAGCTGTTACACGCTCCGCCTTACCTCTACCCATTTGAGCATATACTACATTATAATTTAAGGTTTCAAAACCTAGTAATTCGGTTGTTCTAGTTCTATTAATTGGAAAGGAAGATCCGTATCCAGCTGCCGATCCCAAAGGATTTTTATTTACTACTTTATAAGCAGCTTGAAGCATTGTCATGTCATCTACCAGGCTCTCGGCATAGGCGCCCAACCATAAACCAAAGGAAGAAGGCATGGCTAATTGTAAGTGCGTATACCCTGGCAATAAATCGTTTTTGTATAATTCACTCTTTTCTTGCAATAGACTAAACAAAGATTGAACCGACTTACTCAATTCCATTAATTCGGCACGTAAAAATAATTTAAGGTCAACTAAAACCTGATCGTTTCTACTTCTAGCGCTGTGAATTTTTTTTCCAATATCTCCAAGTTTCTCTGTCAATAACATTTCAACCTGAGAATGTATATCTTCTACTCCGTCAGCTAATTTAAAATTACCAGATTTAACTAATGCATAAATTTCAACCAATGCTTTTTTTAATTGCACTTGCTCATCCTTAGTCAATAAACCCACTTCAGATAACATAGTTGTATGTGCAATAGATCCTAGTACATCATAAGCTGCTAGGTACAAATCCATAGCTTGATCATTACCAATAGTAAACTGCTCTACCGAGTCAGCTACCTTACTGTTTTTTTGCCAAAGCTTACTCATAATGTAAAAATAGTTGAAAGTAATTGTATATAAGTTGAAACCCCTTCTTCAATCTCTTTTAAATAAATAAATTCATCTGCAGTATGACTTCGCGCAGAATCGCCAGGACCTATCTTTAAAGTAGGGAATGGCATCAATGCTTTGTCTGATGTAGTCACAGATCCATAATATCCTTTTCCCAAAGCCAACCCTGCTTTTACTAATACATGCTCCAATGAAATTCCAGTGGAACGCAATCTTAGACTTCGTGGTGCAACTTCCGATTTTATATGCTGCCCAATTGTTTCTAAAATTTCTTCAAATGTATATAGTTCATTCACACGAACGTCAACTACCATTTTACATGTAGAAGGAACCACATTATGTTGTTTGTTATCTGTTTCAATAACTGTAACACTCATTTTAACTGCGCCCAATAATGCTGATATCTTATTAAAATGATATGTTTTAAACCATTCTAAGTCGGGTAAAATTTTATACAAAGCACTCTCTCCTTCCTCCCTTGCAGCGTGCCCTGCCTTACCTGTAGCAACCACATCCAATACCATTAAACCTCTTTCCGCAATTGCCATTTCTAATAATGTAGGCTCGCCTACAATTCCAAAATCAATTTTAGGAATAGATTTTAATGCTAGTTCAATACCCTCAGTTCCTGAAATTTCTTCCTCGGCCGAGGCCACTAACACAATATTATAAGGCATGTCCTTTTTATCATAATAATATAAAAAGCATGTAATTAAACTCACTAAACATCCTCCTGCATCATTGCTTCCTAACCCAAATATTTTACCGTCTTGTTCTATTGGATTAAATGGATCCAGTGTATACCCTTTATTTGGCTTTACTGTATCGTGATGAGAATTTAATAAGATACTAGGTTTAGTTTCATCAAAATGCAAATTGGCTGCCCAAATATTATTCTTTATCCTTCCTGTCTTTACATTATTTGTTGTTAAATATTCTACTATAATATCTCCAGTTAAATTTTCTTCTTTACTAAATGAAGGCGTGGCAATTAATTTTTTTAATAATTGCAAAGCACTTTTTTGTAACGCTAATATATTGTCTGTATCGTTTAAACTTGTCATGATTGGGTGATTGTTGTACCTGTGGTACCATTAATTAATTCATTCATCTTTTCCGCCCTTCCTATTATAACAGATTTCACACCGTTATCTAAGGCTAGGTAAGCATTGTCAATCTTGGGGAGCATTCCTTCAAAAATAACTTTGTCTTCTTTTAATTTTTGGTAACTCGGTCGATTGATATGCTTGATGAGTGAACTGGGGTCATTCACATCCAATAAAACACCTTCTTTTTCAAATCCGTATATTAAATGCACATTATATTGAGCTGCCAATCCAGTAGCAATGCCCTGCGCAATTGTATCTGCGTTTGTATTTAGCAATTGTCCATTTCCATCATGTGTAATTGGGGCCACAACTAGTTTAATATTACTTGACAATAATTTTTGCACTAATTCTACATTAATTGTATCTACATCGCCTACAAATCCATAATCAATATTGGCATTGGTACGTTTATGTGCTTTAATTAAATTAGCATCTGCACCTGAAAGCCCCATTGCATTTACATTCAACGATTGCAACTGTGCAACAATATTTTTATTAATGTAACCCGCATATACCATGGTTACTATCTTCAAAGTTTCGGCATCTGTAATTCTTCTTCCTTCCACCATTGTTTGCTCCACTCCTAATTTAGTAGCTAAACTAGTTGCCAACTTCCCACCTCCATGTACTAAAATAGCCTGCCCTTCTATTTTAGAAAAAGCAGTAAGGCAATCCGTTAACAATGCTTGATTGTCAACAATATTACCACCTATTTTTATTACATATAAAGATTGCATATACGGGTATTCTAATTTATTTTTTATTGGCACTTAAAATTTCAGATAACACTGCTTGTGCTGCCCAAACTCTGTTAGATGCTTCTTTAGTCACTAAACTATTTATCCCATCTAATATCTCGTCACTTAATTCAACATTTCTTCTTACAGGCAAACAATGCATCACTTTGGCATTATTTGATTTTGATAATTTTTCATTAGTCAACATCCAAGTCGCATCCGTGCTAAGCACTTTGCCATAATCACTATAACTACTCCAGTTTTTTACATATACAAAATCAGCATCTTTTAAGGCCTCTTCCTGGTTATGTGTAATGGTTGCACCATTTGTATATTCCTCGGCTAATTCATACCCTTCAGGATGTGTTACCACAAAATCTGCCTCACCCCATGCAGTCATCCACTCACTAAAGCTATTAGCAACACATTGTGGAATTGATTTAATATGTGGCGCCCAGGTTAACACTATTTTTGGTTTCTTATTTTTAAAATTTTCATTTTGAGCCATTGACTCTGTAATCGTAATAATATCGGTTAATGATTGTAATGGGTGTAAAGTCGCCGACTCTAAACTCACTACCGGAATTCCTGCATACTTTATAAATTGATTGATAATTTTTTCGCCATCATCATCTTCTCTATTTTGTAAACCAGGAAAAGTTCTTATACAAAGAATGTCAAAATAATTACCCAATACGGGAGCAGCATCTTTAATATGCTCCACTGTTGTACCATTCATTATCGCTCCTTCACTAAACTCCAATGCCCAACCTTCTTTGTCTACGTTAAATACAATCGGTTCCATCCCTAAATTTTGAGAAGCAACTTGTGTACTTAATCTTGTTCTTAAACTTGGGTTCAAAAACAACAAACCAATTCTTTTATTGGCACCCAATGCCTTATCGGCAAACGGATTAGCCTTATAATCCAATGCTTTTTTTACCAGTGCATTAATATCCTTAACATCCTTCACCGAAATAAACTTTTTCATGAGCTTAATCTTTCTTTTGCTTCAATAGTTGAATAGCTTTATTCAACCCGGTTAAAAATAAATTAATATCCTCCATGCTAATTGCTAACGATGGCAATAGTCTTATTACATTTGGTTTTGCTTCGCCCGTAAATATTTTTAAATCATTTAACAACACCTTACGGATATCCTCAAGCCCAGCTTCCATTTCAAAACCAATCATTAATCCACGTCCTCTTACCGTCTTAACACCTTCGGTATTTTTTAATGCATTGATTAAATAGTTGCCTTTTTCTTCTGCAGCTTTTATTAGATGATCCTGTTGCATTACTTCTATTACTGCTAATGCTGCAGCACATGCTAATGGATTCCCTCCAAAAGTAGTACCCAACATTCCAAATTTGGCTTGAATATGTGGGGCTATTAATATGCCTCCAATTGGAAAACCATTTCCCATTCCTTTTGCCATAGAATAAATGTCTGCATTTACACCCGCATAATCATGTGAAAAAAACTTTCCCGAACGACCATAACCACATTGTACACTATCCGCAATATATACTGCACCATTTTCGTCACAGCATTTTCTAATAGCTTGTAAAAATGCATCACTTGCCTCATAAATTCCAGCAACACCTTGAATACCTTCAATAATCACCGCAGCAATTGTTGAACCTTGTTCTGCAAAACATGCTTGTAGCGCTGCAATATCATTAAAAGGTAAAAAAATAATATTATCAGTTTCATTCACTGGAGCAACAATACTTGGATTGTCCGTTGCAGCAACGGCTAATGAGGTACGTCCGTGAAATGATTTCTGAAATGCAATAACTTTTTTTCTACCGGTATGGAATGAAGCTAATTTTAAAGCATTCTCATTGGCTTCTGCCCCACTATTACATAGGAACAATTTGAAATCTTGTTTGCCACTTATTTTATTTAAAGCAGTAGCCAACTCTTCTTGAATTGGCATCACTACCGAATTAGAATAAAACGCAATAGCATGTAATTGATCCTCGATACGCTTTACCCAATGAGGTTGTGTATGACCAATACTAATTACTGCATGTCCACCATACATATCTAAATACTCCTGCCCCTTGTCGTCCCATACGCGGCTGCCTGCAGCTTTGGTAATAGCGATAGGATTTAAAGGATATACATTGAATAAAGACATGATGTTAAATTTTATTGTAAGAAATCGCAACTAAGCTTTTCTTTTACTCATTAATATTGTTAAAAATAATTTGCTTTTAATTGCAAGCCTGCACCTTCCTCTATTCCAAAAAGTAAATTCATATTTTGAACTGCCTGCCCAACTGCCCCTTTCAATAAATTATCAATCACAGAATGAATGGCAATTTTATTTCCTTGTTTTTCAATATGTATTAAACACTTATTGGTATTAACAACTTGCTTTAAATCGATATTGTTTTTTGAAACATGTGTAAATGCATGCTCTGCATAAAACGCATTGTATAATTCATACACTGCTTCCAAACTTAAATCAGTGGCAACAACCGATGTTACAAATATGCCTCTAGTAAAATCTCCTCTCCAAGGCACAAAATTTACCTCGGCATTGTGATTGCCTTGTAATTGCGCCAAACTTTGACTGATTTCGTTTAAGTGTTGGTGTTGTAATGTTTTATAGGCTTGAATATTATTTGCCCTCCAACTAAAATGACTCGTGTTTGACAAGCCTTGCCCTGCACCTGTAGATCCAGTGATACCAGTTGTATACACATCTTTTAATAACCCCTTTGATGCTAATGGTAATAATCCCAATTGAATTGCTGTTGCAAAACATCCTGGGTTAGCAATATTGGTTGCCAACTTTATAGCTTCTCTTTGTAGTTCTGGTAATCCATAAACAAAGTTTCTGTCACCAATAGTTGCAGTACTTGCTAATCTAAAATCTTGGGATAGATCAATAATTTTGATGCTTGCTTTTATTTCATTAGACGCTAAAAACTTTTTTGCATCTCCATGTCCTACGCATAAAAACAATACATCAATGTTTTGATCCAACTCACTTGCAAATTTTAAATCCGTATCCCCCACTAAATCTGAATGCACCTTACTCACCAATTCACCAGCACTACTTGTACTATGCACAAAAGCAATATGCGCATTTGGATGGCGCAACAATACACGTAGCAATTCACCACCTGTATATCCTGCTCCTCCAACTATACCGATATTTACTTTTTGCATTTTTCTAGTTTTATATTTTAATCCGCTTTTATTTGCGGACTATTTTTTATTTGATTCTTTTACATGATGATAGATGCCTGTCTGGTTGCCAAATATTTTGGTAAACCCTCTAACATCTGCGCCCGTCCATCCTGTATTCATTTCACCATACTTGCCAAACTTCGCACTCATTAAATCATTCTCTGATTCAATACCAATAATTTGAAAACGATATGGGTTCAACTGAATAAATACTTCTCCAGTTACTTGCTCTTGTGAGTTTGTTAAGTATGCTTCTATATCACGCATTACCGGATCTAATATTTGACCTTCATGCAACCAGTTGCCATAAAAAGAAGCTAACTGATCCTTCCAAGATAACTGCCATTTTGTTAATACGTGTTTTTCTAAAGCATGATGCGCTTTTAATATCACCATTGGGGCAGCCGCTTCAAATCCAACTCTACCTTTAATACCAATAATGGTATCTCCAACATGTATATCTCTTCCAATGCCATAAGCACCAGCAATAGACTGAATATATTGAATCGCTTCCGTAGGATGTGCAAATGATTGCCCATTTACTTTTTTAATTTCCCCTTTTTCAAAGCTAATTACCATTTCTTCCGAAGCTCCTTCCTTTGTCATTTGAGTAGGCCATGCACGCTCAGGCAACATTCCTTTTGAGTTTAAAGTTTCTTTACCTCCTACACTTGTGCCCCATAATCCTTTATTAATAGAATAAGCAGCTTTCTCAAAATTCATATCTACCCCTTTGCCTTTTAAGTATTCAATTTCTGCTTCTCTACTTAATTGTAAATCACGAATTGGCGTTAATATTTCTATACCTGGAATCATGATTTGAAAAATCATATCAAAACGTACTTGGTCATTTCCAGCACCAGTACTTCCGTGTGCTACTAATTTTGCACCTACTTTTTTTACATGTTCTGCAATATGTAAAGCCTGACTTAATCTTTCGGCACTTACACTTAATGGGTAAGTATTGTTTTTTAATACATTGCCATAAACTAAGTATTTAATAATGCTATCGTAATATCCTTTTACTGCATTCACAGTAGTATGTGTTTTAACACCTAATGCGTATGCGTGTGCTTCTACCTTCACTAATTCTTCTTCGGTAAATCCACCTGTGTTAACAATAACACTATGCACTTCCAATCCTTTATCCTCGGTTAAGTATTTTACACAAAATGTAGTATCTAATCCGCCGCTAAATCCTAAAACAACTTTCTCCATGATATTTATTTTTTTCTAAACCAGTTTAATAATTTGCTTTGTTTTATTTTCATAAAACGCTCGTATAATTTTGAATTGCTAGTAAATACGGACGCTGTTTCCTGCGGTGTATGAACATTCTTAGGCTCATATAACATAGCTGTACACATGCAATTTTTGCGATCCTTGCTCATTAAAATTTCATAATTCACACAACTCTTACATCCTGCCCAAAACTCTTCGTCGTCAGTTAACTCGCTATAGGTAACAGGCTCGTAACCTAATTCACTATTAATTTTCATTACAGCCAAACCTGTAGTTAATCCAAATAATTTTGCATTAGGATATTTTTCTCTAGATAGTTGAAAGATGGTCTGCTTAATTTTTTTAGCAATTCCACTTTTTCTAAACTCAGGAGAAACAATCAATCCGCTATTTGCTACAAATTGGCCATGTTGCCATGCTTCAATGTAACAAAAGCCTACCCAGGTTCCGTCGGCAGTATGCGCAATAACGGCTTTCCCTTCATCAATTTTTTTAGCTACATATTCTGGGCTTCGCTTAGCGATTCCCGTTCCACGTGCTTTTGCCGATGAAGCCATCTCGTCTGTAATGGCAATTGAATAATGAACATCACCACTATGGGCTACACGTACTATAATTTGCTGTTCCAATGATCAATAAAATTTAAAAAAATGACACTTCTGGCGTTTCTAGAAAATTTCGGGGCTTTTTCCACTGATAGGGGCAAGTGCCAATTGCTCGTCCTATCAGAATCCACGTCGCGGTGAAAATCTAACCGCAAGCGGCAACCTGATGGGGCTGTTCAATACAGGGACCGGTGCAAAATTTGCACTTGTCAATAAGATATGTAGTTGGTCCTGTTTCATTATAATTTCCTGATATAGGAGTTAGACTGTAAAAGTATTAAATAATTAAACAAATTAGGCCCAAACAAGGCTATAATTTGACTTTGAGCTATTATATGTGGGTGATTTGAGCCTAAAATAATGCTCGTTAGTTTTATTTTGGGCTGATTGCTTCGTAAATTTGTAGCAGATAGACAAAAAACACAACTATGAAAAAGATATTTGGACTGGCTTTAATGAGTGTAGGATTATTCCTTGCAGCATGTAATAGTCAACAAACTAGTAAAGAAGAAGTTAAAAAAGATTCAATGGCGGCAATGCCAACTGACTCAACCAAAACTGTTACATACACAACTGCAATGGTAGACAACAAAAAAGATCCAACATGTGGTATGCCTGTCACTGCAGGCATTAATGACACTGCACATTACGACAATCATGCAATTGGATTTTGCTCTAAAGAATGCAAAGACGAATTTTTGAAAAATCCAAAAGCAGGTTTAGCAGCAGCGGAGTTAAAATAGAAGCATCTCCATAATCTAACTAAATAGATATGCAATATCATCTTTGGTTAAGGACTTAACAAATCCGTCTTCATCGGAAATTAATTCCTTGGCCAAAGATCTTTTTCTGTCCTGCAGTTTTAATATTTTATCTTCTACCGTATCATTACAAATCATACGATACGCGAATATATTTTTAGTTTGTCCTATACGATGGGTTCTATCAATTGCTTGTTGTTCAACAGCTGGATTCCACCATGGGTCAACTATGTAAACGTAGTCAGCTGCTGTTAAGTTTAATCCTACTCCACCTGCTTTTAAAGAAATTAGGAATACTCTACATTTAGGATCATTTTGGAAACGCTCAATTGCTTTTTCTCTTTCTTGAATAGTACTTCCTCCATCAAAATATTCGTAATCTATTCCCAACTTTGTTAGTTGTTCCTTTATTAATCCCAACATTCCTAAGAATTGAGAGAATACCAATGCCTTATGATCGCCAATGTTTTCGGCTATTTCACGAGTAAGTTCTGTTAACTTAACCGATTCATTTGGATAAGATTCGTCTTTAATAATGGCAGGACTATCACAAATTTGACGCAACTTCATCAATCCTTGTAAGATAGATAATTGAGATTTTTGAATTCCCTTTTCCTCTACCATACCAATTAACTTATCTCGATAATCATTTCGATAAGCTTCATATATTTTACGCTGTGCTGTACCCATCTCACAATACAATACCATTTCCTGCTTTTCTGGCAAATCCTTCGCCACCTGCTCTTTGGTACGACGTAAAATAAATGGGAATACAAATTTTCTTAAATGTTCCTTTTGTTCTTTTTCGTCAAACTTATCAATTGGCATTGAAAAATTATGCTTAAAATATTCTACCGTTCCTAGCATGCCAGGATTTAAGAAATTCATTTGCGCATAAATATCAAATGTATTGTTTTGTAATGGAGTACCACTCAAACATAATTTATTGGTAGCTTGTAATAAACAAGCTGCCTTAGTTACTTTACTTGAAGGATTTTTAATAGCTTGACTTTCATCCAAAATCACATAATCAAACTTCACTTCGGAGAACATTTTAATATCACTTCTTAAAGTTCCATAAGTAGTAATAATAACTTCTACCGAATCTTTAAATAATTGACTCTTGGTTCTTGTCCCACCATGATGAATTTGGAAAGTTAAACTTGGCGTAAACTTTTTCAATTCATTTTGCCAGTTAAATAAAAGCGTTGTTGGACAAACAACCAATGCGACAAGTGATCCATTTTTTTCTTTCAAATGTTGTAAGAAAGAAAGTGTCTGAATGGTTTTACCCAATCCCATGTCGTCGGCTAAGATGCCACCCCATTGTACATCATGTAAGTAATTCAACCACTGGAATCCACTCACCTGATAAGGTCTCAAAATAGGGGAAAGATGCGCTGGCGGTGCAACATCAGCAATAGAATACTTTTCTCTGATCTTCTCGTACTTGCCTTCTAATTGGAATATTAATTCTTCTTCATCTCTTTGTTCATATAATTCATCTAAAATAGAAAAGTGATACTTGCTTAATTTTAAATTATCTGTTTTACCCTCTCCCACTTTAAACAATAAAGAATATTTGTTTAACCATTTCTCTGGTAAAACCCCTAAGCTACCATCTTTCAATGGCACAAACTGTTGCTTATTCGCCAACATATTTTTAATATCCTGCACAGAAACCTTTTGTTCACCAAAAGAAATTTCCACTTTCGCATCAAACCAATCCGTATTACTACTAATATATAATTTAGTAGAAGGCTTGGCAGTATTGAATTTAAATTGCTTTAAATTTTCTGACCCAAATAAAGGAATTTGCTTTTCCTTAAGCGTATCTATAAATAAGAAAAACCAATTGTTCTTTAATACTTCGGCACCTTTTAATGCCAAAACATTGCCTTCATTTGGACGCACAAAACCAGAATGCAACTGTTCAATTACATTCATAAGGTTTCTTTCTGCAGCCAAGTCCCTATCTAATATAACTATTTTGTCTCCTTGTTGCTGTATCACCGAAGGTCCGTCATCCTTAGTTACTACAATGTCTTTATAAGTATACAAAGGTTCAAAAACCAAGTAGTCTCTGTCCTCTTTTAATAAAATTTGTAGGGTTGGTTTTACACCTCTTAATTTTTCCTGCTTTACATTTCCTAATTCAACTGAATACAATTTTGATAAAGGCAACAAAGTAGATTGTAAATAGTCAGGCCAGTTTTCTAAATCAACTTCATTAAACCCAGTTGGCATAAACTGCTCAACCCATTTTAAATCGGCTCTGTTTTTCCAAGTAAAATATTGATGATGATATTGGAAAACATAATGAGACTTAGCATGGTTTTCTTCTAATGAGATTTTACCTTCAGGAAGGTTTACTTGCGCATATATAATATATCTGTCCGCTTCCTTTTCAACTCTAAAACAAGGTTGGATTGGATTAAAAACCAATTCAGCCATTTGTAAATTAGCGGTTGTAAATGGCTTGTTTGTTGGCAAATGAAAATTAAATGGATGTTCAGAAATATCTCTCCAAAGTTTTTCTAACTTAGGATGCATATATTCTTGAATCAACTCCTTAGTCTCTGTTGGCAAACTATCATCCTCAGCATTTAGGATTGTATCCCAAATACCCTGGAATGGCGAGTTCTTATTTAAAAATTTAGTAATCTCTGCCGACTGTAATTTTCTTACGGTCTGTACTAAATTTTTATCTTCTTCTCTAATATCATCCGGTGTAGCATATTTTGGAAGATCAATTTTTTCTACTTTCCCAACATATGCAGTACCCTCTTCGTTAACCTCTCCTTTTATTACATTAAAAGATAAATAAGGATATTCATTGCTAGCTTGTTGTATCACCAACCCTAAACGCTCAACTGTCTTGGCTATTTTAGGTTCCTCTCCAGTTTCTTGCTCAATATCCCAATCATTAGATTTGGGGATTTTTCGCATTATAGTTGTTGATGGCGCTGCATTTACTTTTTGTATGCGCTCGTCCAACACTTTTAAATACGGTTTCCCTTCGTGATATGTAAACTCAAATTTATCTTCGATATAGTCATCTAATGTATAACCGTATAGCGCTAGTAATTTATTTTTTTCTCTATCCCAATTTCTAATAGTTTCAAAGTAGTCAGCCCCTTTTAACAGAAACAACTGTAGCAATAACATGGTCTTGTGCACACAAAGTGGGTACTCTGTCTCACTTAAACAATCACATGATGTATCAAAGAAACGTTCATCATTTTTTTGAACAATAATATGATAGGTCTTCCCATTTTCATCAACTTCTGCGACCACTTTTTCGTTGGCACTTTCAATAATATGAGGTCTAGTAGATTTAAGGGTAGTCTCTGCTTTTTCAAAAGTTGTTTTGGAACAAAGCATGCGGATCATTTTCAAATCCAAAGACTTGGTACGTAATTGGGTATGTGTAGTTACATAAGAAGCTTGCTTGTAATCCAATAAATTCTTGTCTAATAAATCCTGTACATAAAACAAAGCTGCTGCTTTATGTCTACATACTTCAGATAAATTATAAGGACAGCCGCATCTTAAAGAAAGGGTTGCTGCAGACTTGAAATTCTCAATAGTGACTTTATAATAAGTACTGTAACCATCGTCTTTTACACGACAATGAATGCTACCTAATAAAGGATCAAACTTGACCAATTCGATGTTCTTAAGCGCGAAAATCTTTTTTCCACGTCTAATTACCTCTTCGGTTCCGTAGCTATAAATGTGTTTTACTAAGTAGGGTAATGCCATAAATTATACAAAATGACCCTTTTGAAAAGGGCAATTTGCAAATGTACGAAATTGCAGGCTATTTTCCTTGATTCTTAGCTATTCTTATATGCCATTTATTAAAGCGCCGTCTCTAAATATAGGCAGACTTGGTGCAATATCCTGGGTTACACAGTAAAGCATATCCGCTTCCAATCCATAAGCTGCTAAACGGTGCCAATGGGTAAGGGTTTTAATGTATTCTGGTAGATTATCTTTTTGTTGCATATATAGCTGATTGGCCATAAAACTGCTATCACAGTGTATCGTGAATTGATCTTTCACAGCTTCAATAATTGCTCCAGCAAACAAAGTATCTTCTATATTAAATCGGTTTTTCCAACCAGAGCAACCTAAAATAACGGGCGCATTTTGTGCCTTTAAATAATTTACCACATTAGATAGGTTGGGGAAAGAACCCGTAATCACTTCCTTTGCACCACTTCTTAATGCCATATGCAAAAGTTTGGTACCATTGGTTGTGGTGATTACCAAAGTTTTATTTTCGATAAATGAGCGCGGATATTCGGACGGTGAATTTCCATAAGAAAGACCAGGAATGATTTTCCCGTCACGTTCACCTGCTGTAATACCTCCAGTCGCATTTCCTATTTCGATACATGCTTCTGGGCTATCTACCGGAATAATTTTTTTAGCCCCATTGTATAATGCTGTTGCCATCGTTGATGTTGCTCTAAACACATCAATGATGACAACAATACTATCTTTAATTTCATATAAATCTAGCAATTGCGGTGTAAGCACTGTATGTAAACTTGGCTTCTTATTATTTTCACTACTCATACCACAAAGATACTAAACCCATTAATTTTCTACGAGCAATTCCTTTTGTTTAGATAAAATTAAAATTTCGTTCACAATAATTTCTGTACTAACACGCTTAACACCAGCCTTATCTGTAAATGCCTTATTCACCAAACGTCCTTCCACGGCCACTTCTGAGCCCTTTAGCAAATATTTTTCTACATAAATGGCTAGTTTTGCCCAAGCAACCAAACTAAACCATTGCGTTTCATCCATCCATTCTCCTTTTGCGTTTTTATAGCGATCATTTACTGCTAAACGTACATTGGCTAGCTTTTTATTTTCTCCATATACTTTAATTTCAGGATCGGCACCTAAACGTCCCACCAATTGTACTTTGTTCTTAATTGCTTTCATATTTTAAAATTTTTGTTGAAATACAAAAGTGCAGTTCATTCAAACGCTAAAATCAAGTATTTATACTATAAAAAAAGGGGCCGACTGGCCCCTTTTTTTTGTACACTATTTTTACAAGCAAATTGCTTCTTGAAATTATTTAAACGGAAACTTAACCACTTTTGCTTTTACAAGTGAGTTTCTAATATCAATATAAATATCTGTGCCTGGTTTTGAATGTTCAGTTGCAACATAACCTAAGCCAATTGCTTTTCCCAAGCTTGGTGCTTGTGTTCCAGATGTTACAGAACCAATTTCATTTCCAGCAGCATCCTTAATTATATAGTAATGACGTGGAATACCTCTATCAATCATTTCAAAACCAACTAATTTTTTAGATACCCCTTCTTCTTTCTGTGCTTTTAATGCAGCTGAATTAGTAAAGTCTTTTGTGAACTTTGTAATCCAACCTAAGCCAGCCTCAATTGGACTTGTAGTGTCGTCGATATCATTACCATATAAACAGAATCCCATTTCTAATCTTAACGTATCTCTAGCTCCCAAACCAATTGGTTTTAATCCATATTCAGCACCTGCTTCAAATAAAGCATCCCAAATTTTATTTGCATTGTCATTTTCATCTTCAAAATAAATTTCAACACCACCTGAGCCAGTATATCCTGTTGCACTAACTAATACATTTTCAATATCTAATAATGTTCCTTTTGCAAAACTATAATAAGGCATATTTAGCACATCCATTTTAGTCATTGTCTGTACAATCTTAGTCGCGTTAGGACCTTGTACCGCTAGCAATGCAGTCTTTGCACTTATATTATGCATTTCAACTCCTTTACTATTATGCTTACTTACCCAATTCCAATCTTTTTCAATATTAGATGCATTCACAACTAACATATACACTTTGTTTTTTTCAACACAATACACCAATAAGTCATCTACAATTCCGCCCGTTTCATTAGGGAAACAACTGTACTGCGCTTTTCCATCTTCTAATAATGACGCATCGTTACTTGTAACACGTTGAATTAAATCCAATGCGTTTTCTCCTTTCAAAATAAATTCACCCATATGGCTTACATCAAACACACCTGCATTGTTGCGCACAGCTGCATGTTCGTCATTAATGCCTGTATAACTAATTGGCATATTGTAACCTGCAAAAGGAGCCATTTTAGCGCCAAGTGCAATATGCTTATGCGTAAAGGGAGTGTTTAAGATTTCGCTCATGGAATTTGTATTTGTGCAAATATAATCAAAAAGGATGCTAAATAAAACACCCCTTCTGGCTGAGAAGGGGTGGCAATCCAAAAATCAAAATTCAAATAATCAATATCTTATCATTTTAATAAGAAAACTTGTCTAATACCCATTGTACATCTGCAAATTTGGATACAAAACTTGATACTTTATTCCCTTTAGCTGGCACTTCCATAGAGATGTTTTTCTTATCTAACTCTTTTGTTGCAGCTGGTTTGTTTTTATCTAATTTTTCTTCTAATTGCAAACGCTCTTCCTTTAACTTTTCTAACTTTTGCTCAATCTCATCTGGATTTTCAGATTCCTTAGAAGCATTGTCAGCTCGTTTTAATTTTTCTAAACCTGAAGTAGTCATTTTATATTCCACACCTTGTTCATAAGCATATGATTCGTTGTCCCAAGGTTCATTCCATTCGTCAAACCAATTGGCATCATTGGTAATATGATCAATGGTCTCTGTTCTCATACCACGTCTATCAATACTTACATTGGTTTGAGACCAGCCTTTATTAGTAATTAAAATTCTTTTCCCAATTGGCACCGCAATAGTCATGATAATATGTTGATTACGAAACTTGTCCTTTTTATTAATGCTAATGCCTCTGTCTAAATAAAGTACGGAGTCCTGTTGCGTTAAATTAAAATTAATATTACTTGCAATCGCATTGGCTTCTTGCACGGTTTTCCCATTTGTTAATTTCACAATCTTTACTTCAAAACTATCGGTCTTAGATTGTATAATTCTTACACGCAAATTTCTAACAAACACAGTGTCGTCATCACTGTAATTACTGAATGGAGTTATTTGAAACCACTTATCTTCATAATATTTCATTTTTGGTGATGCCGTTAATTGCAAGAAATCTACTTTGGCATTAGTTAATTGCAGATTTTGCTCTACTGGAATATTATGTTTAGAAAAACTATTGCCTAAACTACTAAAGAAATAAAATATACAAATCCAACCCACTACCCATAAAGAGACAAAAGAAGTCCTAACCCAAATATTTGCCTTTTTAAAGCCAGCAATACGTCTAATGATTGCAGTCGCAATGGCAATTACTGGTACCCATATGAAAAATAAAATAGTACCAATTGCAGCGTAAGATTGCATGCCGTCTTCGATTAGAAATCCTTTCAATGGCAATAAGCTAGTGCCGGCAACACCCAATCCAAATAATGCAACTAATACCGAAATACCTACTACACCTAAAATAAAGTAAACAAATACTTTTACCGATATAGTTATTAGCTTACCTACAAAATGTAAACATCCTTTATTGTTCTCTTGTGGAACATAGGTATAAGAAGCTTCGCTTGTTTCTGTATTTGCATTTTGGTTATTCGCTTTTGCATCTTGTCTTTTCTTGTAAAATTCACTACCCCAAGCCTGCGCTCTTTTACCAAAACCTTCCATATCATTTTGAATGGTATTCTTAATACTATTTAAGTCAACTTTTTCACCTACCATTTCTAATTTATCCGCGCTGGTCTTAGCCTCTGGCAATACCAACCACAAAACAATGTATACAAAAATGGCACCTGGACTAAACGTAAAATCTAAAATATTTGGGAAGTCTGGATTATCCCAAAATTGAAACAAATGCATATGTCTAAAATGAAAAACAAAACGAATAAAAGGAATCATAAATAAAAGTCTAATGATTCCAACTCTTAATCCAAAATATTTTGAAAGTCCTGCACAAACCCCTCCAATAATTTTGTTTTCAATATCTCTAAATAATCTCTTGCGAACTCCTCCTACTTCTTTAACTGAAGAACTTGGTACTGCAATCCATAAAATTAAATATCCCAATACGTTTACACCTAATAAGAATATCCAAAGAATTCTAACGATTAATGGATCCAAATTAAAATAGTTAGCAATACCACTACAAACACCACCTAGCACCTTGTTCTGTTCGTCACGATACAAACGTTTTTGTGTAGTAGTTTCAAATGATTTATAATCATTGTTAGAACTACCCGAATTACTTGTACTGCCAGTGTTTGACGTTGTTTGTTCAAACCCATCCTGTGCCTCAAAATCTGCAGGACGACCAATGCTTTCAATAATTAAATTAATTGTTGATTCATTAATACAAACATCTCCTTTTTTTAATTTATCATCACATAATTCAGCAACTCGACATTCAATATCGTTGATAATTTCATCACGACCTTCTTCGTTTGCAAAATATGTTCTTAATGATTCTATATATTGTTTTAATATTTCATAAGCTTGTTCTTCAATTGGAAGAATTCGACCTTGAAAATTAATATTGATTACTTTTTTCATAAACCTAATGTTTAAAATTTTGATTGGGGTTAAGAAGCTGAATTTACTTCTGGACTTGCATTTGTGTTTTGAGTTAATTTGTTGACAGCACCTGTCATTTCGTTCCAAGTGTTTAATAAAACATCAAATGCTTTACTTCCATCCTCAGTTAACACAAAATATTTTCTTGGTGGACCAGTCACGCTTTCTACCCATCTATAATTTAAGAGGCCTGCATTCTTTAATCTTGTCAATAAAGGATACAAAGTACCCTCTAGAATATGCAAATTGGCCGCTCTCATTTGTTCGACGATATCACTTGGATAAACTTCGCCTTTTTGAATGATGGACAATATGCAAAACTCCAATACGCCCTTGCGCATTTGACTTTGTGTGTTTTGTATATCCATGATAATTACTTTAGTACACAAAACTAGGGCTTTATTTAGTACTATGCATCACATAGTACTAAATAAAATTCATAAATTTATCTAAGTAATTGTATATCAATACTTTATTAATTCAATAAAATTATGAACGAAAAAATAAAAGGATAAGTGGGCGTAAAAAAGCAGTAAATAGGCTAATAAACCACTAACTCGTAAAAATCATCCTCGTTTAAATACTTGTTGGCCAAGTCCTTAATTTGCTCTGGCTGAATTGACCTAACTGTAGCAATGGTATTATAAAAATACTCCTCAGTTAACCCGTTAAGTATATATGATTTCCAACGACCTATAATTTGGAATGGGCCGTCCACATCCCCAAGTAAGGATCCCAACATATAATTCTTCACCAATTTCAATTCATCGATATCCACTAATTCGTTTCTTAAAATTGCCATCTCTTTATATACTTCATCAATGGTGGCTCTACAAACATCTTTACCCGCATCCGTACTAACTAGCCAAGCACTTTGCTGAATATGGTTTTGTAAATAACTGTGTATACCATAAGTGTATCCCTTATCCTCTCTAATGTTACTCATTAATCTCGAACCAAAAAAGCCTCCAAAAATATTATTCAATACTTGTGCAGAAGCAAAATCTGGATGATGTCTATTTGGAAAATGTCTAGCAATACGAATAGAACCTTGCACAGATGTTGGATCGTTTACAACACTGTACTTTTTTTGTGTTGCTGCAACTATAGAATGTTGTGGGGTAACAATTTCATTTTTATTTAATGGCAATGTGCCAATATATTTATTTAAAATTGTTTCAATATTAGCTGGGAACTTACCTGCCATAAATACGATACACTTCCCTTCTTTGTAATATTTATTGTAAAAATTAACTAAGTCCTCTTTTGTTAATTCATTATAGCTTGCTTCACTTGAATATTTTCCATAAGGATGGTCAATTCCAAATAAGTATTCATCTATAAATCTATTCGCAATAAAATCACCTTTCTTTAAGTTGAGCGTAAGTTGTTGGATTTGATTTTTTTGGTAAATATCCAATTCATTTTCAGGGAAAATAGCATCTGAAACTAACTCACTTACCACTGGAATTACTTCTTGGAAATGTTTTGTCAAACTATGCAAACTAATGGTTGCTGTTTCGTTATAACAAGATCTATTTAAATAAGCACCATAAAATTCAAACGCATCATTTACTTCGAATGCAGTTTTTGTAGAAGTACCATTCTTTAATAAATAATTCGTTGCAGGCGCAACCCAATTTTTTGTTTCAAAACTGTTACCAGCAAAGAACACCATTTCCATTAACATAACATCCTGCGCGCCACCTTCAAATGCATATACTTCTACCCCATTGTCCAATGTATATTTTTGACATGGTTTTAATTGAATGTCAAAGTCTACTGCGTCTTTAATATTAGGAGCGATGGTTCTGTCTAATGCCATGTTTTTATAGTTATGCGATTAATTCTAATACTGTTAAGAATGAATTAGGCGCTGGTTTTGCTGTAATAGTATAATGTGTTTCTGTTACTTTCTTCAAATATAATTTTTGCTGTAGCTTTTATTAATTCAGGTGTTACCTCTTGGTATTTTGCAAGCTCGTCATTCATTAATGCAGCATCTCCCAATAATTCATAAAAAGCAAGACTTTGTGCACGATTCATAATGCTCATATCCTCAAAGCAAATCATACTTTCTGTCTTATTTATTACTTTTTGTACCTCTTTTACATCTAATATTTCGGTCTTCATTTTTTCTACTTCTTCCAACACTGCTTTTTCTGCAACCGACATGCTAATGCCCTTCACTAATTTACCCGTAATCACAAATAATCCTGGCTCAATAGTGCCAAAGTGAAAACAAGAAATAGAAGAAAATAATTGTCTTACTTTAATAAGCTGCTCATATAATCTCGATGAGGCACCGCCACCCAAAACTTCGGTTAGTAAATCGGTGGCATGATAATTTTCATCAAATCTTCCCCCCATATGCCATGTCATCATTAACATATCCATTGGAACATCGGCACGCACATCCAAACTTCTATTTTTTTCCTGCTTTGGTTCAACAGGTAAATTTCGCTCATAAGGTTTGCCTGCTGGAATTGGTCCAAACCATTTTTCAGCTAATAATTTAATGTCTTCTGTTTTTACATTTCCTGTAACAACTAAAATGGCGTTATTAGGGCGATAAAATTGAAAGAAAAAATCTTTTACTTCTTCCATCGTTGCTTGTTCAACATGTGCAAGTGAAGCTCCAATTGTCATCCATCTATAAGGATGTTTAGTATAAGCCAAAGTGCGCATTTTATGCCAAGCATCACCATAGGGTTTATTGATATAATGTTCCTTAAACTCCTCGCAAACTACTTTTCTTTGCACCTCCAAGCTTTTCGGACTAAATGCCAAAGACAACATTCTGTCACTTTCTAACCAAAATGCCGTTTCAATATTTTCGGCAGGCAATTGACAATAATAATTAGTAAGATCGTTGGTGGTATATGCATTGTTTTCGCCTCCTGCTCTTTGCAAGGGCTCGTCATATTCTGGAATATTAACACTACCGCCAAACATTAAGTGCTCAAACAAATGGGCAAAGCCCGTTTTGTCTGGATGCTCGTCCTTGGCTCCAACATTGTATAAAATGTTCACCACGGCCATGGGAGTAGTTGTGTCTGGATGCACAATCACTTTTAAGCCATTCTCTAATTGAAATCGGTCAAATTGTATCATAATGGAGGACGAAAATACTTCTTTTGAACAAGAGTCTATTTGCGAATATAGATAAATTCAAAAGGGGCCAAAAAACAAAGCTTATTAAGCCTTAACTTTGTACCTCTTAAATAAAGCATATGCAATTAGACGAATTATATAAAAAAGCACTGAATTTTGAGTACTTAACTAAGGAAGAAGGAATGTTTTTATTTGAACATGCTCCACTAAATGAAATTAGTTATGTAGCAAATGAGTTAAGAAAAAAACAGGTTCCTCATGGCAAGGTAACTTGGCAGATTGACCGTAATTTAAATACCACCAATGTGTGTATTGCGAACTGCAAGTTTTGTAATTTTTATAGAGTACCAGGTCATCCAGAAGCCTATATCACAGACATGGATACCTACCGTGTAAAAATTAAGGAGACATTAGCTTGGGGTGGAGATCAGCTATTATTACAAGGTGGACACCATCCAGAATTAGGATTAAAGTTTTATACAGATATTTTTAGTCAGATAAAGAATGAATTTCCAACTATCAAATTGCACACATTAGGGCCCCCAGAAATTGCGCATATTGCTAAGATGGAAAAAATGACGCATACCGAAGTGCTTAAAGCATTACAAGCAGCGGGAATGGATTCTTTACCAGGTGCGGGTGCTGAAATTTTAGTGGACCGTGTAAGAAAATTAGTTTCTAATGGTAAATGTGGAGCAGACGAATGGTTAGACGTAATGGCTGCCGCACACCAACTAAATATTACTACAAGTGCAACCATGATGTTTGGTCATGTTGAAACTTTAGAAGAAAGATTTATCCATTTAGTACGCGTACGTGAAGTACAAGATAAAAAACCAAAAGACGCAAAAGGATTCTTAGCTTTTATTCCTTGGACATTCCAAGACGTTGATACACTTTTAACTAAAATTAGAGGTGTCCATAATTTAACTACTACCGAGGAATATATTAGAATGATTGCCATTAGCCGAATCATGCTGCCGAATATCAAAAACATTCAGGCTAGTTGGTTAACGGTGGGTAAGGCAACTGCTCAGGTATGTTTAGAAGCTGGCGCGAATGACTTTGGAAGTATTATGTTAGAAGAAAATGTGGTAAGTGCTGCTGGTGCACCTCACCGTTTTACTTATAAAACAATCCAAGAAGCTATTAAAGAAGCAGGCTTTGAACCTCAATTGCGTAACCAACAATACGAATGGCGTGAGCTTCCTGCAGATATTCAGGAGCAAATTGTCAATTATTAGTAGTTGCCTGTAACTTTTGGGCTCCATCTTCGTTATACCTATACTTAAAAGCTAAACGAGGGATGACCGATCAAGATTTCAATAATTGTGTAGATAATTACTCCGATGGGGTGTATCGTTTCATAGTCAAAAATATTGGCCATGAAGCGGATGCGCAGGATATTGTCCAAACAGCTTTTGAAAAACTGTGGATCAATCGTTTAAAGGTGGAACCAGAAAAAGTAAAATCCTACTTATTTACGGTTGCTTACAACCAAATGATTGATCATATACGTAAGGATAAGAAAGATATAACTACCGATAATTTTGAAGAGGTAAATAAACAAACAAGTTATCAATCTAGTTCTGAATTAAAGCAAATCCTACTCCGTGCTATTAACGAACTAAATCCAACACAAAAAAGTCTTGTTCTACTTAAAGATTACGAAGGTTATAGCTATCAAGAGATTGGAGAAATAATGGGATTATCAGAAAGCCAGGTAAAAGTTTACTTGCACCGTGCAAGATTAATATTAAAGGGCAAATTAATTCATCTTGAAAAAATGAGTGCCTAATGAAAATTAATAATCAAAATTACGAAACCTATTTCTTGTCCTATATCGACAACGAACTTTCTGCTGATGAAAAAAAGGAAGTAGAATTATTTATAAAAGAAGATTCAAAATACGCTACCGAACTAGCAATATTAAGCAACACGGTACTTGAACCAATTAGCATTGAATACGAGGACAAAGCTTTGTTATACCGTTATGAGGAGTTGGAGGCAAGCTTGCCAAAAACTTTCAAACAAAACTTATATCGTAGAGAAGCGCCAATTGTAAAAGGATTTTTCACAAATACACGCATGCGCTCTATATCTGCAGTTGCTGCAATATTTTTACTACTTGTTGGTTATAAATTTATCAGCAATAAAACAGAATTAATTAATAATACCATTGTTGCTACTAACCAAGGCGCGCGCGAATCTTTAGCTAAAGTTCAAGTTTCAAATACATTTGCTACAAATACTTTAAATGCAAAAAAACTAAACATATTTACAAATTCTAATAATTTGTCAGGCAGGTTAGTAAATACTTCATCAAAAGCAGAAGTAACAATTGCAATGCCAACTAATGCTTTAAGCGAACCGACATTGCCATTAGCGACAAGTTTATACCAACAGGACCAACACATTAAAGATCTTGTAGCCCTAAGCGATATTAATACAATTGAAAATGCCGATAAGGCTGTTAGCGCACTAGCCTCCTACGAACCATCTTCTGTTAAAGAAGCTAAAGCAGAAGCTGCAGAAGACTTTGATAATATTAATACAGACAACCCAGATCGCGTTGTATATATTGCCAACTTAGAAATTGATGGCGACAAACTAAGAGGATTTACACGTCGTGTAAGTGCCTTATTAAAAAGAAATAAAACTGAAAAAGAAAAAGAAAAATAAGAATATGAAAAGAGCAATTTTAGCCGTAAGCATTTTCCTTAGTATGAATGTAATTGCGCAAACAGATACCAGTACTAAAAAGCAAGATACTATTAGAGTGGGTAATATGGTTATTGTGGGTGATAATACAACTTCCGCTGGAGAAAAGCAACATGTTGTAAATATTACCATTGATTCAAAGAGCAAGCACAATCGAAATAAAGGAGTGAAAATTTATGGAGGCGTGGATACAATTGTCTCTATTAATGATGATACCGTTAGAGTAGGTAGACTTAAAATTGTCAATAAAAGAGAAGGGACTGCTAGTTATGGTCAAAAAAATTGGGAATCAATTTTACAGGGTGACTTTAAAAAAACAAATATCAGTATAGAGCGTGAGCCAAAAAAACTAAAGCCTATCACAACCAATTGGTGGATTTTTGATTTAGGTTTTGCAAATTTAGTTGACAATACAGCACCATTAATGTATGGTCCAAACTATAGCCTTCCATATCAAAGCATGATGATTTCAGCGCCTAACTCAACTAATTTAAAATTAAACAATGCCAAATCAAGCAATGTAAATATTTGGATTGTTCAACAAAAAGCAAGTTTATACAACCACTTTTGGAATTTAAAATATGGAATTGGTATTGAAATGTACAACTTCAGATTTGAGCAACCAATTAGCTTTAGCAATACGCCAGGCAATTATGTTTATTTTGACAATGCACACTTTAGTAAGAATAAATTGTTTGTAGAATACTTAACTGTTCCTGTTCAATTAAACTACCAATCTAATCCAGAGAATAGTAAAAGCTTTTATGCAAGTTTAGGACTGAGTGCAGGATACTTATTACAATCACATACCAAACAAATTAGCGAGGAAAGAGGCAAACGAAAATTGAATGGCAACTTTGATTTAAACAATGTAAAGATGGCTACCATTGGTGAATTGGGTATAGGCGGAATTCGATTATACGGATCTTATAGCCTAACAAACTTATTTGACAAAAACCTTACCAGCTTTGACATGGCGCCATTTGCGATTGGCCTAAGATTTAGTAAGTTCTAAAAAATATTGTTGATTCATTTTAAATCTGCAACAAAAAGCCCTTCCAATTGGAGGGGCTTTTTGCTATTTAGATAATCCTAATAAAGTCTTAAATTTTATATCAAATTTTCTGCACCAAAATATGATTGCAATACTTTTGGCAAAGCAATACCATTTTCTGTTTGATAGTTCTCAACAATTGCAGCAAAGATTCTAGGCAATGCCAATGAACTTCCATTTAAAGAATGTGCAAATTGTATTTTGCCATCTGCATCTTTAAAACGACACTTCATTCTATATGTTTGATAAGCTTGGAAATTACTTACACTACTTACTTCCAACCATCTTTCTTGCGCAGCACTGTATACTTCAAAATCATAAGTGATTGCAGAAGCAAATCCCATATCTCCACCACACAATCTTAATATGCGGTATTGCAATCCTAGGCTAATTAATAATTTTTCAACGTGCGCAACCATATCGTTTAACACTTCATCACTTTTATCTGGATGAACAATTTGTATAATTTCAACTTTCTCAAATTGGTGTACTCTATTTAATCCACGCACATCTTTTCCAAAACTTCCCGCCTCTCTTCTAAAACAAGGAGAGTAGGCAGTCATTTGTATAGGCAAATCTGCTTCTTTTAACACTGTATCACGAAACACATTGGTAACAGGCACTTCGGCAGTTGGGATTAAATAAAAGTCATCCTCAGTTGCATGGTACATTTGACCTTCCTTGTCTGGCAATTGCCCCGTTGCAAAAGCAGATGCAGCATTCACCATAAACGGAGGTAAGTATTCGGTATATCCAGCAGCTGTGTTAAAATCTAAAAAGTATTGCGTTAATACTCTTTGGAATTTTGCTCCTTTCCCAATATACAATGGGAAACCACTACCTGTAATTTTTGCTCCCGTCTCAAAATCAACCAAATTATATTTTTTAATCAAGTCCCAATGTGCTTCGGCATTAGCAGGTAATTTTGGAGTTTCGCCACCAACACGCACAACTTCATTTTCCTCTGGAGTTTTACCCAATGGAACTAAGTCATGAGGCAGGTTTGGAAACTGCACAATTACTTGTTGCAATTTTGCTTCCACCTCAGTCATTTGCTCTTTTAATGGCTCCAATTGCTTTTTCCATTCAGCAACATCATTTTTTAATGCCTCCGCCTTATCTTTTTCACCTTTAGCCATAAAGCCACCAATTTCCTTGGAAGCTGCATTTACCTTAGACTGTAAATCATCAAAGGACGCTTGTAACTGCTTTCTTTGATCATCAATTGCTATCACTTCGTCCACTAAATTTAAATTAGCGAAGTGCTTGATAGCCAATTTCTTTTTAGCCAATTCTGTATTTTGGCGTAAGAAGTTTACTTGTAACATAAATGCAAATTTTGGCAAAGATAATCAAACCATCCTACTGAGCATAGATATCCCCTACCTTTGCCTAAAATTAGACAATAAGCAATGGCCAATATACAAGACGACTTACAGACCAGATGGTGGGATTTAGAGAAGAAATTAATGGACCATTTTGGGAAGAAACCCGATACAGAAGCAGTGCTTTTCTTAATTGGGCTCCAAGAATCAGGTTTTATAAGGGAAAAGATTTCTAAAGAACAAAAGCAGGACCTAATGCATATTGCTATCTGTTCCATATTATCGCCAAGTGGATATTACCTATTAGAAGGCAAGGATGAGGAGGGCTGGCCCCATTTTAAGCAATTAAAGCCACTACCAGTTATGGATCTTATTGAACAAGAGGTATTCCTAAAAGACCATATTTTACTTTATTTTGACAATATTCGCTATTAGCAGATTGGTTTTTTAGTGTTTTTAATGGATATTTGCAGCAATAAAAAACGAACCTATGCAATTCCCAACCGACTTACGTTACACAAAGGATCATGAATGGATTAAATTGGATGGCACTACTGCTACCATTGGTATTACCGATTTTGCACAAAGTGAATTAGGAGATATTGTGTATTTAGATATTAATACGGTTGGAAAAAGCCTAGCTGCTGAAGCAGTTTTTGGAACTGTTGAAGCTGTAAAAACAGTTAGTGATTTATTTTTGCCAATGGCAGGTACTATTACCGAAGTAAACCCTGCTTTAGGATCAAACCCAGAATTGGTTAACACAGATGCTTATGGTGCTGGCTGGATGGTAAAAGTAACAGTAAACAATCCTGCTGACTTTGAACAATTAATAACTAGCGAAGCTTATGCTAAGTTGGTTCACTAATACATGTCAATGAAAACATTGTTTTGGGTTATTGCAGAAATTGTAATCATTTTTATTTTATTGAGTTTACCAGGCAACAATTTCCATACCCAATCCAAATGGTTTGAGAATTTCCCTATTGATAAACTAGTGCACATTGCTTTATTCGGCTCTTTGTCATTTTCATTTTTCATTCATTTTGAAAAATCTAAATACAAAAAACTAAAAACAGTTCGTGCTCAAGCATACGTTTTAATATTTTGTATTTTATATGGCATTGGAATGGAATACTATCAAAAATATTTTGTTCCAACACGAGGATTTGAAGTTGCAGATATGTTGGCAGACGCAGCAGGAGCAATATTAGCGCTACCTTTGTTTTATAGGATAAGAGAAAAACTGAATAAATAATAAGTGGCCATAATGGGAATTGAAAAAGACATACAACAAGCTAATTTCAGAAATGAATTCCAGAAAATGGGAATCAACTTGATGTATACTGCCAACTGGTTAAATGAAAGAATTGGTCGCTTTTTATTACAAGAAGATATTACTCAACAACAATATAATATTTTAAGAATTCTTAGAGGAAGTGAAGTGCCATTAAGCACTTTACAAATAAGAGAACGTATGTTGGATAAGATGAGTGATACCAGTAGAATTGTAGACAGATTAATTGTTAAGGAATTAGTAGAAAAATCGGCTTGTAAATCGGACAAGCGTTTGGTAGACATTACATTGTCTGAAAAAGGTTTACAGTTAGTCAATAAATTAGATCAATATAACGATCAAATAGATGCTATTTTAAATGGCGTTACCGAAGCAGAAGCTGCAACCTTAAATCAAATATTGGACAAGCTTCGTAGCCTTCCCGAAAATCAATAATTAAATTTTTTAAGTATATGCGTTATTTATTAAGCATGCTATTACTAGGGTGTTGCCTTTTTGTGAAAGCACAACCAAAACTAGACGACAAAAACGTTTTTGAGTTTAGAGGTGTATGGGTAGCAACAGTTGTAAACATAGACTGGCCAAGTAAAAGAGGTTTAAGTAACGAGGATCAAAAAAGAGAGTTTATTGAATTATTGGACATGCATCAAAAGAACGGCATGAATGCTATTATTATGCAAGTAAGGCCTGCAGGTGATGCTTTATACCCATCAACCTTAGAACCATGGAGTGAATATTTAATGGGAAAACAAGGATTACCCCCTAGCCCTTTTTATGATCCACTTAGTTTTATGATTGCTGAAACACATAAACGCGGAATGGAATTTCATGCATGGATCAATCCTTATCGCGCAGTATTTAGTACAAAAAGTTCCAGTGTAGCTCCAAACCATTTAACTAAAACACACCCTGATTGGTTTATTGATTACGACAATAAAAAAATATTTAACCCTGGCTTACCCGAAGTTTGGCAGCATACCAATCGTGTAGTGAGAGACTTAGTGACTAGATATGATATTGATGCGATTCATTTGGATGACTATTTTTATCCTTATAAAGTTCCAGGAAAAGAATTTCAAGACGAAGCAGCCTATAAAAAATATAGTCGTGGTTTAAACAAGGAGGACTGGAGAAGAAGCAACTGCGATACTATTATCAAACAACTATCTGCAACTATTCATAGCATTAAACCCGGTGTACAATTTGGCATTAGTCCATTTGGTGTATGGCGAAATAAATCAAAAGATCCTATTGGAAGTAATACCAAAGCAGGGGTAAGTAATTACGACGACTTATACGCTGATATTTTATCTTGGTTAAACAAAGGATGGATTGACTATGTAATTCCTCAATTGTATTGGGAACATGGACACGCATTAGCAGATTATGACGAATTGGTGAATTGGTGGAATGCACATAATTATAATAGAAACTTATACATTGGGCATGGGATATATCGCGCTGGAACCAATCCTAGTTGGAAAAGCCCTAAGGAAATTCCTTATCAAATTCAAAGTTTAAGGGGATTGAAAAACACAAGAGGAAGTGCTTATTTTAGTAGTAGCACATTTAAAAACAATCCTAATCACTGGAACGATAGTTTACAAACCAATTACTACAATAAGCCTGCATTACAACCAACTATGCCATGGTTAGTGCAATACGAAGTTGCTGCTCCTATTGTAAATAAAAAGTCGGAGAAAACTTATCAAATTGAAACTACACAAACAAAGCAGGTGAAACAATTTGCAATTCTAAGTCAAGCAAATAATAAATATGCCGTAGAGGCTGTGGTACCTAGTGATACCAAATTTATTAATCTATCTGCATTAGGAATTGAAAAACAAGCTACATCTCAATACTGGATTGTTGCAATTGGTATGCAAAATCAATTAAGCAAGATGGTAGCATTATAGATAACTTCTATCTATCAAACACACGTCTTAGAGGAAGATTCTCGTTGGCCTTAATAATTAATGGCACATGTTCCACAATTGTCATGTCGTTATCCAAACCAAAGGCTTTTTGGTCACTTTGCGCCAATTGCTTGATATTAAAGTATACGTCCATAATAAAGTCTTCTCTAAATGACAACTCGTTCTCAATACTAAAGAAGCTTTCTATAATTACATAGGTTATATCTGCATGGAAGTCCTTGCTTTTTAGAGATTCATACTTGCTATAAATACCTAATTCATGGCATTCATTCAATTCCTGCATCACTTTTTTAAATAATACATTCACCCTTGGCTGAATTCTGAATCCTAATTTAAAGTCCACGCGCATAACTTTGTCGTCCACTAATTCGCGAATAGAATATTCCATACCATATGGAGAATCGGTTCTGTCAATATGTATAAACCAATAAATATCTGCGCGTTTTGGCTTACGATTTAAAATTGAATCAATAATTCTGTGTTCAATTTCACGATAATTATTTGCTTTGGTCAAATACACTAAGTGCGTTGCATATTTTGGAATGTCTTTGTCTGCACTTAACTCTACCATTGGTTCCAAATAATCTTTCATTTTTACAAAGTCCAAATATCTATTGGCAATTTTGCGTGCACGATGCCATATCATCATCACAAAAATCATACTTAAAGAAAAGACAAATGTGATATAACTTTCTTTTACTTTAACAATATTTGCAACAAAGAAAGAGATTTCAACAACACTAAAAATTAATATTATTACAGCCACAATAGACTGTCTCCATCTTTTTACATTCAACATGTAAAAATTCATTAGGATGGTTGTCATAATCATGGTGATGATAATTGAAAAACCATAAGCTGCTTCCATATGCTCACTCTTTCTAAAAAAGAACAACATAGTTATACAACCTGCCCATAAAATTAAATTTAAACTTGGAATATAAATTTGACCTTTTTGATCTGTCGGAAATTTAATGGTAACACGAGGCCAAAAATTCAAACTAATAGCTTCAGAGATTAAAGTGAATGATCCACTAATTAATGCTTGACTAGCTATAATTGCTGCGACAGTTGCAATACAAATACCTGCTAATAAAAACCAGTGTGGCATTAATTCATAAAAGGGATTCAAGCCCTCAATAGACTGTCCCATATGAGTTATAAGCCATGCGCCCTGACCCATATAGTTAATCACCAAGGCTGTTTTTACAAACATCCAACTTACTTGAATATTTTGACGACCACAATGCCCTAAGTCGCTATATAAAGCTTCGGCTCCAGTTGTACAAAGAAAAACGGCTCCTAATATCCAGAATCCTTTCGGATAATTTACCAATAAATCATATGCGTAATAAGGGTTGATTGATTTTAAAATTTCTGCATGATGTATTACTTGGAAAAATCCTAAAAGCAAAATCATGGAAAACCAAATCAACATAATAGGGCCAAATGCAAAACCAACAATCTTTGTTCCAAAACGTTGAAAGAAAAACAACAATGATATAATGGCCATCACAATTCCCACAGTTAAATTATTACCTGGGACAATAATATTTTCCATTCCTCTTACGCCACCTAATCCTTCAACAGCAGAGGCTACAGAAATAGGAGGTGTAATCATACCATCGGCCAACAACATAGCGGCACCAATTATTGCGGGAATATAAATCCATTTTACATAACGTCTAACTAAAGCAAAAAGAGAGAATATTCCACCCTCTCCTCTATTGTCTGCACGTAGCGTTAAGAAAACATATTTAAAAGTAGTTTGTAATGTTAATGTCCAAAACACACAAGAGATGGCTCCATAAACAAGTTGTTCGGTAATTACTTTGTGGTTGATGATGGATTTGAATACATACAATGGTGAGGTTCCGATATCGCCATATATAATTCCTAAAGTAACTATTAAACCTGCTACCGAGAGTTTGTGGTTATGCCCACTAGTTGTATGTGCCATGAAGCTTTATGATTGGGAAACAAAGTTTATAAAAATTATATAAACAAAGCACTTTATACCCTAAGTATTTTATAAATATTTTAACAAGTAAAAACTAAGGCTTGTAAGTACCAAACATCAATTCTACTGCTTTAAACCTATAATCAAAAATTCCTTGTAGTTGCTTTTTGACTAGTATCCATTGTGCTATATCTCCTAAAAATCCAAGTGGAATTTTATAATGCACGATATCCTCCATGCAAACACCACCCGGGATAGCCTTAAAATGATGCTGATGGTGCCAAAGACTATAAGGACCAAAACGCTGTTCATCTACAAAATACTTTCCTTCTTGCACATGGGTAATTTCTGTCATCCAATACATAGGTATTCCTAATAACGGGCTTACAGTGTACTCTATAATCTGACCAGGATACATTTTTTCACCATGGTGTTTACTTATAATGTTAAACCCCATATGGTTAGGAGTTATTTTGGCAAGATTTGCTGGACTACTAAAAAAGTCCCAAGCCTGATCCAAACTAATTGGCAGGTTTTGTACGGTATGGATATTATATACTTTAGACATATAAGTATAACAAGGAACCTGCCTTTTTGTTGCGGGGATTACAAGGAAAGCCATTAATTTTATAAAATGATAAGCAAGTTGGAACAAGCAAAGGCTTTTGAAGCAGTTTACGAGGGATTAAATGATCAACAAAAGGTTGCGGTAAACACCATTGAAGGACCTGTCATGGTAATTGCTGGGCCTGGGACTGGTAAGACCCAAATTTTAGGGGCAAGAATTGGCAAGATCTTATTAGAGACAGATACCTCGCCAGAAAATATACTTTGTCTTACTTATACCGATGCCGGCGCTATTGCTATGCGTAAACGATTGGTAAGCTTTATAGGCACTAGTGCTTATAAAGTGAATATTGCCACATTTCACTCTTTTTGCAACGACATCATACAAGACAATTTATCCTTATTTGATAAAACAAGTTTGGATCCAATTTCAGAATTAGAAAAAATTGAACTACTAAAAAAATTAATTGACAGGTTTGATAAAAACAATCCTTTAAAAAGATACCGAGGTGACATCTATTATGAGATCGGTAATTTGGCTAAATTGTTTAGTGCCATGAAAAAGGAAGGTTGGACTCCTACATACTTAGTAGAAAAAGTAGAAGACTATATTAAAGAGATTCCATTTAGAGATGAATTTATATATAAAAGAAAATACAAACAATTTGAGGCCGGCGCTTTAAAGCAAGGTTTGGTAGATGTAGAATTGGAAAAGATGGAAAAATTAAAAGCAGCCATCAACTGCTTTGACGTTTACCAGCAACTAATGAAGGATCGCAATAGATATGACTTTGAGGACATGATTAACTGGGTGATCAACGCATTTAAAGAAAACAAAAACCTACTAGCACAATACCAAGAACGTTTTTTATACATTTTAGTAGACGAGTTTCAAGATACAAGTGGAACTCAAAACGAATTAGTACAATTGCTTGTAAACTATTGGGATCAGCCCAACTTATTTGTTGTGGGAGACGACGATCAAAGTATTTTTAGATTTCAGGGTGCCAACGTTGAAAATATGTTGCACTTTCAAAATCAATACGCACAGGATTTATTAACTATCGTATTGGAAAATAATTATCGTTCAACACAGCCCATTTTAGACGCATCTACCATTGTTATAAATAATAACCAAGAAAGATTAGTCAATAAAATTAATGGTTTAGAAAAGAAGTTAATTGCAGCTCATCCTGATAATCAACAAAACACTGTTAATCCAGCTATCATTGCCTATCAAGTGCCAGAGGAAGAAATGATAGACATCACCGAACAAATTGTAAATCTCACGGAAAAAGGTGTGGCACCCCACCAAATTGCCGTACTATACAAGGAACATAAATACGGAGAGGAGATTGCACACTTCTTACAACAAAAAAAAATTCCTGTTTTTACAAGAAGAACAGCAAACTTACTAGATCAAACATTAGTAAAGCAGATTATAACGATACTAGATTACTTGGTTTGCGAGTTGGACCAACCTTATGAAGGCGCTAATTTACTTTTTGAAATATTACATTTCAAATGGTGGAAAATCTCTCCTATTACTATAGCAAAATTAACGGTAGAAGCAAATCAATTAAAATACGGTGCGCCTGAAAACTCTTTTAGAAAAGTACTTGTGGACAAAACGCAACAAGTACAAACCGACCTTTTTCAACAAGGCGGGATGACTGAAATTGCAAAAGCGGTCCAGGTGCTAGAATCCTTAATTGGCGAGGTTCCTAACGTAACTTTATTAAACTTAGTTGAACAAATATTACAAAAGACAGGGATTATACAATCTATCTTAAATTCAAGTAATAAATCTTTTGAATTAGAAGTAATTACCAAGTTTTTTGATTTCATTAAAGAAGAAACGCATCGTCGTCCTAGTTTAAAATTGAAGGACTTGATTGAAATGCTTGAACTGATGCAAAAAGAAGGCATTAGATTACCACTACCTATTACGACAGGTGGCGTGTCGGGTGTGAATTTATTAACCACGCATGGAAGCAAGGGCCTAGAATTTGAATATGTTTTTGTTGCTGGCACCAATGCACATTATTGGGAAAAGAAAAGAGCTGCAAATAATATTGGATACACTCTGCCAGACACGGTTTTAAGTAGTTTGGAAAACGCAGACAATAAAGAAGAATTAAGACGATTATTTTATGTTGCGATAACACGCGCAAAAAAAGAAATACAAATATCTTACGCATTGAATCGTGCCGACGGAAAAGTAGCAGAACCGAGTCAATTTGTAATAGAATTAATTGATGGTAATGAAAAAAGCATTGTTGAAAAGCAACTAGATACGGAGGTGAAACTGCAGTATAAGTTATTGCATATTCAAACTACTATACAACCAGAGATAAAACAATTAGAAGAAGACTTTATCAGTCCAAAGCTTGAGCAATTCACAATGAATGTAACCGCTTTAAACAATTACTTAAAGTGCCCTTTACATTTTTATTACAATAGTTTAATTCGAGTGCCGTCAGGTAAATCAGAAGCAACAACCTTTGGTTCGGCCGTGCACGATGCATTAAATAAGCTATTCAAAAAAATGTCTGATCGAGACCAAGTATTTCCTGATAAACAAGAATTAGTGCAGGACTTTACATATTATATGAATAGACATAGAGAAGCATTTACGCAGGTTGAATTTAACAACCGAAAAGAACAAGGCGAAATGGTTTTAACAAACTACTATGACCAATATGTAAATGAATGGAATAAAGTAGTTACAACCGAATATCGAATAAATAATGTAGTAATCAATGGCATACCATTAAAAGGAGCCATTGATAAAATAGAATTCAACGGGAAACAAGTAGTGGTGATTGATTACAAAACAGGCAGTGTAGAAAATGCGAAAGAAAAGCTATTTGCCCCTAACGAAAAATACCCTAATGGTGGCGACTATTGGAGACAAGCCGTTTTCTATAAAATACTATTAAACCATCATCCTAAAAACTGGGAAGTAGTTAGTGCCGAATTTGATTTTGTGGAGCCTAATAAAAAGAAAGAATTTGAGAAAGTTTCTATCAATATAAGTGATGCCGATATCACAACGGTAACCCAACAAATTGAGTCTGTTTGGCAAAAGATACAAGAGAAAGACTTTTATACAGGTTGTGGCAAGCCTGAATGTCATTGGTGTAATTTTGTGAAAAACAATGAATTAACGGTAGCATTGCATCAAATCCCAAGTGGCGATTTGGAAGAATCTGACTAAGTTTGCAATTATGATGAAAAGAATTTCTTTGGGGGCTTTTATTTTAAAAACTGGAGTTGCAATATACCTTGTCAACTCCTTAATGGCATGTGCTAATATTGTTCCGCCAAGTGGAGGACCTAGAGACAGTATTCCTCCTTATCGTGTTGTTGCAAAACCAAAGGATTCTGCAACTAATATAACGCCAAAGGAAATTTTTATTGCGTTTAACGAATACATTACAACTAATAATATCCAAGAGAATTTAGTAGTTACGCCAAGTTTAAAAAACACGCCTTTAGTTGAATCTAAATTAAATACAGTTCGAATTCGTATTAATGATTCATTGGCTTCTAACACAACTTATCGCATACAATTTGGAGATGCGATACGAGATGTAAATGAAGGCAATATTGCTAAAGATTTTTCCTACGTTTTTAGCACGGGTAATGTGATTGACAGCGGAAGAATCCAAGGCACCGTAAGAATTGCGGAAACCGGAAAAGCTGATAGTACACTAATAGTTGTTTTGCAACCAGTAGGAAATGATACAGCTATTTTCAAAAACAGACCATTGTATTATGCAAAGATAAATGGGAAAGGAAAATTCGGATTTGATTATTTGCCTTTCAAACAATTCAATGTTTTTGTACTTACAAATGACTATACAAAAAAGTACGACGACAGTACCAAATTTTTTGCTTTTAGCAATGCGCCAGTAACGGTTAATCGTAGCAAAGATTCAATTCAACTATTTGCTTTTCAAGCCTATCAAAAAGTAGAAAAGAAAAAAGTTGTAAATAAAAATGCGCTTAAACGAAATACTGCATCATTAAAATATGCAAAGGACTTAGACGGAAACGAGTTGGACATATTACATGCGCTACATTTGACTTTTGAGTCACCAATTCATTTAAATGATAGCTTCCCTATTATACTTGCAGATACATTTAATAAACCCGTATCTAATTTTAGTGTTAAAATAGATAGCGTATACCCAAATAGTATTGTAATTGATTATCCTTGGAAAAATAGCACCCCGTTTCATTTAATATTGCCACAAAATGCTGTTAAGGATACACTTAATAACAAATTATTTAAAACTGACACTTTAGCATTTATTACAAAATCTACTGCATCCTATGGCACATGTATGATTAGAATAAATGGCTACGAACAGTATAATAATCCCCTATTATTATTGACACAGGATGATAAAATAAAATTTAGCTATCCAATTACACAGAATTTATTACATATTCAACAATTACCTCCAGGCGATTTTCAACTTAATATTTTAGAAGATGAGAATAAGAATGGTAAATGGGATACTGGGAAATATGGTTTTGGAAATAAAAATAAGCAGCCTGAAAAAGTATGGATCTTACCTAATAAGTTAAACATACGTGCAGATTGGGATAATGAGTTGAATATTACAATTAATAAGTAATTTTACGCATCACTACCCTATGCAATTACCTTCCTCTTTATTAGAAAACGCTGTAGCAGAATTTGCTAAGTTGCCGGGCATTGGTAAAAAAACTGCCTTAAGACTAGTATTGCATTTATTAAAACAAGAAAAAGGAGTTACAACACTATTTGGAGAAACACTTCAAAAGATGCGTAACGAAATTCAGTTTTGCCAAAAGTGTCATAATATAAGTGATGGAACAATCTGTTCCATATGTGCCAATTCGGGAAGACAAAAAGATACCATTTGTGTTGTTGAAAATATCAGAGACGTTATTGCAATCGAAAACACACAACAATACAACGGGACATATCATGTATTGGGTGGTATTATTTCTCCATTAGACGGCATTGGACCAGAACAATTAACCATAGAATCCCTTATTGAAAGAGTGAATAAGGACAAAGTAAACGAACTTGTTTTTGCATTAAACCCTACTATTCAAGGAGATACAACCATTTACTATATTCAAAAGAAGCTAGCCAATTACCCGTGTAGGATAACTACCATTGCAAGAGGGATTGCTTTTGGAGGAGAATTAGAATATGCGGACGAAATGACCCTTGGAAAGAGTATTTCCAATAGACAGCCCATCCAACAGTATATAAAATAGGATTTATCAGAAATAGTACATAGTTTTGATGTTTAAACATTGAAATAATAATACTCCATTCATATGAAAAAGATATTTACACTTTTAGCTATTACAATATTTAGTACTAGCATGGCATTTGCGCAAAAAACACTTGAAACTAAAACAGCTCAAATTCGCTTTATTGCAGTTGACGATAAAGACATTGATGCAGTGAACAAGCAAGTAGTTAGTCGCTTAGAACCCAATGGTAAATTGATTTTCAGCGGATTAGCAAAAGGTTTTCATTTTGATATGGGAAAAATGGAAGAGCATTTTAACAGCGAATACATTGAAAGCAATAAGTTTCCGAACGTGCAATTTACTGGCCAAGTCACCAATTACAATACCGTTAATTTTAAGAAAGATGGTAAATATCCAGTGTCGGTATCTGGCAATATGCAAGTGCATGGAGTAAATAAAGCAATCACTACTAATGGCATTATTGAAGTAAAAGGAGGCATAGTTATAGCATCAGCGCAGTTTACAGTTGCTATCAAAGACTTCGGGATTGGAGGCATAATGATTAAATTAGTGGCTGACAAGATTAATATAGACGTAACAGCAACCTATCAATAAGTTGACAAATATTTATTGTATACCTCTTAATTTGGCTAAAAGCTAATAGTATCCTACTTTTGCACCGCATTGCAGGTGGATTTGTTTATTGTTCAACCTGCCATCCGAAAGGAAAAAAAAGAACTAATAAACGATACAATAATCGCCCCCTTTATTATTAGTTGAATCGTTTTCTCCTTTTGGGTGTTGCATAAAAAAAATATTTATGTCAATACAAGAGACGCTTAAAAAAAGGATTTTGGTGATTGATGGCGCCATGGGTACCATGATACAACGTCACAAATTAACCGAAGAAGATTACCGTGGTACAAGATTTGCCAATTGGCATTGCGATGTAAAAGGCAACAATGATTTATTGTGCATTACACAACCAGCCATCATTACTGGCATTCATTTACAATACTTAGAAGCTGGTGCAGATATTATTGAAACCAATACTTTTAGTAGTACCTCCATTGCGATGGCCGATTATGATATGCAAGAATTGGCATACGAGTTAAACGTAGCAGCTGCAAAATGTGTAAAAGATGCAATAGAGCAATACAAATCAAAGCATCCCAATACAACCGAAAAATATATTGCAGGTTCTATTGGCCCATTGAATAAAACATTGAGTTTATCTCCAGATGTAAATAACCCAGGATTTCGTGCGGTAACATTTGACGAAGTTGTTGTTGCATATACCGAACAAATTAAAGGGTTAGTTGATGGTGGCGTAGACGTATTATTAGTAGAAACTATTTTTGATACATTGAATGCGAAGGCAGCCATATTTGCAATTAAAGAATACTTCCGTAAAATAGGAAAGCCTGAATTACCTATTATGATTAGCGGTACCATTACCGATGCATCAGGAAGAACATTAAGCGGACAAACCTTAGAAGCATTTTATACCTCTGTAGCACATGCTAAACCATTAAGTGTTGGATTAAACTGCGCTTTAGGTGCACAGGAAATGCGCTCACATATCGAAGAACTTTCACAGATAGCAACCTGTTACACATCGGCTTATCCTAACGCAGGATTGCCAAATGCAATGGGTCAATATGACGAAGATCCTCATCAAACCGGTCACTTTATTGAAGAATGGGCAAAAAATCAATTTGTAAATATCGTAGGCGGTTGTTGCGGCACCACGCCAGACCATATTAAACAAATGGCAGACAATGTTAGAAGTATTACCCCAAGACCATTACCAATTGTAGACACAACTATTTAAATTATGAGCGAAGAAATAATACATATTAAACCTTATTTACGTTTAGCAGGACTAGAACCATTAGTGATTCGTCCCGAAACGAATTTTGTAAACGTAGGAGAAAGAACCAATGTAACTGGATCAAAAAAATTCGCGCGTTTAATTAAGGAAAATAAATACGAGGAAGCTTTATCGGTTGCTCGTCAACAGGTTGAAAGTGGAGCACAAATCATTGACGTAAACATGGATGATGCCTTATTAGAAGGTGTAAAAGCCATGACTACCTATTTGAATTTATTGCAAAGTGAACCAGATATTGCACGTATTCCTGTTATGATTGATAGTTCTAAATTTGAAATCATTGAAGCTGGATTAAAATGTGTTCAAGGAAAATGTATTGTGAATTCTATTTCCATGAAGGAAGGAGAAGCAAAGTTTATTGAACAAGCCCATATTTGTAAAGCATATGGAGCAGCTGTAATTGTAATGGCATTTGACGAAGTGGGTCAAGCAGATACCAAAGAAAGAAAAATTGAAATTTGTGAACGTGCATACAAAATATTAGTTGAGCAAGTTGGATTTGATCCTCAGGATATTATTTTTGATCCTAATATTTTTGCAGTTGCTACAGGTATTGAAGAGCATAGTAATTATGCAGTAGATTTTATTGAAGCAACTCGTATAATTAAACAAAAAATGCCACTTGCTAAAGTAAGTGGTGGTGTTTCCAATGTGTCATTTTCATTTAGAGGTAACGACGCTGTACGTGAAGCAATCCATGCAGTGTTTTTGTACCATGCTATAAAAGCAGGTATGGACATGGGTATTGTAAATGCAGGACAGCTAGTAGTGTACGATGAAATTGATCCCGTATTAAGAAATTTATGCGAGGATGTAATCTTAAATAAAAACAACGATAACAACCAAGCTACAGAAGCATTAATACAATTTGCTGATAATTTAAAAGCAAGTGGAGAAAATGCAGGTCAGTCTTCTGAAGAAGCCAATAAATTAAAATTGGCTTGGAGAAACGATACAGTAGAAAAACGTTTAGCCCATTCTTTAATTAATGGTATTACCGATTTTATTGATGAAGATACCGAAGAAGCTAGATTAAAATATAGTGCACCACTAGAAGTAATTGAAGGTCCATTGATGGCGGGAATGAATCAAGTTGGAGATTTGTTTGGTGCAGGAAAAATGTTTTTACCTCAAGTGGTTAAGAGTGCACGTGTGATGAAAAAAAGCGTTGCAGTATTAACACCATTTATTGAAGCAGAAAAAGAAAGACTAAAATTAGCATCAGCTACACCAGGTGCAAAATCTAAAGGACCAGCTAAAATATTATTAGCCACAGTAAAAGGAGATGTACACGATATTGGGAAAAATATTGTGGGTGTAGTATTAGGTTGTAATGGATATGAAATTATTGACATTGGAGTTATGGTGCCTGCGGATAAAATATTAGCAGAAGCTGTAAAACATGAAGTAGATATTATAGGATTAAGTGGATTGATTACTCCTTCACTCGACGAGATGGTTCATATTGCCAAGGAAATGAAACGCCGAGGTATGAACATCCCTTTAATGATTGGTGGTGCAACTACTTCACGTATGCATACTGCAGTAAAAATTGCTCCTGAATATAATGATGGCGTTATTCATGTATTAGATGCATCAAGAAGCGTAACAGTAGCAGGCTCACTTTTAAACAAGGATCAAAAAGTTGCATTCCTCGGAAATTTAGAAAAAGAGTATGTGCAACTTAAATCTGATTTTGATAATAAAAAGACAGTTAAGCAATCCTTACCTTATCTAGAAGCATTGCAAAACAAGATGCCAATTGATTGGTCTAAATTCAATGCATCTACACCAAGCTTTACTGGGAACAAAGCAATTGAAATAAATGATTTATCAGTATTGGTAGAATATATCGACTGGAAACCATTCTTTATTGCATGGGAATTACATGGTAATTTCCCAGCCATCCTAACCGATGACAAAGTAGGTGAAGTTGCAAGTAAATTATATGAAGATGCGAACGCTTTATTGCAAACCATTATTAAAGAAAATTGGTTAACCGCAAAAGGTGCTGTAGGTTTCTGGGAAGCGAGTTCAGATGGAGACGATGTGACTTTACAACATGAATCTACTCCAACACAATTACATTTCTTAAGACAACAATCTAAGAAAGCAGCGGGTCAACCTAACTTCTCTTTAGCTGACTTTATTTGCCCAGCAAGTGAAAATAAAAAGGATTATTTGGGCGCATTTGCAGTAACCATTCATGGTATTGAAAAACATATCAAAGCGTTTGAAGCTAATCACGATGACTATAATAAAATTATATTACAAGCATTGGCCGATCGTTTAGCTGAAGCATTCGCTGAATATTTACACGCAAAAACAAGAAAAGAATATTGGGGCTATGCCAAAGATGAGGCATTAGCAAATGAAGATTTAATTAAAGAAACTTATGTTGGAATAAGACCTGCACCAGGCTACCCTGCTTGTCCAGATCATACCGAAAAATACACTTTGTTTAACCTGTTAAATGCAGAACAACACACAGGCATCACATTAACTGAAAGCTTAGCCATGTATCCGGCTTCGAGTGTTTGTGGATGGTATTTTGCTAACCCACAAAGCCAGTATTTTGGATTAGGAAAAATACAACAGGATCAGGTAGAAGATTATGCAAAACGTAAAAACCAATCACTTGAGTATATTACAAGATGGTTACAACCGGTTATAGAATAAATAATTATGTATATTATAAAAAAGGTCCTGAATTTCAGGACCTTTTTTATTGAGCACTTATTTTTTTTCAAACAACCACCATAAACGTTTACGTGGTTTTACTTTATAATTAATACTCATATATTTTTTAATATGCTCTATTGCTTCATCTGCATCATCGGTGAATAAAATAAAGTTTTTATCTTGTTCGGAGATGGTTCCACCTTGGATCATGTCATCCATCCATATTTGAAAGGGTTCATAATAATCTTTACCCATCACGACAATAGGAAAATCTTTAATGACTTTAGTTTGAATCAGCGTAAGTGTTTCAAAAAATTCGTCCTGCGTGCCAAATCCACCAGGCATTATTACAAATGCGTAAGAGTATTTTACTAACAAAACTTTTCTTACAAAAAAGAAATCGATTGTAATAGATTTATGAACATAAGGATTTGGCTGTTGTTCATAAGGAAGTTTAATATTACAGCCAATTGATTTGCCTCCATTTTCAAAAGCACCTCTGTTAGCGGCTTCCATGATTCCTGGACCACCACCAGTGATAGTAGCAAAGCCAGCTTCTGCAATTTTACTTCCCACTAACCTTGCCAAAGTATAATAAGGATGATTTTCTTTAAACCTTGCAGAACCAAAAACAGTAATACATGGACCAATAAAATGTAATGCCCTAAAACCTTTTATAAATTGAACGAATATTGTTAATGCAAACCCTAATTCATGCATTCTTGATTTAGGCCCTTCAAGTCCATATGATTTTGTGGCTGGAATAATGCTTCTTTTTTTCTTTGCTTCTATTTCATTCCTCATGCTTTGTAATAATTAGCTGCTATTATACTGTGAAGTTAGAATAAATTATGAACCTGTGTTCACTAAAATAGTTAAATTTGAACAGCATTAATAAACCCAATGAAAAGACTTAAAAGATATCTATACTTACTGTTACTGACATGTATAGTTACATCAGTTCATGCTCAATCTGAAGTTGCGCTTGAGCAAATTCAGATTTTTTCAAACACGCAGCCTAAACTAAATTACTGGCACCTTCCTGAAAATATTTCGTTTATTCAAAAAGCATTAGATACTGGATTGTTTAAAGAACTTAACATAGTAAGATCTACAATTGCGCCTACCATCAAAAAAGAATTAACGAAACAAAACCAAGTAGGAAAAATTAGCATTAATTGGGAGGCTACACGTAACATACCTTTTCATGCTTACTTGGAAATATATGAGCTTGATCCCACAACTGCTTACCAAAATAAATTAGTAGATATAAGCGAGGATAAACAAGACAGTATTCATTCCATTTGGGCAATCGCATGTAATATTTTTAATCAAAAACATGATCGCGTATTTCAAAAAACTATTTTTTTAGGATTACTCCCTTTTCAAAATATAGGAATGGGATATCCAATTGGCACTGTTGCAACTACACCTAATTCTTTGTTTCAGGCATTAAGCAAAGGAGTTTCCTTATTAAGCCCAGACTTAATTGATATGGATTTTTTAGAAGCTAGGGTTCCCGCTGCTTACGCAACCGATAATTACTGGATGCCATTAGTGCATAACCAGTCAAGGACTATGTTTGATACTACTAAACAATTTATAAGCTTTACAAGTTTAAAGGGATTGCAGTTGTTAAGAATTCCTTCTGCTACTTTAAACAAGATTGACTTAAAAAATAAAAGCGAATCCTACATTTATAAAAATATAGTTGCAACAATAAAAAATAGCAGAACAAGATCTAGTGCAAAAGAATACTACCAAGTAATTCAATCATTAAGAGATGTACATGCAAATAAGGACTATACGCTACAAGCTTATTTGGAATTTAGTCCAGATGCCGGATTTCAATTTGCCGAAAACAATAAACAGTCACTTATATTTTTACCCAACTTTAATCATTCTATTTTTGAAGGAAAGGACAGCGTAGGTGAATTTGTTGTAAAGGAGATGGTACCGGAAAAAGATAAGTATTATTATCCTGATCAAATATATAATGGATATGATTCTAGTAGTAAGTTTAATCTTGGAAGCAATAATGGACCTGAGGCTATTACACATTCAAGAGTGATAGAAGGAACTATTTATAAACATAGTTTTAAAATTCAATTTAGCTTGCCTCAAAAGCAAAAATCAATTTATGTGGACGATAAAATTTGTATGATTATCGAAGGAACTAACAAGCCTCACCAAATGGTAAGTATACCTAATGCAATTGATGATTCTTTTAAAAATTTATTGCTAATGATCGCCTATGGCGAACTGTTTCAAAGTCCTAATAATTAATATATTCCAACAATATGCGTATAGTAAGTTACAATGTGAATGGTATTCGTGCCGCAATTAAAAAAGGATTAATAGATTGGTTAAAAGAATATCCTGTAGATATTTTTTGTGTACAAGAAACCAAAGCAACTCCCAACGATATCGATTTGTCTCTTTTTACTGCACTTGGGTATCATGTATCCTGGTACCCTGCTCAAAAGAAGGGCTATAGCGGTGTTGCTGTGTTTAGTAAAAAAAAGCCAACACAAGTTATTTGTGGCACTGGACATGAAATAAGTGATTTCGAAGGCAGAGTAATTAGAGTTGATATTGGGGACCTTACCATTATCAATGCTTATTTCCCATCAGGCACAAGTGGTGACGAAAGACAAACCTATAAATACCAATGGTTGAATGAATTTTATGCTTGGGTAGAAACATTAAAAAATGAAAGACCTAATATAATTGTAGCAGGTGATTATAATATTGCACACAAGGAAATTGACATACATGATCCGAAAGGAAATAAAAAATCTTCAGGATTTTTACCAGAAGAAAGAGCATGGATGGATCAATTTTTAGCAGCAGGATGGATAGATAGTTTCAGGCATAAAAATGAAACTGCAACAGGTGCTTATTCCTGGTGGAGTCAGCGTTTCCCATCGGTAAGACTAGATAATAAAGGATGGAGAATTGATTATTTATGTGCAACATCTGCATTAGAAAAAGAAATTAAGTCGGCAAGTATTTTACCCGATGTAAAACATAGTGACCACTGCCCAATTGTTTTAGAATTAAAAAAATAATTAAAACTATCTCTCATGTTAGTATACAATATTAGTTTTCAGATTGCACCTAATTTACAAGGACAATGGTTAACGTGGATGAAAAGTAAATTCATCCCAATGGTGCAAGGAACTGAGTGCTTTGTAGATCATAAATTTTATGAAATTGATATAGCCGAAGACCAAGCGCCAACATACACACTTCAGCTATTCACTCCAGACCCGGAAAAGCTTAGCCAATACCAGGAAGCGAGCTCTTCGGCCATTATGGATGAGCTCCTAAATACCTGGGGGGAGCAATGTTTCCACTTTATTACAACTATGCGAATTGTGAATTGATTGTGGATAGTTTAAAGGGCTAAAACACGCTATAGGCCTATATTTCAGCCTTTTAAATCCTGAAACACAATACCACAAAGGGTTTCATTGAATTTTACGAAAAAATGATTTAAAACAATTGGCCCTATTTTGACGGGAAAACCTTGCTATTTAAGGGTTTGGTGGAAAAATAAAATTAAAAATAAATGCCAAAATATTTTTTCGTTTCATAAAACCCAATAAATTTGTTCTATCGTTTAAAACTATAAAAAACACATCTATGAACAAAGCAGAATTAATCGCACACATCGCGGACAGCGCAGATTTACCAAAAACATCAGCTAACGCAGCTTTAGATGCTTTCATCGAAGCAGTAACTAAATCTTTGAAAAAAGGTGATAAAGTAACTTTAGTAGGTTTTGGTACTTTCTCAGTATCTAAGCGTGCTGCAAGAACTGGTCGTAACCCTCAAACAGGTGAGACTATCAAAATCAAAGCTAAAAAAGTTGCTAAATTCAAGGCTGGTAAAGAATTAAGCGGCAAATTATAGTTTCAAAAAACTAATTTGAAATAAAACCCCTCGAATAGTCAAATATTCGCGGGGTTTTTTTATTTTTACAGTCAATTCACTATTTAAACAATGTAATATCATGGGAAGAGGAGATAAAAAAACAGCTAAAGGAAAAAGATTCATGGGATCTTTCGGTGTAAGCAGACCACACAAAACAGCTTCAACCGCACCAAAGCCTGCAGCAACAGCTACTACTGCAACAAAAGCAACTAAAGCAAGCGCATAAGCTAAACCAGGCCTATTATAAGATTCCCCGAACCTACACCGTATGTTCGGGTTTTTTTATTGTAATTTTGATCATTATGAAGCGTATAGCCCTATTTATAATTTTACAGGCCATTTCGGTCAGCCTAATTGCTCAATGCTCTATTTGTACTAAAACAGCAAGTCAAATGGGTGAAGAAGCTGGGAAAGGCTTTAACGTGGGTGTATTATACCTAGCTGGAATGCCATTTGCAATTATTGGATACGTAGCCTTTAAATGGTGGAAGAACGAGAAGCAAGATTAAGCCTTTTCGCTAGTAACACTCAATTTTAAGAATTGACGTGTAAATATTTGCACTGCTATTACTACCCAAACTATAAAACAGCCTAAAACTTTTAAAGCATAAGGCATCATTACTTGTGTCCTTAGCCAAGGAGTAAAAATATCTGAATAAGAGAAACTGGAAAAAAATATTGAAACAATAAATATCATATTGATCCATTTCGTTTTTTCTTGTAATACATACCATAAACAAATTGCCGGAACCCCAATGATATAAGTAGGAGATTCTGTCCCCGTATTAAATACAATTATAAAAAGCAATACCGAACATAATATGTACAATCTGTAAATAGGGTTGCTAAAATGTTTGTAGAATAAATATTGAGCGCCAAAGACAAGTAGGCCTGGAATAATAAAAAGCCATTTATTTAATGATGGTAAATTAAACACTCTTTTAACCATGCCCTGTAAAGTAATGTCCACCATATTGTGATACATAGAAACAGTAATATCAAAATTAGACTTAAGCGACAATGCAGCTGCCCAATCCTTATAACATTGAATTAAAAAAGATGGACTTGTAACCAGCAATGGCAGCAACAATAAAACTATTAGCCAAAAAATAAACCACAAAACAAATCTTTTTTTATGTTGGCTAAAAAAGAAAAAAGCAAGTCCTGTTATGCTATACAGCTTAATAAAAAATCCAACCAAAATCATTGCAGTGGACTTTACTTCCTTTTGTCTTATTAAATAAACAAAGGATAAAATAATTGTTGCAGCCATGATACCATTGCTTTGCAGGTTAGATGCTGAATTCATCATCTCATTAGCCGATAACAATAAAATGAAATTTTGATACTTAGATAAAATTGGCAATTGTCTAATAGCAAAGTAAAGCAAGCCAGCATCAAAAATGCCCCAAGCAAAAGTTGCTGTAGTTGTTGGTATCAATGAAAAGGGCATGACTAGTGCAGCAAAGCTTGGGCTGTAATAATAATGATCCCAATATTCTTTTACATATTCTAAGTATAAATTAGTCCCATTTTTTAAATGGAAAAACGACTGCTTAAAAATGATAAAATTATTGGTTGCATGATTATTAATAGCTCCAATTAACGCAACTGCTACTAAGCCAAACCAAATGGTTGTAGCAATTTTATTATTGCTGATAATTTTATTGCCTAACTCCTTAATTTTCATAAAAAGAATTTATTACGCCCACTAATTCAGCAACGCCATCCCCAGTACTAGCAGTAGTTTGAACCAATTCGGTTCGAGGCCCTACTCTTTCGGACAATGATTGTCGTAAATGATTTACAAATTTTTGCGCCTCTGGTCTGTCCGATTTATTCACTACAAAAATATTAGCTACTTCAAACAATCCCGACTTCATCATTTGTATCTCATCGCCAGCTTCGGGCACTAAAACTAAAATGGTAGGAAATGCGACTTTAGCAACCTGCACTTCCGATTGCCCTACACCAACTGTTTCTAAAATAACAAAATCGAAACCCGATGCTTGAACTAGTTTGACAATGTCACCAATCGATTTTATAAGTCCGCCTAAATGACCTCTACTTGCTAAGGAACGGATATATACCGAAGGATTTAAATACCAGTCTCTCATTCTTATTCTGTCACCTAATAAAGCACCATTATGCAATATGGAACTTGGATCCACAGACAATACAGCCACTTTTTTTCCTTGATCCACTAAAACCCTTATCAAACCTGCAATTAAAGTGCTCTTACCTGCTCCAGGAGGACCTGTTATTCCGGCTACAGGAATTTTATTGGGGGTTATGTTTTTTACAAACTCAGCACTTCCCTGTTCCTGATTTTCAAGATGTGTAATTGATTTAGATATAGCAAGAAAATCTCCCTTAGCTACCCCTTGTATAATATCTTGAATTGCATAAAGCATTAAGGTCGTATAATTTTATGGTTTCTAAAATCAAATGGTCTGATTCCTGTCCACTTTTCAAAATAGTATAATACTTTGTTTTTAAAACTGAAATTCTTTTGAGAAATATCTAGGTCAATTGCCCAATTCTTTTTTTCAATTCTGTCCAACATAACACTAGGGTGCGTTTCTTTAAATTTTTCTAAAGAATCAAACCCAGTGAAATCATAATAATCGGGACTGGAAATAATTTCTTGCATCTTAGTATCGTCATTCCAAAAAGTAGCGCTCTCCTTTTGTTTCTTGCGCATTTGTTCCGGACTTTTTACCCAGCCATAATGATAAATACTTGCGTCAATTGCCGCTACCGGTAATTTAGATTTTCCAATTCTAAAACCCTGAGCATCCTTGTATGCGCTAATAGCTTTGTTGTTTCTTATAATTCTAGTTTCATGTGCGTACCATTTTCTGCTATCCCCTACATAATCGTAGGTTCCAAAAAAATGTTTGTAATTAAATAGCAGACCTTGCACTGCGGTATCATTTTCGTATTTATTACATGCTGCTAAAATTGCAGGATGGTATTTTTCATGTACCACTTCGTCTCCTTGAATATAAAATGCCCAAGTAAAGGAATCATCTATTAATTGAAAAGCTTTGTCGGTTTCTACGGCTAATACAGTCCCGCCTTTTCTTAAATTTTTGTCCCAAATTGAATGATGAATTTTAATTTTCGGATCTCCTATAGATTCTATTAATGCAATTGTTTCGTCGGTGGAATCACCAATTAGGACAATCATTTCATCCACTACTGGCAAAATAGACTTTATGGCTTCCAGGATAGGGAAATCATTAACAACAGCATTTTTTATAATCGTAAATCCGGCAATCTTCATAACCTTTTCAATTGTTCATCAAATAACCGAAATCTTTTGCAACTTGCCTATAGTTTTGGGTAAACTTTGACCCAAAGAGTTTAAATTTGAGCCTGAAGTAAGTATATGTCAACAAGTATTTGTTTAGATTTTGGGAATACCCGTTTAAAGGCTGCCATTTTTAAGTCCAATGAGTTGGTGGAAGTGGTGATATTAGAAAAAGGGGATATGGCCGAAATGGAGGCATTATTAAACAAATGGTCTCCAGATAAAACCATCCTTTCGTCGGTAATTCATCACGACAAAAGCATTGAAAGCCTTTTAGCCGCAAGATCAAAATTTCATTTATTAGGCCCTGCAACTCAAATTAACTTCACTACTCCAGTTGGCAAGCCCGAAACCATTGGTGCTGACCGATTAGCGCTAGTGGCAGCAGCAGTGGACCTATATCCGAATCAACATAATCTAATTATATCCCTTGGAACCTGCATTACATTCAATTTTGTAGACCTTCGTCATCAATTTTTAGGGGGAAGCATTTCCCCGGGCACTCAAATGAGGTTTAGGGCCATGCATGAACAAACGGCGCTTTTGCCCTTAATCAAGCCCTCTTCTGACTTTACATTGGTAGGATATGACACCAAAACCAACCTATTAAGTGGCGTTATATTGGGAATTGCAGCTGAAATAGACGGAATAATAGCCGCTTACGAGGAAAAATACACCAACTTTAACGTGCTGTTAACCGGTGGCGACATTTGTTATTTTGCGCCTCACTTAAAAAAGAGGATATTTGCCGACCAAAATTTAATATTTAAAGGACTTTATGCTATTTGTGAAAAAAATAATTAGGCTCATCCCCTTGATCGTTTTAGTTTGTTCTATAACAACTACTAAAGCCCAAATCAATTCTCCATTTTCTAGATATGGATTAGGTAACGAAGTTTACAATAGCCAAAATACTACTAGTCAGGGCATGGGCGGTTTTACTGCTGCTTACACCAATAGTATGAATGGCAATTTTGGACAAAGTATAAATTTTAATAACCCTGCTTCATATGGTGGTTTGTACATGACTACTTTTGATTTGGGAATGGATTTTACGAACAATACTTTAAAAGGAAATAATCCTGTTTCAAGATTTAACTCTGCTTATTTCGCTCCAAGTTATTTATCCATTGGTGTTCCAATTGACAAAGTAAAGAAAATTGGCATGGCATTTGGCTTAAGACCATTGACTCAAATTAACTATTCGTTAGATGAATTAAAGATTTTACCAACTGGAGATTCTTTATACAATAATTACATTGGACAAGGTGGTTTAAATCAAGCCTACATTGGGTTTGGTAAGTCTTGGAAGCATTTTAGTTTAGGATTTAATACAGGATATAATTTTGGAAAAAAGAAAATTGACAATATTAAATCATTCCAATTCAATAGCGATTCAACTCATTTTTATCAATCCCAATCTAGTACCAACACATTATTTGGTGGTTTATTTTTCCAATTAGGTGCATTAGGTGAAACAGATTTAAAAACTGTAAAACATAAAATTGAATCAGATAAAACGCAGTACACTTTAAGTTATGGTGGAACCTTTACTTTAGGGCAAAATCTTTCTGGAAAACAAGATATCATTCGTTCAACAGGATCATTTACAACAGGCGTAGAATCTCCATTAGATACTGTTTCATTGTCTAGTAATAACTTTGGTAGAATCAAATTACCTAGCTCATTAACAGCTGGTATTGCTTTTCACAAAAAAGAAGTAAGTAACAATGGTGTATACGATCAATGGGTGCTTGGAATTGAATTTGATCACTCAAGTTGGAAAGACAAATACAGTTTTTACGGACAACAGGATTTAGTTTCTAATTCTTATATGACGCGTATTGGACTACAATTTTGTCCAAATGTGTTAGACTTTGAGAACTACTGGTCTACTGTGACTTACCGCGCAGGATTTAACTTTGGAAAGGACTATATCAACATAGACCAAAACGGTCTCAATGTTTCAAATTTAACACTAGGACTAGGATTGCCAATTAGAAAATATCGTTCATACGACTACCAATTTTCGGTGCTTAACTTAGCATTTCAATATGGCAAAAGAGGTAGTAATGTAAATAGTTACCAAGAAAGTTTTTACCAGTTCACTGTTGGTTATAGTTTAAGTGATATCTGGTTTAATAAACGTAAATATGAATAAGCCCATTATTTATAAAAAATATATTATAGCAGTTACTTTTATGAGTAGCTGCTTTTTTATGACTGCATGCGAAAATAATATTAATGATGTAAAAGCATTAAATTCAAAAGCAGGTGGCATTGATATAGGTAAAGATGTAGCTATATATATGAGTGAGAGTGGGAAGATGAATGCAAAATTAACTGCCCCTATCATGAAAAAATATTTACTAGATAGTGGAAAAATGATTGAGTTCCCAAACACAATCAAAGTTGATTTTTACAAGGATAGCTCAAGAATTGAAAGTAAGTTAAGAGCAGATTATGCAAATTATATACAGGAAGAAAATAAATTCTTTTTAAAGGGAAATGTAATTGTCTTTAACATTAAAGGAGATACTTTATGGTGCAAGGAAATGTATTGGGATCAGGTTACTAGCAAGTTTCATACTGACAAAGAAGTAGTGATAAAACAACACAACCCTATTTCTAAAATATATGGCTTGGGTTTTATAGCAAATCAAGATTTAACAGATATTACAATTATAAAGCCTCAATCCAACAGCTTTGCAATCATATCTGATTCAAGTGGAATAAATTAGTATTACAAAAAACCTCTTTACCGAGATATAACTTATATAATTATGGAATACAGAAGAATGGGCAAAACGGGGCTTCAGTTAAGCGCTTTGAGTTTTGGCAGCTGGGTAACATTTCACAAACAAATTGACGATAGTATTTCAGACGAATTGATGGGCATTGCATACGACCATGGTGTTAATTTTTTTGATAACGCAGAAGTATATGCAGGTGGAGAAAGTGAAAAAATGATGGGTAGGGTTTTAAGTAAGAAAAAATGGGATAGAACTTCCTATGTGTTATCATCTAAAGCCTATTTTGGTTGGAGAGGAAAAGAAAATAAGCCTAACCAATCTGGGTTAAGCAGAAAGCATTTAACTGAAGCTTGTAATGAAGCATTGCAAAGATTACAGACCGACTATTTAGACTTATACTTTTGTCATCGTCCTGACAAATCAACTCCAATTGTAGAAGTAGTTCAAACAATGAACACTTTAATTCAACAAGGGAAAATATTATATTGGGGAACAAGTGAATGGAGTGGCGTAGAAATTATGGAGGCGCACAGAGTTGCTGCTGAATATAAATTGATAGGACCAAATATGGAACAGCCTCAATACAACTTATTTGAGCGAAATAAAGTAGAAAAGGAATTCTTAGAAATTTATAAAAACGTAGGACTGGGTACAACTATTTGGAGTCCATTGGCATCGGGATTATTAACTGGTAAATACAACGATGGGATACCCGACGATTCAAGATTCCATTTAGAAGGATTCGAGTGGTTAAGAGATCAATGGGTAATGCAAGACAAAATTAAACGTGTTCAGCAATTAGGTGCTTTGGCAAAGGCTTTAAAAGTAAGCACTGCATCACTAAGCATTGCTTGGTGTATTAAAAATCCTAATGTAACCACAGCCATATTAGGAGCAACTAAAAAAGAACAATTAATTGATAATTTAACTGCATTAGAAACACTTAAACTATTAACTCCAGAAATTATGGAGCAAATAGAAAGTATTGTAGAAACCAAGCCAGTTCAGCCAGAATGGTAAATTGTTAACGAATATTTTAAACTATGATTTTCTCCATTATTGCATCTTTGATTTTAATTGGATTCTTCTCGGGATACGAGATTGGATTTGTGAGTGCGAATCGTTTAAGCCTTGAATTAAAAAAGAAGAATGGCAATAAAGCTGGACAAATTATTGCAAGATTTTTAGAAGCCCCTACTCAATTTATTGGAACCTGCTTAATTGGATTAAATATTTCATTAGTTGTATTTGGTATATTATTTGAACAGTTATTAGACAAATATATTTGGGAGCATTACCAACTAGATAATTACAGTATTTTACTGGGCAACACAGTACTTTCTACTTTAATTATTTTATTAATTGGTGAATTGGTGCCCAAGGCCATTTTCAAGGCTAGAGCCAGTACCATGATAACCAAGTTTGCGGTTATTGCAAATGTGTTTCATGTAATTTTTAGCCCACTTACAAAGGTATTAGTATCAATTGCGCAATGGGTGGTAAGATTTTTATTTCAAGTAAAAGTGGTCAATAAAAAGGAGGCTTTTTCTAAAGTAGATTTAGCTCATTTTATACAACAAAACATAGAGCATCCTGAACAACAGGATTTAAATACAGATTTATTTGAAAATGCATTAAGCCTTCCTGATATTAAAATAAGAGAGTGTTTGGTGCCTAGAACAGAAATTGTAGGTATAGAATTGAATACTTCCATAGATGAACTAAAATCCATATTTGTTGAGACCAAATTAAGTAAGTTAATTGTGTACGATGATACTTTAGACACTATTGTGGGTTATGTGCACCAATTGGACTTATTCCAAAAGCCAAAAAACATTGCATCGGTAATTCACCCCATTTTATTGGTGCCAGAAAGCATGAATGCAGCTGACTTAATTAATTTGTTTTCTAAAAAAAGAAAGAGCATTGCATGGGTCGTAGATGAATTTGGAGGAACCGCAGGTATTGTAACTATGGAAGATGTTTTAGAAGAGTTATTCGGCGAAATTGACGATGAATATGACGAGCAGGAATTTGTAGAGAAAAGGCTTTCTGAGAAAGAATATATATTTAGCGGAAGACTTGAACTTGATTATTTGTCTGAAAAATATGGAATCAATTTTGGAGCAGAAAACTCAGAGACCTTAAGCGGCTATTTAATCCATTTTCATGAAGCAATACCAAAAGTAAGAACAGTCATACAGCTAGCTCATTTTGACGCCGAAGTGCTTGCTGTTGGCGACACCCGCATTGAGAAGGTGAAAATCAAAATCCACTAACAATTTTGGATGATCGGCTTTCCTTTTTGATTGATAAGCCTTAACTTTAACCCTCATTGAATTATCTCCATGGCAATATTTGATAGATTTAAGAAAAGTGCAGATTCAGAGATGTCTTTTATTGACCATCTTGAAGTATTAAGAGGCACAATAGTAAGGTCGCTATTCTCTATACTGGTTGCAGCAATTGTAATTTTTATATACAGGGATTGGATTATGGACAATGTGATCACTGGTCCTTTGAATCCAGATTTTATTACTTACCGTGCATTTTGCAATCTTAGCCATTATTTACATTTAGGAGATTCATTATGTATGCCTCCTGTAAAAACACAATTACAGAGTACCACATTTGGAGGTCAATTTTTGAGTGCCATAAGCATGGCCATGGTAGGCGGAATTATTGTAGCATTCCCATTTGTATTTTGGCAAATTTGGAGATTTGTAAAACCAGCTTTAAAAGAGAAGGAAGTTAAGAATACCAGATTCGCTATTTTCTGGGTTTCATTCTTTTTCTTTTTAGGAGCAGCTTTTGGATTCTTTGTATTGGGGCCATTTACATTTAACTTTTTAGCTGGATTCCAATTAGGAACAAAAAGCTTAATTACAACCATACCAACATTTGCAGATTATTTAGACAATCTTACAAACCTTATTTTAGGATGTGGTATTGCATTTGAAATGCCTGTAATTGTTTTCTTACTAACAAAAATTGGAATAGTAACTCCTAAGTTTTTGTCTAAAACACGTAAGTATGCAGTAGTGATAATTTTATTTGTTGCTGCATTCATTACACCAAGTCCAGACTGGTATAGCCAAACCATTGTATTCATTCCATTATATACCCTATTTGAATTTAGCATCTTTGTTTCAAGATGGGCATATAAATCAATAAAGGATGATAATGATGATGAAGAGTGGGATTAGAAATAAAGTTTAATTAACAGATTACTAATTATAAACAATTGAATCCAAAATACTATGTCATTTGTATTTGATATTTCAAAACCTATTGCGATAGGTGCCGATCACGCAGGAGTAGACTATAAAAGTCAAGTTAAATCTTGGCTTGAATCCAAAGGTTACGCTGTAAAAGATTTTGGAACTTACAACGCTGATTCTGTAGACTATCCAGACTTTGCACACCCAACAGCTTCAAGTGTAGAAACGGGAGAAGCTAGTTTTGGTATATTATTTTGCGGAAGTGCAAATGGCGTTGCTATGACTGCGAATAAGCATGAAGGTATTAGAGCTGGATTATGTTGGGTAACAGAAGTTGCAGAACTAACTCGTTTACATAATGATGCTAATATGATTTGTATTCCAGCTCGTTTTGTAAGCATAGATTTAGCTAAGGAAATGATTGAAAAATTTATGACAACCGCTTTTGAAGGTGGAAGACACCAAAATAGAGTGAATAAAATTTCTTGTTCTTAATCAATTTAAAATAAAACCATGAAGAGACTAATTTGGATTTTCTTGCTTTTTATAAGCACAGTATCATTTGCACAAAAAGCAGACGAGCTTATTAAATTTAGCAATGTAATTACTGCAAAAGGATTAAAAGAAAAACTATCTGTAATTGCTAGTGCGGAAATGGAAGGACGTGAAACTGCAAGTCCTGGCCAGAAAAGAGCTGCACTTTATATTGAAAACGAATTTAAAAGAATGGGACTTAAGCCAGGTAATGGTGATAGCTACCAACAAAAATATCCAGTATACCAAGACAATTTAACTGAGAAAAATATGACAGTTAATGGTACTTCATTTGCTTGGGACAAGGATTTTACTTTCTCATTGCAAACTATTACTACTGGCAAATGGGATTACAGCAATGTGGTATTTGCAGGTTATGGTATAGTTGATTCTGCAAAAGGAGTTAACGACTACGCTAACTTAGATGTGAAAGGGAAATTGGTCGTGATATTGGAAGGTACAAGCACAGGTATGCCAACAATGGGTGTGGGTGGCAACAGAGCATTTAATAGCAACCCTGCATCCCCAATGGCTAAAATGCGTACAGCGCTTACTAAAGGTGCAGCAGGATTATTAACTGTATCTGCAAGCTTTCCGCGTAAAATGCCAACCGAAACAAAAGGTGGTATGTACTTGAAAAAGAATGATGCAGCAGGTTTCTTAATGGCTAATATTTCGACAACAGTAGCTAATTCAATACTTGCAACTTCGGCTACTTCAATAAACGAATTAGCTGCAGCTGCAAAAGGCGATCATAAAACAACTGTTGCAATTGCTGCAACTAAAACTACCGAGAACTTAGAGAGTAGCAACGTAATTGCATACTTGCCAGGTACAGATAAAAAAGAAGAGTACTTATTTTTAACTGGTCACTATGATCACTTAGGAAAAAAAGGCGATGTAATTTGGTATGGCGCTGACGATGATGGATCAGGCACTGTAGGTGTAATGCAAATGGCAGAAGCTTTTGCTGCAGCTGCGAAAAAAGGAAAAAGCCCAAGACGTACTATTGTATTTATGACAGTGAGTGGTGAGGAAAAAGGTTTATGGGGTTCTCAATACTATTCTGAGCATCCTTTATTCCCATTAGAAAAAACTACTGCGGATTTAAATACAGATATGATTGGACGCGTAGACACAGAGCGCACTTCGGGCGATTCATTAAACTATGTTTATGTAATTGGACACGATAAATTAAGTTCTGATTTACCAGTTATTAATGAGGCTGCTAATAAAAAATCAAGCAATATCACTTTAGATTATAAATACGATGATCCAGCTGATAAGAATATGATTTACTATCGTAGCGACCATTATAACTTTGCAAGAAAAGGAGTTCCTATTTTGTTCTTCTATGATGGTATGTTATTGGCTGACTACCACAAACCAACGGATACAATTGAAAAGATCAATTTTGATTTGATGCAAAAGAGAACTTTAATGGTTTACTATACTGCATGTGAAATTGCAAATAGAGACGAAATGTTAAAGAGAGATATTCCTTTAAACATGCCTAGTCGCTAGTTTTAATTTAACTTCTTATAAAAAAAGCCCTTAAATAATTTTAAGGGCTTTTTTATGCAATATCTATTATGACTATTGTCCAAGTATATAAGCAAAAATCAAAGGCACCACAATGGTAGCATCGCTTTCTACAATAAACTTAGGTGTATGAATATCTAATTTACCCCATGTAATTTTTTCGTTAGGTACTGCTCCAGAGTATGAACCATAAGAAGTAGTACTATCACTTATTTGACAGAAATAGCTCCAAAATGGAACATCATGCCATTCTAAATCCTGGTACATCATTGGAACAACACAAATTGGGAAGTCACCAGCAATACCACCACCCACTTGGAAAAAGCCTACACCCTTACCACCACTGTTAGCTCGGTACCACTCAGTCAACATCACCATATATTCAATACCGTTTTTAACAGTACTTGCTTTTAATTCGTTCTTAATTACATAGCTAGCAAAAATATTACCAGTTGTGCTATCCTCCCAACCTGGAACTATAATTGGAATATTCTTTTTAGCAGCAGCTACGATCCAGCTGTCTTTAGGATCAATTTCATAAAACTCTTCCAATACGCCGCTTAATACTACTTTATATAAAAACTCATGCGGGAAATATCTTTCACCTGCAGCTTCTGCATCTTTCCATACTTTTTCCAAAGGCTTTTGTAGTCTTCTAAAAGCTTCTTCTTCTGGGATACAAGTATCTGTAACACGATTATAATGATTCTCTAATAAATCCCACTCATCCTGTGGAGTAAGGTCGCGATAGTTAGGTACTCTTTTGTACTTGCTATGTGCTACCAAGTTCATAACATCCTCCTCTAGGTTTGCACCTGTGCAACTAATGATAGCAATTTTATCCTGACGAATCATTTCCGCCAAGCTAATGCCAAGTTCGGCGGTACTCATAGCACCAGCTAAACTTACTAGCATTTTACCGCCATCTAATAAATGGGTTTCATAACCTTTAGCAGCGTCTACTAAAGCAGCAGCATTAAAGTGCCTATACTGATGTTCAATAAATTGAGAAACTGGTCCTTTGCTCATTTTTTCTGATTTGATGCAAAAGTAATTTTTTTTAGGCATAAATAGTAACTTGTGGAACGAATCCGGTTTATCCTAAAAAACCCAACAATAATATGAAAAAATCTACCCCTAATCTATTTGTTGCATTAGTTATATTGGCTATCCCATTTGGTTATGCAGCTTACGTATACCCAAGTTTACCCGAAACCATTCCTACACATTTTAATATGAAGGGAGAGGCAGACGGATTTGGAGGAAGAGATACTATTTTTCTTGGCCCAGGGATTATGTCAGCTGTGGGGTTATTTACCTTTTTCTTGCTTTCAAATCTAAAAAGCTTTGACCCAAAAAGATTCAAAGCCGAAGATGATGGCATGTTTAAAAAGTTAGCCTTATTTATCGTAGCCTTCCTAAGTATTATGGGATTAATCATTACTTACTCAGCAACTAATAATAGTATAAATATTACAAAATTACTTTTGCCATTTTTAGGATTCGCATTCGCAGCAATGGGATGGTATATGCCCAAATTACACCAAAATTATTTCGCAGGATTTAAACTACCATGGACCTTAGAAAATGAAGACAACTGGAATGAAACGCACAAAATAGCAGGTACCGTGTGGATGTTTAGCGGATGGTTTCAAGTTATTGCATCAATCACGCTGTCTAGTAAACCTGCATTTATTTGCTTTATGATTGCAACAGCAATTATGGTTATTATTCCTACAGTATTCTCTTATCGTATGTTTAAAAACGGAAATCAAATAAATAATAGATTTTAATAAAACACATAAAAATGAGCAACAAAAATAATTTAGGAACAAAATATATTCATGCGGGTGCACATCCTGATCCAAGTACAGGCGCCATAATGACCCCTATTTACCAGACTTCTACTTATGTACAATCTGCGCCTGGTGTACATAAGGGTTATGAGTATGCAAGAAGCCAAAATCCTACCCGCTTTGCACTGGAAGAAGCATTTGCGGTAATTGAAAATGGCAAATATGGATTGGCCTTTGCAAGCGGTGTTGCTGCAACCGATGCAGTAATGCGTTTATTGGTCCCTGGGGACGAAGTAATTGCAGCTAATGATATGTATGGTGGCTCTTATAGATTGTTTTCAAAAGTGCATGAGAAAATGGGCATTAAATTTATCTACGTTGATACTTCAAATGCAGAAAATGTTGCCAATGCCATTACCACAAAAACAAAATTGATATGGATTGAGACACCAACCAATCCATTAATGAATATTACAGATATAGCTGCTGTTTCAGCAATAGGTAAAAAACACAATTGCATTGTTTGCGTAGACAATACTTTTGCCTCTCCTTATTTACAAAATCCATTAGACGATGGTGCAACTATAGTAATGCATTCTGCAACAAAATACTTAGGTGGACACAGTGATGTGATTCAAGGTTGTTTAGTAATGAACGATACTGAATTAAGAGACCAATTGTATTTTATACAAAAAAGTACTGGTGCAGTTCCTGGACCTCAGGATTGTTTCTTAGTATTAAGAGGCATTAAAACCTTGCACGTTAGAATGCAAAGACATTGTGAAAATGGTGAAAAAGTAGCAGCCTATTTACGTCAACATCCAAAAGTAGCAAAGGTTTACTGGTGTGGATTTACAGACCATCCAAATCATGATATTGCTAAGCGACAAATGCGCGGATTTGGCGGCATGATGAGTTTTACATTAAAAGATGATAGCATAGTTGCTGCTACAAAAGTATTATCCAGCACAAAGATATTTTCATTAGCGGAAAGTTTAGGTGGCGTTGAGTCACTCATAAACCATCCTGCAAGTATGACGCATGCTTCTATTCCACGTGAACAAAGAATTGCCAATGGTTTAGCCGACGGCTTAATTCGTTTAAGTGTGGGGATTGAAGATGCCGAAGATATTATTGCCGATTTAGCACAAGCTATTGGATAAGCAATAGTAAGTTTATTAATAAGGTCAACATATAAAGTGACGAATCAAGAAAGTATTAAAAAAATATTAGATCAAAAAGTAAAGCAATACAATAAGATTGATTTTATAGAAAAGGATCCGATTTGTATTCCGCACAAGTTTAAAAAGCAGCAAGACATTGAGATTGCTGCTTTTTTTGCCGCCATATTTGCATGGGGCAACAGAACTACAATTATTAATAAAAGTAATGAATTATTAGAACGCATGGATTATGCGCCTTATGATTTTTGTTTACACCATAAATCCAAGGATTTAAAAAAAATAATTGGATTTGTGCATCGAACATTTAACGACACTGATGCTTTATATTGTATTGAATTTTTTAAGCATCATTATAGTAAACAGAAAAGTTTGGAGTCTGCATTTTTCACGAATCAGATTACAGGCCATCCTATCAATAATGTTGAAGCCGCTCTCACTCATTTTCAATCCTATTTTATGTCATTGGAAGATGCGCCTAGGAGAACTCAAAAACATGTTTCAAGCCCAGCTTCTGGTTCTACCTGCAAGCGCTTAAATATGTTTTTAAGATGGATGATTCGAAAAGATATGCAAGGTGTAGACTTTGGTATTTGGAATGCAATAAAACCTTCGGAACTTATCATTCCCATAGACGTACATGTAGCAAGGGTTTCCAGGTACTTAGGGATTTTAACCAGACCCCAAACCGACTGGCAAGCTGCATTGGAGTTAACTAATTATTGCCGAACTTTAGATCCTAAGGATCCCGTAAAATATGACTTTGCCTTATTTAGCCTCGGGGTGATAGAAAAATTTAGTTAGCCAATTTATATTTTATGGAAATCAACTTACAATCACTCGAAAAATTAGATACGCCTAGTTTAGAGACGGCAATAAATGAGTTAATCAAAAATGACTTTTCTAGGTTGGTACAAATTTTATATCGCATTGATGTTTCAGAAGCGAAACTTAAAAACATACTCAACTCAAATCCAAATGAGGATGCTGGAAAACTAATAGCACAAGTAGTACTGGAACGACTAGCTGCCACTAAAAAAGCAAGAGAAAGTTTTAATATGCAATCGCGTATTGACGACACCGAGGAGAGATTATAATTTACAAATCCCCTAGCAAAGGACGCATCACAATATCTTCTACAACTGCCTGAGGGCTTAATTGAGTAGCTGCATAAATCATTTTAGCAATATCATTTGCTTCCATTATACGTTTTGGATCTACCCCAGAACCCGCCCAACTATTGGTATACACAGCGCCGGGGCAAACAGCAGTTACTTTAATTCCCTTGTCTTTTAATTCTAATCTTAAATTTTTTGAAAAACCTAATAGAGCAAACTTACTAATGCTATAAGAACCTCCATTTTCATACGCGTTTAAAGATGCAATTGAACAGATATTGAAAATATGTCCAGCTTTATTAGACAACATACTTGGAAGTAACGCCCTAGTTAAATGATAAGCCGACATTAAATTGGTATTTAATTGAAGCTCTAACTGACCATCCGATTCATTCTGTATTTTACCTGGAACAAAATACCCTGCATTGTTCACTAATATATCGGGCTTTGTATTTTGCAAACACCATTTTGAGAAAGTATCTACATCTGATTTCAAAGAAAGATCTGCCGCTAATGCTTCTATTTTAACCAATGGATACTTTTCGCGCAATGCTGCAACCGAAGCATCTAAGTCCTTTGACGTTTTGCTTGTCAAGTATAAATCATGCCCGTGAGCAGCAAATGTTTCTGCAATAGCATATCCAATTCCCTTTGAAGCACCTGTAATAATGATATTCATAAATTAATACTTTACCTGTTAAAGATAGCCCTCAAAATTGTATTTTCGCTCATGGCATATGCTCACTTATTTTTTGACTTAGATCACACCATTTGGGATTTTGAAATGAATTCCAAAGAAACCTTATTGGACTTACATCAAAAATTTGAATTAGAAGCAAAAGGTATCACGGATTTTGATGGATTTTACGACCATTATAGCGTCCATAACCACCGTTTGTGGGATAGGTACACCAAAGGGTTTATAAAACAAGAAGAGCTTAGATGGAAGCGTATTTATTTAAGTCTGTTGGATTATAAAATTGCAGATGAAAAGCTTTCTAAGGAAATGTCTCATGATTATTTGGACATCCTTCCCAATAAAACTAATCTGTTCCCCTATACCATTGAAATATTGGATTATTTAAAAGCAAAGGGCTATCAAATGCACTTAATTACCAATGGATTTGAATCGGTACAGTTTAAGAAAATAAAGAACTCCAATTTAGCGCCTTATTTTATTGAGGTAATTACTTCTGAAGCAAGCAATAGCCTAAAACCTAATAAAGAAATATTTGAATACGCTTTAGAAAAATCAAAAGCTAAATTAGAAGAAAGCATTATGATTGGAGACAATGAAAGTGCCGATATTCAAGGTGCTATTAATATAGGAATGGATTCAGTTTTCGTAAATCATATTAATGCAATACCCACTATTCCTGCCACTTATACCATTACACATTTAAAAGAGTTAGAAGCTATCTTATAACTTAATTAATGTACTATAAAACAAAAGGCCTCGAAAAAATCGAGGCCTTTTAATATCATAAAATTATCATCTACTAATTTAAAGCAAATTTAGATGACAATAAATTACCAAGTAGCCAAAACAGTTATTCCTCCTTTTACCGCATCACCAATCTTACAATTAATCTTAGCATCCAATGGCAATAATAAGTCAACCCTGCTACCAAATTTAATAAATCCATACTCAGCCGTTTGATCAAACTTAGTTCCAACTGCTGCATAATTACAAATACGACGTGCTAATGCGCCAGCAATTTGTTTTAATAAGATACTGCCCTTTTCATTTTCAATTACCACAGACCAACGCTCGTTATCGGTAGAAGATTTTGGATGCCAAGCAACCAAAAATTTACCAGGATGGTATTTGTTGTAAATAATATTACCAGCAATAGGTGTACGATTCACATGCACATTAGCAGGACTCATAAAAACACTAACCTGAATTCTTTTTTCTTTATAATACTCGTCTGGTTCTACTTCCTCAATTACTACCACCTTTCCGTCGGCTGGAGAAACAATTGCACTTGCATCTTTTGTCCAATTTCTGCTAGGCATTCTAAAGAAAGAAACAATAAACAAGAACAAGCCTAATGTAAGCACAAATAAAGCCCAAGCTGCGATTGCACTGATTGGAAACAAATACGAAAAATTAGCAATATTAATGGCGCCTACAACTAATGCTGTTAAAGCAATGGATGCGGTTCCTTCTTTATGTATAGTCATGCAATAAATTTAAAGCGCAAAGGTAAAACATCTAAAACAGAATCTGAATTAATACCCAAACAAATGGTGTAGCCAATAAAATAGAGTCAAATCTATCTAAAAACCCGCCATGACCCGGCATCATCCTGCCACTATCCTTTACTCCAGCCATTCTTTTTAATTTACTTTCAAATAAATCTCCAAAATTACCAGCGATTGACGCCACTAAACTAATTAAGAAGATTAATTTTTCTTGAACTGGGATCCAAACACCTAAAACCTTGGTAACTATTAACACAGATAAAATAACGCCTGCAATGGTGCCCTCCCATGTTTTATTTGGAGAAATAGAAGAAAGTGGCGTGCGTCCAATTATTGAACCCACTAAATAAGCCATGGTATCATTTATCCAGATAGATACAATAAGTATTACTGGAATTGCAAATCCCAAATCGCCAAACAAGGTGTTTGACATAACCCCTTTTAATTGGTAAAACATGGACAAACTCATTGGAATATAAACAAGTCCTAAAAAACTAATTGCCCAGTTTTGCAAAACAAATCCTTTCTTATAATTTATTAATTCGCCAGCTACAATTCCACCAATTACGATTGGCAATAATTTTATGCCAATAAATTTAACAGTCAATTCTTTGATCATTAAATTATTAGGAGCCAAACACATCATCATTACAAAACATAAAACCAATAAACCCCATTTATGAATTACCGAAATGTTTTGGTAGCTAGGAGATATTAGCGCTAATAACTTTTGATATTCAAACAAACATCCTATTGAGATGATTGCAAAAAGCGCAAAAAAAGACCAATTATTCCATAATAAACCTCCAATCATGATAACTGCAAAAACAACTGCTGATAAGGCTCTTACTCTAAAAACTGAAAAATTAAATGCCATGATAATTTATAATTTTATACAAGATACAACTATGCGTTTAATGTGTCTAATTCAATGGTTTTAAGTACCTCTTTAGCAATTTCTATAAAATCTGTAGGTACATATATTTCTGCCTCGCCAAGAAATACATAAGAAGAATCTTTTTTGTCAAGCAATTTTGCAGGAACATTGTTTTCATCTAATAAATTAACAACCATCGCTGCAGTTGCTAACTGACTACTTGCATAAATTTTAGTCCAGTCTTTCATAATGTGCTTCTTGTTTTAAACGATATAATAAATAAGTTACCATCGCTAATGCAATGACGCCCCAATATATTGGCAAATTCTCATCCATTACTTTATCAATTTTATGTTGGTCACCTCTTACACTATACAGTGCAATAACTGCAATTCCATTATTAATAAAATGCAAAAGCGCAGGCAACCAAATTGTTTTAGTGTATTCGTAAATTAAGCCTAATAAAATACCCAATGCCATTCTTGATAAAAATCCAAAATAAGAAAAGTGGAATGCACTAAAAACAATTGCAGTAATTACAATTGCAAGCAAAGGTTTCCCTGACCAATCACGAAGTGTTTTTTGTAGGGATCCTCTAAAATATAATTCTTCTACAATGGCAGGTATTAAGGCAACGGCAAGTAAATTAATAAGTAAGTCTCCAAATGAATTCATTTGGGTCATAGCCATCATGGCTTTTTTATAAGTTTCTTCCAATTTGTCTGCCCAATTCTTAAAATTTACTGGTACAGGTATTTTTTCGGTCAAGGAAGCCAATGCCCCACTTAATAATAATCCAGAAAAGGCTAATAATATTACCCATTGTACCAATTTAAAAGAGGAAACGGACTTAAAACCCATATTTTCCATAATTGCTCCTCTTGTAAAAAATGCAACCGCAATACTAGGTACCAAGAATGCAATTAAGGAGGCAAATGCATTTGCAAACAAGGAAATATGTCCATTCCCTGGTTGCATTAACGCCATTTGTATATCGGATAAACCAACATGTAGGTAGGCAGCAACAATGGAAAAAGTAATTAATGCCCCCAAAATCATGCTAATACCCGTTGCAGCTAAAAATATGGCTAAACGCATGCCAGGAGTCATCTCAAAAAGGCTTCTATCTTCAGATCTCATCTAAATACAATTTATTGGTACATTTGCAGCAGTATCAATTAGATGCAAGATAACGAATTCATATGGTTTCAATAGGCAATATACAATTACCAGACTTCCCATTATTACTCGCTCCAATGGAGGATGTGAGTGATCCCCCATTTAGAGCAGTGTGTAAGGACAATGGGGCCGACTTAATGTACACGGAATTCATTAGTAGTGAAGGTCTTATACGTGATGCCATTAAAAGCAAGCAAAAATTAGATATCTACGACTATGAACGTCCTATAGGCATTCAAATATTTGGAGGTGACGAGGAAGCATTGGCATTGTGTACCAAAATTGTAGACACCGTAAATCCAGATTTAATTGATATAAATTTTGGTTGTCCCGTAAAAAAGGTAGCCATGAAAGGTGCAGGTGCAGGGGTTTTAAAGGATTTGGATTTAATGGTACGCTTAACAGAAGCCGTTGTAAAAAGCACCAACCTTCCTGTGACTGTAAAAACAAGATTAGGCTGGGACGAGAATAGTAAAAATATTAGAGAAGTAGCGGTTCGTTTACAAGATGTTGGCATTAAGGCATTAGCGATTCATGGACGTACCAGAATGCAAATGTATAAGGGCGAAGCAGATTGGACCATGATTGGTGAAGTGAAAAATGATGCACGTATTACCATTCCTATCTTTGGAAATGGAGATATTAACTCCCCTGAAAAAGCGGTTGAATATAAAAATAAATATGGAGTAGATGGTATTATGATTGGACGTGCTGCTATTGGATACCCATGGATATTTAGAGAGATCAAACATTTTGTTGAAACAGGAACAAAGAGAGCAGATCCAACTATTGAAGAAAGAGTGGAAGTAGCAAGAAAGCACTTAAGAAAATCATTGGAGTGGAAAGGACCTATTGCAGGTATTAATGAAATGAGAAGACATTATGCAAACTACTTAAAGGGATTGCCAAGTATAAAAGATTATCGTGCAAAGTTAGTTCGCATCACAGACCCTGTAGAAATTGAAGCTGTATTGGATGAGATAAAAGAACAATACAAAGACATGGTCATTGAATCCGGTAAAATAGTTTTAGAAAATTACCACGAACACTGTCCTATCAACTAAAAAAATATATTAAATGAGTCCAACAGGGCTCATTTTTATTTAGCATCAATAGCTGCAATAACTTCAGGTGCTAAGGGATCCACTGTCATTGGGAAATAATGAGTTAGCACACCATGTTCGTTTACAAGGTATTTACAAAAATTCCAAGCAGGCTCCTGATGGCACCAACCATTAATAGTCATATCCGATAGCCATTTATGCACTTCGTTTTGATGATTTTGTTTTATAACAATAGATTTTTCCATTAAAGGAAATGTAACACCATAATTCTTTTTACAAAAACTTACAATACTTGCGTTGTCACTAGACTCTTGTTCTTTAAAATCATTTGATGGAAATCCAACAATCACCAATTTGTCGCCAAACTGATGAGACAGTCTTTCTAGTGCTTCATATTGCGCAGTAAATCCACAATCACTCGCTGTATTAACGATTAGCACTTTTTTGCCTTTTAAAGCAGAAAATTTAAAGTCATTTCCGTTGATGTCTTTTACAGATAAATCATAAAAAGAAACAATAGGAACTGCATTGTTGGAATTAGTTTGTATTTGTTTTCTTCCACTAGCTTTGCTACTCCACATAATAGCAGGATATAATGTTTTCATTACAGATTGTCTATATGACATGCCTGTCTTTTTCATTAACAATGTAGCGGTAACCAAAACACCTAGGGCGATGGCAATTTTTATCATGAAAGTTTTATTTATTTTCAAACCAGATCCAATTATATAATTTCCGAAAACATATTAATATGATTCAACGCTATTATCCTATCAATCTTTTTAACAACCACCCTTTTCCTTTATAAGGAGGATATTTAAAACTAGGATCTATCCAAGTTGGTGTTTTTAATACAGACTTGGTATGTGTGAATGTGTCAAAACTTAACTTCCCATGATAGCCCCCCATCCCACTAAAACCCCTGCCACCAAAGGGTAAATCATGATTGGTGATATGCATAGTGGCATTGTTTACACAAGCACCGCCCGAAGGAACATTGGTTAACCAATAGGTTTCATCCGCTTTGTTTTCAGTGAAAACATAAAACGCCAATGGGTTTGGATTTTTCAATATAATAGCTAAAGCCTCTTCATTAGATTGGTATGTTAAAATAGGAAGTATCGGGCCAAAAATTTCATCCTGCATAATTTTTGCATCCGCATGCACGCCAGTCATAATAGTAGGCTCTATAAATAATTTTTCTCTATTTGATTTTCCTCCGTAAACTATTTCACCTTCCGATAAATATGAAGTTAAACGTAACCATTGTTTGTCATTAATTATTTTACCATAATGGTCAGACGCTTCGGCATCAGCTCCATAAAAAGATTGTATTGCAATAATTAATTCTTTTATTAATTCTTCTTTTAATTCGGTAGGAACTAAAATATAATCTGGCGCTATACACATTTGGCCACAATTAGAAAACTTAGGACTTGCTAAACGACGTGCCGCTACTCTAATATTTGCATCAGAAGCAATCACAGCAGGGCTTTTACCACCAAGCTCTAAGGTAACAGGCACTAATTGCTCAGCTGCATATTTATAAATTATTTTACCAACCTGTGTGCTGCCGGTATAAAAAATATGATCAAATCTGTTTTCAGTTAATAATGGTGGTAGCACAGTTGCACCATCCCCTTCTAAATAAATAATGTAGTTATCGGGAAATAAGGAATTAATAATCTTTCCCATTATTTTAGCAGTTGCTGGCGCAAACTCACTCGGTTTTAATACAACACAATTACCTCCAGCTATGGCTCCAATTAATGGAGTGAATAATAATTGAAATGGATAGTTCCAAGGAGCAATAATACAAACTACGCCTAAAGGTTCTTGTATAGTAAAACTAGTAGAAGGCTGATTCACCAAATTGGTTGCCACCGAATTAGGCTGCATCCATGCTTTTAAATGTTCTATGGTGTAATTTAACTCACTTAAAAAAAAGCCTACCTCAGTTGCCCATGCATCTTCGTCGGTTTTTTTAAGGTCGGCATAAAGTGCCTGATAAATTTCCTTTTCGGATTCTAAAACCACCTTTTTAAGTCTGTTTAATTGATTTAACCTGAAATCATAAGACTGTGTAGCTCCAGATAAAAAATAACTGCGTAATTGTTGAATTGAGGCTTGCATACGAATTTATTATATAGCAATTTAAGCTTTAATAACGAAAGCAAGTAGGGATTTGTTCACTCATCAAAATAATTCCTTTATTTACTATTTTTTTGATAATTTAACGGAACGATTAATTAACGATAACAAACTACACAATTAACGATTGCTATGTCTAAGAAAAAATCAGATAACACAAGGCGAGATTTCATACGAAATTCAGCATTAGCACTAGGCGGATTTTATATCATGCCAAGACATGTATTAGGCGGTAAAGGATTTACTGCGCCAAGTGATAAATTACAAGTTGCTGGCATTGGTGCTGGCGGTAAAGGAGAAAGCGATTTATTTGCATTCTATAATAGTGGTAAAGCAGATATTGCATTTTTATGTGATGTAGATGAGCGTCAAACAGCAAAGAGTCGTCAACGCTATCCAAAAGCAAAAGTGTACAAGGATTATAGAGAAATGCTGGATAAAGAACATATGCATATTGATGCTTGTTCGGTTTCAACACCAGACCATATGCACGCAGTGCAAGCAATGGCAGCAATGCAATTAAAAAAACATGTGTATGTTCAAAAGCCAATGGCACATGATATATACGAAGCACGTATCATGACAAAAGCTGCTCATGATTATAATGTAGTTACACAAATGGGTAACCAAGGATCATCTGGTGATGGTGTTCGCGTTTTACAAGATTGGTATAACGCTGGAATCATTGGAGACGTTCATACCATATATTGTTATACAGATAGACCAGTATGGCCTCAAGGGGTAATACGTCCAGCTACTGCCAATGAAATTCCAAAAGAATTAGATTTTAATTTATGGTTAGGTACAGCACCGCAAAAAGATTATTTTGATGGATTACTTCCATTTAACTGGAGAGGATGGTGGGATTACGGAACCGGTGCGCTAGGAGACATGGCATGTCATATTATGGCACCTGCATTTGCAGTATTGGGATTAGGATATCCAGTGTCGGCAGAATGTAGTGTAGCAACACGTTATACTGCGCCTTGGCAAAGAGTTTACTCTCCAGACAGTCCACCAGCTGCATCACATATCATTTTAACTTTCAGAGGTCAATTTAATAAACATAAGGGCAGTAATAAAGTGACTGAAATAAAACTGCATTGGATGGATGGCGGCATTCAACCAGAAAGACCAGCCGAACTAGGTCCAAACGAAATAATGGGCGATGGAGGCAATGGAGTAATTTTTGAAGGGACTAAAGGTAAAATGATGGCAGGCACCTATGGAATTAACCCGCAATTATTGCCTACAAGTAGAACCAAAAATACAAAAGTTCCAGAATCTGTAGAAAGAGTAAAAAATGGAGAGGCTGGACATTACTCTGCATGGGTAGAAGCTTGTATTGCAGGCCCAGATAGTAAAGAAGCAAAAACTTTAAGTTCTCATTTTGATATTGCTGGACCATTAACTGAATCGGTATTAATGGGCAACCTAGCTATTAGAAGTTACGATTATAAAGGAACTGACAAAAAAGGCTCAACTACATTCCCAGGACGTAATATCCAATTATTATGGGATGGGCCAAATATGAAGATCACCAATTTTGAACCAGCCAACCAGTTTGTAAAAAGAACATATCGCGAAGGTTGGAGCTTGGGTGTATAAAATTTCATTTATAAACGCTATACAAAATCCGCTCGATGCTTCGAGCGGATTTTTTTTTCTTAACTTCGAAAAGCATTACCACTAAACTCATTAAGTATACAATTACAATAGCACATGATGAATAATAATTTAAGAGATCAATTTTTATTAAGGAAGGATATTAATTTTTTAAACTTTGGTTCCTTTGGTGCAACACCAAAACCTGTTTTTGAATATTACCAGCAATGGCAAAAAGTATTAGAAGCAGAGCCAGTGCAGTTTATTGCATTTGATGGTTACGAATATTTATCAACTTCACGTGCAGCATTAGCAAAATTTGTTCATGTAGACGATAAGGACGACTTAGTGTATGTAACCAATCCAAGTTTTGCAGTGAACATTATTGCAAAAGCATTCCCATTAGAAGAAGGGGATGAAATTTTAGCAACTGATATTGAATATGGCGCTTGCGATAGAACCTGGGAATATTATTGTGGGCAAAAGAAAGCTATTTATAAAAGACAGAAAATTAACTTACCCATCACCACCAAGGAACAATTTATTGAAGACTTTTTTAAAGGATTGACGCCTAAAACAAAAGCTATTTTTATTAGTCATATCACAAGTGCAACTGCTTTAATCTTTCCTGTAAAAGAAATTTGTGCGATTGCAAAATCAAAGGGATTAATGACCATTGTAGACGGAGCACATGCGCCAGCACAAATTGATTTGAAGATAAATGAATTAGAAGTAGACTTTTATGTGGGTGCATGTCATAAATGGATGATGGCTCCAAAAGGTGCAAGCTTTTTATATGCACATAAAAGTGTTCAACATATTTGCGAACCCTTAGTGGTAAGCTGGGGGTACAAAGCAGCAAAACCCTCTAACTCTACATTTTTGGACTATCATCAAATGATTGGTACTAGGGACTTCTCTGCATTTTTAGCTGTAACCATGAGTATTATATTTATGAATGATCATAAATGGCCTGAAGTTTCAAAAAAATGTCATGAAATGGTATTAGCCAATGCGCCATTGTTTTACGAGCTATTAGGAAGTAAACCTATAAGTCCTTTAACCAATGAATGGATTGGGCAAATGATAAGTATTCCTATTAAAACAAAAGAACCCGAAATTTTACAAAGGAAATTATTCAAAGAATTTAATATCGAAATTCCTATCATGCGTCAAGGGGATGATATTTACATGCGCTACTCTATTAATGCCTTTAACAGTATACAAGATTTAGAAGCATTACACAATGCCCTAACTACAATTATTAAAACAACCGACCTTATTGAAGTGATAAAATAATAGTTTCACAAAAACTTTATAAATCATTATTACAAACAAAAATCCCGATAGCAAAAAGCATCGGGATTTTTTATAAAAGACAGTTACTAATTTACCATTTCAAAGTTTTCAAATAAGCGGCATCTGCTTTTGCAGCATCTAATTCCGTTGTGCCAGTATAAGCTTCTTGTTCAACAATCATATGTTGTACGCCACGCTTTGCAACTTTAGGCAATAAAGATTTATAATCTATAGTTCCTTTTCCAATGATACAAGATTCAAGACCAGTTGCAATTTTAGTCAAGTCTTTGACATGTACTAATTTAAAACGGTTTGGATGCTTGTCCATATAAGCAATAGGATCCACACCAGCAAAAACTGTCCAATACATGTCCATTTCAAAATCAACAGTGGCAGGATTTGTATTATTCATCATAACATCCTGTGGTAATTCTCCGTTCATTGGAACAAATGAATAATCGTGATTATGATAAGCAAAACGTATACCATGTTTTTTAGCGGTTTCACCACATGCATTAAACTCCACTGCGAATCGCTTAAAATCGTCAATTGATTTTTGTGCTCCTTTGTGAGGACAGATTAAATACTTCATCCCAATCTCGGCAGCTTCTGCACACTTACGTTCAAAATTCACAAGCGTATCACAATGAGACGAAACAATTTTCATGCCTAATTCATCCATATGTTTTTTGAATTCCGTATTTTTCATTCCCCAAAAAATTCCCTTTTCTCCTTCAAAGCTTTCAATTTTCTTATAGCCACATTTAGACAAATGTGTTAAAACAGCTAATGGATCTTTTGCCAATGCTTCTTTTACAGTCCATAGTTGAATGCCAAATGAATTAGTCGTTCCAGCCATTGCCATTAATTCATTCTTAAATGGTATAGATAATGCCAATCCCGCTAAAGCAGAATTGCGTAAAAAATCTCTTCTTGAATTGTTCATAATACTTATTTTAATTAGCTAGTAGCCCAAGCTTTATCTCCTTTTTTATATGGATAAGAACCATCAAACTTACCTGGAACTGCTACATAACGTAAAGCTTTTGTTGCGCCTACTTCCGAAGTAAAGAAACCAGATAAAGTTAATTGCTTCATCATTGTAAAGTAATGTTTAGGATCCTCAGGCTTCGCAGCTTTTTGGTATTCCTTTGCTTCTTTATCCAGGGCAACTAATAATGCATTGCGCTGTTCAGGGGTAGATTCCATAAAACTTTTGCTATTTAGTTTTTTAGAAGCTTCATCCAATTTTTTCATGCCTTCCATAAAAACAGCTTGGTCTTTTTCTTCATAACAATCATTCACCATAACAGTCATGAACTCACCCACCTTAGCTTCTTTGGCACCTGGCGTGCTTGTTGCAGGAATAATAGTTTCAGCTACCTCATTTAAAAAAGCAACATCGTCTTTTGAAAATGTTACACCTTTCGTATTGGTTTTACAACCCGATAAAAAAGCTTCAGCACCTAAAACAGTTCCACCCATAATGATGGCAACTCTTGATAAGGCCTCTCTTCTATTCATCATAAAATTATTTTTTAAATTAATTATTTAATACAATTATAAGTTTCCTTTTTTCAATTCACTTACCGCAAAGTCAACTGCACGAGCAGTGAATGCCATATAAGTTAATGATGGGTTCACACAAGAAGCACTTGTCATAAAAGAACCGTCTGTAACAAATACGTTTGGCGCATCCCAAACCTGATTGTTACTATTTAACACCGAAGTTTTTGGATCCTTACCCATACGTGCAGTACCCATTTCATGAATACCACGTCCTGGAGTACCATCACCTTCGTGTGCGGTCACGTTTTTAACGCCTGCTCTTTCTAATAGTTCTTGTGCATCAGTTAAAATGTCTTTGCGCATTTTTAGTTCGTTTTCTTTTAACTCACAATCAATGTTTAAAACATTTAAGCCCCACTTATCTTTAACTGTTTTATCTAATGTTACCTTGTTAGTTGGATCAGGTAACATCTCACCAAATCCACCCATACCAATGGTCCAAACACCTGGTTCAGTTAATGCTTCTTTAAATCCAGCGCCAATGCTAAATTCAGCAACATCATGTTGCCAGTGCTGTCTGTTACCACTACCTTGGTATCCAAATCCACGTAAGTAATCACGTTTATCATTACCAACATTTCGGAATCTTGGAATATAAAATCCGTTTGCACGACGACCAAAAGTATATTGATCTTCGTAACCTTCTACTAAACCACCAGCACCAATACCTAAATGGTGATCCATTAAATTTTTACCCAATGCATTTGAACTACTTCCTAATCCACCTTCCCAAACATCAGTTGCAGAATTCATCAACAACCAAGTGCTGTTTAATGTAGAGGCGTTTATGAAAATAATTTTTGCACTGTATTCAATAGTTTTATTTGTTTCAGCATCTAAAACCACTACACCTGTTGCACGTTTTTTATCTTTATCGTATTTAACTTCAGTTACAATACTCCAAGGTCTTAATGTTAAATTGCCAGTTGCCATTGCAGCAGGTAATGTAGAAGACTGGGTGCTAAAGTAGCCGCCAAATGGACAGCCCAACCAACATTTATTTCTAAACTGACAACCAGGACGACCACCGTGTGGGACTGTAATATTTGCAGTACGTCCAATAATTAAATGGCGCTCCCCTTTAAATTCTTTTTTAATTCTTTCGGCAACATCTTTCTCTACACATGTTAAATCCATTGGAGGTAAAAACTGGCCATCAGGTAAAACATCCAATCCATCTCGATTACCGCTAATGCCTGCAAATTTTTCTACATAATCATACCAAGGTGCAATGTCCTTGTAACGTACTGGCCAATCAACAGCAATACCTTCTTTTCCATTGGCTTCAAAATCCAAATCAGACCAACGGTAACTTTGACGACCCCACATTAAAGAACGACCTCCAACATGGTAACCTCTAAACCAATCAAAACGTTTGGTTTCGGTATAAGGACTTTCCTTGTCAACACACCAATAATCCAAATTGGTTTCATTCAAAGGATAGTCTCTTTTTAATACAGGATAATCTTGAATCATTTGTTGCGTTCTACCACCACGATGTGGAAACTCCCAAGCTTCTTTATTTGCATTCACATAGTCTTTGATATGCTCGATATTTCTACCGCGCTCTAACATTAAAACCTTTAATCCTTTTTCGGTAAGTTCTTTTGCTGCCCAACCGCCGCTAATTCCAGATCCTACGACAATTGCGTCATACTGTTGTCCCGCCATTTTCTTGAATTTTATTTGTGTGTTGAAATTGTATTTTTAAAAAATCTTGTATTAACTATTTTAAATTAAACGTCGCAAATTCTGATTGCAGTTTTTAATGAGGCAATATGATCGGTATCTTTTGGCATAAATTCTTGTGCCACATATCCTTTATATCCAGTAGCTACAATGGCACGCATAATTGCAGGATAATATAATTCTTGACGTTCATCAATCTCGTGTCGACCTGGAACACCTGCTGTATGATAGTGTCCAAAGTATTGATGATTGTCTTGTATAGAACGAATAATGTCACCCTCGTCTATTTGCATATGATAAATGTCAAAAAGTATTTTAAAATTCGGAGAACCTAAACGCTTGCAAAGTTCAATCCCCCAAGCAGATTTATCTCCCATATAATCTTTATGATCAATTCTTGAATTAAACAATTCTATTTGAATGGTCACCCCTAATTTTTCAGCCAATGGCATAATTTGTTTTAAACCAGTCACACAGTTTTGTAAACCTGTTTCGTCATCCATTCCATTTCTATTACCAGCAAAACAAATTAAATTTTTATACCCAGCAGCGGCAACTAATTGTATGCCTTCCAAATAATCTTTAATTAACCAATCATGGTTTTTTAAATCATTCCACCCTTTGGTTAAGCTAGTCTCACCAGCAGTATAGCACATGGAGCAATCTAACCCATACTTTTTTGCAATGGGCCATTCGCTAGGTTTTAATAAATCAATTGCATTAAATCCAATTTCATTAACCACTTTGCACAAATCTTCTAACTGCATGTCACTATAACACCATCTACAAACAGAATGATTGATGTTTCCTTTTAATTTACCATTAGCATGTGCTTGTGCAACCGAAGCTAAAACCGATTTCGGCAAAGCCACGCCGGCAGCCAAAGCAGCGGAACCGGTTAAAACTTGTTTAATTAAATTTCGTCTATTTACAGAAGATGACATGGCAAGAAAATAGTAAGTTTAGTAATAAGCAATCGTTGGTTAAATGTAAATTTTATTTGCGTTCTTTTGAAATATTTTTGACGAAAAAATGGGGTTTTTTGAGAAAATAGAGGGAAATTGCTAATGTGTACTTTTGAAAGTATTGTTATGACACAATAAAATGATTGTCAAGCTAAAAATTGCATTAAAAAAATGAATAGAAAACTTCGCATGGGCATGGTCGGTGGTGGCCAAGATGCCTTTATTGGCGCCATTCACCGCTTAGCAGCAAACATGGATGGTTTAATAGAAATTTGTTGTGGAGCGCTAAGTATTAATCCAGAAATTGCTATTACCTCAGGCAAAGCATTATTCTTGCCTGAATCAAGAACGTATCTTACCTACGAAGAAATGATCAAAGCCGAAGCTGCTTTGCCAGCAAACGAACGTATGGATTTTGTTACCATTGTTACTCCCAACTTTGCTCATTTTGCACCAGCCATGATGGCATTAGATTATGGTTTTAATGTAGTTATTGAAAAGCCAATTACATTTTCATTAGACGAAGCAAAACAATTAAAAAAGAAATTAGACGAAACTGGACTCACACTTTGTTTGACACATACTTATTCGGGTTATCCAATGGTTAAGCAAGCAAAAGCAATGATAAAAGAGGGGCAATTAGGAAAAATCCGCAAGGTATGGGTGGAATATCCACAAGGCTGGTTAAGCAAACTTTCGGAAAGAGAAGGTAACGCACAAGCCGCATGGAGAACGGATCCTAAGAAATCGGGTAAAAGCTCTGTAATGGGTGACATTGGCACACATGCAGCACATTTATCAGAATATGTAACAGGTTCTAAAATTACAGATATCTGTGCCGAATTAAACACTTTAGTGGAAGGTCGTGTAATGGATGACGACGGTGCAGTGATGTTAAAATTTGATAACGGCGCTAAAGGTGTATTAATGGCATCACAGGTTGCAGCGGGTGAAGAGAATGCATTAAAAATTAGAGTATATGGTGAAAAAGGAGGGATAGAATGGTTCCAACATGAGCCCAATTCATTAATTGTAAAATGGCTAGATGCACCTACACAAATTTTAAGAGCAGGCAGTGCACATTTATATAAAGCAGCATCTCACAACTGTCGCACTCCGGCTGGTCACCCAGAAGGATACCTAGAAGCATTTGCAAATATCTATCGCAACTTTGCCTTAACACTAGGTTGCAAAATAGATGGCACTACTCCAACTCCGGAAATGTTAGATTTTCCTGGTATTGAAGACGGCTTAAGAGGTATGGCATTTATCGATAATGTAGTTGCATCGGCACATTCAGATAAAAAATGGACTCCTTACGTTTTATAATCAACGTAAATAAAATATAATAAATGACAACAGTAAAAGGACCAGGTATATTTTTAGCTCAATTCATGGGCGACGTTGCCCCATTTAATACTTTAGAAGGTATTTGTAAATGGGCAGCCGGATTGGGTTTCAAAGGAGTTCAAATTCCTAGTTGGGATGCAAGATGTATCAATTTGCAAAAAGCCGCAGAAAGTAAAACATATGCCGACGAAATTAAAGGCATCGTAAATGCTGCGGGTTTAGAAATAACAGAATTGTCTACACATTTACAAGGTCAATTGGTTGCGGTTCACCCAGCATATGATGCGCAGTTTGATGGATTTGCACCTGTCGAAGTTCGTGGCAATTCAAAAGCAAGAACCGAGTGGGCAGTGCAACAATTAAAATATGCTGCAAAAGCTTCACAAAATTTAGGACTTAATGCATCTGCAACTTTTAGTGGAGCATTGTTATGGCATACTGTTTATCCTTGGCCACAACGCCCTGCAGGATTGGTTGAAACAGGATTTGAAGAATTAGCAAAAAGATGGATGCCTATATTAAATGAATATGATAAAGTAGGCGTTGACTTATGTTATGAAATTCATCCTGGTGAAGATTTACATGATGGTGTTTCATATGAAATGTTTTTAGAAAAAGTGCATCAACATCCACGCGCATGTTTATTATATGATCCCTCACATTTAGTTTTACAATGCATGGATTATTTGGGATACATTGACGCTTTTCATGAGCGCATCAAAATGTTCCATGTAAAAGATGCTGAATTTAATCCTTCCGCAAAGCAAGGTGTATATGGCGGTTATCAAAATTGGATAGATCGTGCTGGACGTTTTAGATCGCTTGGTGATGGTCAGGTTGATTTTAAAAGTATCTTTAGCAAATTGGCGGCATATGACTATAAAGGATGGGCTGTTATGGAATGGGAATGTTGCTTAAAACATCCAGAAGTTGGGGCAGCCGAAGGTGCAGTGTTTATTCAAAACAATATCATTAAAGTTACCGAAAAAGCTTTTGATGATTTTGCAAGCACTGGATCGGATGAGGCATTTAACAAAAAAATATTGGGCATTCAATAATCAAATCATAAACTAATAAAAATTAAAGTATGAAAAAGGTTTTAGGAACAATTGTGGTTGTAGCTGCATTAATAGCATGTGGTGGAAATAAGGATAACAAAACTGTAGACGCAACAGCTACATCAGCTACTAGTTCATTATCATCTAATCCAGACTATACAAAAGGATTGGAATTAATTGGGAAGAACGATTGTTTGACTTGTCATAAAGCAAATGAAAAAAATATTGGGCCTGCATACAAGGATGTTGCAGCGAAATACGATAATAGCGATGCAACTATAAAAATGTTAGCTGAAAAAATTATGAAGGGCGGTAGTGGTGTTTGGGGCGCAATCCCAATGACACCGCACCCTGCACTTAAACAAGAAGATGCAGAGGCGATGGTAAAATATGTATTACTTTTAAAAAAATAGGATCTTAAACACAACGATTGCTTATGAAAACATTAGTACTTGCTTTATTCACTTCACTTGTTTGCATTCAAGTTAATGCACAAGAAAAATGGATCTCCTTATTTGATGGAAAAACAACCAATGGCTGGCATAGCTATGGCGAAAAAACTGCAGGAGCTGCATGGAAAGCAGTTGACGGATCACTTATATTAGACCCTACAGCAAAAGTAGATGGAAAAGGCGGCGGAGATCTTGTAACCAACGAAGGTTATAATGAGTTTCATTTACAATTAGAATGGAAGATTTCTAAGAATGGGAATAGTGGTATTATCTTTTTTGTACAGGACAATCCTGCAAAATATGATAACACTTGGCATTCAGGCCCTGAGATGCAAGTGCTAGATAATGATGGACATCCGGATGCAAAAATAATTAGTCATCGTGCAGGAAATTTATACGACTTAATTGTTGGCAAGGAAGGTTATGTTAAACCTTATGAGCAATGGAACAAAGTAGATATCATTTCAAGTAAAGGAGTATTAGAATTAAAGATGAATGACGTGACTGTTGTTAATACACATTTAGGAGATGATGCTTGGAAAGAATTAATTAGAAGATCAAAGTTTGCTAAAGGAGAATCACCTGATTTCGGAAAAGTATTCTCAGGACACATTGCATTACAAGATCATGGCAATGAAGTTTCATTCAGAAATATTAGAATCCAAAAATTATAATATTTAGTGGATAATATTCATGAACAATTTATGCGTCAGGCCCTCGTGCAAGCACAGAGGGCCTTTGACGTTGATGAAGTACCAGTTGGTGCTGTAGTTGTGATGCATGGAAAAATAGTTGCAAAAGGACATAACCAAGTACAATTATTAAAAGACGTAACTGCACATGCCGAAATTTTAGCAATTACAAGTGCATGCGAAAGTTTGCAATCCAAATATTTACCCGAAGCAACATTATACGTAACTGTAGAACCCTGCTTAATGTGTGCAGGTGCATTGTATTGGAACAAAATTGGCCATATTGTATTTGGTGCCTACGATGAAAAGAATAGTTACCGACGTGTGACTGAAAAAAATCCGTTCCACCCTGCCACAACAATTGAAGGTGGCATACTACAAGAAGAATGTGCCGCGCTCATGCAGGCATTTTTTAAAGCAAAACGATAAGGTCATCCATTTTTTATTGTTTGTAAAATTTAACTTTCTAAATAGGGAAAAAATGCCCTGCCTTCGTTTAATTCCGGGAAAGGGGTGTAATTTTGAGCCTCATTCAAGAAACAAATAAATAAAATAATATGTCATTTACTTTACCAGCGTTACCATACGCACACGAAGCATTAGAACCTCATTTTGATACATTAACAATGCAAATCCATCATGGAAAGCACCATCAAGCATATGTAGACAATTTAAACAAAGCTGTTGCTGGGACTCCAAACGAAGGCAAGAGTATTGAGGAATTAGTAGCAGTTGCTGGTACTATCAGCCCTGCTGTTAGAAATAACGGTGGTGGTCACTGGAACCATAGCTTTTTCTGGGCTAGTTTAGCACCAAACGCAGGCGGAACACCTACAGGCGCTTTGGGAGATGCAATTACTGCAGCTTTTGGAAGCTTTGATGCATTCAAAGAAAAGTTTGCTGCTGCGGGTATGACTCGTTTTGGTAGCGGTTGGGCTTGGTTAATTGTAAAAGATGGTAAGTTAGAAGTTAGTTCTACTCCAAATCAGGACAATCCTTTAATGGATGTTGCCGAAGTTAAAGGAACTCCATTATTAGGAGCGGACGTTTGGGAGCATGCTTACTACTTAAAATATCAAAACAGAAGAGCTGACTATTTAGCAGCATTTTGGAATGTAGTAAACTGGGCTGTTGTTGCTGATCGTTTTGCAGCAGCAAAATAAAAATACAATAAAGTGATTAGCAATAATCATTAAAATAATAAACCGTCTCTCTAATAAAGGGGCGGTTTTTTTTATGCAACGGAATGAATGTTAAATTATGGGACCGGATCATATCCATGACCACCACCAGGATGACATTTACTTAAACGCTTAGCTCCTAAATAAATTCCTTTAATAGGACCATATTTTTGAATTGCTTCCAAAGTATATTGAGAACAGGTTGGAGTATACCTGCATTTGCTTCCACCTAAATAAGGAGAAAGCGCATACTGATAAAATCGAATAAGTACAAGAAAAGGAAATGCAATAATTTTCTTAAACGGCTTCATTTTACTTGTTACTTAAGTCATTTAATTTTTCAGAAAGTCTTGTCAAAAGTTGTTTTATTTTTTCTTGGATAGCTGATTGTGTTAAAACAGTAGCATCGGTATATAAAAAAAATAAATTAACTCTTTTTCCTTGTAATACAGCATGGGAAAGGAATTCAGGCTTCTCTAAACGATAGCCTTCGCGTAACAAACGTTTTACTCTATTACGCGCAACTGCTTTTCTAAAAGTTCTGCTGGGTGCCCCTACTCCAGTTTGCAATACACCATTTGAAATAATTGCTGCTACATTATAATCGGCACTTAAATCAGTTGCAGATTCTATGGTGTAAATTAATTTAATAGGAAATGCATTCATAGACTGCCCTTTCGAAAACAAATATTGAGTTTGCTTTCTACTCTTTAGCTTGTCGGCTTTTTGATATGTAAACAGTTTAGACAATTGCGTATAATTAAATGCAGACATTAAAAAAGTCCTCTCGAAATTCGGGAGGACTTTAAAATTATAAGTTTCTACGGATAGAGATTAAATTATTTTAATCCTTTCTCGCTAGATACAGTTAGTTTCTTGCGTCCTTTCTTACGGCGGCTTGCTAATACTTTACGACCATTAGCTGATTCCATACGCTTACGAAAACCATGAACTGATTTACGACGACGTTTATGAGGTTGAAATGTACGTTTCATCTTGTTTTTTTTACTTACTTAGTTCGCTAATATTGTTTCCACGTTCAATAGCAGTCACCATACCACTACCTGTGAAAGGACGGCAAAAATAGGGTATTTTTTGAAATCTTATGCTAAATCTGTGTGATTTGCTTCAATTTTTTGTCCAAAGAAGCTACTGGCCTGTTTTTCGAAGGTTTGAGCGTTGTCTGTAGTGTAAAACTGGATTTTTCCATTTTTGCTACATTTTTGGTCTATTTCGGGGTGAATTTGCAAATATTTGACCAAACTATCAGCTACAATGTCCCCCTGAGACACTAATTTGACCCCTTCGGGCAAATAGGACTTTATTTTAGCCTCCAATAAAGGATAATGAGTGCATGCAAGCAAAATAGTATCAATGTCCTTAGATTGGCTAAATAGCTCATCTAAGTATCCTTTCACAAAATAGTCTGCGCCGGGCTTATCATATTCTCCATTTTCAATTAGTGGCACCCACATTGGACAGGCTTGCTGATGAACATGAACTTTAGGGAAAAACTTAGATAATTCTATTATATAACTATCACTTTGCACCGTACCTAAGGTTGCCATAATGCCTACATGATTCGAATTAGTATAATTCCCCAATACTTCGGAAGATGGACGAATTACTCCTAATACACGTTTGTCTGGAGCAATATGCGGCAGGTCTAATTGTTGGATATTACGCAATGCTTTTGCAGATGCTGTATTACATGCGAGGATTACCAATGAACAACCTTGATCAAAAAACCATTTTACTGCTTCCAATGTGTATTGGTAAACAGTTTCAAATGATCTTGTCCCATAAGGAGCGCGCGCATTATCACCTAGGTAGATATAATCATGTTGAGGTAATTGTTTTTTCAATTCCTTCAAGATGGTTAATCCACCATATCCACTATCAAAAACGCCAATGGGTGCAGACATAAAATTAATTCTTGGTGTAAAACTAAGAACCTCGTTGCATAACAACGAGGTTCTTTCAAAATATATTTTTCAATATTATCCTTTCTTAGCAGGAGCCTTAGCTGGAGCAGCCGCTTTTGCTGGAGCACCACCTGTAGCAACTCTAAATGCTTCTTCTACTTCCTTAGGTAAAGCAAGCTTTAATTTTAAAGCAGCTCTGATAGATAAGTTATCAGCAATTGAAGGTTGATAATATGGAGATAATGCGTTTGCATTTAATACCCAAGTGTATTTGTTTTCAGCAACAACTTCGCTTAATGCAGCATAAATTTTTTGTCTGTAAGGCAATAAAATTTGCTCTTGCTTTTGTTGCATAGACTCTTGTTGATACTGTTGCCAGTTGATCAACTTGTATTTTAAACGATTTAAATCGGTTGTAGCCAATTCTAACGCCTTTGGTCTTTTAGCTAAATCAGCTGAATCTTTTTTATAGATACTATCTTTAACTTGAAAATCTTTTAAAGTGTAGTTATACTCTTCTTGTAAAGAATCTTTTGCAAATGATTGCAAGATGGTATCTAATTTTTCTTGGATACCAGGGAATAAACCAATAAGGCTTTGTTCGTCAAAGTAACCAATTTTAACTGGAGCTTGTGCAGAAGCACTGTTTGTAAAAGAAATTGCAACTAATAATACAGCTGCAAATAAGAAACCTTTTTTCATACTCTATTTTTTGTGTTTGTGTTTTAATTATTGATCCCTAATTGTCTTAAAATTTCGTCGCTTTTATCCAATTTCGGGTCAGCAAATATAATGGTTATTCCTTCACTTTTATCCAAAATGAAGTCATAAGAACGGGCAACAGCCAATTTTTGAACTGCATTATATACCTTATCCTGAATTGGCTTTACTAGTTTTTGGCGCTCTTTAAACAGGTCTCCTTCGTATCCAAAACGCTTCTTTTGCAAATCCCTCAATTCCTTCTCTTTCATAAAAAGCTCATCTTCACGCTTTTTCTTAAGGTCTTCTGAAAGCATAAACTGCTCAGCCTCATAGTTTTTATACATTTTATCCAAGGCAATTTGCTTTTCGTCAATCTCTGTTTGCCATTGGTCACCTAATTCCTTTAATTTTTTATCAGCATCCTTGTATTCGGGAATCTTCTCTAAAATATACTTAGTATTAATCACGGCATATCTAGATTGCTGCGCGTTCACAGATAATGTAAAAAACGCTCCAACTACAAGTAAAACTAAAAACTTATTAAATTTCATAAAAAATGATTTTATCATTTGTCTATTCTGGTTCATAGCCTAACATGAAGGTAAATCTACCTGCATCTTTAAGCGTATTAGTGCTATTTAATCTATCAATACCTACGCCGTAGTCAAATCCTAATAAACCAAACATAGGTAGGTAAAAACGCATACCAATACCTACCGAACGTCTTAATTCAAATGGATTGTAATCTTTCATACTATACCATCCGTTTGCTGCTTCAAAAAATCCTAAAGCATAAATGGTACTACTTGCAGCTAAACTTAATGGATATCTTACTTCCATTGCGTATTTATTAAATATAGTAAAGTGCTGTGTAGCTGTTTGTTGATCAGGATTAATTTTAGGATTAGAATTTTGATAAACAGGGTAACCTCTTTGTGCAATGATATCATATCCTAATAATGCAAACTGATTACTTAAACCAGCATCACCTAATTGGAATCTTTCAAAAGGAGAAATACTTAAGTCAGTATTATATCTTCCAAGGAAACCATATTTAGCAGCAAAGCGTAAAACGAATTGTTTGTTATGATCTTCACCTGCTGGCTTGCCTAATGGAATAAACCATTCTCCATTAAATCTCCATTTATGGTATTCTAATAATTCAAACTTATTATCACCCGTATTCACAGATGGATCTATCAAAGAATATGGTGGAGTAAATTGACCGCTTAATAAGAAAGTAGAACCTGTTCTTGGGAACAAAGGTTGATCCACCGAAGTTCTTTGTAATGCTAAACGGATATTGATATTGTTTACATTGCCATTTTTGAAATTTGGTAAGTTATAAGGATCAATTGGATAATTCTTTAAAGTATATCTCGTAAAGTTTAAACCATAGCTAAATGAGAAATAGTCATCCGGCCATGCCAATTGGCGACCGAATGAAATGGTAGCACCTGTTGTTGAGATATATTGATTATCTGCAGCATTAATATCGTAAATACCTGTTGCTTGGTCAATTGTTTGACCATACTTGGTATTAAATACGCTTACTGTTAATGAATTTCTTTTTATTCCACCAAACCATGGTTCTGTGAAAGAAGTATTGATAGAACGGAAAGCTTTACCATTACTTTGAACACGTACGCTTAACTTTTGACCGTCACCCATTGGCAATGGATCCCAAGCAGATTTCTTAAATAAATTTTTAGAAGAGAAGTTGTTAAAAGTAACACCTAGTGTTCCAGTTAGTCCAATATAACCTCCCCATCCAGCACTCAATTCTAACTGATCGCTAGATTTTTCTTCTACACTATAGTTAATATCCACTGTTCCATCTTCTGGATTCGGAACGGGTTCTGGTCTTATTTTTTCTTGATCAAAAAAGTTTAACTGCGCAATTTCACGTTGAGAACGAATTAATAATGTACGGCTAAATTTGTCGCCTGGGACTGTTCTAATTTCACGACGAATAACAAAATCTTTTGTTTTTTCGTTGCCAGTAATACGAACTGTTTTAATAGTTGCTTGCGGACCTTCTCTTAATCTAATTTCATAATCGATTGTATCATTATAAACTGCAGTTTCAATTGGATCAACTGCAAAAAATAAATAACCATCGTCTTGGTATAATCCGCTAATGTCACCACCTTCGGCAGTTTGTGTTTTTCCTAACTTATTATATAAAGTTTCACGATTATAAGTTGACCCTTTTTTAATATTTAAAATTGCAGATAATAATGAATCCGGATATTTTGTATTTCCTCTCCAAGTGATATTTCCGAAATAATATTTACGACCCTCTTTTAATTGCATGTCAATGTTCAAATTGCCAGCTGCATTATGATATACTGTATCTTTTTCAATCACAGCATCTCTAAAACCTAAAGAGTTGTAGTAGTTTAATAAATTATCTTTACTCTCGTCAAATTTCTTTGGATTAAACTTAGCTGAAGAGAAAGAAATTCTAGCATATGGGTTTAATATTTTTCTAGTCTTTGTAAATGTTAAATAACCTTTCTCTCTTAAATACTCATCAAAAGTATAAGGAGTAGTTTTCACAATCATTGGTTTATCATTGATTGGATATAAGGTTAATCTAGGCTTCTCATGAATTTCTTTCAAACTTTTTTTAAGCTTGCCCTCTTCTACTTTGTTCCCGCCAAAATTAATATTGTTGATACGCACTTTAGGGCCTTTGTCAACAACAAAATCTAGTAACAAATTATTTTTTCTAGCTGGATCTTTCTTTTCTTTAATAGTCACTTTTACATCCTGGAAACCTTTTTCTGCATAAAACTTTTTAATACCTTCTACTGCAGTGATTTTCATATTCTCAGTAACAACCCTATTTGGAAGTAAACCTGTTTTACCTGAAAGTTCATCGTTATCTGATTTGCGAATTCCAATGAAATTAAATTTAGATAAACGAGGTCTTTCAACAACACTAATTTCAATGTCTATTTGATTATCTTGAACATCTGTTAAATAAACACTTACATCGCTAAAGTAATTTTGATCCATCAATTTATGGATTACTTTCCCGAAATTATCACCACCTGGAATAGTTACTTCGTCGCCAGTATTAATAGTAGATAAAGACAATAAAAGTGCTTCATCAAAGTTCTGATTTCCAACAACTTTGATGTTGCGAATCTTATATTTTGTAGGTGTTTTTTGATTAAAAATTCCCATCAGTTTCGCATTGATTTGGGAAACTGTGTCTTTAACCGGAGTATCCTGCCCAAAACTAGAGCTAGTAGATAAAACTAGGAATAAAACACCTATAATAAATTGGAGAGATTTCTGCATCTGCTTGGGGCTAAACATTTATGATTTAAAAGTGTCGCAAATTACTCGTAATATTTCAAAGTCTTTGTTAAAAAACAAAATAAAATATATTATTTTATTTTATAATCTATTGAACCTGTGCGCTTGTTTTGCCAAATCGACGTTCACGTGACTGGTATTGCAACAAGGCTTCCACCAAATGTTCCTTTCTAAATTCAGGCCATCTGGTTTCGGTAAAGTAAAATTCAGCATAGGCCAATTGAAACAATAAAAAATTGCTAATCCTGCACTCTCCACTAGTTCGAATCATGAGTTCTGGATCTGGAATTCCTTTGGTAGCAAGGTTTTCGGCAAATACTTCCTCATTTATAGCTTCTACCGCCAATTCGCCATTTTTGACTTTCTGAGCTATAGATTTAGTGGCTTCAATCAACTCCCATCTACCACTATAACTTAATGCAATTACCAATGTTAATCCAGTATTTTGAGCAGTTTGAGTAGTTGCATCGGCAAGTGCCTTTTTTGCATGATCTGGTAACATATTAAGGTTACCTATAAACTGTAATTTGATATTATTTTTATGTAAATCAGGTACTTCTTTGGCAATTGTGTCCACAAATAGCGTCATTAAGCCAGTTACCTCAGCCTCAGGTCTATCCCAATTTTCGGTACTAAAGGCATATAAGGTTAGATATTGGATGCCAATTTCGGTTGCTGCTTCTACTATTTTTCTCACACTCACCACTCCGTGATAATGGCCAAAAAGCCTATCCTGCCCCTGATCCTTAGCCCACCTTCCATTACCATCCATGATGATAGCAATATGTTTAGGTAGCCTGGTCATATCCAATGTTTCCATAATGTAAAAATAAGAAAATACCCTGCTTATTTGCGTTTCAAGAAGCCAAATATCCCTCTAGACTTAGATTTATAGGGTTGTTGCTCCCTACTTTTAAAGAATAGCCACTTTCTAGACGTTTTTGGTTTATCCGGACCATAAATGGTCAACAAATTATAGGAAATACCCAATTTAGCAGTAAAATATTGGTCATTCCCTGAAGTGCTAGCTTGTAATCCATATTGATTTGCTGGTAAACCATAAGGAAGCCCTGTAGGAATATGAAAGGTTTCATCTGCGAAATAATCAATCTTGTCTGAATTAGTGAAACGGTAAGTAACCTCTCCAAATAAATTCCAAGGACCTTTCACATTATATTTAAATCCAAGATTGATAGGAAATGTAATAGTTCTCTGTGTAGTTGGTGTATCTAAGTTTGTGGTTCCGCTAATGGATTTCCAAGCACCAATTCCAAATCCTAAATAGGGAGAAAAATTGTACTTTTTATTCCCATTGATAAACTTAGAAAAATAAAATTCACCCATTATACTTACGTCATGCGATACGCGTGTAAAATTTAAAGCACGCATATGTTGATAGTAGTTATTGGATTGCATGTCGTTTGCCCCAATTGAAATGTATTCGTAATTAAGTCTTACACCAACATAGTCATTCAATTGCTTTTTATAAAAAGCGCCGAAATTAGGTTTAAAAAATAAAACATCAGAAGCGATATCTCCTCTATAAAAAGAACCTCCTCCCATTATGCCAATCTCACCCTTATTTTCAATCAACGAAATATGTTGTGCCGACAAATTAATGGCGAACAAGATACTTGTCATTAAAAATATAAGTTGAATTCTACGCATGTATTAATTTCTTTTATCTAGCCCCCAAGTAAGCTTAGTTCTAAGAGTTGAAAGATAACTATTTTCGTTGAGTCGAATAAAATGTATTGAGAAATTTTCTTTCTTGACAGCCAATTCGATATTCTTTGGTACAATTTCCTTGCGTGCATCCATTGCACATATTAATTCTTCGGTGCGTCCTTCTATTTCAAAAGAAATAACAGAACTGTCTGGAACTACTATAGAACGTACGTTTAAATTATGTGGGGCAACTGGAGTTATCACAAAACTTGAAGAGTCTGGGAAAAGAATTGGACCATTACAGCTCATATTATAACCTGTAGAACCTGTTGGTGTAGCAACTATTAATCCGTCTGCCCAATAGGAATTAAGAAATTCTCCATTTAAATAAGTGTGGATTTTTATCATTGGAGAGGTATCTCTCTTATGAATCGCAAATTCATTTAATGCAAAGGGAGTTGCACCAAATATAGGTAGGTTAGCATCTAAATGCATTAATGATCTTTTCTCAATCACATAAGTCCTATTCACTAATGCATCTACCATTAAACTTAATTCGTCTTTTGAAATAGATGCTAAAAATCCTAGGCGACCATAGTTAATTCCTAAAATTGGGATATTGGTATCGCCAACTAAAGTAATTGCATCTAACACTGTGCCGTCTCCTCCTAAACTAATTAAACAGTCGATAGTATTATGTAAATCAGAGGAACAACTAAATGGAATAAGCGGTTCTTTTTCGGCAGGATTTTGTAATGAAAATTTTACTAATAAATCCTCGAACACATAAATAGTAATATCATATCTATTCAATTCAAACAACAATGCATTCAAAGATTGCTGTTGATCTAAATCTACACCCCTACTATAAATTGCAACTTTCATGTGAAAAATTAAAAATTAATTCCGCCATGCAAATATAACCCTTTGTCCCCCAACTGATTCACACTATAATCAATTTTTATAACTAGGTCGTAAATGCTAATAACATCTAGCCCAACTCCAGCTGATCTTAACAGGGTATTTGATAATTTACTCGCATTGCTAGGATATTGGCTATACGCATATCCTAAGTTGGTAAAGGCCTTTAGCCAAAACTGGTATTTAATCTCAGGTAAGTGCTTGTTAAATCGATCAACAATACCTATTCCACTTTTTTTAGGCACCGTATAGCTTCCTAATAAATGATGCCATTCTGCTTTTGCAATAGTACCTGCGTTCCCGTCTATAACATAGTATTCAAATCCATTCATTTGCATTGTACCATAACCCATTAATCTACTATCCATATAGTTTTGATTAGGCACTATTTTAACTTGTGAATTTGATTCTAATAAGTAAAAATTGTTGGCAGAAATATGATGGGCGTGTAGTTTTCTAAATTGAAATGAACTAAGATTATTACTGCCCGAAAAACGTTGATAAAACCCAAATTCAGCGCTGTTACCTTCAGATGGATATGCGTTATAATCAAATTTTATTTTTGAATATGTGTAAGATAAATCAAAATAAGAAAGTGACTTGCCGTGATTTGGGAAATAATTTGGTTGCACTAATAACGCAGAATCAGTAATTTCAGAATTGCCGATTCCTATCTGCACACCATGTCTTTCATATAAATTAGAACGATAGCTTAAATTTATATTGGCTCTATATCCACTTTGAATTGTGCTTAGTGTTTTTGTGAAAACTTGTTTATCAGAAAAAGTAGAAGTATTCAATTCTTTTTGCGTAAAGTATTGCCATCCCAAACCCATACCAAATTTTAGTTTTTTGTCCAAGTAAGGAAAGTTGTATCTGGCAACTGCTTGTTGCGTGTATCCAGTTATAAGTCCAAGTGTAAGGCGGTCGTTATTCCCAGTTGCATTGGCTTGCCTAAAGTTAATTCCATAATTCACCCTATCTAGGCTGTGGTGTTGTGTGTTCCACCATTCACTTAAATTTCTATCGACCCATCTAAAATAAGGCAGTGGGAAAAAATACCACCTTTCGGTTACTTTAATTTTAATATTAAGGTTATGACCGTCTGTCTCTTGAGCCGTTACTTGAGCATCTGTAAATAAAGAAGTATTAATTAATTGTTGTTTTGCAAGTGTGTTTAAACTTGAAATAGAATCCATTGAAATTACAGTCCCCACTTGATAAGGGAGTTCCCTTAAAATTATATATGGTTTGGTTCTTGTGTTACCCTCTATATCTATATGTGCAATTGTAATTTGACCATTTGCTTTAACCTGTACCCCAACAAATACCAATACAAATAAACAAGTTGGAATAAATAATTTAAACATCTAAATAATTCATTAAATGATGATAATGATCTTCTATATCATTATTTAAAGGGGAGTTGCCAAAATAGTGAAGCACTTGGTAATCGTATCTTTGAAAGGTTGCAATGATTGCACCAGCTTCGTCCCTATTTAATTTTAGTGTTACCACTAAGCTGCCGTTAGCTTCATCATAAAAACTATTTAATTGCACAATTTGTGCATTATTGGTTTCCACTAGTCTGCTCATTTCGGCTAAAGAATATTGGAAAGGAGAAACAGATAAAACCAATATAGCGCCTGGCTTTGCAACTCCTAAAAATTGTGCAAGGCTGTCGTTTAAATGTTGTTGTGTTATAACCCCTATACATTCTTGTTGTTCATTTAAAACAGGCAATAAAGACAAGTGATGTTTAGTAAATAAATCCAATGCGGCTAAAAAATGTGCAGAACCCGCTATGCCAATTTTCAATAATTGATCACTAATAGTTTCTAAAGCAAGTGTTTCATTTGCATCTAATAAGTCGGATTTAAATGCTACACCTATAAAATAATCGTCTTTAATAACAGGCAAATGTTGTACATCAAAATCCTCCATGCACTGCAAAGCAAAAGCAACCTTATCTTCCATATGAAGCATTGGCAGTCCTTTAATAGCAATAGTTGCAGCTAACATTGACATAGTATTACTTTGGAAGTGATGATAAAAAAGTAGAAAGAATTTCATTAAACTCATGTGGCACTTCCATCATAGGCGCATGACCACATTTGTCAATAAAATGCAATTCACTATGCGGAATTAGTTTTTTAAATTCTTCTGCAACAAAAGGCGGTGTTACAATATCATTCTTTCCCCAAATCAAACATGTAGGTACTTTAATTTGATTCAACTCTTCGCCTAAATTATTTCTAATTGCACTTTTTGCAAGTGCTATAATTTTAATAACCTTAATCCTGTTTCTGGTAATTTCGAAAACCTCATCAACCAACTCAGTTGTTGCCATTGCTGGATCATAAAAAGTTTGCGCCGTCTTGTTTTTAATATACTCGTAATCACCTCGTTTAGGGTAACTATCTCCCATAGCATTTTCAAAAAGACCACTACTTCCAGTTAATGTTAACGACTTTACTTTTTCAGGATGTTTTAAGACATATACTAGCCCTACATGACCTCCTAAGGAATTGCCTAATAAATTAATATTATCATAGCCTCTTTGTTCAATAAATTGAGTGACATGTTTTGCCAAACCAGTTACACTTGTATGTAAAATATCAAGGTCAAATAAGGGTAATATTGGCACCACCACTTTATGGGTAGTTCTAAATTTTTCAATAAGATCTGAGAAATTACTTAAGGCACCGAACAAGCCGTGCAAAAGCATTAGCGTTTCTCCCTCACCCACTTCCAAATACTCGAATTTTCCTTCTTTTTTAATTTCGTATTCCATAGCAATCAATATGGATAAAGGTACTTAAATCATTGCAAAAAATAGCTATCCCAAATGTTACATTATTTTAAAGGATTGGAGAAAGTAGCAATGCTATGTTTGATAGAAGGTAGCCATTCACCTATTTTACCCATACAATAAGGCCACCAACGTTGTAAATAATCATAGGAATAGGCTTCCTTCATTTTTGAAGCCTCTAAAACACCTAAAATTTGCAAAAAATATACTACAGCACTTAGCATGGTAAAATAAATAAAACCATATAAGACAATTCCAAGCAATTTATTCAACCATCCAAGCATTAACCACTCAGCTGTTTGTTGCAATAATCTGGAAGTCCATCTAAGTATTAATAAAACAACAATAAGTACCATTAAAAAGGAAATAAATGGCAACCAATGAGAAGCAATTTTGGTGTGTTCTTTTAATTGAGCTGCAACCCATCCTGCAAATTGAAATGCAAGAATCAACCCTATATACAAGGACATAAAGGACACAATTGCACGAATAAGTCCATTTTTATAGCCCTGCAATATTGCAATAATTAAGATAGTACCTGTAAGTATGTCTATCCACATATATTATGCAGTAAGTAGTGTTTTAGCAACAGCCGAAATAACTTTGCCATCCGCTTTGCCTGCTAATTGTTTTGTAGCAACGCCCATCACTTTTCCCAAATCCTGAGGACCAGCTGCACCCACTTGTGCTATAATTGCTTGAACTGCAGCTTTTACTTCATCCTCGCTCATTTGTGCAGGCAAGAATTTTTCAATCACGGCAATTTCCTCTGATTCTTTAGTTGCTAAATCGGGTCTGTTTTGTTCTTGATAAATAGTTAAAGAATCCTTACGAGATTTAACTAGTTTTTGTAATAATTTCATTTCGGTATCAGCCGAAATTTCACCGTTTGCACCTGGTTCGGTTTTAGCTTTTATTATTTCTGCTTTGATGGCTCTTAAACCTCTCAATAAAACTTCGTCTTTGTTTTTCATTGCGTCTTTCATCAAAGACATTACTTCTGTTTCTAAGCTCATGGTATACTATTTATTATTTTCTGCAGTTTGACTTGCTTTGAATTTTTGATAAAATGATTTAGCGAAGGCTTTAAAATCATCAGCTATGGCCTTGTCCTGTGTAGCTCTTAGGTAGGTGTCGCCCATACCCATTAAATTTTGATAAAAGAAATCAGCCATCTCGTCTACCATCATATCCTTTGTCCAAAGATCTATGCGTAGGGCTGTTTTGTCGGCTGGATCCCAAAATGTAAGCATCATCGCGCGCGCATCCTGTGCTTCGGTAGCTGTGCTATCTGTCGCAGACCACTGAATATTTTGAGGAATTTTTTGTTCATCTAAATGAACCGTTACATTGATATTTGATTGATGCATGGTATTATTATTAACCTAAATGATATGCGAAAGTACAATTTTATTAAATAACTCTTGGCCTATGGAATTTTGATTCAATAAATGCAGCCACTCCTTGCCCATTCTTGCTCTTGCTTGTCTATACACTTCGTCCTTATAGTAAAGTTTAAAATGATTTGAAAGTGCTTGTTTTTCTGTAAATGCAAAATTCTCGCCAGCTTTTAACCAATTTTCGGGCAAATTAATTTGAGCATCAAATAACAAAGGAACATCATATTGAATAGCGTATTCTACCCATCTGCTTTTTGAGAAATCAACACCTTCCCACAATATGGCATAAGTAGCTGCAATCCATTCCAAACAAACTTCTTCTGCAAGATGAACAGCAATATCCTGTCTAAATTTATACCCCTTTAATTGTTGATGGGCAATAGCAACTTCTTGTTTTGTATCAAAAACAAAAACCAAGTGCATTGTAGTTTGTTGCCATTTTTTAAAAACTGAAAACTCTTTTAATATGTCTGTAAACCTTACTACAGGGGCAAAAGCGAGAAAATAATTGTTGCCATTGGTAAGCTTTTCCTTTGCTTCAGAAAGCTCCTGCCATTCAAAAATTGGAGCTTGCATATTTGGCAATATAACTTGCTGAATATTTTTTTCAAATAGTGGATAGTAAGTCTGCAAACTTGTTAAACCCCAATGATTGTTACATAGCACTTTGGTAGACTTGGCAAGCCAAGTATTATATTTTCTCCTGAGTAAAAATCGGCTTAAAAAAGACAAATTAGCTGTTTGTATAGGGGTGGATAATGGTATAAAGTAGCTAGGGAAAGCCTTCCCCCATTTTACGTTCACCCCAAAATGGATAATTGCAGCATTGGTTACTTGCTTTATAAATAGGGCAGCTTCCTTATTTGTTATTATTTTAACGGTTTCATATTTAATACAAAACTGCATAAAGGCTTCTGGAAAATTATCACCTACCACAATCACCTGTGCATCTAAATTTGTGGCACAACTATATATAATATCCTCAACCTGAGCAATAACCAAGGCCCTTGGGATACATAATTCTGTTTCTGCTATTACAAATAAACGCATGCCCAAAAATACGTCATACTTAACAATTTATCCACCAATCATTTACAGGGAGTAGTTGGAATACATAGTCCCCTAACTTTGTTCCATGGCTATAGAATTGCAACAGTTAGACTTATTTGGAAATCCACCAAGCGCGCCGGTTCATATTAAAAGAACAAAGGCCGAGAAATTAGTATCTAAAAAACCTGTTCAGTTTGTTACTCCTCATCAAGAAGCATCTTCAAATATAGTTGCCGAGGAAAAAGTAGAAATAATTATTAATGATACTATTCCGAGTGTTTCGAGAACACCGATGAATTTTGGAAAAAACAATGCAACGCATAAAAGAGGGAGAAAATCATTTGCTTCTATGGAAGGTGATATTGATAAATTACAAGTTCCTTCCTCCGACGAATTAGCTAAAAAATTATACTACCCAATTGGCGAGGTGGCAGTTTGGTTTAATGTAAATACTTCACTAATAAGATACTGGGAAAAAGAATTCAAGCAATTACAACCAAGAAAAACAAGAAAGGGAGATAGATTGTTTCGCGCACAAGACATTGAATTTTTAAAGCAGATATATTATTTATTACGCGAAAAGAAATATTCTATTGACGGCGCAAAAACATATTTGAAAAACAATAAAGAAAAAGCAGTAAAAGATTTAGCCTTGTTGAACAATTTAAAAAATATTAAAAACTTTTTAATTTCTTTAAAAAGTAGTTTGTAATTTTTATTAGCCCTTTTCCGCAAATTTTATTCCTTGCTCATTAGCGTAACTTATTGCAGCTAAATTTAATTCCTCTCTCAGCATTTGAAATCCTGCTATTTCTACATACAAGGGAACGAAACATTCAACATGAATAGCATGAAATTGTTTCCCCGATTCTGATATAAAAACAGTAGCCGATTTAATATCTTTTATAGCATTTGTGGTTTCTCTTAAATGCTGCGCAAATGCAGACAGAGCTTGTGCTGACGTGTCAATACTTATTTGCAAATCCATCTCTATTTTGCGCTCAGTTCTTAAACTAATATTGTCTACAATTGTATCCACCATTTGTTTATTGGGTACCGAAATATAGGTTTTGCTTTCGGTGCGAATACGGGTACTTCTTAAACCTATTTTTTCGATCGTACCAGTAAATGCATTTACTTTCACTAAGTCGCCAACTGTGAAGGGCTTGTCAAAAAATATTATAAAAGAGGCAATGATGTTTTCCAAGCTCTCTCTCATGGACAAAGCTACTGCTGCACCAACAATACTTAAACTTGTAACTAAGTTTCCAATATTTTCATTAAATACATAATGCAGGACCATTAATACTCCAACAATGTATAAGATTACTTTAAAAAAATCTCTGAAAAATAATATCAACTGGTCGTCTGTTTGGTCCTTAGATAATTTAGCTTTCTCTTCAAGAATTATAGCAATGAATTCTAAAGTGCGTAAACAAACTCGGATTAATAAAATAATAAACACCAACTTAACAGCCGACTCCATTGCAACCTGTAACGAAATTTTATATAAGTGTAAGTTCCAGGCTTCAGGAAATTTTAATTCGTAAAATGCGACTATAGCAACCATGAAAATTAAGAACCTTTCAATAGGTACCACTAATCGATGAACGTGTGTCTTTCTTAATTCAGAATGATTTTTCTTGTCAATCCATGTATAAATAAGACTTGCAAAAAAACGAGAAATGAGTCTTTTAATAATGAAAGTCACTAAGAGTATACCTAAGATAATTAGGTAACTTTTAATAGGATTAGAAAGTATTTGTTGATCTAAATTCATAATTCAAAGCTTTTAATTAGGCTTCCCACTTTAATAATTGCATAGTTTCGCCGTCAAATACGCCATAGGTATTTAATCGAATCCAGTCTCCAAGGTTTATATAATGACTGCGTTCATTTATGGCAAAATCAATGGCAAAATGCCGATGCCCAAAAACAAAGTAGTCTACATCCATTTCTTTGGCCTTTTCTTTGGTATAAATAATTAGCCATTCTTTGTCTTCTCCTAAAAAAACTTCATCGGAAGTCCCCGTTTTTGCCCTACTCTTAGCACTAAAGTAATTTGCTAGTCTTATGCCCGCGTCTGGATGTATCCATCTAAATAACCATTGGCAAAAAGGATTCGTGAAAATCTTTTTTAAACGCTTATACCCATAATCACCTGGACCTAATCCATCCCCATGCCCAATATAGAATTGTTTATTCCCTAAAATAAAAGGATGTGGTTCAAAATACACTTTTGCGTTTAACTCTTTTGTTAAATAATCATTCATCCACAAATCATGGTTGCCAGTGAAAATATGAATTGGAATACCTGCATCACTAATTTGAGCTAAGCACCCTAATGTACGCACAAAGCCTTTTGGCACCACAGTTTTATATTCAAACCAGAAATCAAAAATATCTCCTACTATAAAAAAAGCAGCAGCATCCTGCTTCGCATGATTCAAAAATCGAACTAAACGATCTTCACGTTTTCTGCTTTCCAATTCATTAGGAGCTCCCAAATGAAAGTCAGATAAAAAGTATATTTTTTTTCCTGGGGCCAGTTCCATGAAAGCAGATTTATATAAAGTATTAATCGGTCAATTTATCAACTAAAAAACAATACACTTCCTTAGGTCCATGCACTCCCACCACTAAAGTTTTTTCAATGTCAGCCGTACGACTTGGGCCAGTTGCAAAACTAATCATAGAAGGCATGTGATCCATTTCGTTTTTAAACTGATGTAAACTATCAGCTATATCAAAAACCAACTGATGCGTATATGCAATACAAATATGAACTGGGGCGTATACACTAGAAGCACGTCCACTTAATTGTTGACTACTTAAAACAATTGTACCTGTGCGTGCAACTAAATGTTCGCACAAAGTAATGGAGGCGTCACAAGTTGCTAAATCGTCGGTGGTTACTGGATCAAATTGATATTCGCTCATATCATCCAACCAGCCTGATTCCTGAGAATATATTTTTTCCCATTTATGCGCTTTGATTAATCCAGCTAATTGTTGCGCCAACTCGCCTTCGTCTGCACAATAAACAAATTTGCCTAGTAATTCTGTGAACTTTTCGGCAAAACTTATTGCCAACTCTTGTTCTGTTGGAATAAAGATGGGCGTTTCCGCAACTTGATCCGGAAATGGCACAGGCACTGGCGACTTAAGTGCCTGTTTAATTTTTTTCAATATTTTATTTCTTGCGCCTTGCGATTCCATCTAAAATATTATTCATTATTTCCAGTTGCATCTGCAGCATTGATTGTTGCATTTGCATGATCAATAGTATCGTCGGTGTTTACATCATTAGAAGGTGTAGCTCTTTCGGTATTATCAGTTGGACTAACAACAGTCGTTTCCGTTGGAGCATAAGTATTGCTCGCATCAAAAGCGCCTATCGCTTTTTCTTCCTCAAAAGGACGCTTACCAATTAATAATTCTACATCTGCCTTATGCAACACCTCTTTGTCTAATAATTCTTTTGCTAATTTTTCTACCTCACCCTTGCGCTCGGTTAATAATTTTAGTGTTCTTTGATAAGCTTCACCAATCATCTTTCTTACTTCTTCATCAATTATTTTACCAGTCTCTTCGCTAAATGGTTTTTGAAAAGTATTTTCTTGAGAAGGATCGTAGAAACTTACATTGCCAATTTTCTCGTTCATTCCATAAGTTGTTACCATCGAATAAGCCATCTTAGAAATTTGTTGTAAGTCGTTAGAAGCACCTGTTGAAATTTTACCAAAGAAAATTTGCTCTGCTGCCCTTCCGCCCAATGTCATACACATTTGATCCGTTAATTGTTCAATGGTATATAAGTATTGCTCTTTAGGAGTGTATTGCGCATAACCCAGTGCCGCTGTACCTCTTGGCACAATCGTAACTTTTAATAATGGGTATGCATGCTCTAGGAACCAACCACAAATTGCATGACCTGCTTCGTGATAAGCAATTACTTCTTTTTCTTCTGGAGAGATGATTTTATTCTTCTTTTCTAAACCTCCAATAACTCTATCAATTGCATCTTGAAAATCTTGCATCTCAACACCAGTTTTTCCTTTACGCGCTGCAATTAATGCCGCTTCATTACAAACATTCGCAATGTCAGCACCCGCAAATCCTGGAGTTTGTTCCGCTAATTTATAAATATCTAAACTTTCAGAAACTTTAATAGGACCTAAATGTACTTTGAAAATTTCTTGACGACCTTTAACATCAGGACGATCAATTGAAATTTGACGATCAAAACGACCTGGTCTTAACAAGGCGCTATCCAATACGTCTGGACGGTTGGTTGCAGCTAAAATAATAATACCCGTGTCTCCACCAAATCCATCCATCTCCACCAATAATTGGTTTAATGTATTTTCACGCTCGTCATTGCTCATCATGGCATTTTTTCCACGTGCACGACCAATCGCATCAATCTCATCTATAAAAATAATACATGGTGCCTTTTCTCTTGCTTGTTTAAACAAATCACGCACTCTACTTGCGCCCACACCCACAAACATCTCCACAAAGTCGGAACCACTTAAGCTAAAGAAAGGAACCTGTGCTTCACCTGCCATTGCTTTCGCCAATAAAGTTTTACCTGTACCTGGAGGGCCAATTAACAAAGCACCCTTAGGTATTTTACCACCTAGGTTGGTGTATTTTTTTGGATTTTTTAAGAAGTCGACAATTTCCATTACTTCTTCTTTTGCTTCTTCCAAACCTGCAACATCTGCAAAAGTGATATTTACTTTAGTGCCTCCTTTTTCAAATAAGGTTGCCTTAGATTTCCCAACATTAAATATGCCACCTGGGCCGCCGCTTCCACCTGCGCCGCCACCCATCTTACGCATTAATACAACCCAAACCACCACTATTAATACTAAAGAAAAAATAGTGTTTGCTATTGGACCAAACCAATCACTCTCGGTATCAGAACTACTATCTGGAATATTAATGATAGCATATTTTGTATAAATGTCTTGCACTTCCTTATTAAAAGAAGACCAATCGTCAATCTTATATTCAAATAAATAATTGCCTTTAACTTTTTCCTTATTCAATTTGGTTTTAAACTTCTGAACATAGAATTCTTTGTCAAGACTATCTCCTTTAATATAAAAGTGAACCACTTTTTTATTTTCAACCTTAACGAATTTTTCAACGTCGCCACTAGCCATTAATTTTACAAATTCATTGTGTGAAATTGTATTAACGTCAGGTGCCATTTTTGAAAAAAGCATCAAGTACATTAGAAAGATACCCACTATACCATAAAACCAGTATACATTGAACTTAGGTAACTTAGGGCCATCTCCCAATGGGCCTTTCTTTTTTGAATTATTATTATCAGGAATCATTTGTAATTATTATTGCGTTTATTGCGAATTATAACAAGCGTCTTTGAAATTAGTTCTCTAAATCATGAATTTTACTATCAGCATCATTCCAGATTTCTTCTAACTTATAAAAAGTTCTTGCTTCTGGATGCATTACATGCACCACAACATTGATATAGTCAATCAATAGCCATTGAGCCGCAGTTTTACCTTCGCTCTTGTATGGATATTCATCACATTTGTGTTTTACCTCATATTCAATATTATCAGCAATTGCTTTTAATTGAGTGGTGTTACTTGCTTCACAGATAATGAAGAAATCGGCCGAAGCTTCGTGTATTTTCTTAAGATCTAAGCTAATTATATTTTCACCTTTTTTATCCTGAATTGCCTGGATAATGGTTTTGAAAATTTTACTACTTCTGGTAAGTTGCGTTGGAGATTTTTTACGATCTTTTAATGCGGAAAGAGGTTCCAATAATGCTAATTTTTATTTGTTAATGCCTTGTTAGTCAAATCATTTTGTCAATCATTTTTGTTTGACACACATGAAACTAGCTAACTTTACAAAAATAACAATTCTTTGTCACCTGCCACACCAATTATCACATTAGGCGAGCCGCTCATAGAACTGTCTTCCGTTGATAGTACCAATATTTATGCCATAAGCCAAGTCCAACAACAAATGGCGGTATCTGGCAGTTGCTACCGTGCTGATTTTCAGACCCATGGGAAGGGCCAAATGGGCAAATCATGGGGAAGTGAAAAAGGCGAAAATTTACTATGTTCCTATACTTTAGGCCTTAGCAGCATCCAAAATCCTATGGAATTGGGCTTAAAATGGTCTCAAAACCAGCAATTTGGACTTTCTGTGGCCGTTTCTTTGGCCTTAACCGACTTTTTTGAGGCACATTCTGGTGGTGAAACCTATATAAAATGGCCAAACGATCTCTATTGGCGTGACAGAAAGGCAGGGGGAATCCTTATTGAAAACACATTAAGGGGGGCAGAATGGACCTGGGCCATTATTGGGACGGGGATTAATATTAACCAAACACAATTTTCAAGTGCATTAAGCAACCCTGTTTCATTAAAACAAATCACAGGAAAAACATTTGAGATACCATTATTGTTAAAAGAATTGTCGGCTGCATTAACAAAGCGTGTAAACGAATGGATTCAAGGGAAGTTTGAAACAATGTTGATTGAGTACAATAATCGTTTATATAAAAAAAATGAGTTCGTAAAATTCAAACACAATCAAATTGTATTTACAGGAAAAGTGATTGGAGTAAATAAATTGGGGCAATTAATAATTAACAAAGGAATAGAACAAACATATAATTTTGGAGAAATAACCTGGGAAATATAAATCATGGAAATAAAATTAACACAACATAGTAAAGGCGGAGGATGTGGATGTAAAATTTCGCCAGCAGTACTTTCAGAAATATTAGCAGCACATAATGTTGGTGCAAAAAATAATATCCCTCAACTATTAGTAGGGAATGATAGCAGGGACGATGCAGCTGTTTATCAAATTGATGAAAAAACGGCAATGATAAGTACCACCGATTTTTTTATGCCAATTGTAGATGACGCATTTGCCTTTGGACAAATTGCAGCGGCTAATGCAATAAGTGATGTTTATGCAATGGGAGGTAAACCAATTTTCGCATTGGCTGTTTTAGGTTGGCCACTAGCAACATTACCTGCAAGCGTTGCAGCACAAGTAATGGAGGGTGCCCGCAAAACCTGTACCGAAGCGGGTATTGTAATAGCAGGAGGTCATAGCATTGATAGCCAAGATCCAATTTTTGGATTGGTTGTAAACGGATTAGTAGCTATAGAAAATTTAAAAAGAAATGATACCGCTAAGGAAGGGGATGTATTAATTATTACAAAACCATTAGGCGTTGGGATACTTGCAACTTCTCAAAAAAGAGGATTGTTAACCGAACCAGATTTAGCTTTATTAGTTAAACAATTAACTACAATAAATAAAGCTGGCGAAGCATTGGGAAAAATAAAAGGAGTGCATGCAATGACCGATGTTACTGGATTTGGTTTAGCAGGTCACTTAACCGAAATGATGGAAGGCAGTAATTTAACTGCAAGATTATCTTATGCTAAAATTCCAATGATTCCTGTTGTTAGAAATTATATTGCACAAAAAGCAATACCTGGTGCAACAGCAAGAAACTGGAATGCAACGTCTGAGAGCATTCAGTTAGACGCAAGTATTGACGAAAAAGAGGCAAGCCTAATTTTACCGGATCCACAAACAAACGGTGGATTATTAATAGCAGTAACACCTAGTTCATTAAGCGAAGTACAAGCTGTATTAATAGCTGCTGGCATTGATTATACAGAACCTATCGGTGTATGCGAAAATTATATTGGAAAGCGAATTGTTGTTGAGCCATAAGCCAACATAACCTATTCAAATATAAGGTTACCCTTATTCTTTATATGCTCAGGAGTCAACTCCACAACCAATTGTACGCCTTTAATGTCGCGAATGGTTTGGGAAATTTCTTTTACTTTTTCGTCTTCAACCCAATCCCCTCTTATCCACCAAATAAAGTCCATATGCTTTAATTCGGGCAACAAGTATTCACCGTCGTATTGATTGTGATACACAAAATGTTGGATAGTAGTATTTGGTTCATTGGCCTCATACATAGAAAAATAATAAGTCCTATTTTTTCTCTTTAAAGCAATTTCGTGTTCGGGATTAAATCTAAATTCAAAACCCATGTATTGATTTAATAAAATACAAAACTGAAAATTTTTAATGGGCGCAGTGATTCCTAAGATACGTGTACCTTCAAAATCATGTTCATTAATTTCGTCTTGATTTAAAATTAATTTTGCACTCATTGACTAAATAGACTTGTTAAAATTGAATATCAAATTTCATTTCTTCGCTAGCTCTCTTTATAATTAAAGTAGTTTTATCACCTTTCTTAAATTTACCAAGTGCTTGCATGTAACCCATTACGTCAATTAATTTATAGTCACCTAATTGCGTTAAAACATCTTGACTTTTTAATCCAATTTTCTCTCCTAATTTACCTTGACTAGTGCCCTCAATCCTAACGCCAGTGCCAGTAAACGCGTAGTCAGGCATGACACCTAAGCTCACTGTAAACTTGGTACTTTTACCCATACTTTGTTCGCGTGTTTTTAAGAAATCAAGTTTGCTATAGTTGTCGGTTGCTTTAATAATATTTTGAACTAAACGTACAATATCTTTTTCCCCTTCATAATTAATTTTATCCCAATCATCTGTTGCTTTGTGATAGTCTGAGTGACTTCCTGTAAACATAAATAACACAGGCATATCTTTACGATAGAAACTTGCATGATCGCTTGGACCAGTTCCTGCACTATCATAATGCGTTAATAATGTAGTAGGAATTTTAGATAAAATCTCAGACCACTTACTAGAAGTTCCATAACCACCAATAGTTAATTTACGAGCCGTATCATATCTACCTACCATATCCATATTGATCATGTAATTAAAATTTCCTTTGTAAGTAGGATGATCTAACCAATATTTACTTCCTAGCAAGCCTAATTCCTCACCAGAAAAATGTATAATTAAGTAGTTATTATTCTTAGGCGCTTTCTTAATAAGTGATTTTGCTAATTCAATCAAAGCCGCAGTACCACTAGCGTTATCGTCGGCACCATTATGAATAAAGTTATTTAAATCCAATCCATGCTTATCTTGATTGTAACCTAAATGATCCAGGTGTGCACCAAGTATAATTGTATTTGCTGCATGGTTATCTATAAAGCCAACTACATTATGTGCAGTACGCGTTGGATGCTCAAACTGAACTTTTGCTTCAATTGTATAAGTGCCTGTTTCGTCGCTAAAATGTTTTGCATAACCTTGCTTTGTAAAATAAACTACAGGTATTGCCAAAGCTTTTGCTGTATCATATTTATTAAACTGAATATTGTCAACTAAGTTACCACTATTGTGTAAAAACAAAGCAACAGCACCTTTACTCTTAAGCTGAGAGGCAGTGGTAACAAGCCATTCATTGATATCAAAATGAGGATTGCTGGTATTTTCCTCAAGTATTTCATTTACATCTTTAAACCATACTTGGTTTACTTCGTTTAATGCAACCGAAGAATGAGCATTAAAATTATTGGAACCACTATTTGACAACGCAAAAAAATCAGAATCTAAAATTGCTTTTTGATTATTAATTTTTATAAACGCATTTGCATCAAATCGCTTTCCTTCGTCAATTGGAAAATTTTGAATATATCCATTCTCACCCATTGGATGTATGGCTAAATCTTGGTATTGAGCAATAACATAATCCACTGCTTTTTGCTCTCCAACATCACCAGAACGACGACCCTCTAATGCGTCACTTGCCAAAAACTGAATATGACCTTTTAAGTTTTGAATCAAGGCTTTATCGGACTTACTTAGTTTTTGTGCTAAAAGGCCAATTGGGGCAAACAGTAACATTGCAATAGCTATTCTTCTCATTCTTTTGATATTTGAACACAAAAATAAGTAAAGGAGCTAGTAAATAGGTGACTTGTGTCACTATTGTTTAGTACGAAGTCCAATTTCTAATTTCGTAAGTCTTAGCCAATCTTAAAAGTTAGCTTTGTTGCTAATGAAAGCTGGTATACATATTGCTTTAGTGGGGAACCCAAACTGTGGTAAAAGTTCACTTTTCAATGCCTTAACGGGCTTGAACCAAAAGGTGGGCAATTTCCCTGGCGTTACTGTAGATAAAAAAACGGGTGAGCTACAATTAGGTGGACATCCATCTACCCTTATTGACTTACCGGGTACCTACAGCTTTTATCCAAAAAGAGAAGACGAATGGGTAGCATATAAAGTATTAATAGGTGTTGATTTGGAAATGCATACCGATGTAATTTTACTTGTTGCCGATGCTAGTAATTTAAAAAGGAATTTGCTTTTTTGTAGTCAAATTATTGATTTGAAAAAACCGGTTGTTTTGGCTTTAACCATGAACGACTTGGCTGCAAAAAAAGGAATTAAAATAGATGTGGCAGGATTGCAAGCCGATTTAGGAATACCCGTTGTAGCAGTAGATGCAAGAAAAAATAAAGGGCTTACTGAATTAAAAAATGCATTGATTGGGATTATTGAAACACCAAGATCAAAAAATCAAGAAAGTTTTATTGACAATAAAAATTTAGCGCCTGATGCAATTGACGCATTCAAAAAATTATATCCAACGCATAGCGATTATGCTGCATTGCACTATTTAATGCACCATGAAGCATTTCCTTTAGAGCAAGAAATGCAGGAAAAGATAGCGCAGATTGAAATTGATAATAATTTTAATCACACTAAAACGCAGGCACAGGAAATATTACAGCGTTATGGACACATACAAGAAATAATGAAAAATAGGGTTACAGAACCAGACCCTACAGCCAAGAAAAAAAGAACCGATAAGTTAGACAATATTTTTCTTCACCGAGTTGGAGGTTATGCCATTCTATTATTTGTTTTATTTGTTTTGTTTCAATCGGTGTTTTGGATGGCAAGATATCCGATGGATGCCATTGAATGGGTGTTTACCAATTTAACTTCTTACTTAAATAATATTTTACCAAATGCTTGGTGGGAAGACTTATTAGTGAATGGAATAGTTGCAGGACTTGGTGGCATTTTTGTATTCATTCCACAAATAATGATTCTATTTGGCTTAATTACTTTGTTAGAAGATACAGGATACATGGCGCGCATTAGTTTTTTAAGTGACAAACTAATGCGTAAGGTTGGATTAAATGGAAAAAGTGTAATGCCCATGATTAGCGGCTTTGCATGTGCAGTGCCTGCCATTATGAGTGCAAGAAATATTGAGAATAAAAAAGAAAGACTACTTACTATAATGGTGACACCATTTATGAGTTGTAGTGCAAGACTTCCTGTTTACACTATTTTGATTTCTTTAGTAATTGATAAGAAAATATATTTTGGATTTTTAAGCTTACAAGGATTAGTGATGATGGGGCTGTACTTACTTGGAATTGTAATGGCTTTACTTGCAAGTATGGTTTTAAAATGGTTTGTGAAAATAAAGGAGAAGAGTTATTTTATTTTAGAACTACCAGTATACCGTGCACCACGCTGGAAAAATGTTGGTGTAACGATGGTTCAAAAAGCTAAAATATTTGTTACAGATGCTGGTAAAGTAATTATGGTCATTAGTTTGTTATTATGGTTTTTAAGCAACTATGGACCAAGCAATCAAATGCAACAAGTAGAAGCTACTCATACACAACAAATTAGTTTGCATCCAGAACAACAAACTCATTTAGATAAAATATACCATACGCAAAAGCTAGAACACTCTTATGCGGGTGTATTAGGAAAAGCTATTGAACCAACAATTGCTCCTTTAGGATTTGATTGGAAAATGGGAATTGCAATAATTACATCATTTGCTGCACGTGAAGTTTTTGTGGGCACGATGGCAACTTTATATAGCGTAGAGGCCGCTGATAATAGTTCCTTAACCGAAAAGTTAAGAGCCGCTAAACGCCCGGATGGTACTGCAGTGTATAGTTTTGCTGCCGCTTTATCCTTAATGGTATTTTATGTACTCGCTATGCAATGTATGAGTACACTAGCTGTTGTAAAACGTGAAACCCAATCATGGAAATGGCCCGCCATTCAATTTTTCATGATGACGGGCCTTGCTTATTTATCCAGTTGGGGGATTTATTATTTTTTGAAGTAGTGCTATTTCATTAATAACTTCTCATAGCTCTTACTCGAAACGAGTTTCCTTTTCCCATATTACTCTGTTTGCCACCACTAAAAGAGCTAAATGAATAGCCATAATAAGCATTTGCAGATGATTCAGTTGAAGTGTTGTAATTACCATTATCAAACGAATTAGAGCCGTAAAATGGTAACGCATCTTTTAACATGTATACAAATCCAAATTCCGATACTGATGGTAAGTACCAATCACTAAATGTTCCACTTGCATCAGTTACTGTAAAATCATCTGCAACCTTAGCAGCACTAGTGCTTCCTGAATTTTGTATAATAATTAAATTAGTATTTGATAAGCCATCTGTTAAACTTGTGGCATTAGAACTCGAATTTGTAATATCACTCCAAACTACACCTGAACTAGCATCAGTTTTTGCAACAATTAATCCATGCTCCACTCCACTTGTCTTCCAAACTGCTACTACGATACCACCCCCATAGTTTTCTCCAACATAATGTATAAAACTAGCCGTAGACTGCCAACTTGCAGTACCGCTTCCGTCACTTGTTAACACTTGTCCATTTGTTCCATCAACTTTCGGATAAGTAACAGCACCTGCAGTTATTGCACCACTAGTTTTTACATTTGTAATACTTGTATTTCCTAATTGAATGGTATTGCTTGCTGCAACATTTGCACCATAACCAATTGCAGTTGCATTGTTTAAATTATTGGTTGCAACATCCGCATCGGTACCTACAATTGTATTTTGACTTCCTGTTGTTATTGTTTGGCCTGAACGTTTACCAATACCAATATTATCATTCCCTGTTGTATTAATTAAAGACTGATTTCCAACAGATGTATTTTGGGTACCTGTTGCATTTGCCATCATTGATTCTGCACCTACTGAAGTATTCCCAGATCCGCTTGTCATACCAGGTAAATTATTGTAACCAACACTTGTATTATTATCCCATGAGGTACCATTATATCTAGCCATTGCACCATAACCTATAGCGGTATTTCTTTTACCATTAACATTAGATGATCCCATTGCACCAGCTCCTACCGCTAAACTTTCATCATTGTTTCCATTACCACGACCAACATTAATTCCATTTACATTTATGTTTGAACTAAATGTTTTTACACCAGCAATAGTTTGTGCTGTTGTTAAATCAACAAAACTTCCTGTAGCAGAAGTAATTTCTTTAGTCAAAGTATTATAATACAATAATGAAGAAGTTGCAGTTGTAGCACGAACTGGATTTACATAAAAACCTGAGTTACTAGGATTTAAGTTAGCACCTGTTGCATTTATTGCGATGCTATTTGCAACTTGAGAATTACCAGCAAATGCACCTAAGGCAACAGAAAAAGCACCTTGACCATTTTGACCCGCGGCAAAACCTAATGCAACAGCTTGTTGTCCCTGATTACTTTGTGCAGCGTTACCACCAATTGCCAATGAATTTGCTCCTTGGTTAGCATAACCAGCAACATATCCAATACCAATAGAACTTTGTCCTTGAGCTGTTTGACCAGCGCCACCACCTATAGCAACCGTATTTGCATTAGGCCCTAATCCAGTTGATCCTGCACCATTTCCAATTGCAATATTATTACTTGATAAACCCAATGTTGTTAAAATACCTGGTATAGTTGTTTGTCCTGTTCCACCATTTGCAACACTAACAATACCTGTTAATGAGGATGCATTAGCTGTGCTAGCTGGAGTTGCCCATGTTAATGCACCACTACCTGTTGTTGTTAAAACCTGTCCATTTGTACCATGTGCATTTGGATAAGTAACTTCACCAGCAGTAACGGTACCACTTGTTTTAACGTTTGTTACACTAAGATTTCCTAATTGGATTGAATTATTAGCAGTAACAATTGCACCATAACCTAATGCAGTTGAGTTTGAAATATTATTTGCAGAAACGTCGGCGCTTCTACCAATTGCTGTATTACTTGATCCAATTATATTAGTATTTAAAGCCCCCGCTCCAACGGCTACATTATTTGATCCTATTGTTGTAGCTCCTGCAGCTTGTCTACCAACTGCAGTATTGTATTCTCCAGTTGTATTTCCAACTAAAGAGGAAGAACCTAATGCAGTATTGTAACTAGCACCAGCATTACTATATAAAGAAGACAAACCCACACCCGTATTTTCTAAACCTATAGTATTAGTTCTTAAGGCATCTTTACCTAAAGCAGTATTATAAAAACCTGTAGTATTAGATGTTAATGCAGCCCCGCCAAAAGCAGCGTTTGAATATCCAATAGTGTTTGATTTTAGTGCCTCAAATCCTGCTGCAATATTATTAGCTCCAGTAGTATTATTATTCATTGCAGATTTACCTACTACCACATTACTTGGTATCAAGCTACCACCTAATCCAATACGTAATCCATTCACAGTTAAATCGTATGCGCCTAAATTAACGGCACTTGTTGCACCTGCATAAGGAATTGCTGTACTAGATAAAACTCCATTTGCGTCTATTGCTAAATTATTCCCAACTTTCACGCCACCCAAAGTATTTGCAGCAGCAATAGGCAATGAAGGTTTATCACTTAAATCATTATAGCTTCCACTTGTAGCAACAGTTGCTAAACTTGAAATATTCGCTTTTAAAGCAATGTCACTTGTGTTATTAGCTATGTTCGCAGTGTTAGTTGCAACATTTGTATTTAAAGTTGATATATCACTTGTATTAACTGCAATATTTCCAGTATTAGTAGCAATATTAGTAGCATTTGTAGCAATGCTATTTGTGTTTGTTACAATGTTTGCTGTATTAGTAGCAACATCTGAAGCGTTTGCTTTTAAATTTATTCTATTTGACAATGTAATTGTGTCAGCAATATTTAATTTTGTGTTTACCAATTGCGTTTTTGCATAAGTAGACAACATTCTAGCCGTATCACTTACATTTAATTTAGTATCAAAACCAGCAACTGTTTTAGCATGTAACGCATAAGGCACTGTTCCAAAAGAGGTAGTACCTAAATCTATCCAGTCCTTAGCATAATTCCAGTTTTCAAGTGGAGCTACCGGAGTGATAGAAATTTGAAGATTTAAAAAGTAAGGACCTGCTGACCAATCAACGCTATTTAATCCAGACATTGTTCCAGAAGTTCGTGTCCCCTTACCAATGCTAATACCAAATACCCCTGAGGCATCCGTAGTAACTTGAAACTCTTCCACAAGTACCTTTGTACCTGTTACACTTGATTGAATAATTGTAGACTGAACATAAATTTTTCTGTCTTTTGCTGGGTTTGAATAACTGTCCCTAGCAAGCGCTTGAAAAAATATGCCATTGTCAAATGTTTGTGCTTTTATTTCATTTTGAAAAAATGAAAAACAAACAAGTAACATGAATGCTTTTATGGTGTTTGATAAATTGTTGATCATATTGGGTATTAATTAGCTTTTATAAATTTGATAGCATCTACATAGTTTGCAGACTCAATTTTGATGATATAGGTTCCTGCGATTAGTTTTCCCATATCTATAATGACTCCTTGATAAATATTGTAACCTGTTTCTTTTCTGGAGATAGCCATTGCGCCTTCCATTGTCCAAACCGTCAAGTTGAAATATTCCGTGAGTGGAGGGGTATTTAAAAATTTAACTTTCGTCAATCCCACAACTGGATTGGGAAATAATTTTATTCCTAATGCATTAAATTGCACAGGCACATCACAGTTAACTACAAATTGGCCATTGGCTCTTGTTCCACTTAAAACAGCAATGCCAGTTTGCACATCTATACAGTTAGCGGTACTTGAAAAATTTATTGCAGTAGCATTGCTTTTTGTATTGCTAATTATACCAACACTACTCATTGTAAAAGCAGGCATGGTTTGTGCAAAGGCAATATTGCTAATTAGCATGCAAAAAATAAAAGCAGCACTTACAAAACTTAATTGTTGAATTTTACTCATTTTGTACTGTAGTATAATTGCGTTCTAATACCATTTTTTGTATAAGCCAAAATCAAATTCTGATTTCCAACAGATTCAATGTCATAAGTATAATTTGCAGATGTTCCTGAAACAGTTGTTGCAGTTACCTGTACTTGTAACATATTTGCTGGCTTTTGAATTTGATAGGTTCCTGAAATACCATCAGAGTCGTTTGTTCTACCTGTCTTTAAAAAATTAATAAAGTAGGTAGTTTGTCCAACATAAGACTTAGTGGTATTGTTTGTAACGCTATAATCCAAATACCAGGTCTTATCTGAAACCATATTCTTTGTAACATTCAATTCAGCAGCTTTCTCGTCTTTAGTGCAAGCATTAAATCCAATAAAAAGCAAGGCCGTTATTGCGATATATTTATTTATTATTTTCATTGTTGTATTTTATATTAGAAGAAATCACTTGCTTTAACCAACATTCCAAAATCAAAACTATTTAGAGAAGTATGAATTGGAGAAGCCGTAAATGAAGAAATGCCTTGTTTGTAATGCAAGAAAAATGTGTAATAGTTTCTATTGCTAAATTCTAATCCAATATCTCCTTTTAAAACTAAACGGTGGTAATTGCTGTGTGCAATGTTATCTTCTGATTGAGCAGAAAGTCTTGTATCTAAGCTTGGGCCAAATACAAGTTGAAATTTAAACTTACTCGTATCAGTGATGTTTAAGATTTGCTTGTAATGCACAGCGGTATTCAACATCCAAAAAAGATTGTCTGCTTTAAATTGTGAAAAGGTTCCTAAGAAAGGTTGCAACGTAACAGACTCTTTATAATTGGTACCGGTTGACATTCTATGAATGCTCATGTCAAAAGAAAGTGCATGATTTTGCTGATAGGCAGTTTGAGCCCTTAAACCTGCAAAAAAACCTGGTTTAAATGCATTATTACTATAATTAGAGAGATTATAGTTAAAAGCAGAGGCGTAAGAACCAGTTGAGATGTTCTGTTTTGACAAGTCCATTCCACCAAACAGGTAAATTCCACTGCCATTAACTTGATTAGTTTTTGATAAAACAAATGCCTTTGACTTAGTAAATAAGTTCTGAGCATTTAAAAATTGAGGGGCAATTACTAGAAATAATACAACAATTATTTGCCTTCCCTTTAGATTGAATTCGTACATGTTTTGAGTATATATACTCAAATATGCATTACTAGAGCGAGTGAGCCAATTTAAAGGAGAAAATATGCTTGAAACCTAGTTGTCAGTTGTGAAACTCTGATAATCAACAAATTAGAAACTCTTAATCATTGGAAGCATCTACAATATCCGATGGATTACCGCCATGAAATTTCTTAAATGGCTTGTATAAATGTTGTCTCGACGAGAATCCTACCTCTTTTGCCAGGGCGTCAATTGTATAATTATTGTACTTTGGATTATTTACGATGTCAATAAAATATGATACACGATTCTTGTTAACCATCTCATTAAAAGTCATGTCATATTTATTATATATGAAACGATATAGCTCACTTGACTCTACTTTCAAAATTTGAGCAAAGTCTTCTATAGATGCCTCCTTATTAGTAAAATATTGTTTTGTATAAAAAGCATTAATAAAATCAAGTTCACTAATAGCATATTTGGCATCTCTATTAAAGTTCTCTCCTAACGCTATTTTTAATGCAGATTTATTTAGAAAAACTGGTCGGTAAAAAATGACCAATAAAATATATAGATATAAATACACGGTTATATAATGTCCTAGTTCCGGATAAGTTTTATAAAATGGGAATGGCAGATAAAGCGTTAGAATATTTAGGATCAAGATGAAAATGGCAATGGTCCATTTTTTTATTTTATCAAAATAGAGATTACTTATTTTAAAATTAACAGTTATGTTATAAAGGAAATAAATAAAGGTTAACATGAACGTAAGGATCAATACAGGCTTAGCTATCTTAAAAAACATAGGTAATGTCAATCCTTCATCAATAACAATAACAATGGTTTGTTGTTTTAGATGATTTAAGTAACCTGGTATATATTTTAGACTGTAGTAATAGGAAAATATAGTAAATGATATTAGTAAAATAGAAATGAAATTGACCCAGGTTTTATATTTAGGAAAATATAAAATTGCAAATATTTGCATGAATGAACTTGCAATGATTGCTTTAAATAAAATGAAAAGAAAGACGTAATTAGTAATGTCAGAAAACTGCGAATGAATAAAGGTAGCTATACCAAGACAAGCAACTAAAACTAGTAATATCAGCTTTAATACGAGTGGTCTTTTGAACTTAATAAGTAGATCAAAAAATGTGATTACAGCAAAAACGAAAACAGAAAAATATAATTGATTTACAAGTTGCATGATAGTAGAACAAAGTACGAATTAATTCTACATTTAGACTGCAAATATGATCAATTACCAACCGCTAATCTCTAATATTTCTTTAGTGTGGTCTTTGGTATCAGGCTTTTCTATAATATGTTGAACAATACCAGCCTCATCTATCAAAAACGTGGTACGTGTTGTTCCCATATAAGTTCGGCCCATGAATTTCTTCTGGCCCCATAAATTGTATTTGTCAACTATTTTCTTGTCCTCGTCTGCAATCAATGAGAAAGGCAATTCATACTTTTCAATGAATTTTCCATGAGAAGCAACTGAGTCTACGCTCACACCTAACACTTGTAAGCCTTTTTTCATCAATTTCTTGTAATTGTCTCTAAGGTTACAGGCCTGAGCCGTACAACCTGGAGTATCGTCCTTTGGATAGAAGTATAAAACTACCTTTTGGCCCTTAAAATCGGCCAAAGCCACTGTTTTCCCGTTCTGATCAACCCCTTTAAATGCAGGCGCCTTAGCCCCTTCTTTGATAACTGCCATAATACTTGAATTGCGGTGAAGATAGCATTTAAAAAGGAGAAAAATGTTTAGGGTTGAAAAGCGGTAAAATGCGCCTCATTTTTAGTAGATTTGCGCAATTTATATTTTTGTACAAATGCCTAGAGACACATCCATTAAATCCGTATTAATTGTAGGTTCTGGACCCATTATTATTGGACAAGCCTGCGAGTTTGACTATTCAGGATCGCAAGCTGCGCGTTCATTAAGAGAGGAAGGAATTAAAGTGATTTTAATTAATAGCAATCCGGCTACTATCATGACCGATCCAATGATGGCTGATAAAGTTTATTTATTGCCATTAACTATTGAAAGTCTTGAACAAATATTACAAGAAAATCAAATTGATGCAGTGCTTCCAACAATGGGAGGACAAACAGCGTTAAACTTATGTAAAGAAGCAGATGAAATTGGATTGTGGAAACAATACAATTGTAGAATGATTGGTGTGGATGTTGAAGCTATTGATACAGCAGAGGATAGAGAAAAATTTAGACAATTAATGGTGAAAATTGGAATGGCAGTAGCGCCAAGCCAAGTAGCAAATAGTTTTTTAGAAGGAAAAGAAATTGCACAAAAAATTGGATTCCCATTAGTAATACGTCCATCATTTACATTAGGTGGAACTGGTGGAGGATTTGTGCATGATGCAAGTGAATTAGATGCTGCATTAGAAAAAGGATTAAAGGCTTCGCCAATGCATGAAGTATTGGTAGAGAAAGCGGTTTTAGGATGGAAAGAATATGAATTAGAATTATTAAGAGACCAAGCGGATAACGTAGTAATTATATGTACTGTTGAAAACTTGGACCCAATGGGAGTGCACACTGGAGACTCTATCACAGTAGCACCTGCAATGACATTAAGCGATACAGCATTTCAAGAAATGCGAAACAAGGCAATGTTAATGATGCGCAGTTTAGGAAACTTTTCTGGAGGATGTAACGTACAGTTTGCGTTGAATCCTGCGACAGAAGAATTAATTGCTGTGGAAATTAATCCACGTGTGTCGCGTTCATCAGCATTAGCATCAAAAGCAACAGGTTATCCTATTGCAAAAATTGCAGCTAAGTTGGCAATTGGTTATCACTTAGATGAATTAAAAAATCAAATTACACAAACTACTTCGGCATACTTTGAACCAGCTTTGGATTATGTAATTGTAAAAGTACCAAGATGGAACTTTGATAAATTCAAAGGCGCGAATGATACCTTAGGATTACAAATGAAGAGTGTGGGTGAGGTAATGGCTATTGGAAGAAGTTTTACCGAAGCAATTCAAAAAGCTTGTCAAAGTTTAGAGAACGAAGCAATTGGTTTAGGATACTACGGAAAAAGTTTAATGAAGAACGAAGAGTTGATGGAATATATCAAGATACCAAAATGGGATCGTATCTTCAGAATTAAGGATGCTTTAATGCAAGGTTCAACTGTTCGTTCTATTGCAGCTGCAACAGGAATAGACAATTGGTTCTTATATCAAATTAGAATTATCTGTGATGTAGAAAAAGAATTGATGAAGCATACATTAGAGAGTTTGCCTACAGCGATTTTAAAAGAAGCAAAAAAGCATGGATTTAGCGATATACAAATTGCAAAAGTATTACAAGGCAACACGAATGACGATGCAGTGTATGAAAAACGTAAAGCATTAGGCATTACAAGAGTATATAAAATGGTGGATACCTGCGCAGCAGAGTTTGAAGCTAAGACACCATACTTTTATTCTACTTTTGAAAACTAAATAGCAATAATTATTTCACTTACTGCTTAATAGCACAACCTATAACATATGAACGTAAAAGACATTGTAGCACAAAACGAAAAAGAAACCAGAGCCGGATTTGGTGATGGTATTTTAGAAATTGCTAGAGAAAATAAAGACGTAGTCGTATTAACTGCCGACTTAGCTGGTTCATTTAAGTTAGGGCCATTAATGAAAGAATTGCCAACTCAGTTTATTGAAGTGGGAATTGCCGAAGCAAACATGATTGGTATTGCTGCAGGTTTAACTATTGGCGGTAAGATTCCTTACACAACTACTTTTGCAGGATTTAGTACAGGTAGAGTGTATGATCAAATTAGACAATCAGTTGCTTATTCAGATAAGAATGTAAAAATTTGTGCATCACATGCAGGATTAACATTAGGAGAAGATGGCGCAACACACCAAATATTAGAAGACATAGGATTAATGAAAATGTTACCAGGCATGACAGTTATTGTGCCTTGTGATTATAACCAAACAAAAGCAGCAACTAAGGCTGTTGCAAGTTACCAAGGTCCTGTTTACTTAAGATTTGGTCGTCCAAAATGGCCAAACTTTACAAAGGAAGACGGATCGGATTTTGTAATTGGTAAAGCCCAAATTTTAGCAGAAGGTACCGATGTAACTATTATTGCATGTGGTCACTTAGTATGGAAGGCAATTGAAGCAGGAAAACAATTAGAAGCAGAAGGAATAAGTGTAGAGGTAATTAATTTACATACTATTAAACCTTTGGATGAAGCTGCAATTATTAAAAGCTTACAAAAAACAGGTTGTGTAGTAACAGCCGAAGAGCATAATATTATTGGCGGTATGGGTGATGTGGTTGCACAAGTAGCTGCAAAAAATTGTCCAGTACCTCAAGAATTTGTTGGAACTAAAGATACATTTGGTGAAAGTGGAACACCAAACCAATTGTTAACTAAATACGGATTAGACGCAGTAAACATTGTAGAAGCTGCGAAGAAAGTAATTAGTAGAAAGGTTAAATAATAGCATTTAAGAAAAATTTAATGCTATCACTTTTACCACTCTTATAGATATTTAAAACCCCAAGGCAAGCCTTGGGGTTTTTGTTTTTAAATTATTAAATCCTAATTGATTTAGAAATGCTAAGGAGCCAATCTTACTTTAGTCCAACTATGATTTTCATTTAATGTATAATGTAATCTATCATGTAAGCGAGAGCTTCTACCCTGCCAAAACTCAATGCTAGTAGGATGCACTATATAGCCGCCCCAATGTGGAGGCAGTGGCACATTACCGTCCTTATATTTATCTAAATTTGCCGTAACTAGACCTTCTAAATATTCGCGATTAGGAATTACTTTACTTTGAGGTGAGGACCAAGCACCCACTTGGCTTCCAACAGGACGTGAATGAAAGTACTCTTCACTTTCGGCAGAACTTACTTTTTTAATTGATCCGGTAATACGCACTTGTCTTTCTAGTTCTTTCCAAAAAAAATTCATTGCCACAACAGGGTGTGCTTCTATTTCTTTTCCTTTATTACTTTCATAGTTAGTGAAAAAAACAAAACCTTCGGGTGTAAAGCCTTTTAATAATAATACACGAGAAGCAGGAGCACCACTTAATGCAATAGTAGATAATATAAAAGCATTTACTTCATCAATATTACTTTGAATAGCATCTTCCCACCAATGCTCAAACTGATCCATTGGATTTGCAGCACTTGAAGCTTCGTCTAATGAAGCCAATTGATAGTCTCTTCTAATGCTTGAAATATCTTTATTCATAAAATAATTTTTAAACTTCCTTAGTTACATAAATAATATTCACCACACTCAATAATAATAACATGCCCACCAATTGATGCAATTGAGCAAACCATTCAAACTTAGCCCAAACACCAGGAATAATATTGGCACTAGTTAAAATAGTTAGCACTCCTAATAAAACCTGAATAAAAACAAGAAACAATGGCAAACTATTTACTTGTGCCCAAAAACGGTTAGCTCTAATTTTATTCATTTGTACAGACCAATAAATGATAATGGTTAATAAAATATAAGCCAAGCCTCTATGAAAAAAGTGAATCCAAATTGTATTGTTAACAGCGTTTAATAAAAAGCCGTCTTTACTTGTAAGCCCCATTGGTAGCCATTGTCCATTAATTGTTGGCCAAGTACTAGCAACATTAGCAGCTTTATGTCCAGCCATTAATGCACCATATATTAGTTGGAAAAATAAAATCACTATAATTACCCAAGCCCATTTTCGGATGCTTTTTATTTTAAGATGTGCTTCTGAACTTATATTTTGTTTCTCAATTGCATTTGCTTTTAATGATAATGCAAACCAATAAGTATAGGCAAGTAAACCTAATGCAAAAATAAAATGAAGTGCTAAACGTGTTGGCTTAACATAAACTGCATCTCCTTCCAAACCACTTGCAACCATTATCCATCCAATAGCACCTTGCAATGCACCTAGTAAAAATAAAATTCCTAAGGGTTTTATCATTGTTGGTTTAAAATATTTTTTTACAAAAAAGTACATAAAGCCAACTGCAAAAACCAAACCAATAGTTCGGGCCCACAAGCGATGGAACCATTCCCAAAAAAAGATAAACTTGAAATTAGAAAGTGTAAAATCAAAGTTCAGTAACTGAAACTGAGGCGTTGTTTTATACTTAGCAAAAAGCGTTTGCCAATGTGCTTCGCTCATTGGAGGCAACGCGCCTGTAACTACATCCCACTCGGTAATGGAAAGGCCGCTTCCTGTTAATCGTGTAATGCCCCCCAAGGCAATTTGAATTACCGTCATTCCCACTCCTAATAATAACCAATTGGCAACTGCCTTTGATTTATGATCGTTTAACTCAATACTCATTATATACTAAATTGAATACGACACAAAGGTACTAAGTATTGGGATTGAGTAGCTAATAGTATATCAGAAATGAGAGATTGATTTTGGTTTGTGAAAAAGAAATAAGAAATTTACAATGTGTTATTAAACGCTTATCAAGATAAAGGATTAGAAGCTGGCTGCGACGAAGCAGGACGTGGCTGTTATGCTGGACCCGTGTTTGCAGCAGCAGTAATATTGCCAGCCAATTTTTATCATCCGCTCTTAAATGACAGCAAAAAGCTTACTGAAAAACAAAGGCAGGAATTAGAGCCAATAATTAAAGAAACTGCAATTGCATGGGCAGTCGCTTCACAAACTGCAGCAGAAATAGACGACTCCAATATCTTAAAAGCTTCTATTAAATGTATGCATTTGGCATTGGATCAATTAAAAAAACGTCCTAAGTATATTGCAGTTGATGGCAATAGATTTTACCCTTATAAAAAAATACCACATCAAACTATCATCAAGGGCGATGGGCTATACGCACATATTGCTGCTGCAAGTATTTTAGCAAAAACTGCACGTGATAGTTATATGGAAAAAGTACATTTACAATACCCACAGTATGGATGGGAAAAGAATAAAGGTTATGGAACAGCAATTCATAGGGCCGCAATAGAAAAATACGGACTGTGTTTTGAACACCGTAAAAGTTTTAATATTCTACCTCCACAATAAAATTTATAATAGTTTAAAATACAGGAGAGTAGTTAAGTGCAAAGACACTAGTAATCCCAAATGCCAGCACCCTGGCGTGTAACTACATAATCGTTAGTTGTACAATCCACAACAGTAGAAGGAACAATACCTCCTATTCCACCATCAATTACCATGTCCACCTGATTACCCCAATGCTCATAAATAATTTCCGGGTCGGTATAGTCTTCAATGTTGTCACCTGGAAAACTCGCAGACAAAATTGGGTGACCCAATGTTGATATAATAGAAAGTGCAATTTTATTATCAGGTATACGAAGACCAATTGTCTTTTTTTTAGATTGCAATATTTTAGGCACCTGCTTACTAGCTGGTAAGATAAAAGTGAAGGGTCCAGGCAAGGCTTTTTTTATAATTCTAAACAAAGAGTTGTCAATTGCCTTAGCATATAGACTCAAATCACTTAGATCAGAGCAGATAAAACTAAGATTTGCTTTTTCAGGATTTACTTTTTTTATAGCACATATTTTCTCAATCGCTTCTGGATGAAAAATATCACAACCCAGACCATATATGGTGTCAGTGGGATATGCAATAATGCCGCCGCTTTCAAGACAGTCTTTCACCATAGAAAGTTGTCTAGCTTGAGGATTGTCTGGATGAATACTAATTAGCATAAAAGATATGGTGCAAAAGTACCCATTTTTATTACCACTTGATTAGGTTTTATTTGTAAAAACAAAATCATGTTTAGTATCACCTATTTAGAAGAAAAGGTTTTAACACGTGCTGCATTTAAATTAGTTATAGAAAAACAAGAGGACTGCAAAGTAATATATAATGGAGACTGCATAAATGCATGTCTTGATTTTATAAAACAGCTATCGCAGCCCCCAGACTTATGTATTATTTCGGATTGCTTCCATTATACAGAATTAGTAAAGATGATTAAGGCTATTAAAGCAAATAACAGTCACAGCTTTATACTTTTAAAGTCCGACGCGAAATTCATGAAAGGCATTTGCTTTTTACTCAAGAATGGACTTGACGGAATCTTTTTTACAGACGAGCCTTTGATAGATTTAAAGCATTGTGTAAGGCGTAGAACAAAATATAAATTATCTGCGGATAAGTTAAAATTAATTACAAGTAATATGCTTGGCGAAATCGCGATAAAAGAATTAAAATACAACACATCGCCGCTCACTCAAAATGAAATATTATTTATACAAGCTTGTACAAAGGACTTAAGCTATGAACAAATTGCTAGTGAATTAAATAAAAGTGTAAGCACCATTTTTGGATATAGAGATAGAGTGTTTAAAAAATTGCAGGTAAAACAAAGGACCGCCATGGTTATGACGGCCCTTAAAAGAAATTATATTGATTTGTAAAATGACCTAAAATAAAAACGTCCCCTTTAGGAGACGTCTTTTAATAATACTATTTAATATCCCAAGTCTCACGACCACGGATTAATTTATCTAAATCACCAGGACCTTTTACTAAAGACTCTTCTAATTGTAAAGCCATCATGTCTTCGTAACAAGGACGATCAGCTGTAAAGAATACACCAAAAGGACGTGGGAACACCGCACCAACTTCGGAAGGATTGTCAAACAAACGAGTTAAGATTTGTGCTTTATAAAAATCTTTCTCATCATGAATCCATAAATCGTCTGCGCTATATTTTTCACCAATTGTTACAACCTCGGGGCGCATACCATCAAAACGCAAACCTTGTTCACCATTTGCACCAAAAGTTAATGGCTTGCCTTGCTCTAAGAACAATGCGTGTAAAGGCTTAGTTGCTTTTTCTGTAAATATTTCAAATGCACCATCATTAAAGATGCTACAGTTTTGATAGATCTCTAAGAAAGAAGTTCCTTTATGTTGTTCAGCACGGCTAATCATATATTGCATATGCTTTGGATCACGATCCATAGTACGACCAACAAAAGTTGCGTCAGCACCTAATGCTAATGCAGCAGGATTAAATGGATGGTCGATACTTCCATAAGGAGAACTCTTAGTGATTTTATTCACTTCAGATGTTGGAGAATATTGACCTTTAGTTAAACCATAAATTTGGTTGTTGAATACTAAGAAGTTTACATTAAAATTTCTTCTTAACATATGGATTGTATGATTTCCACCAATACTCATAGAGTCACCATCACCTGCAACAATCCAAACACTTAATTCAGGACGAGAAGCTTTTAAGCCGCTCGCAATTGCAGTTGCACGACCGTGAATAGAGTGCATACCATATGTATTCATGTAATACGGGAAACGGCTACTACAACCAATACCACTTATTACAACAATATTTTCTTTAGGAACACCAATAGTTGGCATTACTTTTTGCACTTGCGCTAAAATAGAATAGTCACCACAACCAGGGCACCAACGTACTTCCTGATCAGATGAAAAATCTTTTGCTGTTAATGGGGTTGCTTGTGCTAAAGTTTCTGTAGACATAAACTCATTCTTTTAGACTACAAAATTACGAAAATACAAGGTTCAACAAGTAATTATTTATAGCTTATTTTACCTGACGACCTTTCCATGTATAGGTCTTCACTTGACCAAAGAGACCAGCTATCAAAGTATATAGAATGTGTAGGGGCTGATATAATGGGAAATAGCGCAATTGGCCTGGCATTTTGAAAAAATCAGCTACCGGTTGTAAAAAGAAAAGCTCAAAGAATATTTTAAACGCAATCGTTATCGATAAACTTGAATAGTCCCCTGATAATAGCAATAAAAGGAATGAAAAATTATATAAGTACACTAATAAAAGGACCCAAAAGATGGAATTATCATCATAATAACGGGCCTTACTAGACCATCTAATTCTTTGCATGATAAAATCCTTCCAATTGCCCATGGCCTTGGTTAATACGATAGCCCCAGGGTGGAATAAATATCCAATTCTATTAGACAAAGTCACTTTCATTTTATGCATTAAAAACATATCATCCCCACTTGCAATTTGATCTACACCTTGATAGCCACCAACAGCAATAAAAGCCGATTTTTCAAAAGCTAAATTGGCCCCATTACTCATAGAATGCTTGCCAGCGACAACTGCCGCAGCAGTAATACCTTGTAATGCTAAAAAATCAAGTACTTGAAATTCATTTAAAATACCCGATTCTTTTATAAACATAACAGGCGCAGCAACAAACACAGGCTTATTTTGTAAAATATATGCATTGTATAAAGTAAGCCATTGTTTAGGAATAATGCAGTCAGCGTCGGTTGTAACAATCCACTGCCCTTTTGCTTGACTCACTGCTTTTTCAATGGCCTTCTTTTTAAAAGAATTCATCTCGCCTGGTTTAAAATAATCGGCCAAACTTAATAAGTGCACATTTGGAAAATCATAGCCAATAGCCTTTACAATAAAGGCGGTATCGTCCTCCGAAAAATCATCAATTACAATTACCTCAAAACAATCCAATGGGTAATCCTGACTCAAGATAGAATCAACGCAGGCTTTAATATTTGCTGCCTCATTTCGGGCAGGAATCACAACAGTAAAACGAATATTGTCATTATAAGCATCATCCCGCTCAAAAGTCTTTAACCTGCCAAACCAATAACGGTAAGCCATTAATAAAAGGGCATATAAAATGGTCAAAATGGCTACAGTCCAATCCAATATTGCTAACATAGGCCAAAGTTACTTGCTTTCTCTATCAAAAATTTGGTGAAATCCTCAAATTGGTCGTACTTTTGAATTAGTTGCATAACTAACTATATGTCAAACAACCAATTTAAACGAGGGGAATTATACAGTGTCATTAATGGCATGGCCACGATTGCTGTAGCCCGTCGACTACAAAAGAACTTCCGTAACGCCGGACTTGAAATTACTATCGAACAATGGTCTGTACTGTATCACTTATGGAAAGAAGATGGATTAAGTCAACAAGAATTAGGCACGCGAACTTTTAGAGACAAAGCAAGTATCACGCGTTTGATTGACAATTTAGAAAAGCAAGGACTTGTTACACGTGTTGCAAGTACAACCGACAGGCGTATTAACAAAGTGTGTTTAATGGAAGCAGCAAAGCCATTGCAGCAAACAACTTACGAGTTAGCAAATCAAACAATGAATGAAGCTTTGCAAAATATTAGTAAGGAAGAAATTGAAACAGTGAAAAATGTTTTGCAAAGAGTGTATGATAATTTAACGCATCCTGATTTAGTTTAACAAAGACAGAAACTTTCGACAAAAAATATAAAACCTATTTTATGGGAACAACAATTCACGGAGGAGAATGGATTATTAAAGAAGTGAAAGCAGCAGATGTTTTTATTCCAGAAGAATTTAACGAAGAACAAATTATGGTGCGTGATATGTGCGACCAATTTGTTGATACCGAAGTATTGCCGGTAGCAGACCGAATTGATAAATTAGAGCCAGGTTTAATGCCAGGCTTATTAGCAAAAGCAGGTGAGCAAGGGCTTTTAGGTATTACCGTACCAGAACAATATGGTGGCTTAGGAAAAGATTTTGTAACAGCAACCATTGTTGCAGAATATTTAGGGGGAGGTTATTCTTTCTCTGTTGCCAATGCAGCACATACTGGGATTGGAACCTTACCTATTTTATATTTTGGTACCGAAGCACAACGTGCAAAGTATGTACCTAAATTAGCAAGTGGCGAATGGAAAGGTGCTTACGGATTAACCGAACCAAATAGTGGCTCTGATGCATTAGGTGCAAAGAGCACAGCAACATTATCTGCAGACGGGAAACATTATATTTTAAATGGCCAAAAATGTTGGATCACTAATGGAGGTTTTGCAGATGTATATAGTGTGTTTGCAAAAATTGATGGAGATAAATTTACCTGTTTTATTTTAGAGCGTGGAATGGAAGGATTTACACAAGGTCCTGAAGAACATAAAATGGGAATTAAAGGATCTAGTACTGTACAATTGTATTTTCAAGATTGTAAAGTACCGGTAGAAAATGTATTAGGCGAAATTGGTAAAGGACATGTAATCGCATTTAATATTTTAAATATTGGACGTTTAAAATTAGGAGCAGCAACATTAGGCGGTGCGCGCAGAGCGATTACTACCAGTGTACAATATGCAAAAACAAGAGAGCAATTTAAATTACCAATTGTAAAATTTGGTGCTATCCGACATAAATTAGCCGAAATGGCTATTAGAATGTGGGTGGGTGAAACTGCATTGTACCGTGTGTCACGTAATATTGACGAGATGGAATCTGAACTTGCAGCAAGTGGAAAGAACTTATCTGAATCATTATTAGGTGCTGCAGAAGAATATGCAATTGAGTGTGCGATATTGAAAGTATTCGGTTCAGAAGTATTGGATTATGTAGTGGACGAAGGTGTACAGGTACATGGTGGTAATGGATATAGCGACGAGTATAGTATATCAAAAGCATATCGTGATAGTCGTATTAATAGAATCTACGAAGGCACGAATGAAATTAATAGATTGTTGACTGTGGATATGGTTTTAAAACGTGCTATGAAAGGTAAGTTGGATTTAATGGGACCAGCCATGAGTGTGCAACAAGAGTTAATGAGCATTCCCGATTTCGGTGCTGAGGAAGAAGGTGCATTTGCAAAAGAAAAAAAGTACATCGCTAATTTTAAGAAATGTATTTTAATGGTAGCAGGTGCAGCAGTGCAAAAATTAATGATGACATTAAATAAGGAGCAAGAAATTTTAATGAACATTGCAGATATGTCTATTATTGCTTTCCATGCAGAATCTGCATTGTTAAGATTAGAAAAATTAACAACATTAAAAGGAGAAGCTGCAACTGCGGTTCAGGCCGATATTGTACGCACTTATATTTATGATGCAGCCGATGCTATTAATAAAGCAGGTAAAGACGCATTAAATAGTTTTGCGGAAGGTGATGAATTAAGAATGATGCATATTGGATTAAAGCGATTCACTAAAGTAGAGCCATTTAATACCAAGGAAGCACGCCGAAGAATTTGCGCACAATTAGTAGCCGATGATGGTTACAAATTATAAATCGAGATTGGTTAAAATGGAATTTATAAAAGAAAGAAAAGAGGCGCTTCAATTGAAGCGCCTCTTTGGTTATCTAAGCTTTTGTAGTTTTAAATCCTAGCTTATCTGGCGTGATTGGTAAATCTCTCACGCGCTTTCCAGTTGCATTGTATACAGCATTTGAAATAGCCGCGGCAAAACCAATCAATGCAATTTCCCCAATTCCTTTTGCACCAATATCATTCATATTCATATCGGGTTTGTTTACAAACCATGCTTCAGTTGGTGGAATTTGAGAGTGAAGTGGTACATGATATGCACCAAAGCTTGCATTTGAAATTTGTCCTGTAGTATGGTCAATTTCTAATTTTTCAGATAGTGCCATTCCCAATCCTCCAACTACTCCACCCAACATTTGACTTCTTGCTGTTTTAGGACTTATAATTTTTCCAGAATCTCCTGTTGTAATTACCTGCAATACTTTTATTTTACCATCTTTTGCATTGACTGCTAGTTTTACAAAATGTGCAGAGAAAGAATTACTTGTAAACTTTAATTGCTCCGCTGTTTTACCGTTAGAGGTTATGGTTAAATCAATCTTTTCTTGATTGGCTAATTTTAGTAATTCAACAATATTAATATTTTTTGAGGCATCTGTTTTTAGCGATACTAATTCATTCTTAACTTCTAATGTATCCGCAGTAAAAGAACTAAAACCAGGTGCAAACTGAATTGCCAACCCAATTAATTTTTGTTGTAAAGTTTTACATGCTAAATCTACAGCAGATCCAACAGTAGATGTAGTGCCTGATCCACCTTGTGAAGGGCCAGGAGGCAAATCAGAATCTCCTAATTTAAATTTAATTTTACCAATAGGCATTTGCATAGTCTCAGCAGCTATTCTTGTCATAGCAGTAGTGGTACCAGGACCCATATCACTTACAGCACACTCTAATAACAATTTGCCATCATTAGATAATACTGCCCTTACAGAAGCAGATCCTTTTCCAGCACCAAATACACCCACTGCCATTCCATAACCAATCAGCCAGCCATTTTCTTTTAAGGTTCCAGGAACCGCTGGTCTGTTTTTCCAACCAATTTTTTCTTTGCCATAATCATAACAAGCTTTTAAGTTGTTGTCGGAGAATGGTAATTTGTTTTCAGGATTAACAGTCGTAAAGTTTTTAATTCTTAACGCAATTGGATCCATTTTTAATTTATAGGAAAGTTCATCTATTGCAGACTCTAACGCAAAGCATCCTGTTGCTTCACCAGGACCACGCATCCAAATAGGTGTACTCAAATCAAGTGGCAGAATGCTATATTTAGTAGTTACGTTTTCACATGCATATAAAAATTTAGATACATCAACAATACCTTCTCTAAAATCTTCATACCTACTAGTACTACTTATGGCTTCGTGATTAATGGATAAAAAATTACCTTCAGCATCGGAAGCTATATTTACCTTTTGCCAAGACTGAGGGCGGTAACCTATTAAGCTAAACATTTGTGGACGTGTCAACACCAGTTTTACAGGACGATTTAATTTTTTTGCTGCAATACAAGCAGCAGGTACATTAGCCCAAGATCTTAAGCTACTTCCAAAAGCCCCACCCACGTTTTCTGCAATAACTCTTACATTTTTTTCTGGCAATCCAAATGTTCTTGCTACAATACCCTGTGTACTTTTAGGGCCTTGGGTCTTGTCATACAAAAGCAATTTATCTTCTGCCTCCCAATAAGCAATAGTAGCCTGCAACTCCATTGGGTTATGTACTTCAATTGGAATATTAAATTCTGCATCCACTGTGGCAGCTATTGCCTTTGTATTGCCCGCACCTCTTTTATAAGATATAGGTGCTTTTAAATTTGCAGGGTCTAATCTTGCTTTATCAAAATTAGTTTCAAAGCTTTCTTTTTCATATTCTGGTTTCACAAACCTAATGGCAGCATTAGCATTTTCTAAACTATCTGCTACAATTAAAGCAATAGGTTGTCCAAAAAAGCGAACCTTATTATCATATAAAACTTTATGCCCTCTCCACTCACTCACATTCTTAGGTCTTTCTGCCGCATTGCTATTATAACCAGGCACAGCAGGACAGTTAGCATAATAAATGATATCAAGGACGCCGTTCATAGCAAGTGCCTTGGTAGTATCTAAATTTTTTATAGTTCCTTTTGCAATATTACTTGTTACAAAAACGGCATAAGCCATGTTTGGCAAGTTATGCTCTGCTGTATATCTAGCCTTACCTGTTACTTTATCTGCACCATCTACTCTCTCATCTTCCCAGAATATAGTATCGATATTTTTAGTATTCATATTTTATAAATAAAGGGATGATTAAATTTTAGCACTTGTTTTAGCAACTTCTTCAATGGCATCAACAATATTTTGATAAGCACCACATCTACAAATATTGAAATCCATAAATGCTTTAATACTATCACGTGACTTTGCTTGTCCTTCTCTAACACAAGCAACTGCCGACATAATTTGTCCAGATGTACAATAGCCACACTGAAAAGCATCATGCTTTAAAAATGCCGCTTGCATAGGATGTAATTGTTCTGTTGCAGACAAGCCCTCGATTGTAGTGATTTTATTATTCTGATGGTTGACTGCTAATTCCATACAAGACTTAGTACGCTTACCATTAATATGAATAGTGCAAGCACCACATTGTCCCATTTCACAACCTTTCTTTGTGCCAGTAAAAGACAATTCTTCTCTTAATAAATTTAATATAGTAATACGCGCATCCACTTCTACTTGCACTAATTTTCCATTTATTGTAACGGATAATTTTTCTTTAGCAATAGGAGTAGGCACCACTGCATCAACTGCAAATGCCTTTACAAAAATGGATGGTGTAATATACAGTGCGGCAATAGCTGCTGACTTTTTTAAGAAGCCCCTTCTGGCATCGTTATAATTGCAGGGTTTCATTTGTTTGTGTTTAGTGTAATTTACTAATGATTACTTATACGATCCTTACATTACGTGAAAAACTTTCTTCCAAGGAAATTAAAGTTTCTGTTCTTTCAATTCCTTTTATTTTTTGCAACTCATCATGTAATACAAAACGTAATTGTTGAATGTCTTTGCAAACAATTTCAACAAACATGCTATAGTTACCTGTTGTATAATTTACACGTACCACTTGTGGAATTGCTTTTAATGCCTGAGCCACCGTATCATACATTGAACTCTTTTCTAAATATATCCCGATGAATGCAATTATATCGTAGCCAAGGACTTTTAAATCTACAGCTAGTCTTTTACCTTGTACAATACCCAATTCCTCCAATTTTTTAATACGTACGTGAATCGTACCTCCCGATACAAAAAACTGCTTTCCAAGGTCGGCATAAGAAACTTCGGCATCCTGCATCATTGCTTGAATTATTTGCAAATCCAGCTTATCTAAGCTTTTGTCAACGTTTAATTTGGCATTATTTTTTGGCTCCATATTTGTATGATTTTAAATATATGAGCAAATTATTAAATAATTTCTATATTTTAAAAATAATACTTAAAATATTTGCAACATATAGGGCATTACCTTAGTTTTGATATATCAAATGAGGGGAAAACAATGGCTACCGTGCTCAAATGATAAGTTCTTAATACTGTGGGGTGATGAAATCTTGGCATACATGCCCCCTTGTCTCGGGGGTGGGGATAACGGGATAAATATAGCATAGAGCCGTCTAGCAATAGGCGACCAGGGTCGACCACTGAACTTTGTGCTACAACTAACTGCCTCATGGAGGTTCGAGCCCTCCCCCTACAGCAATTAAAAGCTCCTATTAGATTGATAATAAATCTTTTAGGAGCTTTTTTATTTGTGTCAGGTGACACTATAGGTGACACTAAAATTAATTCAACTTAAAAAAGGGTGGGTATTTGATTGAGAATTGGTTTGATTTCAAAGAATTTGTTTTCGAAAACTAATAAAGTCACAAATAAATTAAAATAGTCTGTTTTTCCCTATAACACATAGATTAGAACTCATATAGATATAATAGAAAATGATTTTAATTAATTTTTTGATTATTCAAATTTTAATACGCTTAGAGGTTATTATATGCAGTAAATTGGAAATATTATAAGACTCTAAGATAGTTAGTATGAAAAATTAGTCATTCATATTGATTTTTTATCTATTATTTACTTCTAGTTAAAATGTGATAGATTCTATTTTATAGTTCGTAAACAATTTTGTTCACTAATTGCAAACGATTTAGACTTAACTATATTTCTTAAATTCTATTTTTTTACTATTTCTTTGCTCTCTTGTTAACAAGGTAATTGTAATCAGGAAAATATAAATAACAAACGATATTATAATAATTTTTTTGAAATTATTAATCCACTTAATATTAAGAGTGTATTCTAAAAAAATTAAAAAATATTTTAAAACATAACAAAAAAATATAAATAGTAGTAATAAGAAAATTAATTCTTGAAATTTAATATTCATAAAAATTATGGTGTTGTTATATCAATTATCCTATCCAACCAAGATGAGTTTGCATCCATATTAATGCTAACTTGAAAAGATTGTGGAGATACCCATCCCAAAAGTGATCCGCCAAGAGAGATGCCAAAAGTTGAAGTTCCTGAAATTGTAAATGTTGAAATATGGGTATTAGGATCAAAGGCAATTGGCGAAACGTATAGTTGATTCCAAGTGAATAAATTAACACTAGTATAATATATTGAAGGAGTCCCAATTACCATTCCAAGGTTATTGGTATTAAATACTAGTACCATGTTACTAAATAACGAACTATTTCCATTATTATTTTGTAATATAGAACTATAGTTTGTTATCGTATAATACCCGGCAGGCCTTATACCAGGATTTTCACCTTCATCATACATTAAATCAAAAGGTTTAATTTTTATGGAACTCGCAGAATCATGTTTTAATACTGTGTCTTTAGAATAATGAATATTTGTTAATTGAAATTCTTTTTTTCGATTTTCCTTTAAACTTTTATACGCATCCTTAAACTCCTTTAAACTAAGATTTTTTCCGATGTTAATTGTTGGATTATCAATACTATTTGTTGTAACATTAGATTTTACAATTGAATTGTTAATTTTAATTTCGCCTTCAGATCCAACGGTACTTTTAATTTCATTTAATTGATCTATTGCACTACTAGAAGTCTGTTTAAAACAACTTGAAAATAAAAAAAATACAATTAAATTAATGAGTAATAGTTGTTTTTTCATTTTGATATTTTTCATTGAAATTAGAATCAAAAATATTGTGAAACAATGGTACTTATACTGATTTTTAATTTATACAAATAAATTAGTATTAGTACTGAATTCCTTGTATGATTGTCTTTTCTGGGCGAAATGGTCAAAATCGAAAAAACAATGAATACTAAAAATAAAACGAGGAATAGTCCAAGCGTTATTTTAGAAATATGACACAATTCAAAAAGTTCTTCAAAATTAGTTAATATAAATGTTGTTGTTACACCACTAATTATAAGCAAAACATTGATTTTAATGTCTGCAAACTTTATAAAGTTTTGAACTTTGTCAAGCAGTTATAGATTTCGATGTTGTTGCAGGTATGGTTTTCAGTCATTGCGTTTTGGTGGGTTTCGGAGCTCCAAACTGCCAACCTGCAGATAACTTGAATTAAGCAAAAAGCTACAAGTTCGCACGTCACCTCATGACGCATAGCCTGTGTTTGCAAATGTGTTTCTCATTTGGCAGTCCAGTATGCAAATGATTGTGGTGGAGATAGGTTAAAGTCCTCCTTCAAACATTTTGGCTTTCTATACTTTCTTGTCTTTTTGATTTTAATTGCAAAACCTTGTTCTTTGTTTGCGAAGTAATCGTAATAAAATTCCTCGCTGATGCCTGAATATTCCTGTGTTAAGTCCCAAAGTGTAGAAAGGTCATAATTTAAAACTTCATCAATTTCAAATTCTCCAATTACTTGTTGAATAGGCGACGAAGCGTATACTATTACTGATTTTATATTCACATTTCTGAAAATTGACTTCCTAAATTCAAACTTCTTTGTCCCGTCAAAAATCTTGAACGCAAACTCTGGTTTTATTGATAATACTACTTTCATTTTTCTTATTTCTTGCTGTAGGCAAAGTTAATCAAATCGTTAAACTGTTCGTTGGTCAATTTAGTAAATCCTTTGGTTAAACTCATTGGATCTGCGAATATTTTTAATTTAATCAAATCACCAAGTGTTGGTTTTGGTGTCGGCAAAGAGTGAGCATATAGAAAATTGATTACAAAAGGTTTGTATTCTGGAAATTTGTCCCACCACTTTGTTTTCAAATCCAGTTTTGAAATCATTGTCCTCCTATTGCAACTATTAAAAAAATCGTCAAAGTCCTTAAAGTTGTCTTTAACACTTTCTACAATGCAAATTGTCGTTACGGTACTTGAGTATGTCTTGGGTGATTTTTCGCCAATTCGATAAATCAGGGCAATGTCTCCTGACTTTAAATTTCTGTCTTGTGAATGAGAAATATAAACTTTACTTATTCTGTTTCTGTGCGGTTCATTCTCGATATATTTTGCCTTGTCTTCTCTTGTGTTGATGCTGTCAGGAAACAGTTCTGTATGATATTGTGGTTCTATTCTTATTAAATATTTGTCTGTTTCTCTTGAAAAGAATGGAAATGTAAGTTTGGGATTTTCAATGTTTACAGGTAGATTTTTGCTAAACTCTCTAACATAAACTAATTCGTCTCCGTTTTGCGTAGTTTTAATCCCGTATTTCTTAAAGCCCCATTCTTCCAACATTTCAATGAGTTGCTCTTGTTCGGGTCTTTTGTCAAAAATAGTTACATAAATTTCTTCTACCTTGAACAAAAGAGCATTGTCAAAGATTGTTTTTAAAAACCGTTCTCCAATTTTATAGCCGTTACCAGTTACTTTAAGAGTTCCTATTTTCAGTCGTTTCTTAGGTTTGAAAATAGGTGTTATTTCACTATATGATTCTTCTCCTGCCTTTTCAATTTTTATATACAAGAAAGCAGTCAGTTTGTTTTCGCTATAACAAACATAACAAGGTTGTTCTGCTTTGCTGTTAAACCATTTGTCAAACGGAGTATAATCATTTCTAAAACTGTCAAAGAAGCTGTCTTTTAAGTCAACTTCTGCAAAGTCAATTTTTTTAACTGCTAAAACTTTATGCTTTACTAATTGAGGATTTTCAGCAGTCACCTTTTCTAAAAATGTTTCAATACGAAAAACTCTATCGTTTATTCCTAGAAGTTTTGCTTTCGTTAGTATTTTTTTGTCTTCCGAAATCAGTATATCAACTCTATTTTCAAAAACTTCGTTTAGTATTTGTGTGTCATTAAGGTCGTTTTCTTGGCTGTCAACTTGTTGGCTTATTTGTTTAATAGTGTCACTTAAAGGTGCTTGATGTTTTAATTGATTGTAACTTTCAATTTTTATGTTCATAGTTTTCAAGGAGTCGGGGTCTTTAAAACGGTTTAACTCCTGAATTGTCAATGGGTGAATGTATTTGTCGTATTTAAGTTTGTCGAGCCAATTGAAAAGCTGTCCAATGTCAAGGTTGTAAATCTTGCTGGCTTCTCTGTGAATGATAATATTCGTATCAAGTAATACTTTCATTATGTCTTTGTTAAAGTTTTCATGTCACCAAAAATTTTTAATCTCAAATATAACATGGCTGAAACTCGAATTACTACCATACAGGATATATTTTGTAATTATAATGCAAAATAAAAATTATTTAAGTTCTAAAAATCAGTACTAATACTGAATAAACACCCTACATTATTCTACGCACAAAGACTCCTATACTTCCCTAGCTTCAAAGTACTTGCTAATATCTCAGACTGGAGGTAAAAATTCCTTCCTCCTATCCTATGTAATTGAAGCCAACCCTTCTCCGTCCATGAGGTTAATGTCGCTTTAGTAATAGCAGGTTTAAATAATTTACATGCTTCAGCAGGTGAAATCAGCTTCTCTTCCTGTTCAGACATTACAAGGCGCACCTCTTCCCTTATCATTGGTCTTAATAGTTCAACCAATTGATTCGGAGTTATGCCGCTAAGTAATATTTGATTTGAAATGTCCAAAGCTTATATATTCTTAGATTTATTCTTTTCTTGATACTGCCTCCATTTATACACTACGAAAGCAGATAATCCTAACCCTACTAAAATCCATCCCCAATTTGGGATCTTGAATTTTTTGGCAGGTAATTTAATATCAGCAGGTGGTATTGCCGCAGATGCTGGTGGTGGAACTGCTGGAGCATGCCTAAGAGCATTCAGGTATCCTATATCATTTGAAAGTAGTGAATTTAAAGTTTCCATAGTTGAACAGATTGGTTATTAAATAGAGTATAGCCATATCGAATAAGTGACTTGGCTGGCAAATTGTTTATAATGATTGATGCATTGTAAATTGTCCAATTAAAGCCTCTGTCAATCAGCTCCTTTGCATTGATGTAGAATTTTGACTCATACTTTAAATACAGATCATGTATTATCTCATCATTCATTAAAATCAGGAGTGCATGTACTTTCTTTTTTTGCATATCAATAGCTATCTCAGCCTTGTTTTTACAGTAACAGGTGTCGCAACAATATTTACTGTTCTTATTACGTGTGTCTGGAATAACCCCATGACAATATTCACATAATCTTATTTCATCAATTTTCATATCCTTTGGTTTAAAAAGCAAAACTAATTCTGTCTTTTAATAAAACCATTGATATCATTGATTTATATTCAAAAAACGTATACGTTGTGTACGTCGTCGACGTATGCTTATTTTGCTATAATATTATCTTAGAAAATGACATTTCCCCTTTTGATATTTTATAAGACATCATATTTCACATAATATTTGGTATAATAATAAGATATTGACATGGCCTTTTTTGAGCTGGTTTATCAGTATTTTTGTTGTTAAAATTAACCGCATGAACTACCCTCAAGAAATTGACTACCATATAGAACTATCTTCATTAAAACACTTTGCAAATAAATTGATTGAGAATAAGGTAGTGCCAATTGATGCCCAATATATATTCAGCGTCCTAAAACAAGCAGTGATTAATTCTGAGGTTGCTCCATTCTTAAGAAAGCCAATCACACAAGAAAAGGAAGGATATTATGAAAAATACTTAAGATTGGAGGAGGAAAATAGTTCAAATAATGTGGTGCCAGATTTCTTTGGCTATGAAGGGGACTTCTATGATTTGGATAAAAATCTAAACTTTAGTAGAGCTTATGTAAATGATGAACAATTTCAGGTACTTTTTGGATTAAAATTGATCGAACTCTATTCTTTAAAGGCTAATATTAAAGAATTTTTAGACTTTCAATTATGTGATAACTATTATGGCAACAAAGAAGAATATGGTTACTTCCTTCATAGATTAACATCAAAAGACAGCATTTCCTATCTTTTGCCGTCAATAAATGACAAAATACTGCAATGGATTAAAGTAAATAATATTAATCTGGCCTTAATTGATAAAGAAGATGTAGTAGAAATAGATAGTGTAGAAAATACTAGTAATCTTATAGAAGATCATTGGGAAGCTAAAAAAAGTAAAACGATTGATGGTAAAATGAGTATAGATGAAATTAAACACTTCTTCTCTTTCTTATTTAAAGAACAATTTGAAAAATCTATTAATAATCAGTTCAAACCCATTTTAACAAAAGACGAGGTTGATATGATATTTTCTAATGGTTTAGTAATACCTGCAAAACCATTAGAAAAAAAAGTAAAACTTTGTATACCACCAAGATTTCCAAAAAAGGTTATTGATCATGCTATATATAAATTCTTTGAAATAAACAGTTATTCTTATAGGGATAAGAAGGATTATATATTGTTTTTTGCTAATTATATCCAAGACTATGAAAGTGCACTAAATTCAAAAACATCTTTAGATTCGTTAGCAAAAAATATAACAGGAGAAAGAAGTCCGAAAGATAATATTAATTGGGATTTATATTATAAACTATATTAATTTTTATAAACATGTAGTTAAATCTATACTCGCTAAACATCATTAATATTAAATTATCAATGGCAATAATAAAGTTTAATTAACAAAATATATGTCAATGACTAATGATTGTTTAAAAATATCTAAGTCGCTTTTAGGCCAATTTTTATATTCAAAAATTCTTCTTTCAGCATAATCAAAAAACAAATTTTCCTTTACAGGTACAATTATAGCACTATATTTTTTATGAAAATAGATTAAACTATCATATTGTACTTGTGTAATATTATAAAATACAAATTCTGATGGTCGATTGAGTGATTTGTTGGGCCTAACTATACTTGCTTTTTTTACCACATGTTCAATATCATTAAGTAGTATACTTAAAGGTTGATTAATATATTTTTGTTTATTATTTTTAATTACATCAAAGTCATTTGAAAAAACAATTTGACTAAATGAATTAATAGATATTAAAAAGCTTATAAAAAGG